>DASYOB010000031.1:0-7333 GCA_036008175.1 Allostellaceae bacterium
CCGCGCACCGGGCTGCGCAGTGCGGACAATAATTGGGACTTCTGGACATTGCTGCCCGAGGCTCTGCACCAGGTCACCATCACGATGTCGGACCGCGGCATCCCGAAGAGCTTTCGCCACATGCACCTGTTCGGCAGCCACACCTTCTCGATGATCAACGCGGCGAACGAGCGCATCTGGGTCAAATTCCATTTCCGCACGCAGCAGGGGATCGCCAACCTGACCGACTCCGAGGCCGCGGCGCTGGTCGCCAATGATCGCGAGAGCCACGGGCGCGACCTCTTGAACGCGATCGACGCCGGCGACTTCCCGCGCTGGACCCTCTTCATCCAGGTGATGACGGACGTGCAGGCGAGGACCCATAAGCACAATCCTTTCGACGTCACCAAGGTCTGGTCGCAGAAGGACTATCCGCTGATCGAGGTCGGCGTGATGGAGCTCAATCGTTATCCGGATAACTACTTCGCCGAGGTCGAACAGGCGGCCTTCTCGCCCGCCAACATCGTGCCCGGCGTCGGCTTCTCCCCCGACAAGATGCTCCAGGGGCGTCTCTTCTCCTATGGCGACACGCAGCGTTACCGGCTTGGCGTCAACTTCAACCACATCCCGGTCAATGCCCCGAAATGCCCGTTCCACAGTTATCATCGCGACGGCAAGATGCGCACCGACGGCAATCTCGGCGGCACGATTAACTTCAATCCCAACAGCGCCGGCCTCTGGGACAATCAGCCCGATTTTGCCGAGCCGCCGCTGCCGGTGGACGGCGACGGGGCGCACTGGGACCATCGCGTCGACGACGACCACTGGGAGCAGCCGGGCAAACTTTTCCGCCTGATGACACCCGCCCAGCAACAGGCCCTGTTCGGGAACACGGCCCGCGCGATGGGCGATGCGCGCCTGCATGTCAAGGAGCGGCACATCGCCAATTGCACCAAGGCCGATCCGGCCTATGGCGCCGGAGTCGCAAGGGCCCTCGGCATCAGCACCAGACGCGCTGCGGAGTGAGACTAGCCAACGCCGATGCGGCGGTCGCGACCGCCGGTTTGCCCCCCGCTGCACGATGAGTCGCGCCATACCGGACAACGTCGCGGCCACGCGCCGCATCCTTGCGATGCAGCGCGCGGTTCGAGTGCGTTCTCCTTACCGAGAGGCCGAACGCGCAGCGGACCATGCGGTACATATCGTCGCCCTCGTGGCCGCCGGCGCCGGGGCGGTCGCGATGGTGATGCGGGCCGCGGTTTCGGCCGATCTTCTGACTTTCTTCGCGGCGTTGGTCTACTCGCTCGCTCTGCTGGCGATGCTGGGCGCCTCCGCCGCGCACAATCGCGGGCGGTCGCGCGCCGGAGAAGAGTTTCGCCGGCGGATCGATCACGCCGCGATTTTCGTCATGATCGCCGGTACCTACACGCCGTTCACCATGCGGCTTCTTTCCGGCGGTCTGGCCATCGGCTTGACGGCGGGCATATGGGCGCTAGCGCTTGTCGGCGCCCTCATGAAGCTGCGATATCCGCGCCACTTCGGGCGCCTCTCAATCGTCATCTATCTCGGGTTCGGCTGGCTGGGGCTGTTCCTGGTGCCTTCGCTGTTCGCCTCCCTGCCGCAGCCGGCCGCGTTCTTGATCGTGGCCGGCGGTGGGCTGTATTCGGTTGGCGCAGCCTTCCATGTCTGGAAGACGCTGCCGTTCCAAAACGCGATCTGGCACGGTTTCGTTGTGCTCGCAGCGGGTTGTCATTACGCGGCGATATGGCAGGCCGTTGTTGTGGCCGGCACCTAGCCGTAATCTCTCACGCGGCCGACCGATCCGCCGTCTGACCATGCGCATTCGCTCTGTATGGCGGCGCCTGATTGGGCAAGAGGCCCGCCTCTCAACTTTCTGTTAGCACTCGGCGCTTGGGAGTGCTAAAGCTCATCCCTCTTCCCCGATCGATTTACAGGAGAGCCGGGATGAGTTTCCGCCCCATGCATGACCGCGTGCTGGTTCGGCGCGTCGGTCAAGAAGAGAAGACGCGGGGTGGCATCTTCATCCCCGACACGGTCCAGGAAAAGCCGATGGAAGGCGAGATCATCGCCGTCGGCCCTGGCTCCCGAGGTGAGGATGGAACGCTGCACGTCCTCGACGTCAAGACTGGCGATCGGGTGCTATTCGGAAAATGGTCCGGCACCGAGGTCAAGCTCGATGGCGAAGATCTGATGATCATGAAAGAATCCGACATTTTCGGCATCATTGCCAGCTGAGGAGAAAATAGATCATGGCTGCCAAAGACATTCGGCATAGTTCTGATGCGCGCGAACGGATGCTGCGCGGCATCGACATTCTCGCGGACGCGGTCCGCGTGACGCTCGGCCCGAAGGGCCGCAACGTGGTCCTCGACAAGTCGTTCGGTGCGCCCCGTATCACCAAGGACGGCGTCACCGTCGCCAAGGAGATCGAGCTCAGCGACAAGTTCGAGAACATGGGCGTGCAGATGGTCAAAGAGGTCGCCAACAAGACCAGCACGGCCGCCGGCGACGGCACGACGACGGCGACGATCCTCGCCCATGCGATGGTGCGTGAGGGCATCCGCGCGGTTGCCGCCGGCATGAACCCGATGGATTTGAAGCGCGGCATCGACATCGCCGTCGAAGCGATGGTCGGCGACATCGAGAAGCGCGCGAAGCCGGTGTCGACCAACGAGGAGATCGCCCAGGTCGGCACGATTTCGGCCAATGGCGACGCCGAGATTGGTCGGATGCTGGCGGAAGCCATGAAGAAAGTCGGCAATGAGGGCGTGATCACGGTCGAGGAGGCGAAGAGCCTCGAGACCGAGCTCGACGTGGTCGAGGGCATGCAGTTCGACCGCGGCTACCTCTCGCCGTATTTCGTTACCAATGCAGAGAAGATGGTCGCCGAGCTCGATGATGCCTACATCCTGCTCCACGAGAAGAAGCTGTCGGGCCTGCAGGCGCTGCTGCCGGTGCTGGAAGCCGTCGTGCAGAGCGGGCGGCCGCTGCTGATCGTGGCCGAGGATATCGAAGGGGAGGCGCTCGCCACCCTTGTCGTCAACAAGCTGCGCGGCGGCCTCAAGGTGGCCGCGGTCAAGGCGCCGGGCTTTGGCGACCGGCGCAAGGCGATGCTCGAAGACATCGGGATTCTGACCGGCGGCCAGGTTATTTCCGAAGACCTGGGCATCAAGCTTGAAAACGTCACCCTCGACATGCTCGGCCGCGCAAAGAAGGTGCGCATCGAGAAAGAAAACACGACGATCATCGACGGCGCCGGCAAGAAGGCCGATATCGAAGGCCGGATCGCCCAGATCAAGGCGCAGATCGAGGAAACCACCTCGGACTACGACCGCGAGAAATTGCAGGAGCGGCTGGCCAAGCTTGCCGGCGGCGTCGCAGTGATCCGCGTCGGCGGCAACAGCGAGGTCGAAGTGAAGGAGCGCAAGGACCGCGTCGATGACGCGATGCATGCGACCAAAGCCGCGGTCGAAGAAGGTGTCGTTCCCGGCGGCGGCGTCGCGCTGCTGTACGCGAGCAAGGTTCTCGACGGCTTGACACCGGCGAACAGCGACCAGAAGGTCGGGATTCAGATCGTCCGCAAGGCGATCCAGGCGCCGGCCCGGCAGATCGCCGAGAACTCCGGCACCGATGGCGCCATCGTCGTCGGCAAGCTGACCGACCAGAACGAGCCAAACTTCGGCTACGATGCGCAGTCCGGGCAGTACAAAGACATGGTCGCCGCCGGCATCATCGATCCGGCAAAGGTCGTGCGCGTGGCGTTGCAAGACGCCGCCTCGGTCGCTGGCCTCTTGATCACTACCGAGGCGATGGTGACCGACCGGCCGGAGCCCAAACAGGGCGCGATGCCGCACGACCACGATCACGGCATGGGCGGCATGGGCGGGTTCTGAGGTGGTGCGGCGCCCCACCGCTTGAAGAGCTAGCGATGCCGGCGCTTCGAGCGGTAGGGGCTTGCGCGATTGACGTCGAGATCGACGCTTTCGACGCAGCCTTACGGGCGGCTGTGACTGGGGCCTGAATACCAGCGGCCGTCTCGGAGTTGGACGTCGCTCACCTTCGACAGCCAGAGGCAGCGCCACTCGGCTTCGGGCGGCAAGCCCGATTTGCTTTGGCCGCCAAACTGGTAAGTGAGCGCCTTCTCCTGCCCTTGCGAGTGCCCAAGGATGATCGGGCAGAGCTCGCGAGCGAAGCCAGCGTACATGCAAAGGATCTGCTTCCGCCCGTCCGTCGCTTCAGCGAATAGGTCGTAGTTTCGACTCGGCGGGGATCTCTTGTCACTTCAGGCGCCGCGAGAGAGATGGTCAGCCTGGCCGCGGCCGACGAGATGGCGGGCGATGCGCAGCCCTGCTCGGATCAGTTCGGGCACCGGAGGAAGCTTGCCAGGGCATGAAGGCGGATGTTCGGCAAATTCGCCCCGGCGTGAACCGTATTCGCGCAAGCTAACAGCATTGGCGAATGGAGCGGCCGCCTTATCCGGTTATTTCTCGTCGATCCGATTATTTGAAGAAGGTCTTGTCGACGGCACTAATGCCGACGAGCGTCATCGTCGTGCCATCGGGGAAAGTCAGCAAGGTGCTGCTGGCCGTGGGGTGCGTCTGCGCCGCGATGACCTGATCCCTGGTTCCGCCCGTCGTATCGGTCTGACCGTTGAAGAAGATCAGATCCTGACCCTGGGTAAAGCCGGTCACCGTATCGGTGCCCTGGATGCCGACATCCCCGATCGTGGCCGCGCCGTGCGCACCCGGGAGACTGACGTTGACGGCGCCTGAGCCGAAGGCAATAAGCGAGGTTCCGGCGCCGGCGGTGACGGTGTCGCCCTGCGCCGCGAAGACCGTCGCCGGACCGCTGCCGAGCGTTACCGTATCGTTGCCAGCCAGCGCGTTGACCGTTGCGTTGCCCATACCGCCGGTCAGATCCACCTTGTCGCCGCTGGCCAAGATAATGTTGGCGCTGGCGCTGCCGCCGGCGGCCGCGGTGATCGTATCGCCGCCTGCGGTGCCGGTGTCGAAAATCGTATCCAAGCCGGACGAGCCGACCTGGATCGACATGCTGCCCAGATTGGCATTGACAAAGGCCGCCGAACTGGCGCCAAGCGAGATCGTATCGTTCGCGCCGCCGAACACTGTCGCGGCGCCACCCCCGACGGTAACTGCTTCGTGGCCCGGGGTCGCGTTGATGTTCGCGCTGCCGGCCCAGCCCGTCAGGTTGATCGTGTCGCCTGCCGCACCGAGGATCGTCGCATTCGCAGTACCGCCGGCCGCCCCGTTGATCGTGTCGCCGGCCCCGCTGAAGACCGTGTCGGAACCGCTCGAGCCGAGCGTGACCGACATGCCGCCGAGGGTAGCGTTGATAAAGGCCGCGGCGCTTGCCCCGGCGGAGATCGAGTCGCGGGAAGCGCCAAACACGGTACCGGCGCCGCTGCCGAGCGTTACCGCATCGTTTCCGGCCAGCGCGTTGACGGTCGCATTGCCCATGCCGCCGGTGAGGTCGATCTTATCCCCCGCCGCGAGGATGACATTGGCGCTGGCGGTGCCGCCGCTTGCCGCGGTGATTGTGTCGTGACCCGTCGTGCCGGCGTCGAAAATCGTATCCGAGCCGGACGAGCCGATCCGCACCGACATGCCGCCGAGATCGGCATCGACAAAGGCCGCGGCGCTGGCCCCAAGCGAGATAGCGTCACCGCCCGCGCCAAAGACGGTCGCCGGGCCACTGCCGAGGGTCACCGACTCCTGCCCGGCCAGTGCGTTGATGTTGGCGCTGCCGGTGCCGCCAGTCAGATTAATCGTGTCGCCGGCCGCGCCGATGATCGTCGCCGCGGCCGCGCCGCCCAAAATCGTATCGCCGCCGCCACTCAAGATCGTGTCCGATCCGCCGGATGAGCCGATCGTGATCTGCGCGTTGCCCAATGTGGCGACAATCCCCGCCGCACCCGAGCCGGCGGTGATCGTATCGCCGATCGCGCCCATCACAGTCGCGGCACCGCTGCCGAGCATCACCAATTCGTGGCCGGCCATCGCATTGATGAATGCTGTGCCGCTCGACCCAGCAAGATCTATCGTGTCCCCGGCCGCCCCGAGGATGGTCGCGGCATCCGACCCACCCATGATGGCGTCGAAATTGCCGCTGAAGATGTTGTCCGATCCGCCGGCGGATCCGATCTGGACCGCAATCGAGCCCGCGCTGGCATCGATAAACGCTGCACCGCTGCCGCCGGTAATCGTATCGCCGACCGCACCGACGACACTCTGATTGCCGCTGCCCAGGCTGATCGCATCACCGCCGTAAACCGCGTAATCGCCCGCGAGCAGTTGCAGGGAAGCCGCCCCGAATACGGTGGTATTGTTGACCCCGGCGCCGGCAGCAAACGCGCTGCCCTGATATCCGGGCGCCAGGCTCCCGGGACTCGCGGTGAAGACCTCGATGTTGACGTTGCCCGGTACAGGCGCAGGCAGATTGCTGCCGTTGGGCGTCAGCGAGACGCTGACGCCGGTGCCATTCGGCTCAAAAAAAACGTACTGGGCCCCTACAGGAGACGCCATCTAATCAACTCACCCCGCGACGAGCACCGCACCACCCAAAAGGGTTTGCGCAGCAACCCTCCCGTAGGAGCGAAATTGTTGTTCATAAAGCGCAGTAGACGACCATGCCGTTTCCGGGGATCGCCGGTGGCTGTTTTGCCAGCAGCGGCTTGACCTGGCTGATTTTCCTGTTCGAGGCCGAGCATGACTGATTGCACGAGCCGCCGGGGCCAAGCCTGGGATCATTAGAGCCGATGCCTCTGACCGGCGCGTACAAGCAACGGCGATTCGCTTATGTCGGCGCTTCCGTATCCTGCCGGAGACACCGGATACTGCAACCGGTGCATCAGATGCACCTCCAGCATCGCCTCGCCTTCTATTTGCGCGAGGAGCCCGGACGAGAATGCGAGGTCACCATTCGTCCAGCGGAACCCGCATTCCGCGGGGTGGCAGCCATCCGGGAACAGATCAGCGTCGTACCGGATTTCGGTAGTGACGCCCGCCTGGCTTAGCACCAGACGGCTGATCGCCACGCCGAGCTTTCGGCTCTCCCTCTTTCTACCGAGCGCGGCCGGGATCACGCTGCGGGAGCGGACGCAAAGCGCACCGGGCCGCCGGTCCAGAGCAAAGGTATACGCCTGCCGGCTCGCTGCAACCGGATCCAATCGCCCGCCGTCCACAATCAGATGCAGATCGGGGTCCTCGGTGGTCTCGACCTCGACGGGGCCGCCCGCCCGGTCTACCAGCCTTGCCCAAATCCGGTCGAGGTCCGGACCGCCAGCGAGCACCGGCGCCAGCCGGCGCATCAGCGG
>DASYOB010000032.1:0-9978 GCA_036008175.1 Allostellaceae bacterium
TGGCGGACCCGAAAGGATTCGAACCTTCGACCTCTGCCTTCGGAGGGCAGCGCTCTATCCAGCTGAGCTACGGGTCCGCGGCCGCGTCCGGTGATTACCGCCTCGCGCCCGATGGCGCAAGGCGCTTCGCGAGGCCGGGCCGGCACTCGCTGCGACGGCCTACCCTCCGGCCGCGAGCTTTTGTAGGTTCTCGCGATGATCGATAGCGCGCGCCTCCAGCTTCCCGAATTCATGCCCGGCAGCGTGTGGCTGGTTGGGGCCGGGCCGGGCGATCCTGGTCTTCTTTCCGCCCTGGCGCTACATGCGCTCGATCATGCCGACACTGTCGTCTACGACGCGCTGGTCGATCGGCGCATCCTGGCCCTGGCCCGCCTCGGCGCCGGGCTCGACTATGCCGGGAAGCGCGGCGGACGGCCGTCGCCGAGCCAGCCCGACATCTCCGCCCGGCTCATTGCGCTGGCGCGAGACGGCAAGCGGGTGCTGCGGCTGAAGGGAGGCGATCCCTGCGTCTTCGGTCGCGGCGGCGAGGAGGCGCTGGCGCTGGCCGAAGCACGGGTGCCGTTCCGCATCGTCCCCGGGATCACCGCCGGGATAGGCGGTCTCGTCTATGCCGGAATCCCGGTCACCCATCGCGACGTCAACTCGGCTGTCACCTTCGTGACCGGGCATGACAGCAACGGGGAATTGCTCGGCGCGGTCGACTGGGCGGCGATCGCACGCGGCTCGCCGGTCATCGTCATTTATATGGGCCTGAGAAATCTCGACGGGATCGCAGCCCAACTGATCGCCGCCGGCCGGGCGCCGAGCGAGCCGGTCGCGATCATCAGCAAAGCCACGACGCCCGAGCAGCGGGTGCTGGTCTCGTCCTTGGCCGAGGCGGCCTTGGAGGCCAGAGCCAGCGGTATCGAGGCGCCGACGATCATCGTCGTCGGCGACGCGGTGCGCTTTCACCCGGCGCTCGACTGGTTTGGCGGCGGCCCGTGGCCGGCGCCGGGCTGATCCTCGCCGCACCGGCTTCGGGCAGCGGCAAGACGCTGATTACGGCGGGGCTGTTGCGCCATCTACGCGACCGCGGCCTTCGCATCGCGGCGGCGAAGGCAGGACCGGACTACATCGATCCGACCTTTCATGCTCTGGCGAGCGGTGGGCAGTGCCTCAACCTCGATCCATGGGCGATGCGCCCCAAGACCCTCGCCGGGCTCGTGACCGAACTCGAGAGCGCCGCCGCCGAGCTGATCCTCTGCGAAGGCGTCATGGGGTTGTTCGACGGCACCGGGCCCGATGGCGAAACCGGCTCGACCGCCGAGCTGGCGCGACGTACCGGCTGGCCGGTGGTGCTGGCCGTCGATGCGCGGCGGCAGGGGGCGTCAGCGGCGGCGCTGATCGCCGGCTTTGCCCGGCACGACCCCGCACTGCCGCTCGCTGGCATCATCTTCAACCGGGTCGCGGGCGGGCGACACCGCGAGCTGCTTGAAGCCGCCGCTGCGCGGCATCTTCCCGGGTTGCCCTGCCTCGGCGCCATACCGGCCGATGCGGGGCTGGCGCTGCCGGAGCGCCATCTCGGTCTGGTTCCGGCCAACGAGCGGGGAGCGGGCGAGACAATAATTACCCGAGCCGCAGCTGCCGTCGGGGCGGCGATCAACATCGATCGGCTCGTTGCGCTCGCCCGGCCATCCCGCCTTGCCGGATCCGGTCCAGCGATGCCGCTGCCGCCGCTCGGACAGCATATCGCCGTGGCGCGCGACGACGCCTTTCTGTTTGCCTACCCGGCTACGCTGGCGGGCTGGCGCCAACAGGGCGCCGCGCTGTCGTTCTTTTCGCCGCTCGCCGCCGAGCCGCCCGATCCGGCGGCCGATGCGATCTACCTGCCGGGCGGCTACCCCGAGCTGCATGCCGGCAAACTGGCCGGCGCGGAGCGCTGCCTCGCCGGGCTTCGCAAGGCTGCGGCTGCTGGATCGGCAATCTACGGCGAGTGCGGCGGCTATATGCTGCTCGGCGAAAGCCTCGCCGATGCCGGTGGCGTCGCGTATCGCATGGCCGGGCTGTTGCCGCTGGCGACCAGCTTCGCCGCACGTAGACTGCATCTCGGCTACCGCACCGCCCGGCTGATTGCTGACAGCCCGTTCGGGCCACGCGGCGCGCGTTTTCGCGGCCACGAGTTTCATCATACAACGACTGTCGGGGCCGGAGACGCCGAGCCACTCTTCGCGCTTGTCGATTCCTGCGGGACCGATCTCGGACCGGGCGGGCTACGACGCGGCCCTGTCTCCGGCTCGTTCCTCCACCTGATCGACTGTGAGAACAATTAAAGGCGCCGGCCGTTATCGGCATCGAACAGGTACAGGTGCTCCGGTTGGATCGCGAAACGGACGGTCTCGCCGAGCTGCGGGCCTGGCGTGCCCGCGGTCCGCACGATCAGCGGCGTGTCGGCGCCGGCGAGCCGCCCATGCAGGATCGTGTCGGCGCCAAGCCGTTCCAGCAGCTCGACCCGCACGGAGAGCGGGCCGTCGGCGGTCTGTTCCAGATGCTCGGGCCGCAACCCGACCAGCACCGGACGGCGCGTCTCGCCGGCCTGGCTGTGCAGCGGCAGCACCGTATCGCCGAGCGCCACGCCGCCATCCTTGAAATGGCCGGGCAGTAGGTTCATCGCCGGCGAGCCGATGAACCCGGCGACAAAAGCGGTGGCCGGACGCTCGTACAATTCGAGCGGCGGACCGATCTGATCGACATTGCCGGCATTCATCACGATCAGCCGGTCGGCCAGGGTCATCGCTTCGACCTGATCGTGCGTCACATAAAGCGAGGTGGTGCCGAGTTCCTGCTGCAATCGCTTGATCTCGACCCGCATCTGCACCCGCAGCTTGGCGTCGAGGTTCGACAGCGGCTCGTCGAACAGGAACACCTTTGGGTCGCGGACGATGGCGCGGCCCATCGCGACCCGCTGCCGCTGTCCGCCGGAGAGCTGGCGCGGCTTGCGCTCCAGCAGTTCTTCCAATTGCAGAATGCCGGCGGCATGCTCGACCCGCCGCTTGATGTCGCCCCGGCTCATGCGGCGCATGCGCAGCCCATAGGCCATGTTGGCGTAGACGCTCATATGCGGGTAGAGCGCGTAGTTCTGGAACACCATCGCGATGTCGCGGTCCTTCGGCTCGACGCCGTTCACGAGCCTGCCATCGATCGCGACAGTCCCGGCGCTGACGGTTTCGAGCCCCGCCACCATGCGCAACAGGGTCGATTTCCCGCAGCCCGATGGTCCCACCACGACGACCAATTCGCCGTCCTCGACCGCGCAGGTGACGCCGTGCACGACCTCGCGCGGGCCGTAGGATTTGCGCACTCCGTCAAGGGTCAGGGTTGCCATCTATGTGTCGGGAAAACGCAGGATCGTGGCCTGCTCGCGGTAGGCGGTCAGCGCCTGGTCGCGCGTCAGGAGCGGCACGTGTTCGGCTCGTGCCTGGGCGATCAACATCCGGTCGAAGGGATCGCGGTGATGCCGTGGAAGCTTCGCCACCGCCTTGCAATGAGCTGGCGAGATCGGGAGCAGATCGTACCCATCAGGCACGTCGAGCAGGCGCTCTCTTGCTTCGATGCGACCCAGGCCGATTAAAATCGCGAACTCCCACAGGGTTACCGCACTGACGTAACGAATCTGCGCGCCTTCAATGGTGCGCCGCTCGCCGGACGTAAGTGTTTCCGGGTCAGTCCGCACCCACAGCAAAATATGGGTATCGACCAGGAGCCCGGATGTCACTTTTCTCTCTTGAGCTCTTCAAATTGCCTCGCCGTGTTCTCGGCAGATTTATAGAAATCATCGATTATCTCGTCCGGCAAGGACAGATCATCTGAAACCCAGAGGCCACGAAGGTCGCCATAAACGATCGGTTTCTTCGCCGGGAGCGGACCAAGGCAGGCCACCGGCCGCCCGTTACGAGTGACCACAATCTGCTCCCCCGTTTCGGCGCGGGCGACGAGAGCCGCAAACTTCGCCTTGGCCTCGGCAATCGACACCTCCGTCATTGCTTTCTCCGGTGGTGACCATGAATGGTCATATTTAGGGCACGGATCGCGGTGGCGCAAGTCGTCTCACCCGCTCGCGCCGGGCTCCCAGCGCAGACGCTGCTCGCCGCCGGGCTCACCGGTCTGCCGAAAGCCGAGCTTTTCGAGCCGCTGGGACATCCCGGAGCGATTCTGCGGGTTCACCGATGTTGTCACTGGCAGCATTCGCGCGCGGACCTTGGCGATCAGACAACCGAATACGCCTCGCTCGCGATGATCGGCCGCCACGCCGGCATAGCTCAGCTCAAGCGCCTCGCGTTCGGCATAATGCCGGCGCAGCTGGCTCGGCGCGACCAGGACAAAGCCGACGATGCGGCCGCCGTCGTCGATCGCGACCCAGGATTCGCCGGAGCGCGCGCAGTCGCGCACAAGCGTGTAGAGCCGTTCCTCGTCTTCGAGCTTTTCCACGAACAACGGGATCTCCGGCGCCAGCGCGAGCAACAGCGCGTGGATTTCGCCGGCATCGTCGAGGGTAGCTTGGCGGTAGGCGGTCACCCTATTTCTCCGCCTCGACCAGGCCCTTGACGAACCAGCGCTGCATCAGCAGCACCACGGCGACCGGCGGCAGCACCGCCAAAAGCGTCGTCGCCATGACGATGTGCCACTCGGTCTGCGTGTCGCCATTGCCGATCATCTGCCGAATGCCGATGACGATCGTGGTCATGCTCGGCGTATTGGTGACCAGCAGCGGCCAGAGATACTGGTTCCAGCCATAGATGAAGAGGATCACGAACAGCGCCGCGATGTTGGTGCGCGACAGCGGGATCACGGTGTCGATCAGAAACCGCCAGGGCCCAGCGCCGTCGATCTTGGCGGCCTCGACCAGCTCGTCGGGGATGGTCAGAAAAAACTGGCGGAACAGCAGGGTCGCGGTCGCCGAGGCGATCAATGGCAGGGTCAACCCGCCATAGGAGTCGATCAGCGACAGGTCGGCGACGATCTTGTAGGTCGGGATAATGCGAACCTCGACCGGCAGCATCAAGGTGACGAAGATCGCCCAGAAGCACAGCCGGCGCAGCGGAAAGCGGAAAAACACGACGGCATAGGCCGAGGGCAGCGAGATCGCGATCTTGCCGGCGGCGATGGCGAGCGCCATGACGAGACTGTTGAACAGCATCGCCGCGACCGGCTGGCCGCTGGTCTTGACCGTACCGGCGTCGAGCGCCTCGCCGAAATTGGCGATGAGGCGCGAGCCCGGCAGCAAGGTCATCGGCGCTTCAAGAATGTCCGCGAGAGGATGGCTCGAGGCGACGAAGGCGACATAGATCGGGAACAGCACGAGCAGGAGGCCGACGATCAGGATCGCATGCGGGACCCAAGCACTGCGCCGAGCCGTCACCATTCCGCCCGTACTCATGCGTAATGTACCCGGCGCTCGATGAAGCGGAACTGGATCGCCGTCAGCCCGATCACGATCGCCATCAGCACCACCGATTGCGCCGCCGAGCCGCCGAGATCGAGCCCAACGATGCCGTCGTACCAGACCTTGTAGACGAGGATCTCGGTGGCCTTTGCGGGGCCGCCCTGGGTGACGTTGTGGATGACCCCGAAGGTGTCGAAAAACGCATAGACGATGTTGACCACCATCAGGAAGAAGCTTGTTGGCGCCAACAGCGGAAAGACGATGGTCCAGAACCGCCGGCGCGGGCTGGCGCCGTCGATTGCAGAAGCTTCGAGCAGTGAAGGCGGGATCGACTGCAAGCCGGCGAGGAAGAACAGAAAGTTGTAGCTGATCTGCTTCCATGCCGCGGCGAGGATAACCAGCAGCATGGCTTGCCGGCCGTCGAGCAGGTAGTTCCATTCGACCCCGAGCCAGCGCAGCCCCGCCGCAACGACGCCGATGCTCGGATTGAACAGAAACATCCACAACACGCCGGCGATCGCCGGGGCTATCGCATAGGGCAAGAGCAGCACGGTCTTGTAGAAGGCGGCGCCGCGAACGACCCGGTCGGCCATCACCGCCAAGAGCAGGCCCGGCGCAAGCGCCAGCAGCGCGACCGCGACGCTGAAAAATCCCGTGATCGCAAACGAGGCGACGTAATCCGGGTCGGCGAACAGCGCCGCGAAATTCTCCCAGCCGACAAAGACGGTCGACAGGCCGAAGGCGTCCTCGCGCCGGACCGATTGCAGGATCGCCTGCGCGGCCGGCCAGAAGAAGAAGACCAAGGTCACCGCCAGCTGCGGCATCAACAGCAATGCCGGAAACAGCCAGCCGGAAAAGATGACACGGCGCTCCACCGCTCAGCCTCGTCGGATCATCTCGATGTGCGGCACGCCGCAATCGTCATAAGGCGCCGACATCATGACAAAGCCGAGACGCTCGTAGAATGGCGCCAGATAGGTCTGAGCGCTGAGCGTGACGGTGTGGCGCGGATAGTCTCGCGCGGATATCGTCAGCGCCTCCGCCATCAGCCGGCGGGCAAGGCCGCGATGCCGCAGGTCCGGGGCGACGGCGACCCGCCCGATCGCGACCCGCCCTTCCGTCTCGAACGGGACAAGTCGAAGATAGCCGCCGAGGACACCCGCGTTTCGCCACAACAGATGCCGCGCGCGCTGATCGAGCCCGTCGAGATCGGCATAGGCTGAGTGCTGCTCGACGACAAAGATGCTCTGCCGAAACCGCAGCGCCTCGTACAGCAGCGCGGCCGAAAAATCGGCGAAGCCAAGCCATTCGAGGTGCGTCGGGTCGGGCTGCTTCACCCAGGCCTCCGGACCGATCTATAGTTCGGATGCCATCCTGCCGCGACAGAGGTCCCGATGGAACCGCGCGATTACGGCCCCTTCCCTTATGTGCCGATCAACGACCGGCCGAAGCTCGAATGGCCGGGCGGCGCCCGGCTCGCCGTCTGGATCATTCCCAACATTGAATTCTTCCCGCTGACCCGCGGTATCGCCGGCAGCCCCTATGACAGCCGCGCCTCAGTGCCCTCGGTACGCGCCTGGGCGCAGCGCGATTACGGCAACCGGATCGGCATCTGGCGCGTCATGGACGTGCTGCAGAAGCATGGCGTTCGCGCCAGCCCGACCCTCAACAGCGACATCTGCGACCATCACCCGCAGATCGTGCGGGCGGCGGTCGAGTTGGGCTGGGAGATCCTCGGCCATAACGAAACCAATTCGCTGTGGCTCAACCAAATGGAGCCGGAGGAGGAAAAAGCATCGATCGCCCGCGCGCTATCGAAGATCGGCGCGCTGTCCGGCAAGAAGCCGGTCGGCTGGCTCGGCTCCGGCCTCGCTGAAACGTGGCACACGCTCGACTATCTCGCCGACGAGGGCGTCCAATACATCGCCGACTGGGTCAGCGACGACCAGCCTTTCTACATCACGCTCGACGACGGCCGGAAACTGGTCTCGATCCCGTATTCCTACGAGATTAACGATTCGCCATTTCTCTACACCCGCAACGGCACGGTCGATCAGTTCGTCGCGGCGATAAAGCGCCAGTTCGACGTGCTCTACGCCGAGGGCGCGAGTTCCGGCCGGGTCATGGCGATCTGCTTGCATCCCTACCTGATCGGCGTGCCGCACCGGATCGGCGGGCTCGACGAGGCGGTCTCCTATATCGCCGCGCATGACGGGGTGTGGTTCGCCACCGGCTCGGAAATAGTGCAGGCCTGGCTGCGATCGGGTGCCACGTTCTGAGGTGCCGCCTGCCGCGTCGCCAGAGCAGTTCGCTGCAGCTATGGCGCGTTCTGCTAGAAATGCTCGAGAGGCGTCCCGAACACATCTGGATAGAGGATCGCGAGGACGGCCGAGAGTGTAGCGCAACAAATCAACAGCACGATCAATTGCCACGGCAGGGTTGCGGCCGCATGCGGTGCATCTGAGCGGCGATCGGTAAACGTAACTGTCAAGCCGTCAAACATTACACTCTCCTTTCTACGCTCTGCACCCGGCCAAGCCGGCCGCCATACACGGGCCTGGCGCCATCCTCCTTCCAATGTGCGCGAACGCGCGCCCGAGTTCACTGGGCGCGAATCTCCTCAGAGGGAATTCAGAAAGGCCACCAGATCCGTCTTCTGCTGTTCGGTGAAGCCGATGCCGAAGCGCTGATCGTAAAAGTTTACGGCATCCAGCAGGGTGGCCGCCGATCCGTTATGAAAATACGGCGCCCGCGCCGCCAACCCGCGCAGGATCGGACCCTTGGTTTTGCCGATATCGGCGCAGTTGCCGCTGATCATCGCGCGGCCGATGTCGGTGACCTGAAAGGTTTGGCCAGCCAGCGGCCCGGCAGTACACATCACCGTGAATACCGGCAGCCCGGAGATGTCGAGCACCGGCGGGGCGAGCGCCCCGGCATCGGTGATGCCGATGTTCAGTGGCGCCTTCACCGAATGATTGCCGGCATTCGGCGTGTCGTGGCAGGTGCCGCAGAAGCCCGGCACATGCGTCTCCCCGAGTACGTCGTTGATCCCCGCGACCCCGGTAATGTCGATCGGGATCGAGTTGAACACCTGTTCGCCCCGCGCGATGGCGCGGCGCGCCTCGGTGACGGGACCGCCGCCGATCAGCTTGGACCAGGCGTCATAGGCGGTGAAGATCACCGGGGTGAACGAGAGGGTGCACGGGCTCAGCCCCAAGGGATCATTCTCGCAGACGAAAAAGCCGCTGAGCTGCTGCGCCAAGGTGACCGGGCCGCCGCTCGCCCCATCGGCGGCGAGATAATCGGCATTCCGGTCGAGGATCTGAGCCGTAAACAAGCCGGTGCCCGCCGGAGTGTTGGTGCAAGGCGCCGGGGTGAAGGCGGTGGTGCAGCCCTCGAAACTAACGATCTGTTGTTGCTGCGCAGCCGTGGGGGGTGTTGCCCCTTGGGCATGTGTCAGCGTCGCGTCCACGGCCTGGGTGAAGAGGCTAGCTTCCCGGCCATCCCACATGATGGTGCTGAGAAAACCCAGATTGGCGGTAGGAAGCGGCCGCCGATAAAACGAGGCGGTGCCGCTTTGCGCACCCGTCAAGCCCGTCGTCGGATTGGTGTTGCAGCCATAGGGATCATCGACGCTCAAGATCTGGAATTGCATCGAGGACTGCATAGGCAGCCCGATACGAATCAAGCCCTTGCTCAAAACCAGGGTATACGCTTTGCGCATCGCCTCGACTGACGACACGTTGTCCGATGGGCAGGTTGCGCCATCGACGAGCCGGAACAGCGGATCTGTCGGGTTTTCTTCGAAGCGATCCTGCACGTGCTGAGCGCTTAATCCCCAGGCGTCCTGCGGCTCGTGACAGGTAAAGCAGGTGCGGCCGTTGGTCCCCAGATTCTGGAAGAACGGGCTAGTCGCGGTCCGAGTCGTGCCGTTTGGCTGATAGGTTGCGATCACTCCAGTTGGATCGGCGTCGAGCTCCAGCTGTGGGATAACCGGTGGCGTCGCCTGGGTACCCTTCAGCAAATCCGGAAACAGCTGTCGCATTTTCTGCTTGTGGGCGATCTCACCCGCAACCGCCGCCGGGGCGAGCGCGTCGTCCGCGTCGGCCCAAGCCGGCGCAACAGGCACTAGCAGGCCGAGCGCACTCGTTGCTAACAAACACGTCCGCCAAGCTTGAAAAGCAATCGATATCATGATCGCACCGCCAGTGCTGCGAAGCTGAGCCGACGGCGTGGACACTAGGGACGCGGCGGTATTAAGGTCTTTGGGCCAGCCGTTTAAGATTCTGAAAACTGCAAGACATTTGATGCAGCTTTCGAATGATCCCGAGGAGGTCTGCTTCGGCCGCTTCCGGTTCGATCTCCGACGGCATCGCCTACTGCACGATGGCGAGCCTGTAGAGCTCGGCGGCCGAGCACTCGATGTCCTCCACCTGCTCGCATCGGCGGAAGGGGCCGTCGTCAGTAAGGACGAGCTGATGACACGGCTGTGGCCGGGGCGCACGGTCGCGGAAAACAATTTGCACGTCCACATCTCGGCGCTGCGCAAGGCGCTGGAC
>DASYOB010000033.1:0-9936 GCA_036008175.1 Allostellaceae bacterium
GTGGTCTTGACGATGCGCCCGCGATGCTCGGCGATCTTGGGATCGATGATCTCACGTCGTACTGCTCGGAGAGCGGAAAGAGTGCCTTCCTCGTCCTCGCCGATCAGCCGCGAATACCCGGCGACATCCGCCGCCAGGATCGCCGCCAACCGCCGCTCGACGCGCTCCGCCATCCGCCGCCTCGTTCAACCTGCGCGATGATAGCGTGAACGGGACGATCGGCGCCCTAAAACCGCCGCCGCAGCAAATCCGGGTGAACCCGGCCCGTGTCTGGTAAAAGAGACGGCGAAAGGACCGCCCATGCCTGACAGCCGCCCCGCCAATATCGACATCGACGCCGCGCTCCGCGAGGCCGAGGAGCACTACGCCGCGCGCAACCCGCAGAGCCGTGCGCTCTACGACAAGGCGTGCGACGCGCTGCCCGGCGGCAACACCCGCTCGGCGATCTATGTCGAGCCGTTTCCGCTGACCATGGCGCGTGGCGAGGGCGCGCATCTGTGGGATCTCGACGGCCACGAATACGTCGATTTCCTCAGCGAGTTCACCGCTGGGGTGTTCGGCCATTCCCACCCGGCGATCCGGCGCGCGATCGACCGTGCCCTCGATAGTGGGTGGAATCTGGGTGCTCAAGGCGCGGCCGAGGCGCGCTTTGCCGCGGCGATCTGCGCGCGTTTTCCATCGATCGACCTCGTGCGCTTCACGAATTCCGGTACCGAGGCCAATCTGATGGCGGTCGCGGCTGCGCGCGCGATCACCAGGCGCGACAAGATCGTGGTCTTTGCCGGCGGCTATCACGGCGGCGTCTTCTATTTCCGCGGCAAGGGCAGTGCCGTCAACGCGCCGTTCGACTTTCTGCTCGGCGAATACAACGACATCGAAGGCACCCGCGCGTTGGTCGCGTCGAACGGTAGCGACCTGGCGGCGATCCTTGTCGAGCCGATGCTCGGTGGCAGCGGCTGCATCCCGGCAACACGCGGGTTTCTCGCGGAGCTGCGAGCGCTGGCGAGCGAGACCGGCGCGGTCCTGATCTTTGACGAGGTGATGACCTCCCGCCTCGCGCCAGGCGGGCTGCAGGAGGTACACGGCATCCTCCCGGACATGACGACGCTTGGCAAATATGTCGGGGGCGGCATGAGCTTCGGTGCGTTCGGCGGCAAGGCCGAGGTGATGGAGTGGTTCGACCCGCGCCGCAAGGACGGGTTCCAGCACGCCGGCACCTTCAACAACAACGTGCTGACGATGAACGCCGGTCTCGTCGGTCTGACCGAGATTTATACGCCGGAGCGCGCGGTTGCGCTCAACCGGTTCGGCGACGGATTGCGCGAGCGGCTGAACGCGGTTGTCCGCCGGCGCGGCCTGGCGATGCGGTTCACCGGGCTCGGCTCGATGATCGGGGTGCACATGACCGCGGCGCCGATACGCTCCGCCGCCGATGCGGCGAAGGGCCATGCCGGGTTGCTCGACTTGTTCTATTTCGATTTGCTGGCGCGCGGGGTCTGGTTCGCCAAGCGCGGCATGATGACGCTGTCGATCGCGCTGGACGAGGCCGACGCCGACAAGCTCGTCGCCACCGTCGAGGAATTCGTCGAAACCCGCGCCCCGTTGTTCGGAGGCCTCCAATGAGCGCCGCTCCCGCCAATCCTCGGGCGAACCATCGCGTGGCCTATTTCAACGGCCGCATCGTGCCCGAGCGCGAGGTCGTCGTGCCGTTTCGCGATCGCGGCTTCAAATACGGTGACGCCGCCTTCGACATGACCCGCACGTTTCACGGTCGCCCGTTCAAGCTGAAGGAGCACATCGACCGGCTGTACCGCTCGCTGCGCTATCTGCGCATCGACCCGGGCCTGGGGCCGGCGGAGATGATTTCGGTCAGCGAAGATGTGCTGGAGCGCAATCGGCACTTTCTGACGCCGGAAACCGATTACTGGCTCGGTCAGCGCGTTTCGCGCGGGGTTGACGCGGTCGGCGACGAGGGCTGGGAACAAACCGGCCCGACGGTTATCGTCGAGTGCATCCCACTGCCGCTGAAGGCGCGCGCCCGGCTGTTCCGTGACGGCATCGACATCGTCGTGCCGCCGACGCGCCGGGTGCCGCCCGATTCGCTATCGCCGCGCGCCAAGACCCACAACTACTTGAACCTGATCATGGCCGATCTCGAAGCCAAGGCGCAGGACAAGGAAGCATGGTCGGTGCTGCTCGACGCCGCGGGGCACATCGCCGAGGGTATCGGCAGCAACATTTTTCTCGTTCGCGACGGCATCGTGCTGACGCCGCGCGAGCGTTTTGTCCTCCCAGGCGTCAGCCGCCAGACGGCAATCGATCTGTGTACGGCAGAAGGCATCCCGTGCCGGGAGGCCGATCTCGACCTCTACGATACCGCCACAGCCGACGAGATCTTCATGACCTCGACGAGCCTGTGCATCTGCCCCGTGCGCAGCATCGGCGGCCGAAAGCTGGCGGACCCGGTTCCCGGGCCAGTCACACGCCAGCTGACCGAAGCCTATGCCCGGTCAGTCGATTGCGATTTCGTCGCACAATACCTAAAGCATCTCGCCTGAAACGATTACGGGCACAGCGAAAGCTGCGCCCGTAATCAGCTTTAGGCCGGATCAGTGGCCGCTGGGCCGCGGTCCGCCTGGAGGAGCCATCGGGGCTGCACCCGGGGGAGGAGCCATTGGGGCCGGACCCGCACCTGGCGGCGGAGCCATCGGCGCCGGTTCCCCGGAGGCCGGCGCCATCCCATAGCCGTAGCGGTGGTGGTGCCGGTAATGATGATGCACGTACCCGCAATGGCAATAGCGACGGTGATGCCAGCGCTTGGCGTAGTGCCAGACTGGCGGCGGCGCGACGTACGGCACTTCCGGTGCCGGGGCTACCGCCACCGGTGGCGGCGGCGGTGGTGGCGGTGGCGGTGCCGGTGGCGGCGCGCAGGCGCCGAGCATCGCAACGAAGCAGGCGACATACAACGGTTGAGCGATTTTAATCACGGGTCTCTCCCAAGCTGAGCCGCACCACACACAATAACACGCACATATCACTTCCGTTCATTCGACTAAAGCGTCGAAACCGTTCACCCACTGATTTTGGTCTCCTCGATGGCCAATTTCGCGCCGATCGGACCGGGCGCAGCCGAAAAGACTGCGCCCGTTGAGAGTGCCACGGACCAGGACCTACCTACTTCGCCGCCGGCGGCGGGGCCGCGGCCGGAGCGTAATGCTTAACGTGGTGGTAATGGTGATGATAGTGGTGGTGGACGTAGTGGCACCTATGTGAGCAACGGGCATAGTGATGGTACCGCGGCGGCGCGACATACGGCACTTCCGGTGCCGGAGCGGGCGCCGGAGCCATCGCCATCGGTGGTGGCGCTGGAGGAGGCGGTGGCGGAGGGGGCGGTGCGCAGGCCCCGAGCAACGCGACAAAGCCAGCGACAAATAACGGTTGAACGAACTTGACCACGGGTCTCTCCCAAGCTGAGCCGCACCACGAACAATAACGTGCACATAGCACTTCTGTTCATTCGACTAAAGCGTCGAAAATGGCTTGCGTGCGGGTTGAACAGCACCTGCGGCATTTTTCTCACACCGGCATGGCGCATCGGCCACAAGCACCGGCGCAAGCGGCTGATCTGCTAGCGTTTTGGTGGGAGATGGCGGAGCCGAAAATGCGCCTCGGTCGTTGCCGGCCCGTCGACGACAACGATGTCTCGGCCGATCAGATCGATCAAATGAGCGAGCACCGATCGGGCCGCAGCCCGGCGCAACGCTGGGTTGAGACCGACGTAAAGGCGCTCGACAATCGCGTCTGTGGTTTCGATTCCGGATTTGAGGCACTCGACGATGCCGGCCTCGCGCTCGCGGCGATGGGCGACAAAGGCGCGGACATGCCGTGCCGGCTCGGTGATCGCCGGGCCATGCGTTGGCCAGTAGACGGCGTCGCGCCGCCCGAGCAGCTTGTCGAGCGACGCCATATAGGCGGCCATGTCGCCATCCGGCGGCGCGATGACGCTGGTCGACCAACCCATGACATGATCGCCACTGAACAGGATGCCGGCATCCGGCAGCGCGAAACAGAGGTGGTTCGAAGTATGTCCCGGCGTGTGCACCGCCTCGAACCGCCACTTCTCGCCTTCGATCGATTCGCCGTCGTGGATCACAACATCGGGTATGAAATCCCAGTCGCCGCCCTCTTCGACCCCGGGCTCGCCGCGCCGTCCGCCGGCGTGCGGGCCGAAACCGTAGGTCGGCGCGCCGGTGGCGGCCTTGAGGGCCCGCGCCGCCGGCGAGTGATCCCGATGAGTGTGAGTAACGAGGATATGGGTGACCTGCTCGCCCTCTAGGCTCGCCAGCAACGCCTCGACGTGGTCGGCGAGGTCGGGGCCCGGATCGATCACCGCGACCTCATCCTCGCCGACGACGTAGGTGCCGGTGCCCTTGAAGGTGAACGGGCCCGGGTTGTGGGCGACGATCCGGCGCACTCCCGGCGCGACCGGCTCCAACTTGCCATATTCGAAAGCGATCTCACGGCGATAGGGAATGTCGACAGCCATGGCCGGTCCGTCCCAGGATGATTTCGGGTATGTGTTGCCATTCCCGGCCGGCCTTGTCGAGAAAGCCTGTCGAAAGCGGAGCCCGCGATGAAAATCAATCTCGATATCGAATGCACCCCGGAGGAGCTGCGCGGCTTTTTCGGCCTGCCCGATGTCAAGCCGATGCAGGAAAGGCTGATGAAGGAGGTCGAGGAGCGCATGCGCGCCAATTTGAAAGCGCTCGATCCTGAGGGCATGCTGAAGACTTGGCTGCCCGCCGGTCTCAAAGGTTTCGAGCAGCTGCAGGAGATGTTCCTCGATCAGATGGCCGGCCGCGGCCCGGGCAAGAAGTAGTCATGGCCGTATCGTTGCGCACGCCGCGCCTCGTGCTGCGCGAATGGCGCGACGCCGATCGTGAGCCGTTCGCCGCGATGTCGTCCGACCCCGAGATCATGGAGATGCTGCCGCCGCTGCTCGACCGCGGCGCCAGCGATGCCTGGATCGCACGGATGCAGGCGCATCTCGCCGAGCACGGCTTTGCTTATCGGGCAATCGAGCTTCCCGGTGAAGCCAGCCTGATCGGCGCGATCGGGCTGAGCCGGGTGCGCTTTCCGGCCCCTTTTACCCCGGCCGTCGAGATCGGCTGGCGGCTGGCTCGCTCCTATTGGGGGCAGGGCTATGCGCTCGAGGCGGCGCGCGCCACGATCGACGACGGTTTCGGTCGCCTCGGGCTTCACGAAATCGTTGCCTTCACCGCGCCGGCAAACCGGCGTTCTTGGCGGCTGATGGAACGGCTTGGCATGACCCGGAACCCGGCGGAGGATTTCGACTTTCCTGGATTTGCCGAGGGGCATCCATTGCGCCGCGCCGTCCTGTATCGGATCCGCCGAGCGGGGCGGTGACTGGTCGCGCGTTCTCAGCCCAGTCGCTCCGGGATGAACTTTCGGCTCGGCGTGGCCAATTCCTCCTGCGCGGCGACCAGCGCCAATTCATAGCGGCCGAGGAGCAGCGTCGTTTCGATCACCGCGAAGATCGCCGCCGCGGTCAGCGCGAGCGCGTCGGGTAGGCTCTCGCCGCGCAGCAGCCGCGCCAGAAACAACGCGGCGGTGACGTCGCCGCAACCGTTCAAAACCGTCGCCAGCCGTGGCGTCTCGACGATCCAGACGCCCTCCGACCCGGCGGCCAGCATCGTTATCCGGTCGGGCAGGATGTCGAGGCTGGTAACCAGAACGATTTTCGGGCCGAGCGCGCGCAAGCGGGCCGCCGCCGCGCCGGCCTCGGCGACACCACCGATTGTCGTACCGGTCAGGTACTCGAGCTCGAAGCGGTTCGGGGTGACGATATCGGCGCGGACGAGCGCCTGATCGCGGAAGAATTCGGCGATGCCCTCGGTGACATAAGACCCGCTGTCGACATCGCCGATGACGGGATCGCAGCAGAACAGCGCCTTCGGGTTCTCGGTCCTGACCCGGTCGACGATGTCGAGCAATACGGGTCCGGTCTTGGCATCGCCGAGATACCCGGACAAGACGGCGTCGATATGCGGCAGCACGCCGAGCGCGGCGATCCCCTCGAACAGCTCGGCGATCACGGTCGCGGGCACCACCGAGCCGCGCCACTGCCCATGGCCGGTATGGTTCGAGAACGCGACCGTGTCGAGCGCCCAGGTTTCGCAGCCTAGCCGCTGCAACGGAAACACCGAGGCGGCATTACCGACATGGCCGTAGGCTACGCGCGATTGGATCGACAGAACGGTCGGCATCGGCTTAGCGCTGCGCGTCGAGCCTGTCGAAGACATGCTTCAGGCTGAGGAACACGGCGATCCCACTGGCCGCGAACAGAGCGACACCGGCAGCCTGCAAGCTGTCGGAATCCGACCCGGCGGCAATCAATAGACCGGCGAGACCGACGACGATGAAGACGATGATGACGGCAATCAGATTGGTCATGTCGTCAACGAACAGAAAACTCGACCAGTCGGTGCGCCCATCGTCGAAGTATTGCTTGAGGCGCAGAAACGCCAGAGCGACGGCAGCAAGACTGAGCCAAAGTCCGCAGCTGTAATCGCCGGGGTCGCCGCCGTCGCTGGCGAAGAACGCGCCGACAACGGCCAACAGCCCGAGCACGATAAACTGGGCCCAGAAGGCAGCCCAAGACCAGTATTCGCGGCTGTCCGACGATGTTGTTGAGCGGGATGAGTCCATATGGTCCAACTGGGCGGCGGCGATGCCAGGCTGCCAATTCCACAGCCGCAGATTATATGGGCAGAAAAACCGTCAAACCGAGGCTTGCGATGAGCCCCTCGATCCGTCCGCGCCGCTCCGTCCTGTTCATGCCCGGCTCGAACCCGCGCGCCCTCGAAAAGGCCCGTGCACTGCCAGCCGACGGCCTGATTTTCGATCTCGAGGACGCGGTCGCGCCCGAAGCCAAGGAGACCGCGCGCACCGCCGTCGCCGCGGCACTGACCACCGGTGGTTACGCACCGCGCGAGCTTGTCGTGCGGGTCAACCCGCTCGACACCATTTGGGGCCACGCCGATCTCGCCATCGCGGCGACCCTGCCGATCGATGCGGTGCTGCTGCCGAAGGTCGAGAACGCCGAGCGGGTGCACCTAACCGTCGATCTCCTCGACGTGCTTGGCGCCCCGCCCGAACTCGCGGTCTGGTGCATGATCGAAACGCCGCTGGGGGTGCTCGCGACCGCCCAAATCGCCGGCGCCAGCCCCCGGATTGCGGCGCTTGTCCTCGGCACCTCCGATCTCGCCGCGGATTTGCACGCACGTTCGACCCGCGACCGCCTGCCGCTGCTGACCGCGCTCGGCCTTGTGCTGCTCGCCGGTCGCGCCCACGGCCGGGCGCTCCTCGACGGCGTGCATCTCGACCTTGGGGATGCGGAAGGCTTTGCCGCCGCCTGCCGGCAGGGCCGTGATCTCGGCTTCGATGGCAAGACGCTGATCCATCCGGATCAGATCGCGCCGGCGAACGCCGCTTTCGCCCCGAGCGCCGAGGAGGTGGCGCGGGCGCGCCGCCTGATTGCCGCGTATGCCGAGGCGGAAGCGGCTGGCAAAGGTGCCGTCCGCTTCGAGGGCCGTCTGGTCGAAGCCCTCCATCTCGAGGAGGCTCGCCGCATGATCGCTCTCGCCGACGCCATCGCCGCGAGAGAGGTGGGCTGAAGCCGGCAACCGGATCCTGCTCGCGAGCGCTCGGCGGAGATCGAAGCGCGAAACCCTCCCCCGCAAGCGGGGGAGGGAAGCCGGCATAGCGCGCGGGTGGGGGCTACGGTCTCAGCTCAGCCGCACGCGATGGCGTAGCAGTCGCGGACCCCTTCGGGGAGGCGCGACTCTGTCCAGCTCTTACCGCCATCCGTCGTGCCGAACACCTGGCCGACGCGCGAGATCGCGAACACCTGGTCCGGGTCCTTCGGGTGCGGGACGACACCCATCATCGTCGCGTCTGCCTTGATGCCATGGTCGAAGCGCTTCCAGGTCTTGCCGACATCGTCGCTGCGGTAGACCGAGCCGTCGCTGCTGCGCGCCGCCGGGCTCAACGCCGCGTACATGATTTTCGGATCGAGCGGCGAAGTACGGATGTCGCGGCCGTAGGTCAGGGGGGAGAAGCGGCCGATCTCCATGTCTTCCCAATGCTCGCCCTTGTCGCTGCTGCGGAAGAGGCCCATGCGGTTGGCGAGGAAGACGGTGCCGGGCGCGGCGGCGCTGCAGCTCAGCGCGTGGCCGTCGAGCATCCCCTCGATCTCGGTCTGGCTGCCGATGCGGCTGCGGTAGCGAGGCTCCTCGCAGAAGCGGATCAGATCGGCGGTGCAATCCTCCCAGCTCTCGCCGGCGTTGCGGCTGCGCATCGCGCCGTTCGCCTCCATCGTGGCGTAGATGTCGTCGGGGGAGTTCGGGTCGACGTCGAGCCGCATGACCCGGCAGGCGAAGGCCATGATGACGCGGTTGGGCAGGCCCGGATCGGCAAGCTTCTTCCAATGCTCGCCGGCATCGTCGCTGCGGTAGACCGCGATCGGCGTCGCCCCGGCATAGATCCGCCGCGGGTCTTTCGGATGGATCAAGACCGACCAGATATCCGCCTCGGCATCGGGAAGCGCCAGCCGCTCGAATTTGCCACCGCGATTGCCGCTGCGGTAGAGCCCCTTGGTGCTGCCGACAAAAACCGTGTCGGTGTCGCCCGGCGGCACGGTAATCGCGTGGACCTCGGCGTCTTCCGGGAGCCCGCCGCCCAGTTTCTGCCATTTATTGCCGCCGACTTCCTGACGAAAGACGCCGCCCAGTCCGCCGCTGTGCGTCATGCCTACGGTGCCCGCCACGCCGGCGTAAATATGCGTTGTGCCTGCCATCGTTTCCTCCTGTCGTTCGGTGAATTTCCGCCATCAACCGCAGGCGATGGCGTAGCAGTCGCCAACGCCCTCGGGCAAGCGCCGCTCGACCCAGCTGACGCCGCCATCCTGCGTGCCGAAGACCTGGCCCGCTTTTGAAACGCCATAGACCTGCGCGGCGTCGCGCGGATCGGTGGTGACCCCCATCATCGTCGCGGCGGCCTTGACCCCGTGGTCAAAGCGCTTCCAGGTCCGGCCGACATCCTCGCTTTTGTAGATCGCGCCGTCGGCGCTGCGGAACGCCGGGCTCAGCGCGGCGTAGAGGATTTTGGGATCATGCGGCGAGACGCGCAGGTCGCGGCCATAGGTCATCGGCGAGAAACGGCCGACATCGACGTCCTGCCAGTGCCCGCCGCCATCCTCGCTGCGGAAAAGGCCCATGCGGTTGGCGAGGAAGACGGTGCCCGGCGCCGCGGCGCTGCACGCCAGCGCATGACCGTCGAGCATGCCCTCGATCTCGGTCTGGCTGACGATCCGGCTCTTGTATTTTTCCTGTTCGGCGAAGGGGAGGAGCCCGGGCGTGCAATCCTCCCAGCTCTCGCCGCGATCGCGGCTCCGCATCGCGCCGTTCGCCTCGATGCACGCGTAGACGTCATCGGGCCGGGCGGGATCGATATCGAGCCGCATGACCCGGCACGGGAACGTCATGTGGACCCGGTCCGGCAGCCCCGGATCGGGCAGCTTTTTCCAGTGGTCGCCGCCATCGTCGCTGCGATAGACCCCGGTCGGCCCGAAGCCGGCATAGATCGTGCGCCGGTCCGTCGGGTGGATCGTGATCGACCAGACATCGGCGCTCCGATCGGGCAGCGCGAGGGGTTTCCAATGATCACCGCGGTCGGTGCTGCGATAGGCGCCCTTTGTGGTGCCTATGAAGACGGCGTCGGTTTCTTCGGGATGCACCGTGACCGCGTGCACCTCGGCGCCGTCGGCAAGTCCCTCGCTCAGCGCGTCCCAGCGCTGGCTGCCGACGGCCTGGCGAAAGACGCCGCCGCGCCCACCCTCTGTCGACTTCACTGCAC
>DASYOB010000034.1:0-1536 GCA_036008175.1 Allostellaceae bacterium
ATTTGCGCGATTTCGGCTGAGGTCTTGCCGCGCGCCACCCAGGTCAGGACTTCGACCTCGCGATCGTTCAGGTCGACCGTCTTCGGCCATAGCCGGGTACGGGCGACGCCGTTGAGGCGCGCCGTGATGATGGTCTCGAGAACCTCGAAATCGATCGGCTTGGTGACATAGTCGTCGGCGCCGAGCTGCCGGCCCTTGAGCTCATTGTCGCGATCGGTCAGCGCGGTCAAAAACACGAAGGGCATCCGCGAGAAGCGCGGGGCCAGCGCGATCAGGCGCTCCAGGAGTTCAAAGCCCGAGAGCGCCGGCATGCTGATGTCGGACAGCACCAGGTCGGGCATGATTTTCAGGATGGCGGCAAGCCCTTCGCTGCCGTCATAGGCGACGCTGACCGCATAACCACGGTCGATCAGTTCCTCCGCGATGAGCGCTGCAGTCTCGCGGTCGTCCTCGATGCAGAGAATCTTTTTCTGGGCTTCGGGCATGGGTGCTGCCGATGGTGCAAGAGCCTGCAAAGGTTAGCCGGAACAGGGGCCGTTGGCACCCGCCACGGCAATTTACCTCAATCCGATTTTCCGTGATCGCAATACCGCGATATGGTTATTGTCGCTGGCTAATCGGTCGACCCCACGGACCCGTCATGCGGCAGCCGCAATCGATCCGCTCGCACCTCGCCGCGGTTTTCCTGCTGTTTTTTGCGCTGATCGTCATCCTTGGCGCGTTCAGCATCTGGCGGCTATCGAATTTCGACGCGTTGTCCGCCGACGTCGCCGAAATCTGGCTGCCGACGACGCGTGCGCTTGGCGATCTCAACAATTATACCTCGGACTTCCGCGCCTTCGAGGGCAGCGAGTTGCTGTCATCCGACCCGGCCGAGGCCGCCGCCACCGAGCAGCAAATGGCGGAACTCGACCGCACCATCGCCGCATCCGAGCGTGAGTTCGAAGGCATTCGTCATGACGCGGCGGAGAGCCGGCTCTACGCACAGTTCACGACGCATTGGACCGGGTACCGGGCCATCGTCAACCAGATGCTGGTGCTGGCGCGCGGCGATCGCAAGGCAGAGGCGCTGGCAATCTACGGCTCATCGTCCCGCGCCGCCTATAACGCGGCCAGCGACACGCTCGGCCAGCTGACCGACCAGGCGGTTGCCAGCGCCCAGAGGGCAAGCGACCGCCTCGCGGTCGCCTATCGCCATGCCCTCTGGCTCATCCTCCTCGCCATCGTCATCGCCGCCGTGCTGGTGGTCGCGGCGCTTATCCATATCAGCCGGTCGATTTCCGCGCCGCTCCTCGACCTCGCCGATCGCATGCGCCGCTTGGCCGCCAACGATACTGCGACCGAGATACCCGGGACCGATCGCCGCGATGAGATCGGCGCCATGGCGCAGGCGACCGTGGTGTTCCGCAACAACGCGATCGCGCTGATGCGCAGCCAGGGCGTGCTCGCCCGCCAAGCGGCGCTGCTCGAGGAGCAATTGGCGAACGAGCAACGGCTGGCGTTGCTGCAGCGTAATTTCGTGTCGATGGCGTCGCA
>DASYOB010000035.1:0-18756 GCA_036008175.1 Allostellaceae bacterium
TGCGGACGAGCGTCCTGGGGCGCAGGGTTGGCGCGCTGTACGCCTTAAACACCATTGGCGGCGTATTGGGGTCTCTGACAGCGGGATTTGTTCTAATCCCCTGTCTTGGCAGTCAGGGGGCGCTGACAGTACTGATATTAATGAATATGGTTCTATTCATCGCGACGGCAGCGTCGCAGCCTAGCGTTCTGAGAAGTCTTTGGCGGCAAGGGGCCATGGCATTAGGCGTCGTCTTGGCGGCGCTACTGCTTCTGGGTCCACATTACCTGGAACGGCAGCTTACGGCGTTTACCGGGGCTAAGGTTCTGGAACTCCGGGAGTCGAGGGAGGCCACCTTCGCAGTGCTGCAGTATGAGGACGAGGCGAGTGGAAGATACCAGCAACTCCTCGTAAATTCAAAAAGCTATGCAAACAATCGCCCGGAAGGCAGACGCTACATGGCTGCCATGGGGCACTATCCCGTGCTCCTCCATAACGGCCCCTCCGAGAGCGCTGCCGTCATTTGCATCGGGACTGGAACCACGGTCGGTGCTCTAACCACCCATCAGGAGTTGCAATCCCTCTATGCGGTCGATTTGGCACCGGCGGTGTTCGACTTTGCTCGGTATTTTGTCCCGATCAACAAACGCTTTTATGAGAACCTTAAGGTGCATGAGGTTGTGGCGGATGGCCGTAATTACCTCCTCGGCACACGAAATACCTTCGACGTTATCACCCTGGAGCCCCCGCCTCCTCACGATGCAGGGATCGTCAATCTGTACACTGAGGAATTTTATGCGCTAGCAAAGTCAAGGATGCGTCAGGGCGCTGTTCTTGCGCAGTGGGTGCCTTTGGATATCGGACGCGGTGTTCTTCCGAAAATGATACTTAAGGCGATGCTGGCACAATTTAAGCACGTATCGTTATGGTTGCCTGACAGGATGGAAGGCGTAGCAATCGCCTCCGACGAACCATTGCAAATCGATCGTGATACGCTTGCCATGCGCATGTCCGAGCCTCAAGTGGCGGATGATCTCACCGCGATAGGATTACGTTCGCCCGAGCACCTGCTGGCGACTTTCGTTGCTGCGGATCAAACGCTCGCCGCCTGGCTTAACGACGTCCCGGGTCTCACGGACGACAGACCTCGCATCGAATATTATAATTGGTATCCGATGAACCCTGTACGCGTGAATGACGTGAAGCGGCTTCGTGAGCATGTCGAGCGCTACGTAACTGGTAATTTTTATGACGATAGACAGCTGGACAAGGCCCGCAACGTTGTTGATGCCATTTGGGAAGAGCACGAAGCAACCGCGGACGCGGACATGACCAGAGCTCGTTCAGCGCTCAGCGTCGCCTTAAAGTTGGAGCCTGATAACATGTACCTGCGTTTCCTTGCACGCAAGCAGCGCGCCATGACTGAAGAGGCATTATCGCGACAGTAGCTCGTGGTCTTTCGCTCGTAAGAATACTACTGGCCGAAGGCTGGGCACGAACGACCACAGGAGCGGCCGAATAGTATAACATCCCATCGGGAGGGATGGAGATGCCGCAGCCAAGTTATGTCCACGGCGTCAGCGACACGCCGCTGATCGGCGAGACGATCGGCGTCCATTTCGATCGCATCGCCGAACGCTTCGCGGCGAGCGACGCGCTGATCTCGCGCCATCAGCAGATTCGCTGGAGCTACCGCGAGCTGAAACAGCGGGTCGATGCGCTCGCCGCCGGCCTCCTCGCGCTCGGCCTGGAACCAGGCGAGCGGGTCGGCATCTGGTCGCCGAACAACGCCGAATGGGCCATCGCGCAATTCGCCACCGCCAAGGCCGGGCTGATCCTGGTCAATATTAACCCGGCCTATCGCGTCGCCGAGCTCGAATACGCGCTTAACAAATCCGGCTGCGCCGCGCTGATCACCGCGGCCCGCTTCAAGACCAGCGACTACATCGGGATGCTGCGCGACCTCGCGCCGGAGCTGTCTGATGCCGCTCCGGGCAAGCTGCCCGCGGCGCGGCTGCCGGCCCTGCGGCTCGCGATCAGCATCGGCGTGGAGAGCGTGCCCGGCATGCTGCGCTTCGATGATGTTCCGGCGCTCGCCGGTGCCGCCGAGCGCGCTCGCCTCGCCGCGCTGGCCGACGAACTGCAGTTCGACGACCCGATCAACATCCAGTTCACCTCGGGCACCACCGGCTTTCCGAAGGGCGCGACCCTCACGCACCACAACATCCTCAACAACGGCTTTTTCATCGCCGAGGCGATGAAATTCACCGACCGCGACCGGGTTTGCATCCCGGTGCCGCTCTACCATTGCTTTGGCATGGTGATCGGCAATCTCGGCTGCCTGACGCACGGCGCGGCGATGGTCTATCCGAGCGAGGGTTTCGACCCGCTCGCCACCTTGGAGGCCATCGAGGCGGAACGCTGTACCGCGCTTTACGGGGTGCCGACGATGTTCATCGCGCAGCTCGACCATCCGGAATTCGCGCGCTTCGACCTGTCGTCATTGCGCACCGGGATCATGGCCGGCAGCCCGTGCCCGATCGAGGTCATGAACCGCGCCGTCGAGCGGATGAATTTGCGGGAGATCGTGATTGGCTACGGCATGACCGAGACCAGCCCGGCGAGCACGATCACCACCACCGACGACCCGATCGAGCGGCGTGTTTCGACTGTCGGGCGCGCGATGCCGCATGTCGAGGTCAAGATCGTCGATGCCGAGGGCCGCATCGTGCCGCGCGGCACCGCCGGGGAATTGCTGGCCCGCGGCTACCTGGTCATGCGCGGCTACTGGGACGACCCGGAGAAGACGCAGGAGGCGATCGATCCGGCGCGGTGGATGCATACCGGCGATCTCGCCACGATGGACGATGAGGGTTACGTCAACATCGTCGGCCGCATCAAGGACATGGTGATCCGCGGCGGCGAGAACGTCTATCCGCGGGAGATCGAGGAATTTCTCTACCGCCACCCGAAGATCCAGGACGTGCAGGTGTTCGGCATCCCCGATCAGCGGTACGGCGAGGAGCTGTGCGCCTGGGTGCGCTTGCGCGACGGCGAGTGCGCGAGCATCGAGGAGATCCGCTGTTTCTGCGACGGCCAGATCGCGCACTACAAGATCCCGCGCTACGTCAAATTCGTCGACGCCTTCCCGATGACCGTTACCGGCAAGATCCAGAAATTCGCGATGCGCGAAGAGATGGTCCGCGAGCTGGGCCTCGCCCTGCAAAAGACGGCGTAAAACGCTACACGGATCGCCGCGATTGCTTCGCTTCGCTCGCAATGACAGCTAAATGGGTTGTCATTGCGAGGAGCGTCGCGACGAAGCAATCTCGTTCCGGCTTATCGCTACAGCATCCCAAGCGAGGTGCGGCCCTTGGGCGGCGGGAAGGCGCGGTCGAACGCGGCGAGATCATCCGCGGTCAGCTTCACATTGAGCGCGCCGCGATTCTCGCGCACATGCTCCTCTTTGCTCGCCTTCGGGATCACGATCATGCCGTCCTGCCTGAGCAGCCAGGCGAGCGCCACCTGCGCCGGTGTCACGCCATGCCGGGCGGCGATCTCGGCGAGCGCCTTGTGGCGCAGCATCCGGCCCTGCTCGATCGGGGTATAGGCCATGATCGCGATCTTCCGCTCGCGGCACCACGGGATCAGCTCGAATTCCGGGCCGCGGCGGGTCAGATTGTAGAGGATCTGGTTCGCCGCGACCTTGTCGCCGCCGGCAAGCTCGACCCACTCCTGCATGTCGTCCACATCGAAATTGCTGACCCCGTGATGGCGGATCTTGCCGTCGCGCAGCAGCCGCCCAAAGCCGGCGAGCGTATCAGTCAAGGGCACCGAGCCGCGCCAGTGCAAGAGGTAGAGATCGATGTGGTCGGTCTTGAGCCGCTTCAGACTGCGCTCGCAGGCTTCGATGACACCGTTCCGCGAAGCGTTGTAGGGCAGCACCTTGCTGACGATGAAGAGGCGGTCGCGCAGCCCGCGCGAGGCCTCGGCAACGATCTCCTCGGCGGCGCCATTGCCGTACATTTCCGCGGTGTCGATCAGGGTCAGGCCGAGCTCGATTCCGAGCCTGATCGCCGCCGCCTCTTCCTTCGCGCGGCGGCGGTCCTCGCCCATGTGCCAAGTGCCTTGGCCGAAGGCCGGCACCTTCTCGCCGTCCGGCAGCGTCACCTGGGGCAGAGTGTCGGTCATCGCTGTTCTCCGGTTGCGGCGCCCCGATCCTCGACAACACCGCGGCGCAGAAAAACGAGCCGCGCCGCGCCGTAGACGCGCTCGTCGATTAAGGCGAACCCCGCGGGCAGCGGCAAGGATTCGCGCGCCGCGACCTCGACGATCGCCAGCGCGTCCTCGGCGAGCCAGCCGGCGGCGGCGAGTGCAGTCAGCGCCGGCGCCGCGAGACCGCTGCCATAGGGCGGATCGAGAAACGCGACCGCGCATACAAACGCCGCGCGCGGCGGCCTTGTCGCATCGCCCGCGACGATCTGGGCGCTGTCTTCTTCGCCGAGCACAGCGATGTTGCGCCGCAATGCCGCGAGCGCGTCGCGCTCTGTCTCGATGAAGACGGCGGCACTGGCGCCGCGCGACAGGGCTTCGAGGCCAACGGCGCCGGTGCCGGCGAAGGCGTCGAGCACCGGCTTTCCGGCGAAGGGCAGGCCGGAGGCGGCGAAGCGGCCGTGCGACAGGATGTTGAACAGCGCTTCGCGGGCGCGATCGCTGGTCGGCCGCACCGTCTCGCCGGGCGGCGCAATCAGCCGCCGGCCGCGATGCCTACCTCCGACGACGCGCATGCGCCCAGCCGGTTTCGTCGCCGCGCCCGAGCTGCTCGTCGAGCGCTTTTCTCGATACCTCCTCGACGGCGCCGCGCGGCAGGTGCCCGAGCTGGAACGGGCCATAGGCGAGGCGGATCAACCGAGTCACCGGATAGCCGAGATGTTCGAGCACGCGGCGCACCTCACGGTTCCTGCCTTCCTGCAACGACAGCGTGAGCCAGGCGTTCGAGCCCTGCTGGCGTTCGAGCCGGGCGCGGATTGGACCGTAGGAAACGCCGTCAATCTTGATGCCCCGCTCGAGCGCGACGAAGCGCGCCGAATCAACCGTCCCATGCACCCTGACCTTGTAGCGCCGGATCCAGCCGGTCGCCGGCAATTCCAACCGGCGGGCAAGCGCGCCGTCATTGGTCAACAGCAGCAAACCTTCGGAATTCAGGTCGAGCCGGCCGATCGAGATCAGCCGCGGCAGTTCCTTCGGCAGGGCCGAGAAGACAGTTGCCCGGCCGCGTTCGTCGCGATGCGTGGTGACGAGCCCGGTCGGCTTGTGGTAGCGCCACAGCCGCGACCGGTCGGGCTCGGGGAGCGGCTTGCCGTCGACCCGGATGTCGCTGGCCTCGGTCACGGTCACGGCCGGGCTCGTCAGCACGGTGCCGTCGACCGCGACCCGGCCCTCGGCGATCCAGCGCTCGGCGTCGCGGCGCGAGCACAGCCCCGCGCGCGCCAGAACCTTGGCGATCCGTTGGGGCGTTTCCGGGAGGGGCTGTGGCATCGTGAGTTTAGTGTAGCCTAGGGTGGGCATGCGCAAAGACGAGATAGGCTGGCGCGTCGCCGCCGGCAATCGCTCGAAATGAGCGGGACCCGAGTGTCACCTCCGCCGGTCATGGCGCGCGCTCTCGACGAGGCCGCGGCTGCGGCCGAAGCGGGCGAGGTTCCGGTGGGCGCGGTGCTGGTCGATGCGGCCGGCGAGTTCGTCGTCGCTTCCGGCAATCGGGTCGAGCGCGACCACGACCCGACGGCGCACGCCGAGATGCTGGTATTGCGCGCCGGCGCCGCAAAGCTCGGAACGAAGCACCTCGCCGGCTGCGACCTCTATGTCACCTTGGAGCCTTGCCCGATGTGCGCCGCGGCGATCGGTTTCGCCCGCCTCCGCCGGCTTTATTTCGCCGCCTACGATCCAAAAGGCGGTGGCGTCGAACATGGCCCGCGCATTTTCGATCAGCCGACCTGCCATCACCGGCCGGAGATCTATGGCGGCATCGCCGAGCGCGCGGCTGCGGATCTGCTGCGCCGGTTTTTCCGTAAGCGGCGGTGACTCACTCCTCGTGCGGCAGCTCGAACAGCCGTTGCATGCGGGAAAAGCCGCGCAGCTCGAAGGCGCCGAGCTCCCACATCGGCTGACCGACGCACTCGGCGAACGCTTCGGTCATGATCAGCGAGCGATCGAGCTCACGGCAGAGCCGCTCGATGCGGCTCACGAGGTTGACGTCCGGGCCGATCACGGTGAAGTCGAGCCGATCGTCGGTGCCGATATTGCCGTAGGAGACGGTGCCGTAATGCAGCGCGATGCCGATATGCGAATCCGGGTTGCCGGGCAGGTTGCGGTGGTTGCGCTCGGCGGTCGCGGCGAGAGCCTGGCGCGCCGCGGCGAGTGCCGCTTCGCAGGCCTCGGCTGCGGTGCTGCCCGAGGTGCGGCGGAAAATCGCCAGCACGCCATCGCCCATGATCTCCATGACCTCCCCGCCATGCTCGCGCACCGGCGGGATCACGTCGTCGAAATAGTCGTTCAGCATGCGCACCACGGCGCGCGGCGTCATCGTGTCCGACAGCAGTGTGAAGTCGCGCAGATCGATCAGCATCAGCGCCGCCGTGATCGTCGTCACGTCGCCGCGCCGCACCTGCCCTTCGAGGATCAGGCGGCCGGGCTCCTCGCCGACATAGGTCGTCAGCATATGCGGGATGAAGCGGCGCAGCGCCTTGATCTCGGCCACTACCGACAGGGCGGGCAAGAGATCGTCCAGGAATTGCAGGTCGTCATCGGTGAACCCGCCCGGCCGTGCCGTCGCCCAGGAGACCGCGTTGACCAGCCCCTCGGCAAAGACGAACGGCGCGATGACGTAGTGCACATAACCTTCGTCGCGCAGTTCCTCGAGCAGCAGAAACGGCAGCGCCCGCTCTTCGTCGAGTCGCCATTGCAAGGTTCTCAGCGCCTCGGCCACCGCGCGCACCGGGCTCTCGATGTACATCGCGGTTTTTTCGATGCCGTGGTCCATGTACCGCTCTTGCAGCGGCAGGCCCGGCTTCCAGGTTCGCGAGACCCCGCGATATTGTGGATGCAATGCGCGCAGATGCAGCGAGGCACGGTCGAGCGGGATCCCGGTGGCGGCTACTCGCTCGCAGAAATCGGCGAACAGCTCGTTGTTGCCGGCCAGAAGCCGGCCCTGGCGGATCAGCCATTCCGACAATGCCGAAGTGCCTTGGCGCATGCGCGTCGTCTCGCGGCGGATCGGGGCGGTGAGCGAGGTCATTCCCGGGGCGACGCGTTGTAGTTGTTGAGCTCGTGCTGGATTTCGATCTGATCCCGGCTGAGGCCCGACGGGTTTTGCCGCATCAGCTCACGCTGCTCCTGTTGCAGCTGCGACCGGTAATTTTCCCGCATCTGCTGCTGTACCGGGCTGGTTGCCGGGGACGAGAGCGACATGTTTGGATTGAGGGCAGGCTGGGCCGCGGCGGGCAAGGCCGCGATCAGCAGCCCGAACGCGAGCAAAACAGGGCGGAACATCAACGCTCCTCGCGCCGGCGGCTAATAAGCGTGCGCTCTATGTCGGTTCGCGAATGGCCGGCGACAATGGGGTAGACCTGGGGCCGCTACAGTCCGCGGCAAATCGAGCCAACCCCTTGCGTCTCACCCCGCTGCCGCCCACCGGCTTTCGTCGTCGTAGATAAGGCCGCAGATCAGCATATCGACCCGAGCGTCGTCGCCTGAGAGCGGCAGGATGATCGTCTCATAACGACGCGACTTGCCATCGAGGACACGATCGCGCCGCGCTTGCAAGGGCTTGCCGGTACGGGAGACTTTGGTGAAGCTAAGCCGGCTCAGATCGCGGAACTCCGCGTCTGGCATCTCATCCAGCATCTTGCCGGTGAGATCATGGCCGACGCGCTCGGTCAGATTGGTGCCGTGCAGGCGAATGCGGAAGCGCCGCGGATCGTCGCCGATAACGTCGATAAGGATGACGTTGCCGATGATGAAGGTGAGGTCGAGCGGATCGATATCCCCCCGCGACGGCATCTTCCGCTCGCCGGATGCCCAGTAATCGAACAGCTGCTGCAGCTTTGGGTGCTCGATCCTCAACATCGCAGCGACCGGGTCGCGCCTATTCGGCTGCCAGACGGCGGGGTTGGCCGTGCAGCTCGGCGACCCGGGCCTGTGTGTAAAGATCGGTCCAGTTCGACAGCGCGAAATCGGTGACCTTGCGCGGGTCGTAGGGCCGGTCGGCGAGCCGGAATTCCTTGCCGCCGATGTAGACAGCGCGCAGCCGGCTTTTGTCCTGCAGGATGCCGATATCGGCGAGCGGAGAGCCGTCCCACACCGTGAAATCGGCGTGGCGGCCGGGTTCCAGCAACCCGATCTTGTCGCCGTCGCTCATGAAGCGCGCGTTGACCTCGGTCGCCGCGCGCAACGCCGCGGCCGGGGTAAAGCCGAGATCCTCGACGAATAACTCCAGCTCGCGCGCATGCCATTCGCCGTAGGGGGTGATGGCAAAGCCGCTGTCGGTGCCGGTCAGGAACGGGATCCCGGCCGCTACCGCCTTTTTCAGATTGGCAACGCCCGCCCGGTAGCGTCGCTCGGTCTGCTCGACCCGGCCCTTCTGCGCGGCGGGCTCATGTGGCTGGGTGAAATCGATCAGGTTTTTCGGATGGGTCAAGGTCGGGCACAAGGCGCTGCCGCTCTTTTTCATCGCGGCAATGCATTCCTTGTCGAGGTCGAAGCCGTGGAAGATCAAATCGACCCCGGCCCGCGCCGCATAAAGCGTCGCCTCGCGGCCGACCGAATGCGAGATCGCCTTGCGGCCGAGCCGATGGCTCTCGCGCACGATCGCGTCGGTCTCTTCCTGGGTAAAGGCGGCGATCAGTTCGCCATCGGGGCGGCGCTGGATGCCGTCGAGCGCGATCTTGATGCAATCGACCCCGTTCTTGACCTGGCGCCGCACCTCCTCGACCGCTTCGTCGATATTGGTCACGAGCTTGCCGATCGAGGTCTCCGGCGCGCCGATCCAGGTCGGGTACCAGTCGGTGAGACCCTGATGCGTCGTCAGATAAGGTCCTGCCGCCATGACCCGCGGCCCGTCGAACAACCCGGCGCGGATTGCGTCGCGGATCGACAGTGAGATCTGTCCGGCATCGCCCGGGGAGCAGATCGCGGTATAGCCGGCGGCGGCGCATTTCTGGGCGAAGAACATGCCGCGCAGCGCGCGAAATTCGAGCGGGCTGTAGAGGTCGATGTCCTCCTCGCTCTTGGCGTTGCCGTAGGCGAGGTGGGTGTGCACGTCGATGAGACCCGGCATCACGAAGGCGCCGGAATGGTCGATCAGCTGGTCGTGCTTCGCCCGCCGCGGCGCCGACGCTTCCGGGCCGACATAGAGGAGCTGCCCGGCGCCGTCGAAAACGAGGACCGCGCCTTTGCGCGCCTCGTCTTCTTGGCCGGTGAACAGGCTGCCGCAACGGACGATCGTTTTCATGCTGGCTACTCCTAAACACTTCCCGTCATTGCGAGCGCAGCGACGCAATCTCGTGCCGGTTGCGCTTGGCCGATCGAGATTGCTTCGTCGCCTTCGGCTCCTCGCAATGGCAGCGCTTGACGAATCGAGGATAGATCAGCGCACCGCGTGGTGCATGAATTTCTCCGGCGGCGGACCGCCCCACGGACCGGCGAGTTCGTGGCGGCCGACCAGGTTCGGCGGGATGCTGGCGTTGAGCACGTCGGTGTCGGCCCAGTGCTCGTGCACGCGGTCCCACGGGTCGCCCCAGTAGTCGTAGACCTGGCTGCCGAGCGAATGGCGGCCGATGCCCCAGAAATGCTCGTAGCCTTTCCCCAGCAGGTGCTCGTGGCCGATCATGATGTCATCGATATCGGCCGCCTCATAGCTGAGGTGGTTCAGCCCGGCTTTGTCGCTGCGGATGCAGAAGAAAGCGTGGTGATCGACGAAGTCGTCGCCGCGATCGAGCCGGTTGAACGAGCCGACGATGTTGTCCTTGCTGTCGGCATAAACTTCGTCCGAGCAGCGGAGGCCGAACATCTCGCGGTACCAGCCGAGCGTCTTTTCGAATTGCGGAGAATGCACGACGAAGTGGCCGATGCGCTTGACGTGGGACGGGCCGCGCTCGACGCCTTTGTAATAGAGGGCATTGCGGCGCTGCGTCTTGTCCTCGCCGAAATTGACCGGGGGCCGCTTGACCGCGATTTTCGGCCGCCGCTCCATGCCGTACACCACTTCGACCTGGAAGCCGTCCGGATCGGTCAGCCGCACGCGCTTGCCGCCACCGGGCTCGTCGATGCTTTCGATCGGCGAGGCGCCGTCGACCCGTGACAGCTTTTCCAGGTCATCCATGCCCTCGGCATGAAACGCGATGCCGACATATTTCGGCTCGCCCAGTTCGGTGACATGGATGTGATGCGGCTCGTCGGTGCCGCGCATGTAGAGCGCGTTTTTGGTGCGTTCGGCGCGTACCATGCCAAACGCGGTCAGGAATTCCTCCTGCTTGTCGAGATCGGGGGAGCGCAGCCGCCCATAGGCGAGATCGGCAGCTCTGATCACAGGCATCTTGGACCTCCGGAAAGATAGGGGCCGCGCCGCGGCCGCTCGCCGCACATGCTGCCTCGCGTGGCCGCATCCGGCAAGTCCGCATCGGCGATGATCGGCGCTCGCTGGCCGGATATATTGCGGGAACACCTCAGGAGGGCAGGGCGATGCCGCAAGCAATGAGCTGGGACGAGTGGGCAAAGCACGATGCGGTAGCGTTGGCGGAGCGCATCCAGCGCGGCGAGCTGACGCCGCGCGAAGCTGCGGCTCAGGCGGAGGCCGCGATCGGCAGGCTTGATCCCAAGCTCGAAGCCGTGCTCGGCCTTTATGATGACGTTCTCGCCGATCCCGACCGCGATGGCCCGGCCATAAGCGGCCGGCTCTATGGCGTGCCGATGCTGCTGAAGGATCTCGGCTCCGCGCTGGCCGGCCGCGCCCAGGAATCGGGGTCAAAGCTGCATCTCGGGAATGTCGCCGCGGCGACCGACCCCACAATCGCCAATTACCTTAGCGCCGGTCTGGTCCCGATCGGCCGCTCGACGACCCCCGAATACGGCATGACCATCGACACTTCGACCGATTATCTCGGCCGGGTGAAGGCGACGCGAAACCCGTGGAACCCGAAACACACCGCGGGCGGCTCGTCGGGCGGGTCCGCCGCCGCGGTGGCCGCCGGCATCCTGCCGCTCAGCATGTCATCCGATGGCGGCGGCTCGACCCGCATCCCGGCCTCGTTCTGCGGCCTCGTCGGCCTGAAGGCGAGCCGCGGCCGGGTGCCGCGCCCGCTCGGCCAGAGCGAATACATGAACCGCACCAGTGCCGATGGGGTCGTCACCCGCAGCGTTCGCGACACCGCCACCGTCTACGATTATCTGGCCCGCATTCCAAATGGCGGCAGCTTTATCAAGACGGGCGCGCCCGCCGGATCCTATGTCGATGCGGTCGCGCGCGATCCGGGCCGGCAGAAGATCGGCCTGACCACCGGCGCCTGGGGACGCGGTGGGGCAACGGACCCGGAGATCACCGCGCGAGTACGGGAGGTCGCCCACCTGCTGGAAAGCCTCGGCCATGCCGTCGAGGAGATCGACGACGGCGGGATCTGCGACTGGGAGGCCTTGTGGTTCGCCTACACGACGAACTGGGTCGGCGGTCGCGCGCAATTCGCCCAAACCGCGCGCGACAAGGGCATCGATCCCGACCGCCTCGCCGACTATCTCGGCCCGATGACCTATGCGCATTACCTCGACAGCGCGCGCTACGACAAGTTCGACATCTGGAAGATGATGGCGTGCAACAACACGGTCACCCGGCAGTTCGGCTGGCTGATGGAGCGATACGACCTGCTGCTCTGCCCGACCGTGGCAATCCGCGTGCCCGAGGCGAACGGTCCTTACTCGCTGTTGCGCGAGGAGGAATTTCCCCCTTGGCTCGACCGCCTGTGCAGTGCCTGTCGCTACACGATGCCGGCTAACGAGACCGGGCTGCCGGCGATATCGATGCCTGCCGGGCTGGACAGCAACGGCTTGCCGATCGGCGTGCAGCTCTACGGCGATTTCTGCCGCGAGGACCTGCTGCTGCAAATGGCCGCGCAGTTGGAGCGCGCCCGTCCCGAATGGTTCGGCGCCATCCCGCCGCTGCATGTCACCAATGTGACATAGCGCGCCCCCGATCTTTCGATAGCCAGGAATATACAAACCCGGCTATAGCGGCAGGCTCGTGCAACCTGCTGATTTGGACGATGGAAACACCCGACAGTGTCAAGGCGATCGGCGAGCAGCTCGCCGGCGGCGGCGAGATCGCGCCGTCGGCCGAGCTGTTCGAGGCCTACCCGGTCTTCGCTGCCGAAATGCAGCAGGTGTTCACCCGCCCGTGGCTCGCGGTCGACCATATGAGCCGCCTCGCCGCCGACGGCGACTATTTCCGCGCCGATGTCGGCTCGCGCTCGATCGTCCTGACCCGCGAGCGCGCGGATTGCATCCACGCGCTGCGCAACGCCTGCCTGCATGCCGGCTATCGGGTGTGCGAGGAGGAGGGCGGGCATGGCGAGCAGCTGTTTTGTCAGTATCACGGCTGGTACTACGCGCTCGACGGTCGGCTGACCGATCCGTATCTGCGGCCCGACCAGGAAGACCGCTCGCGCTTCCGCTTGCCGCGCTATGCGATGCAGATCAAGCGGGGTCTGATCCTGGTCGATCTGTCAGCGGTAGGTCCCGAGCCGCCCGCCGCCGGCCCGGTCGACCTCGGCGCGATCCCCGACGTATTGGCGGAGCGGGTCGTCGCGGCGCGTCGGCGCTACCCGACCAGCTGGAACTGGAAGCGCCTCCGGCAGTTCCTGTGGTCCTCGCCCGAGCTTCTCTGCGGCGGCGATTGCGACGAGATGGTCGAATTCGGCCCGTTGAGCTTTGTCGCGCTGAGGGGCGATGAAGCAGCGCTGGTGCGGCTGATCCCACGCTTTCCCGGCCACAGCGATTTCGAGCTGGTCCGCATCGCTCCCGCCGACACGCTTGTCGCCGCGGATGACGAAGCCGATCCGATCGCGGACGCGCTGCGTGACGCGGGTGACGGCACCTCGGCGACACCTCTCGATCGCGGCTTCTACGAATGGTACTGGTCGCTGATGGCGCCGGCGAGTTCGGGGGAGCCGTGATGGAATTCCGCACAATCACCGAAAGGCTGGAGTTCCCGGAAGGGCCGGTCGCGCTCGCCGACGGCTCGGTATTGCTGGTCGAGATCGCCGCCGGCGCGCTGACCCGCGTCGCTCCGGACGGTGCGAAAAGCGTTGTGGCGCGCACCGGCGGCGGGCCGAATGGCGCCGCGGTTGGTCCCGACGGCAAGTGCTACGTCTGCAACAATGGCGGCTTCGAGTGGCACCGCGAAAACGGCCATATCCGGCCGCTGACACAAGCCAACGACTACAGCGGCGGCCGCATCGAGCGGGTCGACATGCAGACCGGCAAGGTCGAAATTCTCTACACCGCTTGCGGCGATGTTCCGCTCAAGGGGCCGAACGACCTCGTCCTCGACGCGCATGGCGGCATCTATTTCACCGATCTCGGAAAACGGCGGCCGCGCGACATGGATGTCGGCGCGGTTTATTACGCCAAGACCGACGGCTCGTTCATCACCGAGGTCGCCTATCCGATGGTGACGCCGAACGGGATCGGCCTCTCGCCCGACGGCAACACGCTCTACGTGGCGGAAACCGAGGCGGCGCGGCTCTGGGCGTTCCCGATCGAAGCGCCCGGTGTTGTGAAGAAGGAGCCGTGGCCGTCGCCGCATGGCGGCCGCATCGTCGCCGGGATGGGCGGCTATCAGCGCTTCGACTCGCTGGCGGTGCAGGAGGATGGGCGCGTCTGCGTCGCCACGCTGATCAATGGCGGCATCACCGTCATTTCGCCCGACGGCCGCCATGTCGAACACCATCCAATGCCGGATCCGATGACGACCAACATCTGCTTCGGCGGGGCGGACATGAGGACCGCCTACATTACCCTGTCCTGGACCGGGCGCCTCGTCGCGGTCGACTGGCCGTCCGCTGGCCTGCGGCTGCACCAGAAGGGCTAGCTCCGCCAGCCGTCGGTTCCCTTCCGCGGCAGCCGACGATAGGCTGCGGGCCGGAACTCGGAAAGTTCGCCACGGGCGGTCATTGCGAGCGCAGCGAAGCAATCTCGGGCCGACTGCGCAACAAAACGACGAGATTCCGCCGTCGCGCGGAAGCGCTCCTCGCAATGACGATCGATAAGGGGGAGACGATGCGGCTCGCAATACCGGACCTGGTCTCGAACTCGTATTTCCCGGCGCTGGCCGCGGCCGAGCTTGGGTTTTTCGAGCGCGAGGGGATCGCGGTTTCCGCCGAGCTGATCTTCCCGGTGGATCGCGCCTATCAGGCGTTGCGCGATGGCGATATTGATTTCGTCGGCGGCGCGGCGCATGGCGCGCTCGCCGCCTTTCCGGAGTGGCGCGGGGTCAAGCTGCTTGGCGCGCTGGCCCAGGGCATGTACTGGTTTCTGGTCATGCGCGCCGATCTCGGCATCGCCCGCAGCGATCTTGCGGCTTTGAAAGGAAAGCGGATTGGCGCTGCGCCCTGGGTCGAGATGGGCTTGCGGCGGCTGCTCGCCGCCGCCGGTCTCGACCCGGAACACAACGATATCCAAATCGCTCCGGTGCCGGGCGCCACCGGCACCAGCATCAATTTCGGGCTGACTGCGGCACGGGCGCTCGAAGCCGGCAAGATCGACGGGTTCTGGGCCAATGGCATGGCAACCGAGATTGCGGTGACCACAGGCATTGGCAGCATCGTGCTCGATGTCCGCCGTGGCGACGGGCCGAAAGGCTGCTTCGATTACACGATGCCGGTGCTGGCGACGACCGATCGGCTGATCGAGCACTCGCCGGAGAAGGCCGCCGCGGCGCTCCGCGCGCTCGTCGCCACTCAGAATGCCCTCAAGGCAGACGTGTCGCGCGCGACCGAGGTCGGCCAGACGCGTTTTCCGCCGCGCGAGGCTGGGTTGATCGCCGGTATCGTCGAGTGCGACCTACCCTTCTACGACGCGACGATCAGCGAACATTCGGTCGCCGCGATCAACGATTTTGCCCGTCATATGGGTGTGCTCGCCGACGGTGCGCCTTACGATCAGATCATCGCGACGCAATTCCGCCACCTCTGGCGAGAGGGGAGCCGCTGATGCGAACCGGCGCCGAATACCGCGAAGCACTGCGCGATGGCCGCAAGGTGTGGGTGCTGGGCGAGGGCCTTGTCGAGGACGTGACGACGCATCCGGCGACCGCCGCGATGGTCGAGGAATACGTCGCCTGGTACGACCTGCATCTCGATCCGGCCTGGCAGGACATCCTCTTCGCGCCGGCCGTCCCTAAGCGCGAGCGGATCGCCTGGGCCTACGTTCTGCCGAAAACCTCTGACGATCTGATCGGCATGGGCCGCTCTTTCGCCAAGACGATCTTCGTCTCCGCCGGCAACATCACCCATACCCCGGCCTATGGCCACCTGATCTCGATGGGCATGCTGACCGCGGTTCAGGAGCGCAACGTCTCGCCCGTGCAGATCGCCAATGCGACGGCCTACCGCGAGCTGATCGCCGGCACCGGCCGGTTCCTGACCTTCTGCGGCGGCGCCGCGTCAATCGGCTTCCGGTTGCGCGAGGACCCCGCCGACCGCGCCGCGCTGAAGCTGGTGCGCGAGACCGACGCCGGCGTGGTCCTGCGCGGCCGTCTCGGCATGCACACGAGCCCGGCTTATGCCGAGGACGTTTATGTCGGTGCGCTCAACGGCGTGACGATAGGCGAGCACAATGCCAGCTTTGTCGTGCCAGTCGGAGCGCCGGGGGTGACGACGGTCTGCCGGAAGATCGCGGCGCGCGGCGGCAACGCGTTCACCGCGCCGCTGACGCATCGCTTCGACGAGCTCGACGGCCAGATGTGGCTCGACGATGTGTTCATTCCCTGGGAGCGCGTGTTTCTGGTCGAGCCGTCGCCCGAGCCGATCGCCACCTGGCTCCTATGGCATCACCTCTACGGCTGGCTGGCCAAGGCGGAGTTCACCCTCGGGCTGGCGCTTGCGCTTGCCGATTCGATGGGGCTGAAGGAACACGCGCCGACGGTCGAATACATCACCGATCTCGTTGTCGAGGTGCAGACCGTGCGCAGCTCTCTCGTCGCGGCCGAGCGGGATCCGCAATTCACCATCGCCGGTTACTGCAAGGCCAACCATACGCATCTGCTGCCCGGCGGCATCGCGCTGATGAAAGCGCGCCAGCGTATCAGCGAGATCCTGCGCATCGTTCCTGGCTCGTCGCTGGTCGTGGCACCGTCGGACGCCGACCTGGCCGATCCGGAAATCGGCGGCGGCCTCGAAGAATGCTTCGGCGGAGGCGGTTATACCGCGATGCAACGCTCGGCTCTGCTGCAGCTCGCCGCCGACCATGTCTCCTCGGCGCTCGATGGCCGTGAATCGGCGTTCGAGCTGCACGCCAGCGGCGGCATCCCGGCTTGGCGCGGCCGCCTGCGCCGCGGCTTCCCGAGCTACAACGAACTCGCCAACGCTGTGCTGCAGGCGATCGATCTGCCGATGCCGGAGATTGATGTCGGTTGCATCCCCGCCGCCCCCCTCGCGCCCCGGCGCCCCAACGTGCCGGCGGAGACATCCGGCAAAACCGGCAGCTGATCTCCTTCCGGTAGAACTTGCTGCCGGGCTGCTCGCCGTTTCTCTGCTGAATCGATGCTTTCCGCCGCTGCCGGGTGTTTCACTCGGCAGGAACAGCGGCAGCCGCGGCCGACAGGCCGTCGGCGCGAGGCGGAGTAGATCGATGCAGAACCAATTGCGGCGGGAAGCCGTATCGCCGAAAGGCTTGCTCGTCCGGCTCGACCACGCGGCCGGGACGATGAATGCCTTTCTGCTGGTGTTCGCGATTGGGCTCGCGGCCCTGGACCTGACCTCCCTCTGGATTCTCACGGTGCGCGACGCGGTGCCCTCGGTCACGCGCCTTAGCGCGAACCCGGGGATGGCTTCGAAACCGGCAGTGCCGGCGGGTAATACCTCTGCCGCCGTTACGCCCGCCCGGCCCGGCGACACAATGACGGGATTCTAACCGCCAGACTCCGAGGTGCGGCAAAGACTGTAAAGCGATTGGCCGATCCGCTACTTTCGCGTTCGCGCGAGAGGGGCGGCGGCGATGTCGCAGGTAGCGGTCGCGGGCGAAGGATATGCGGCGCCGCGCTGGCGCCCGCGGCTCGTCGCCGGCATCGTCAAGGCCTTGGCCGGCGAGAGCGATCGCCGCATTCTCTGGCTGCCCGTCTTCTTTGGTACAGGCATTGCGCTTTATTTCGCGTTGACTTTCGAGCCGGTGGGCTGGGCCGGTCTCGGCGCGACGGGCGCGGCGATTGCTCTAGTGTCGCTGCTGTGGCGGCATCCGGCAGGGCGTGAGGCGGCGATCGCCTTCGCCTTCGCCGCGGCTGGATTTGTTGCGATCCAGGAAGCGCAGCGCAGCCAGGGCGCGCCGATTCTGCAGCGGCGCCTCGGCCCCGTCGCGGTCACCGGCCGTGTCGTCGATATCGACGCACTCGATCACGGTTGGCGCATTGTCGTGATGCCTGACCCGCTTCCCGGCCTCGCCGCCTCCGAACGGCCGCGCCACCTGAGGCTCCATATCCCGGCAACCAGCGATCCGCTGCGGCCCGGCGACCGGATCAGCCTCAAGGCGATGCTGTACCCGGTCCCGGCGCAGATCATGCCGGGCGGGCGCGACATGCAGCGCGAGCTGTATTTCGCCGGCATCGGCGCGGTCGGCTACAGCTATGGCGGCGCGCGCCGGCTCGCCTCGGCGGCTGAAGAGCCAAGCGCCGGCGGCTGGCGCGAATGGGTGCTGCGCTTGCGCACCGAGATGACAGAACGGATCCACGCGGTGCTGCCGGGCGCCGCCGGCGGCGTCGCCTCGGCGGTGATCACCGGTCACCGCTTATGGGTATGAAAGGTGCAGAATGGCTGGCGTTTTCCGTCGCCGCCAGAATTTTTCCGTCGCGGGCGTCGCCGATACGTTCTCAGTCGTCGGTCAAACGCTTCGTTCTGGCCGCGGTCAGACGGCCGATCGCACGCTCTGCCATCGCCGAACTTGGGCGAATGTAGTGCTTGCGAGCAATCTCGGGCAGGTTGCCCAGGATCGAGACAACCTCGCTCTCGGTGCATCCGGCTTCGCCCAACATCGACGCCATCGTGTGCCGCAGTGTCATCGACTTGCGCGACCGCGGCAGGCCGGCAGCGTCGGCGATCCGACGAAACTGGTAGCGGAAATCTGTTGCCTTGTAGGGCCGCCCTGTTTCCTCGGAGATGACGAGGGTAGGCGAGGATACCGGCGTGGCCTCGATCGCCTCGCGCAGCTCGGGCACCACAGGAATCAGCACACGCCGGCCGCGCTTGTTCTGCACAATGTCAAAGGTGCCGGCGGCCGGGTCGTACCGCGACCGCGATAACCTGAGCACGTCACCTTGGCGTTGCCCCAGCCCGGCCATCAATAACGCTGCCAAGCGGATCGACGGGCGCCCTCGCTCCCGCGCCTTGGCGCAGAATGCAGCGATCTCCTCGCGCTGCCATGGCTCCTCGTTGCCACCACCGCGCTTCAATCGCAGCTTGTGTGCCGGGTGCGTCTTAATCAGGTCTTTGTCGAGCGCGAAGCTCAGGACGACGCTGAGCACGC
>DASYOB010000036.1:0-21761 GCA_036008175.1 Allostellaceae bacterium
GGGCGGCATCAACCACCTGGTGATCAACGTGCGCGACATCGAAGAGTCGCACAAGTTCTGGACCGAGGTTCTCGGCTTCAAGGAGGTCGGCCGGTCGAGCCGCCGCCCGATGCGCTTCTACAGCGGCGACCACGGCGGCCAGATGAACCATCACGACATCGCGCTGTGCGAGAACCCCAACCTGCCGAAGCCGCCAGCGGAATGGGCGATGTTCGACATGCCGGTGGCGATCAACCACATCGCGATCAGTCTGCCCAACCGCGAGGCGTGGCTCAAGCAACTGGCCTGGCTGCGCGCGAAGGGCGTCAAGTTCCAGCGCCGCATCAACCACGGCATGACCCACAGCCTCTATATCGTCGACCCCAACGGCTACGGCGTCGAGGTGCTCTACGAGCTGCCGCGCGAGGTCTGGGGCGACAACATCCAGGGCGCGATCGACTACGCCGAGCCGGTCGCGACCGAAGGCGACGACGCCTTTATCGACGACACCGACTACCCGCATTTCGGCATTGCGGACAAAGCCGCCGAATAGCTCCTCATCGCGCAACGATTGGTTGGGCCTGCGTGGTTTGCTGTGCGGAAGGAAGAACGTCACGCCTCACGCCGGGGTGGCCGATCGGTTGACAGCGACCCCTCTTTCCTAAAAGTTGCGCGAAGGCCGCCCAGATGGCCGCTTTTTGGGGAGAGACGCCGTGGCCCAATCTGCCGCTTCAGCGCAGACGATCGAAGGCTTTGTCGGTGAGACCATGGACAATGCCCGATTGGGGCCTGTCCATTGGCGCGTTCTGGCGCTGGTCGCCTCCGGCTATTTCTGCGACGTCCTCGACTTCACGATTTTTGGCGCGCTGGTTCCCGACCTGCTCAAGAGCGGGTTCGTCACCAGCTCGCAAGTGCCGTGGATCGGCAGCACCACCCTCGCCGGGCTCTTCGTCGGCACGCTCGCTCAGGGCGAGTTCACTGACCGCTTCGGTCGCAAGGCGGTCTACCAGTTTAACCTGCTGTTGTTTGGCCTCGCGACGATTGTCGCCGCCATGCCGCCGATCCCGAGCATCGGGTTTGATCCCGGCCTCAGTTGGCTCTTGATCTTCCGCTTTCTCGCCGGCGTCGGCTTGGGAGCCGAGCAGCCGCTGTGCTTCTCATACACCGCCGAATACGCGCCGAAAAACATTCGCGGGCGCACCATCGCCTTCATGCAATTTCTCGGCGGGGCCTGGCCGTGGCCAGTCGGGGTGCTGCTGACGCTCGCCTTCCGCGATACAATCGGCTGGCGCGGTATCTGGATCATCATTGGCATCCTCGCGCTGATCGTTTTCGTGATGCGCTTCACCTTGCCGGAATCGCCACGCTGGCTGGCGACGCACGGTCACGGCCAGCGCGCGCTCGATCTGTTGCAGCGGATGGGCCTCAAGACGGTGCCGCTCGACACGCTTGCCAAGGATGCGGCGAGCGATACGCACAGCGATCCTATCGGAATCGTACTCCGTAACTATCCGGGCCGGGTCGTCGCCGGGATGATCTGCTTTTTCGCGTTCTTCAGCATCGCGCTGGGGCTTGGCGCGTGGCTGCCGAACATCCTCGCCGAGCGTGGCTTCACGATCGCCAAGTCGCTGAACTCGATCTTCTGGATGACGCTCGCCTTCCCCTGCGCCAGCGCCTTCATGATGTTCGCGCTCGAATATTTCGGGCGCAAGCCAACCGCCGTCCTCGCCTTTATTTTGACCGGGGCGTTCGGGCTGTGGTGGGCCAATGCATCGACGGAAGGGATGGTGCTGGCGGTCGGGTTTGGGATGATCTTTTTCACCCAGCTCGCCGGCAATTCGTCGCAGATTTTCATCTCGGAGGTGTTTCCGACCAATGCTCGCGCCTCGGGCTTTGGCTGTGCACAGGCCGCGGGCCGGATCGGCGCCGCTGTGGCGATCCCGGCGATCCTGTGGATCTACACCGGCTGGGGCCTCAACGTGGTGTTTGGCGCGCTTGCCGTTCTGGTGGCGATCGCCGCCGTCGCGGTGACTCAGATCGGCCCCGAGGCGCGCGGTCTGTCGCTCGACGAGGTGGCGCCGCCGACCGCTTAATCGCCGTTGAGCGATTGATGCGGCCTCTATGACCGGCCATATTGCCGGTCATAATAGAGGATGAAGAATATGAGTGCATCGCAGAAGCGCGCGGTCGAAAACCACCGCCGTCGCCTGAATGAGCGCGGCTTGGCCCGCTACGAGGTTCGCGGCTTGGAAAAGGACAAGGACCTGGTTCGCCAGTTCGCGAAGCGTCTTGCCGCCAACGACGCCGAGGCGGAGCGATTGCGCGAAGCGGTTACGCAGAGAGCCTCCAAAGGACCGCAGACCGGCAAGGACATTTGGGAGGCTCTGCGCCGCTCGCCGTTGATCGGGCTCGACCTGGATATCGAGCGCGAGTTCACGACCGGGCGCGATGTCGATCCGTGACCCGCTACCTGCTGGACACGAATATCGTCAGTGACACTCTTAAGCCACAACCGAGCTCTGCGGTTGCTTCATGGCTCGATAGCCAAGCGAGCGAGGATCTTTTTATTTCGACCTTCACCGTCGCGGAGCTGTGGCGTGGCGTCTTGGAGAGAGCTCCCGGCCGACGCCGGCAGGAGCTGCACTCGTGGTTCACGGGTCCCACCGGACCGGAAGGCTTGTTCCGCGGGCGTGTCTTGCCCTTTGACGTTCCGGCTGCGCTTGTGTGGGCGAGGCTTATGGCCGAAGGCACCGCCTCCGGCCGGCCGCGGAGTGGCCTAGACATGATAATCGCAGCCACCGCCGTCGCGCATGATTGTATCGTCGTCACCGCGAACGAACGACATTTCCGGGATGTGGTCGAGTTCCTGAACCCCGTGCGAGCTCAGGTCTGATCTTTATCAGGCGCGGCGCACCATCGTCGGCGTGATTTCGCGCAGCGATGGGGCGCCGAGCTGCTGCATGGCCGCGTGCGTCTCCTTGCGCAGGATTTCCAATACGCGCTCCACCCCGGCTTGGCCGAAGGCGCCGAGCCCCCACAGGTAAGGGCGTCCGATGCAGATCGCGCGGGCGCCGAGCGCCAGCGCCTTGACGATGTCGGTGCCGCGGCGGAATCCGCTGTCTACGAGCACCGGCATGCGTCCGCCGACCGCCTCGACGATCTCCGGCAGCGTGTCGATTGTCGCGCGGCCGTTGTCGTCGAAGCGCCCGCCATGGTTCGAGACGATGATGGCGTCGACGCCGGCCTCGGCGGCGAGGGCGGCATCCTCATGCGCGAGGATGCCCTTGAGCACGAGCTTTCCCTTGACCGTGTCGCGCAGCCGTTTGACGAACAGCCAGTTCATCCCGGTGGGGGCGAGACGCGTGACCCCCGTCACGTCGAGGCCGGTGAAATTCGGCCGGTGTGCGAGGAAATCCTGGAACGTCCCACCGTGGCAATCGCCGCACTGCCTGGTATCGCCGCGGCGCAGGCGGGCCAGGGTTTCCCAATTCGCCGCAACGACCGCGTCCACGGTCAAGACAATGGCCGGGGACCCCGCCGATTCAGCGCGCCGGACCAGCGCTGCGGTGACCTCCCACCGGTCCGTCGGATAGAGTTGAAACCAGACCGGCGCGGCGCGCGCCACGATCGCATCCTCGATCGAGGTGGTGGCGACGGTCGAGAGGATCTGCAGGTGATTGCCGATTTTCGCCGCTCTCGCGACGGCGAGCTCACCGTCCGGGTGAAACGCCCGATTGCTCCCGGTTGGCGCGATGACGATCGGGCTGTCATAGGTGTCGCCGAGGATTTCGGCCTTCATGTCGATGCTATCGACATCGACGAGGCGGCGCGGGCGCAGCTGGAATTTGAGAAAGCCCTCGCGGTTGGCGCGCAATGTCACCTCGTCGTCCGCGCCGGTAGCCATGTAACCGAAATGCGCCGGCGGCAGGTTCTTGCGCGCGACCGGCTCGAAATCGAACACGTCGAGCGCCTGCTTGGGGTCGGCGATCAGGGTATCGAGGTCGCGTGGCGCCCAGGAGAGCGGATCCGCTGGCCGCGCTGGCAAGCCCTCGGCCAACGCGGCGGCGCCGGCCTGCGCCAGCAGCGGGCTGGCGGCGAGAAATTGCAGGAACCGCCGCCGGCTGGCGGGGCGAACATGATCCGGCGACATCGTGCCTCCCAAGGGCGGGTGACCGGGCTTTTTGCTTTTGTGTCTATTCCTCTTGGCGCCAGCTTCCGATTAAATCGGACCTTGTGAAAGACGAATCCGCGGGGCGCGCATGATCGACAAGACAGTCCGCTCGGTGGCCGAGGCCATGGCGGGCATTAAGGACGGCTCGACCGTGCTGATTGCCGGGTTTGCCCAGGTCGGCGAGCCGCGCGCCCTGATCGACGGCCTGATCGAGCAGGGCGCCAAGGACCTGACCGTCGTCCACAACACCGCCGGGCGCGGCCGGGAAGGGGTGGCGCGGCTGATCGGCGAGGGGCGGGTGCGGAAAATCGTGTGCAGCTTCGCGCGCAGCCGCGGCTCGGTCATTTTCGAGGAGGTCTTTGCCCGCGGCGGGATCGAGCTCGAAATCCTGCCGCAGGGCACGATGGCCGAGCGGATGCGCGCCGCTGCCGCCGGCATCCCGGCCTTCTACACGGCGACCGCCGCCGGCACCAAGCTCGCCGAGGGCAAGGAGGCGCGCGTGTTCGACGGGCGCGAATACATCCTCGAACACTGGCTTCCGGGCGACGTCGCCCTGGTGGAGGCGTGGCGCGCCGATCGCTGGGGCAATCTTGTCTATCGCGATGCCGGCCGGAACTTCAATCCGGTGATGGCGGCGGCGGCGCAACTGACCATCGTACAGACGCAGCACGTGGCCGAATTGGGCGAGCTGGAACCGGAAAACATCGTCACGCCCGGCATCTACGTCGACCGGGTGGTGCATGTCGCCGCCGGCGACCCGCCGATCAAGATCGAATAGGACAAAAGCGATGGCAGACAATCCTGCTTGGAAGCCGCTCGGGCGCGAGCAATTGGCCGAGCGCCTCGCGCGCGATATCCCCGAGGGCTGGTCGGTCAATCTTGGCATCGGCATCCCGACCCTCGTCGGCAATTTCGTGCCGCAAGAGCGCGAGGTCATCTTCCATTCCGAGAACGGCATTCTCGGGATGGGGCCGGCGCCGCCCGAGAACGAGATCAACCCGTGGCTGGTCAACGCCAGCCGCCAGCACGTCAGCTTGCGCACCGGCGCCAGCTATCTGAACCACGCCGACAGCTTCGCCCTGGTGCGCGGCGGCCATCTCGATCTCTGCGTGCTCGGCGGCTTTCAGGTGGCGGAGAACGGCGACCTCGCCAACTGGGCACGCTCGGACGACGACAACGCGCCGGCGATCGGCGGGGCGATGGATCTCGCCGCCGGCGCACGGCGCATCTGGGTGGTCATGGAACACATCACCCGATCCGGCGAGAAGCGGCTCCTGCGCCGCTGCACCTATCCCTTGACCGCGAAGGCTTGCGTGGTGCGCGTCTATACCGACCTCGCGGTCATCGATGTGACGCCGAAAGGCTTTGTCGTCACCGACATGGTGCCGGGCCTCGGCGTCGACGAATTGCAGGAGCGCACCGGCGCGACGCTGCACCCGGCGCAATGAGCGATAGGGAAGAACAATGAACTTCGACGCGGAATACGATTTCGTCATTGTCGGCGCCGGCTCGGCCGGCTGCGTGCTGGCCAACCGGCTCAGCGCCGATCCCGCGACCAAGGTGCTGCTGCTCGAAACCGGCGGCAAGGACAGCAATCATTGGATCCACATCCCGGCCGGGTTCTATCGCAACATCTTCAACCCGGCGATCACCTGGGTCTATGAGACCGAGCCGCTGGAGGCTCTGGGCGGTCGGCGCATGCAATGGCCGCGCGGCAAGGTCTTGGGCGGCTCGTCGTCGATCAACGGCCTCATCTATATCCGCGGTCAGAAGCAGGATTTCGACCATTGGCGCCAGCTCGGCAATGCCGGCTGGTCTTACGACGATGTGTTGCCGTATTTCCGCCGCGCCGAGCACCAGGAGCGCGGCGCCGACGATCTGCACGGCACCGGCGGGCCGCTGGCCGTCAGCGATCTCAAGGCCGCGCACGAGCTGCATGACGCGTTTATTGCCGCCTGCCAGGAGGCCGGGCACAAGTACAACCCCGATTTCAATGGTGCCGAGCAGGAAGGCTGTGGCACCTACCAGGTGACGATCCGCAACCGGCGCCGCGCCAGCACGGCGGTCACCTATCTGCGCCCGGCGATGAAACGGCCCAATCTCAAGGTCGAGATCCACGCGCTGGCGCAGCGCGTGATCTTCGACGGCAAGCGCGCGATCGGCCTCGAATACCGGCAGAACGGCGTCATCCGCCGCGCCCGGGCGCGGCGCGAGGTGCTGCTCGCCGGCGGCTCGCTGCAATCGCCCCAGCTCTTGCAGCTCTCCGGCGTCGGCCCGGCGGGCCTGCTCAACCAGTTCGGCATCGCGGTGGTCCACGAACTGCCGGGGGTCGGCGAGAACCTGCAGGATCACATCGGCGCCAAGGTCATCTACAAGGTCAGAAAGGCGAACACGATCAACGAGATCTCGCGCTCGTGGTGGCGCCAGGGCCGGGCCGGGTTCGAATACATCCTTGCCGGTAAGGGAACCCTGATGATGGGCGCCGCGCCGATCGGTCTGTTCGCGCGCACGAGGCCGAATTCGGCCTCACCCGATTGCCAATACCAGTTCCTCGCCGGCAGCCTCGACGCGCCCGGCGCGCCGATGCACCCGTTCCCCGCCTGCCAGCTGACTTGTATCCCCTGCCGTCCGGAAAGCCGCGGGTGGCTGTGCATCAAATCGCCCGACCCGACGGTGCTGCCGGCGATGCAGCCGAATTACCTCGCGACCCAAAACGACCGCGACACGCTGGTCGCGGGCTTGCGCGTTGCACGCGCGGTGTTCCAGACGCCGACGATGCAGCGCATCACCACCGAGGAGTTCTGGCCCGGTCCCACGACGCAGAGCGACGAAGACTGGCTCGAGCACGTCAAGAACACCGGCTACACGACCTTCCACCAGACCAGCACGTGCATGATGGGCTCGGGGCCGATGTCGGTCGTCGACAACGAACTTCGGGTGCATGGGATGGAGGGCCTGCGTGTCGTCGACGCCTCGGTGATGCCGACCGTCATCTCCGGCAACACCAACGCGGCGACGATCATGATCGCCGAGAAGGCGTCCGACCTGATCCGCGCCGCCAGCCGGGCCGGCGCCACCGTGCCCGCAAAAGCCGCCTGAGCGCCGGGGATAGCTGGCCCGCGCCTACCGTACCAACAGCGGCGGCCGATCGGCTGCGTTGAGGGACGGCCTGAGCAGAATGTGGCCACGTATCTGCCTGGCGGCAATTCTGGCCGTGGCCGCGGCGCTGCGCTTTTGGCGGCTTGGCGAGACCGGCTTCATCACGCCCTATTACCTCGCCGGCGTGCGCAGCATGATGGCCGGCTGGCACAATTTCCTGTTCAACTCGTTCGATCCGGCCGGCTTCGTCTCGCTCGACAAGCCGCCGGTCGCCTTCTGGATCCAGACCGCGAGCGCCGAGCTCTTCGGCTTCAGCCCGTTCTCCGTGCTGCTGCCGCAGGCGCTCGAAGGTCTGGCCGCGATCGCTCTCCTCTATCTTCTGGTTCGGCGCTGGGCCGGCATGCCGGCGGGACTTCTTGCCGCGCTGTTCCTGGCGCTGACGCCGATCAACGTCGCCGTCGACCGCTCGAACAACACCGAGAGCTGCCTGACCCTCGTCCTGTTGCTTGCGGCCTGGGCGCTGATGCGCGCGATCGACACCGGCCGCGCCCGTTTTCTGCTGATCTCAGCAGCGCTCGTCGGTATCGGGTTCAACGTCAAGATGCTCGTCGCCTTTGGAGTCGTTCCGGCCTTTCTGCTGGTCTACGCCATCGGCGCGCCCGTCGAGCGTCGACGGAGTTTCGCGTACCTCGCCGGCGCCGGGGCGGTGCTGGTCGCGGTGGCGCTGTCTTGGAGCCTCGTCTATGAGCTGACCCCGCCGCAGAGCCGGCCATTCGTCGACAGCAGCCGCGACAATTCGATGCTCGAACTGGTGGTCGGCCACAATTTTGTGCAGCGCTTCGTGCGTCCGGCCCGAGCCGCACGGCGCGTACCTGCCCCGGACATCACTGCCGCGGCTCAAACAGGTACCCCGCAAGCCGCCGTCCCAGGGGGCCGCGACTTCGTGCCGGCCGGACCGCTTCGCCTCGCGGCGCCGCGGTTGGCGTCGCAAATGGGCTGGCTGCTGCCGCTCACCCTGATCGGCGGCACCGCCGCCTGGTTCTTGTCGCGGCTCGGCCGGCGGCTCGCGCCCGAGCGCCTCGGCCTCGTCCTGTGGGGCGGCTGGGCGCTCGCCTATGGTGTCGTCTTCAGCGCCGCGGGCGGCCTGTTTCATGCCTATTACCTGGCGGTGTTGGCACCGGCCTTGGCCGCGCTGGCCGGTATCGGCGCCGCCACGCTGTGGTCGCTGTACCGAGCCGGCGGTGCCGCCGCGTTGTTGCTGCCCGCGGCGATTGTCGCGAGCGGGCTGTGGCAGGCCAATATCCTCGACGAATACCTCGCCGGGCATCTGGCGATCGGGCAGAGCTGGATCGAGTGGGTTCTGCCCGCCACCGCCGGCATTGCCGCCGCCGGTCTTTTGCTGACCCGGCTTAGCGAGCGCGGTGCCGCACGCGTCGCCACCCTCGGCCTCGTCCTATCGCTTGCCTTGCCGGCGGCGTGGTCGATTGGCACCGCGACGGCTGCGGGGATTTCCGGCTTTCCGGGAGCCCGGCCGCCATTCCTGACCGACGCCGCGGAAACCCAGCGACGGCGCTGGGCCTCGGTTGCGGGCTCGCTCGACGGCGACCCGAAACTGATCACTTATTTGCGCGAGAACCATGGTGCCGAAGACTATCTGCTGGCCGCGGTCAACGCGCGGCAGGCGGCGCCGATTATTATCGCAACGGGGGCGCCGGTCATCGCGCTGGGCGGATTCAGCGGCGGTGATCCGATCCTCAGCGTCGAGGAGTTCGCGCGGCTCGTCGCGGAAAAGCGGCTTCGCTTCGCGCTGATCGGCGACGGCAGTCCAGGGTTGCGGCGCATCTTCGGCGAGGAGACACAGAAGCCGCTGATCGACTGGATCCGGCAAAACGGCCGGCCGGTCGATCCATCCTTGTGGCGATCGGTCGACGGCGTACAGGAGGTCGTTGGTGGCGGCGGTCGACGCAGGCGCGGGAGCGGCGCGGAGGCGGTCGGAGCGGAGCTGTACGATCTGGGCAGTGCTACCGGCGGTGGCTGATCGGTAACCGGGGGGCTCGCTTGCCGCTTCCCGCGCGAGCCGACAGTATGCCTCCGCAACGGAGGAGCCGCGCCGATGGAACAATCGCCGCTCGCGATCTATCAGGCCTATATCGACAAGGGCGAACTGGCCTACCAGTGGAGCCCCGAGGCGGGGCGGGCGGTGTTCTATCCGCGCGTCGTGTGCCCCTATTCGGGCAGCACCGAACTCGAGTGGCGGGTGGCGAGCGGCCTCGGCACGGTCTACGCGACGACGGTGACCTACCCGTTCCAGGGACCGGGTCATAACATCGTCCTCGTCGATTGCGACGAGGGTTTCCGGATGATGAGCCGGGTCGAGGAGATCGACCCGATGGCGGTCAAGATCGGGATGCGGGTCAAGTTTCGCGTGCATCCGGCCGAGGGCGACCAGCCCGCCTACCCGGTCTTTGTTCCCGCCGAAGGGAGCGCGCCATGACAGGCCTCCGTCGCGGCGGCGCGGCCATCGTCGGCGCCGCCGAAAGTGATCTCGGCCAGGTCGGTCCGGGATTCAACGTGATCGACCTGATGGCGCAGGGCATCACCCGCGCGCTCGACGATTGTGGGCTTACTCTGAAGGATGTCGATGGCCTGCTCTGCGCGACGACGCAGAGTCGCACTTCAGGCCTCAACCTCAGCGAGTATCTCGGGATTTCGCCGGCCTTCATCGATACGACGATCCTCGGCGGCTCGTCGTTCATGTTTCATGTCGGGCATGCGCTGGCGGCGATCCAACTGGGGCTGTGCAATGTCGCGGTGATCGCCTACGGCTCGACCCAGCGCAGCATCGGCCGGCAAAACGCCTCGGTGCGCGAGATCAACCCGTACGAGACGCCGTACCGACCGTTTCTGCCCTCGACCGCCTATGCGCTCGCCGCCTCGCGCCACATGCACCAATACGGGACGACCCGCGGGCAGATGGCTGCGGTCGCGGTGGCGGCACGGCAATGGGCGCTCTTAAACCCGGTAGCCTGGGAAAAGAAGCCGTTGACGATGGAGGAGGTGCTGTCGGCGCGGATGGTCAGCTACCCGTTCACGGTGCGCGACATCTGTCTGGTCACCGATGGCGGCGGCGCGATTGTGCTGGTCTCGCCCGAGCGCGCCAAATCGCTGAAGAAGCCGCCGGTCTATGTGCTGGGGCAGGGCCAGGCGATCACCCACGCCAACATCTCCAGCATGCCCGATTTAACCGTGACCGGGGCGCTCGAAAGCGGCCGGCAGGCCTACACGATGGCGGGTCTTGCGGCAAAAGACATCGATGTCGTCGAGCTCTACGACGCGTTCACGATCAACACGATCCTGTTTCTGGAGGACCTCGGCTTCTGCCCGAAGGGCGAGGGCGGCCGCTTTGTCGAGGGTGGACGGATCGCGCCGGGCGGTGAATTGCCGGTCAACACCAATGGTGGCGGCCTCAGCTACTGCCACCCGGGCATGTACGGCCTCTTCCTGCTGATCGAGGCTGTGCGGCAATTGCGCGGCGAATGCGGCGAGCGGCAGGTGCAAGGTGCCGAGACCGCGGTCGCCCACGGCAATGGCGGCGTCCTGTCGTCGCAGAGCACGGTCATCCTCGGCACCGCCGCGACGGTGTAAACCGACGAAAATGTGTTGGTATCTGCCTGGATGGTCGTGCATTTCTCGGCTGAAGCCCAACCGTTAAGCTCTGCAAGCCCAATCCATTCCGCTTTCGGCGGGGAATGGTAAGCACACCGGCCTGTTTTCCAATTGTGGCGCCGCTCAAAAGGGATTGGCGCAGGCTGAGGTTCGGAGAACGACATGACCATTGTGGAAGTTGCCAAAAAAACCGGCCGCGCGTTGGCGGTTACGACCGCAATCGTCGCGGCGGTGTCGCTTACCACTGCGCCCGGTACGGCTTATGCCGCGCATGGGCATGGGGGCGGTGGGCATGGCGGCGGCGGGCATGGAGGCGGCGGGCATGGAGGCGGTTGGCACGGTGGTGGTGGCGGCCACTGGGCCGGCGGCCATCGAGGCGGCGGCTGGGGCGGTGGCGGAATCGGCCTCGGTGTTCTGGGCGGCGCGCTCGCCGGCGCAGCGATCGCCAACTCCTACTACGGCTACCCGTATTACGGCTATTCCAACCCGTATTACGGCGGCGGATATGCTCCGTATTATCCCTATGGTTACGGGTACTAGTCGCGATCAGCGCTATGCGAAGCCCCGGCCGATTGCCGGGGCTTTCGCAATCTAGCATCCACGTTCGGCGCGGCTGCGCCGAGCGTGGCGTCGACCGCTAGCGCGGCGAGCTTCTGTCGCGCGGGGGTGCGGTGGGGCGGCGCCATGCCGCAATTGGTGCAGGGATAGAGCCGCTCCGCCGGGACGAAGCACAGCGCGCTTTCGATCGTCGCGGCGACCCGCTCCGACGTCTCGGGCCCGGCGCCGTCGAGTGCATAGTAGTTCTACCAGACATGGGAGATTGGTTCGCGGCGAGGCGACAGAGCGGTAATCGGGGCGTTTGCGCTCAGAGCAAGCCAGGATAGATTGCCCCTCATGAACGCAGCCGCTCCGCCTCTTCCGCCGCCCGCCAACCCCAAGTTGCGGCGCATGGCCAATGCCTTGCGCGCGCTCGCAATGGACGCCGTTGAACAGGCCAAGTCCGGCCATCCCGGCATGCCGATGGGCATGGCGGATATTGCGACCGTGCTGTTCACGCAGTTCCTGCGCTTTGACCCGCAGGCGCCGGACTGGCCCGACCGCGACCGCTTCATCCTGTCGAACGGGCACGGCTCGATGCTGCTCTACGGGCTGCTGCACCTGACCGGCTATCCCGACATGACGATGGACGAGATCCGTCGCTTCCGTCAGCTCGGCAGCCGCACCGCCGGTCATCCCGAGCGCGGGCTGGCGACCGGCATCGAGGTTACCACCGGCCCGCTTGGCCAGGGCCTCGGCAATTCGGTCGGCATGGCGCTCGCCGAACGGCTGCTCGCGGCACAATTCAGCGACGACATCGTCGATCACCACACCTACGTCTTCTGCGGCGACGGCTGCCTGATGGAAGGCATCAGCCACGAGGCGCTGTCCTTGGCCGGGCATCTGCGGCTCAACAAGCTGATCGTCTTCTGGGACGATAATTCGATCACGATAGACGGGCCGACCAGCCTGGCGGTTTCCGATGACCAGATTGAGCGGTTCCGCGCCCATGGCTGGAATGCCGAACGCATCGACGGCTTGGATCACAACGCGATTGCCGCCGCCATCCGCCGCGCCCAGGCCAGCGACCGGCCGAACCTGATCGCCTGCCGCACCATCATCGCCTTTGGCGCGCCAACCAAGGCCGGCACCGCCGCCGCGCATGGCAGCCCGCTCGGCGCCGAGGAGATTAAGGGTGCGCGCGAGCGGCTTGGCTGGGAATATCCGCCCTTTGTCATACCCGATGACGTCCGCCAGGAGTGGCGCGAGGCGGGGGGGCGCGGCGCTGCCGCCCGGCGTGATTGGGAACAGCGGCTCAACGGGTTGCCGGCGGAGCGCCGCGGCGAATTTCTGCGCCGCCAGAAAGGCCAGTTGCCGTCCGATCTCGACAAGGTGATCGCCGGAGTTTGCGACGAGTTTCGCGGCAAGAATGCCAAGCTCGCCACCCGGCAGGCATCTGGTGCCGTGCTCGACGCGCTGGTTCCGGTCCTGCCGGAATTGCTTGGCGGCTCGGCCGACCTGACCCCATCCAACAACACCAAGGCCAAGGGCGAGGAGGAGGTGAAGCCCGGGAATTTTTCGGGCCGCTACATCCATTACGGCGTCCGAGAGATGGGCATGGCCGCGGCGATGAACGGCATCGCCGCGCATGGCGGGCTCATTCCCTATGGCGGGACGTTCCTGACCTTCACCGATTACGCCCGGCCGGCGATCCGGCTGTCCTGCCTGATGGACGTCGGCGTCGTCTATGTCATGACGCACGATTCGATCGGGCTCGGCGAGGACGGCCCGACGCATCAGCCGATCGAGCATCTCGCCGCCCTGCGCGCGATACCGCGGCTCAAGGTGTTCCGCCCGGCCGACGCGGTCGAGACCGCCGAGTGCTGGGTATTGGCGCTGAGAGGCCGCCATGCGCCGTCGATCCTGGCGCTAACCCGCCAATCGTTGCCGCTGTTGCGCATCCAGGCGGATGGCGAGAACCGCAGCGCCCGCGGCGCCTACGTGCTGGCCGAGGCCAGCGGGCCGAGAAACGTGACGCTCCTGGCGACTGGCTCGGAAGTATCGCTCGCGATGGCCGCACGCGAGGCGCTGGAAAAGGACGGCGTCGCCGCGGCGGTTGTGTCGATGCCGTGCTGGGAGTTGTTTGAGGAGCAGCCGGACGATTACAAAACGGCCGTGCTCGGCAGCGCGCCCCGGGTCGGGGTCGAGGCGGCGATTCGCTTTGGCTGGGACCGCTGGCTCGGCGCCCGTTCGGTCTTCATCGGCATGCGCGATTTCGGTGCCTCGGCGCCGGCCGAAGCGCTGTTCCCGCATTTCGCCATCACGGCGGAAAAAGTTGCGGAAGCGGCTCGCTCGCTTTTATAGCTGGTTGCCCAAGCGTTGAGCGCGGCGCCGCGCGGCGGCGAGGAGGAACGACAATGGCGGTACGGGTTGCGATCAACGGGTTCGGCCGCATCGGCCGCCTGATCACGCGCGCGGCGTTGGAGCACGCCAGCAGGGAGATCGAGATCGTCGGCATCAACGATCTCGGCCCGGTCGAGACCAATGCGCATCTGCTGCGTTACGATAGCGTCCACGGCCGCTTTGCCGGCGAGGTTACGACCGGCGAGAACTGGATCGATGCCGGCCGCGGCAAGATGCGCGTCACCGCCGAACGCGACCCGGCGAAACTGCCCTGGCGCGAGCTCGGGGTCGATGTCGCGCTCGAATGCACCGGCATCTTCACGAAGCGCGAGGCGGCGGCGAAGCACCTCGAAGCCGGCGCCAAGAAGGTCATCATCTCGGCCCCGGCGGACGGGGTCGACATGACCGTCGTCAAGGGCGTCAACCATGACGAGTTGAAGCCCGAGCACACGGTCATCTCGAACGCCTCGTGCACGACCAACTGCCTAGCGCCGGTCGCCTACGTCCTGCACAAGGGGATCGGCATCGAGCGCGGCTATATGACGACGATCCACGCCTATACCGGCGACCAGAGCCTGCAGGACACGCTGCACAGCGATTTACGCCGCGCCCGCGCCGCCGCGTTGTCCTTGATCCCGACCTCGACCGGCGCGGCGCGCGCGGTCGGGCTGGTATTGCCGGCGCTGAAAGGCAAGCTCGACGGCACCGCGATCCGGGTGCCGACCCCGAACGTGTCATTGATCGACTTCAAGTTCGACGCGGCGCGCGAGACGACGGCCGACGAGGTCAACAGCCTGATGGAGGAGGCGGCCAAGTCGAACCGCTTCCGCGGCATCATCGGCATCAACAAGGCGCCGGCCGTCTCGGTCGATTTCAACCATGACTCGCACAGCTCGACTTTCGATGTGACCCAGACCCAGGTGCTCGACAAGACCTTTGTCCGCGTCCTGTCCTGGTACGACAATGAGTGGGGCTTCTCGAACCGCATGGTCGAGGTCGCCGCGCATTTCGGCGTGATGTAGCCGACTAGGCGCCCAGCCACTCCCGGTGCAGCTTTTCGCGGTGGCGTAAGAGCCAGTAGAGGCAGATCACCGTATGACTGCTGTCGATCGCGCCGCGGTCGAGCATGGTTTCGACCTCGGCCAGCGTTTTGACCACGACGCGGATGTCCTCCTGCTCCTCCGCAGCGCCGTGGATCCCGGTCGCCCTCGCTGAGTCGCAGCGGCCGCAAAACAGATCGACCGTCTCGTCGAAGCTGCCGGGCGCCGGCATAAAGCGCTGGATCGGCAATAGCGGGCCGATAAGCTCCAGATTGGCTTCCTCCCGGGTCTCCCGAACGGCGACCGCTTCGGCGCTCTCGTCGGGTTCGATCAGCCCGGCGACGCATTCAAGCTGCCAGGGCGAGCGGCCGGCGTAAACCGCCGCCAGACGGAACTGCTCGACCATCACAACGCTGTCGCGGTCGGGGTCGTAGAGCACAATCGCGACGGCGCCGCCGCGCCGGACGACATCGAAGACGCGCTCGCCGCTCCAGCCGCCATTGAACAGGCGATGGCGAAAGCGCACGACATCGACCCGCAAATGGCGGGCAAAGCCGATCTTTTCCTCGACGATCTGTAAATCCGGGTGCGCCGGCGCCGGCGGCAAATCGTGCGGCTTCACAGGCATGCGGTGCTCCGCGGTTCGCTAGGCGAGGATCGGGCTGTCGAGCAGCGCCTCGACGGCGACGGTTTCGATCTCGAGAACCCACAGATCCGGGTCGCGGTTGCGCTGACGGGCGATATAGGCGTCGGCGTCGGCTTCCGGTACCGGCGCGGCCCCTGTCGCGCGCATCCACACCGCCGTGCCGTCCGGCCGGCGGGCTTCTGCCAGCACGGTGCAGCCGGTCTCACGCGCGTTGAGCTTCAACACGATCGCGCCGGCGTCGGGGTCGCCGCGCGCGAGCACCGCCGCCCCGATCGCGGCGATATCGCAGCGGCGGATCAGTGCCTTGACACGGATGCCACTTTTCAGGCGCGCTTCCATCCCGGGGTTATGAGCCAGGCATTAAGATTGCGCGCCCGGCCGCGACAGCTGCTCGAGGCCGGCGATATCGTTATCCCGATAGATCGCGACGAGATCGCGGTCGTCGAGCAGGACGTAGGTGTTGTCGCCCTGGTCGCAGCGCAGTTCGGCGACCGGATATTCCGCCTGCGTGAGGAGCGCCCCGAGCTTACGGGTGACATCGGGCTGCTGGATGGCGAGCGCGAGCAGAGCGTCGCGGCTCTTGCGGCCGTACTGGAACTGGAAGGCCTGCGGACAGGATTGCAGGCTCATCGCGGTCGGCGGCGCATCCGGCGGGTTGATCACGACAGTGTCGTCACGGAACGCGATCTGGCTGCGTTCGGCGGTGCTCCAGGCGCCCAAAAACGGGTTTTGCGGTGGCGGCGGGGGCGTGACGCAGGCGGCTGGCAGCATCGCGACAAGGGTCAGCAGGACGAGGCGTCCGGCGAGGGACCAGGATCGGAAAGGCGGTAATGTGCTCACGGCGGGTCTCCGCCCCCATGAAGGATGCGCGAAGTATCACGATCCCGCTCGGCCGGGCAAACCCGGCGCGCGCCTCACAGGCGTTCGAGGCTGCCGTCGAGCCATAGCTGGCGCGCCAGCCCGCGCTGGATCTTGCCGCTCGTCGTCTTCGGCAGGGAGCCCGGCCGCAGAAGCGCGATCTCGTGCGGCACGATATCGTGCTCGATCACAACCGCCTCGCGAATCCGGCCGACTACCTCCGCGGGCGCGATCCGGTTGCGTTCGGTGCGCTCGACCTCCTGCACGATGACTAGCCGCTCGCTTTGATCGCCGTCGGCGACGGCAAAAGCGGCACCAGCGTGCCGACGCAGCACCGCATCGCTGCTCTGCACCGTATCTTCGATGTCCTGCGGATAATGATTGGCGCCGCGAATGATGATGACATCCTTGATCCGGCCGGTGATGAACAGCTCGCCGGTTGCGTCGAGAAATCCCAGATCGCCGGTGCGCAGCCAGCATCTATCCGCCTCGCCGGCAATCTGGGCGCCGAACGTCGCCTCGGTGGCCGATGGATTCTGCCAATAGCCCTGTGCGATGTTGGCGCCGGCAACCCAGATCTCGCCGACTCGGCCGTGGCCGAGTCGCACCCCTGTCTCGGGATCGACGATCGCGACCTCTTCGCCGACCAGCGCCCGGCCGCAACCGACGATCGCCTGAGCGTCGGCCGGGTCGCGCGGCGGCAGCGCCTCGTTCGTCAGCAGCCCGGCCCGGCTGAAGTCACGGACGACCGCGCCCGCGCGGCGCCGGCCGCCAGAGATCAGCAGGGTCGCCTCGGCCATGCCGTAGCCGGGCCACATCGCCTGCGGGTCGAAGTTGTAGGGGCGAAAGGTCGCGGCAAAGCGCTCGATCGTCGCGGCGCGCACCGGCTCGGCGCCGACAAAGGCAAGCTTCCAGCACGACAGGTCGAGCCCGTCGAGCTGCTCGGGACGATGGCGCTCGACGCAGAGATCGAAGCCGAAATTAGGCCCCCCGGCCACCTCGGCCCGGTAATCGCTGATCGCCCGCAGCCATAGGTAAGGCCGCCGCAGGAACGCCATCGGCGGCAGCAGAACGCACAGGGCGCCGAGGTAGAGTGCCTGGAGTGCATTCAGGATCAGACCCATGTCGTGATAGAGCGGAACCCAGCTCACATAGGTCGAGGCCCGCGTGTTGCCGCAGGCGACGCGGATCATCTCCAGATTGGCCAGCAAATTGCCGTGGTTGACCATCACGCCCTTTGGCGCCGAGGTCGAGCCGGAGGTGTATTGCAGGAAAGCGAAATCGTCGCGGCGCGGCTCGGGAAGGTCAGGCCCGACTGGCATCTCTCCTCCCGGAGCATCGACGGCGAGAAGTTCGAGGCCGCCTTCGCGAAACCGGCCGAGAAGGTCGCCGCGCGCGCCTTCGGCCAGTTCCGCGGTTGTCAACGCCAGGCGCGGCGTGCAATCGGCCAGAATGCTGCTGCTGGCGTCGCGCGCGCTCTGCCGCCGCGGCACCATCATAGGAACGGCAATGATTCCGGCATAGAGACAGCCGAAGAACGCGACGAGACAATCGATCCCCATCGGGAACAGCAGCAGCGCGCGTTCTCCTGGGCGGGCGCACACAGACAGCCGACGGGCCAACGCGAAGGCGCGTCGGTCGAGCTCGGCGAAGGTGACCGCAGCGTCTTCGCGTCCGCGATCCGATAGCGCGAGGTAGGCCCGGTCGTTTGGCTGTTCAGCGGCGCGGTGGCGCAGGACAGCGGCTAGGGAAGGAAGGTCGGCCAGGCTCGCGGTGTCGCGATCAGCCGCCGCCGGCATCGGCCGCTCCGCCTTGGCCGCTGGCGACGTGCCGTGCGAGTTCGGCGATCGTGGGATATTCGAAGACGAGCTCGGGCGCCAGCTCGGTGCCGAGCCATTCCTCCAGCTCGACGATGAAATACGCCGATGTCGCCGAATCAAGACCCAGTTCGGTAAACCGCGCTTCCGGGCCGATCGCGATGCCGGGATTGTCCGCTGTCCGGGTCAGATAGGCGATGCACCACTCTTGAATATCGGATTCGGTCACATTGGCAGACGCCAAACCAATTCTCCTCGGCAATCGCTATCGGGACGCCTCTGCGGCTCGGCAATACTACAGCTTGTTGTATCTCGTCTGCACAGCTACCGGCCCTATTGCCATCGTGGTGGATCGGACGCTACAGTCGCGCCCCAGAGGGGTCAAGTTGCTGATTCGGCGAGGCGGTTTCCGTCCATCTGCCGCGATCATGCCCGTTTCCGCGCCGCTGATGGAGCCGACGAGATTTCCGGGATGGTGTCGTTGACTGCGGATCTCGCCGGCGAGGCGGGCGCACGGCCGGAGCCCGCCGCCGAACCCGCCGAGTGCACGGCAAGGCATTGGTCGCTGCTTGACCGGCTCGAAAACACCGCCATCGGTGAGCGACTCTCGGACGGCTCGACTCGGGTGCGCCGCCGCGAGCCGGGCGGATGCGTCCTTTACGGCCCTTACCTGCATCTGCCGGCCGGGTGGTACCGGCTGAGCTTCCGTTGCCGCGCCGGCGTGCCGCGCATGCCCGCGCAGCCGGTGCTCGGGGTCGAGGCCATCGTGCTGAGCCGGTTCCAGCAGGGCTGGGCCGACTTCACCGTCGCTGAACTCACCGGCGGAACCGGGACTCTCCTCTTCGAGGTGTCGCCAGAACACAGTCTCGAAGGAGACAATGAGGGACGCTTCGAGTTTCGCTTTTTTCATCTCGGCAACGCCGATCTCGACATAACAGCCGTCGAGCTCGAACGCCTGCCGGAAGAGACGCTGTCGCCTGCCGAGCCCCGGCGATGGCGGCTGCTAGGCCGGCTCAGCAAGAGTTGGCTCGGCAGAAGACGCGCCAATGGTGGGGTCACCGTGTCCCGCCGCGCGCCGACCGGGTGCTTTCTCTATGGGGGCTGGCCATATCTGCGTCTGCCGCGCGGCGAGTACCGGCTGACGCTCCGTTATTGTTCGGGTCCGCCGCGGGTCCCGGGACGACCGGTAATCGGCATCGAAGTGTTCGGAGATAGCCGCTGGCAAAGCGGCAATCGCTGGCGACTGCTTGCGCGCCAACCGGAAACGAATGGCATTTCGCGGGCTACCCGGGATTTCACGGCCGAAGAGATCGAGAACGACGCTGTTTCGCTCGATTTCTCGATCCCAACCGAATACGGTATCGAAGCCGGCGCCGATGCGCCGTTCGATATCAGAATCCACCACTTCGGCAACGCGGCTCTCCGCATCGACGCGGTCGATCTCGTCAAGATCGGCGACGGCGAGCTGGCGTCACCGGAACTGCCCGCGCCGCATTTGCACCCCTCAGGCCGCCGCCGCATCGTCATCATCGGCAACTGCCAATCCGAAACCCTGCGCCAGGGATTTGCCCGGATCGAGGCGCTTAACCGGCGCTTCGAGGCCAAGTATCATTTCGTCCAGCTGCCAAAAAACCTGCACGAATTCGCCATACGCGATCTTGAACGCTGCGACATCCTGCTCGTGCAGGACATCCGGCTGTGGGACGAGTTTCCGCTACGCGAGGCTGTACGACCTGGTGCCGAGACAATCCGGTTTCCGGCGCTGCGCTTCGCCTCTTTATGGCCGTTTGACAGCTGGAATGGTCCGGGCGACCGCGAGGCGCATGATCGCGAGGCGCCTAACCTGACCTTTCCCTATCTCGATGGCCTGCTCGGCCGGTTGCGGAAAGAAATCCCTGGCAAGGCGGAGCGGTTTCGCGCCTATCGCTCGCTCGAATGGCCGGGCATCGTCAATTACCGCCGGCTGCACCAGACCGAAGTGCGGCGCCTCGCTAATCTCGACAAGCAGTTCGGCGTCGCGATCGGTGCATTCATTCTCGACAATTTCCAGAAGCGGCGCGTGTTCCACACGACGGTGCGGCCGAACTGGCAGGCCTTCAATCTGCTGATGCAATATGTCGCGAAATGCGTCGGAGTGACCGAGCCCGTGTCGCTGACCGAAAGCTACGATGTGCTGTTACGCAATCCGCAGGTCCCGGTGCATCCGAAAGTGGCCGAGGATCTCGGCGTCGTCTGGGCCGACGAGAAGACCAAATACTTCAGCCGAGGCCGCGAGGTCCCCTGGGAGACGTACATCCGCAGCTATATCGAGCACTACGGGTGAGCTCTGCAGAGGCGAGGGCTGGTCGGCAATGAGCCTCTTCGATCGGATCGGCGTCGATATCGGCCGCAAGCTGGTGCTGGAAGACGCGATCACCTGGGCTGCGGCGAACCGGGTGCGGTTCATCGACATGCAGCTCGATACCGGTGACAACGCGTTGACCGCAATCGACGATGCCCGTGCCGCTGCCCTGCGCGCCGCCCGCGAGGGGCATGGCATCCATCTGGGGTTGCACACGTCGTCCGCAGTCAACGTCGCTGAGTACGCGCCCTATGTTGGCGACGCGGTCGAGCGCTATCTCGAAGCCTATGTCGATGCCGCGCGGCGCCTGGGCGCCGAGTGGATCGTCATGCATGCCGGGTTTCACTTCACCTCGGACCGCGATCAGCGGATGGCCGCAGGACGCGAGCGGCTCAAGCGCGTCGTTGCCTATGCCGAGCGCAAGGGCGCGCTGATCCTATTGGAAAACTTGAACAAGGAGCCGGTCGAGGCCGAGGTGCATTACCTCGCTCATACGGTCGAGGAATGGCGGTACTATTTCGACGCCATCCAATCGCCCGCCTTCCGGCTCTCCTTCACCGCTAACCACGCCCATCTCGTGCCCGAGGGGATCAGCGGTTTTGCCGATGCGCTCGATATGAGTAGAGTCGAGGAAGTGCGGCTCGCCGACTGCTTCCGCAACGGCAACGAGGTGCACCTGCCACCTGGCAAGGGCGATCTCGATTTCGGCGAAATGTTCCGCCGCATCGAGCGGAAAGGCTTTCGCGGCCATTACATGAACGCGTTCGGCTCGCTCGACGAGATGCTCCGGGGCCGGGACGAACTGGTGCGGCTGGCGGAGGCCGCGGGCGTATTGGTCGGCTGACCTAGTCGCGCGGCGCGACGTCGAGCCTGACCGCGATACCTTCGAGGCCCGGCTGCGGCGCCGGGTAGCGCTGCAAGACCAGCGGGTCGTGTCCGGGGATCACGTGCTGCGGCGAATTTGCCAGCCGCTTCACCGTCGCGAAGCCCTTCAGCATATCGCCGACATTGTAGACCGTCGGATAGGCCCGCATCTGTTCGAAATTGGCATAAAAATGCGAGGCGTCCGCCGCGAGCACGACCCAGCCGCGCGCGGTCTTCACCCGCACGACTTGCAGGCCGGCGGTGTGGCCGCCGACGTGATGTACGGTGACCCCCGGCGCGATCTCACCGGCGCCGTCGTGGAAGCGCACTCGGCCCTCAA
>DASYOB010000037.1:0-22594 GCA_036008175.1 Allostellaceae bacterium
CGACCACGACCAGCGCATAGATCAGGATGGATTTCAGCGGGTGCATGCTGCGCAGCCAGCGTCCGCGGCGGCTCTGCACATAGAATTTTTCGAAAAACCCGACGCCGGTGCCGATAATGATGGCGCTCAATAGGCCGTTGATCACCGGCCGCCCGAGCACGGAGGCCGTCAGCATCGCCAATGAGGCGAAAATCGCAACGGCGAGTAAGATCGAGGTCAATTTCCTGCGGCTGGAGGTTGAGAGGCTGACCATCGCCGATCGCCCGCTGATGAAGGCTATCTAGGCTCCGCAGGACATCGTGATCCAGATCGTGTTTTTCAATAAATTCCAAGATGTCGTCGACGGAGGCGATCGTCTCGACCAAGGTGCGCATTTAGCCTAAATCCGCTCGCCAGGGACGCGCGCTGCCGCGCAATAATCAATTTCCCGGTTCGAGTGCGAATGTCCCCAAGGGCCGCACCGACCTTTTCGTCTCCGGCGGCGCCGAGCATCAGGGGCCCGACGGCGGCGGACCTGTCGCAGTGATCGCGCGGTGTCCCTGATCGCGGCCCGCTGGCCCGCGACTTGCTTGCCCTTTTGCCGCGGTATTACAGGCGGGAGCCGGAGCCGAAATGGCGTTATCGTCCGACGTGCAACTGATTGCCGTGACGAAGCGCTTTGGCCAGACAGTCGCGGTCGAGGCGATAGATGCCGAGATCGCGGGCGGCACCTATTGCTGCCTGCTCGGCCCGTCGGGCTGCGGCAAGACCACGACATTGCGGATGATCGCCGGGCACGAGATCCCGACCAGCGGCGAGATCGCCGTCGGCGGGGTTCGCGTCACCACGCTGCCGCCGGCACGGCGCCACACCGCGATGATGTTTCAGAACTACGCCCTCTTTCCGCATCTCAATTGCGTCGACAATGTTGCCTTCAGCCTGCGGATGCGTGGTGTCGGCAAGGCCGCACGTCGAGCGAGAGCGCGCGACATGCTGCGCCTTGTCGAGATGGACGCGCTGACCGAGCGGCTGCCGACGCAGCTGTCCGGCGGTCAACAGCAGCGCGTCGCGCTCGCCCGCGCGCTGGTCACTGATCCCGCCGTGCTCCTGCTCGACGAACCATTGTCGGCGCTCGACCCGTTTCTGCGGGTGCGCATGCGCGAGGAGCTGCGCCGCTTCCAGCGCCAATTCGGCATCACCTTTATCCATGTCACGCACAGCCAGGACGAGGCCCTCGCATTGGCCGACTTGGTCATCGTCATGAATAACGGACGCGTTGAGCAGGCGGACACCGCGCGGGCGGTGTTCGACCGCCCGGCCACGGTGTTCGTCGCCCGCTTCATCGGCGGTCACAACGTGTTGCACTGCAAGATCGACGCCGCCGACGGCAAAGGCGCGCGGCTGCGCGGCCCGCAGGGAATCCCGATCGCGACGACCGCGCCAGGGCTTGCCGCGGGGGGCGCCGTTGACATCGCGATCCGCAGCGACCGCATGCGCATCGAGCGGGTCGTCCGCCGCCTGCGCGCAGTCGGCGAGCCCGGCGGCTTAGTCGAAGGCCCAGCGATCCTTTTGTCGCGTGTTGCCGCGGTCGAATACCAGGGCAGCATCGTCAAGGTGCGCCTCGAAGCGGACGAGATCGACGAGCTAACCGTGACGCTGTCGGACCATGCATTTCACGCCGACGCCGTTGCCATGGGCGACGAAGTCGCGGTCGGCTGGAACGATGCCGACGCCCACGTGCTGATCTGAGCTGACGACAGAACGGGAGGAGCTGATGAACGAAAAACGGCATCCGACGCGCCGGCGCGTCCTTCAACGGGCGGCCTCGACCGCGGGTCTGGCGCTCGGCGCCACCGCATTGCACGGATTTCCGGCGGTGCACGCGGCCGATCCGGTCACGCTGCGCATCGCCGGTACCGGCGTCAACCAGTTCAAGGAGCTGGCCGACAAGGCGAAGGAAGAGCTCGGCTTTACGATCCAGTACACCTCGCTGGTGTCCGACGATGTCGTAAAACGAGCCGTCACCCAGGCGAGCTCGTTCGACCTGCTTGATGCCGAATACTGGATGCTGAAGAAGATCGTGCCGTCCGGCAATCTGCGCGGCATCGACACCGCGAAAATCAAATACTACGACCAGATCGTGCCGATCTTCACCAAGGGGGAATTGCCTGGCGGCAAGAAGGTCGCGCGCGAAGGCATCGCGCCGATCAAGGTGGCCTACCTGAAGGACGCCAAGGCGACCGAGTTCGCGCCCGAGCCATCGAAGTGGATGACGGTCATTCCGACCGTCTACAACGCCGACACGCTCGGTATCCGCCCCGATCTGATCAAGCGCCCGATCGAATCCTGGGCGGAACTGCTCAATCCCGAATTCAAGGGCAAGTCCTCGATCCTCAATATCCCGTCGATCGGCATCATGGATGCGGCGATGGTGTGCGAGGCGCAGGGGAAGGTGAAATACGGCGACAAGGGCAACATGACGCAGCCGGAGATCGATCAGACCATCGCGGTCATGACCGAGGCCAAGAAGGCCGGCCAGTTCCGCGCCTTCTGGAAGGAGTTCAACGAGAGCGTCAATCTGATGGCCTCGGGCGAGGTGGTGATCCAGTCAATGTGGTCGCCGGCCGTAACCAAGGTGCGCCAGATGGGCGTCGCCTGCACCTATCAGCCGCTGAAGGAAGGCTATCGGGCCTGGGCAGCCGGGCTCGGGGTACCCGCCCATCTCGACGGCAAGACGCTCGACGCTGCCTACGAATTCATCAACTGGTACCTGTCCGGCTGGGCCGGGGCCTTTCTCAACCGCCAAGGCTATTATACCGCGGTGCTCGATACCGCGAAGAAGTACATGAGTGCCGACGAATGGGATTTCTGGATGGAAGGGAAGCCGGCCAAGGGCGACATCCTGAGCCCGACCGGCGAGAAGATCGAGGTCGCCGGCACTGTGCGCGATGGCGGCTCGTTCTGGGACCGGATAGGACATGTCAGCGTGTGGAACACGGTGATGGACGAGGACCGCTACATGGTCCGCAAATGGAATGAGTTCATCGCGGCGTGAGGACGAATTGGGGAAGCGACGTGCGTCCTTCGAGACGGCGCTTCGCGCCTCCTCACGATGACGGGCGTTCTTGATGCCATCGGAGTCATCCCGTCATGGTGAGGAGCGCCGAAGGCGCGTCTCGAACCACGCAATCAATCAATGCAGCCTCTGATGAACCGCCTTTCGCCAGTTGTCGCCTGCCTGCAGGCGCTGCCGCTGGCGGCGGTGTTCCTTGCCTTCTTCGCGGTGCCGATCGCGCTCGTCGTCGTCGTCAGTTTTTTCGACTACGAGACATACCGGCTGCTGATCCCGGCCTTCACCCTCGACAATTACCGTGAGGTGTTTTCTGAGTCTGTCACCTACCAGACCTACCTGATCACGATCGAGTTCTGCGCAGTGACCTGGGCGATCACGGCGACGCTCGGCTTCCTGATCGCCTATTTTCTCGCCTTTCAGCTGCGCAGCCGCACAACCCAATTGGTTTTGCTGCTGGTCTGCTCGATCCCGTTCTGGACCTCTATCGTGATCCGGATGATCGCGTGGATCCCGCTCCTCGGCCGCAACGGGCTGGTCAACCGCCTGCTGGTCGAGCTCGGGCTTGTTGCCGCGCCGCAGGAATGGCTGCTCTATTCCAACTTCGCGGTGGTGCTCGGTTACGCGCACCTCTACACGCTGACGATGATCGTACCGATCTTCAATTCGATGGTTCGCATTGACCGCTCGCTGATCGAGGCCGCGGTCGATGCCGGCGCCAATACTTGGCAGGTCATCAGAACCGTGATCCTGCCTTTGTCGAAGACCGGGATCGCGATCGGCTCGATCTTCGTCATCGCGATGGTCATGGGCGATTTCGTCACAGTCGACGTGCTCGGCGGCGGCCAGGTGGCCTCGGTCGGCAAGCAGATCGCCACCCAGCTCTCCTACCTGCAATTCCCGCCCGCCGCCGCCAACGCAATGGTCTTGCTGGTCGCGGTGATTGTGATGATCGCGCTGTTGATGCGCGCCGTCGACATCCGCAAGGAGCTGTAAGGATGCCCACGGAAGAGCGGCGACCGCCGATCTTCTACGCGCTGGCGGCGCTGCTCGGGCTGTTCATTGTGTTCCTTTATGGGCCGATTGCGACGATCGTGCTGCTGTCGTTCCAGGGGCCGGAAGGCGGTCTGGTCTTCCCAATGAACGGGGTCTCGTTGCACTGGTTCGGCGAGCTGTTTCGGCCGCAGCCGATCGGCGACATCTGGGGCTCGTTCAACCGATCGCTTGGGCTCGGGCTGATCGTGATGGCCTGCACGGTGGTATTCTCGTTTCTTGCCGGGCTCGCCTTTCGTCGGCGTTTCCCCGGCGCGACGGCGCTCTTATATCTCGCGGTCGCCAGCCTGGTGATGCCCTCGGTCGTGGTCAGCCTCGGCATCGGCGCGCTATTCGAGATGCTTGGGATTGAGCGAGCGTGGTACAGCTCGGCGCTCGGCGCGCATCTGACCTGGACCTTACCGTTCGGACTGCTGATCATGTTCGCGGTGTTCAACCGCTTCAGCCCGTCCTATGAGGAGGCGGCACGCGACCTTGGCGCGACCGGCTGGCAGACGGTGCGCCATGTCGTCGTGCCAATCATCCTGCCGAGCCTCGTCGGGGTCGCGCTGTTCGGTTTTACCCTGTCATATGACGAGATCGCGCGGACCTCACAGTCGGTCGGGGCGCTGAATACCTTGCCGCTCGAATTGGAGGCAATGCAGACGAATGCGACGACCCCGGTCATCTACGCGCTCGGGGCAATGACGACCGCTCTGTCGCTGGTCGTGATCAGCACGTCGCTGATTGCGGTGCTGCTAGTGCGTCGGCAGCGCGCCCGCCTCGGAACCGACGCTGGCCAGGCAGTGTGAGGCGGCGATGCATCTGATCGGGGTCGATGTCGGTGGCACCTTCACGGACATCGTCTTTGCCGACACCAACAGCGGCCAGAGCCTGATCCACAAGGTGCCGACCACCCCCGACGACCCGGCGCGTGGTGTCGTCGGCGGCATCGTCGAGCTGTGCGCCCGTCACGGCGTTCCGCGCGAGACGATCAATCACGTCCTGCACGGCACGACAATCGGCACCAACGCCGTGCTCGAACACAAGGGCGCGGTGACCGGCATGATCACGACTGCCGGCTATCGCGACATCGTCCATATCGGTCGGCATCAGCGGCCGCAGCATTATTCGATCCGCCAGGAAGTGCCGTGGCAGGACCGGCCCTTGGCTCGCCGCCGTCACCGCCTGACGGTTGCCGAGCGCATCGTGCCGCCGAAGGGTGAGGTGCTGATGCCGCTCGACGAGCCGGCGGTGCGCGCGGCGGCGCGACAACTGCGCGACGCCGGGGTCGAGGCGGTCGCGATCTGTTTCCTCTTTTCTTATCTAAACTCGGCGCACGAAGCTCGCGCGGCAGAGCTGGTGCGTAAGGAATGGCCGGACTGCTTTGTCTGCACCTCCTCCGGCGTATCGCCGCAATTTCGCGAATTCGAGCGCTTCACGACGGCGTTGCTCAATGCCTTCGTCGGACCGAGGCTCAAGGATTATGTCGAGCGGCTCGACCGCGGGCTGGGCGCCGTAGGGCTTGCGGCCGATCTTCACGTCATGTGTTCGAACGGTGGCGTCGCGACCGCGGCGACGGTGGCGCAAAGCCCGGTCCTGACCCTGCTGTCGGGGCCGGCGGCGGGCGTGCTCGGCGGTGCGTGGTCGGGCGCGCTGTCGGGACGCCAGCAGCTCATCACTTTGGATATCGGCGGCACCTCGGCCGATATCGGGATCGCGATCGACGGCCATTTCGCCGAGGCGACCGCGCGCGACACCTGGATCGGCGGCTTTCCGGTCCTGGCGCCGATGATCGACATCCACACCATAGGCGCCGGTGGCGGCTCGATCGCCTATGTCGATGATGGCGGCGCCTTTCGCGTCGGGCCGAAGAGCGCCGGCGCCGACCCCGGCCCGGCGGGCTACGACAAAGGCGGCGTCGAACCGACTGTGACCGACGCCCACCTCGTTCTCGGGCGGCTGGATCCCGAAAATTTCCTCGGCGGCGCGATGCGGCTCGATGTCGAGGCTGCGCGGCGCGCGGTCGGCCGGCTAGCGGATCGGCTCGGGCTGTCGCTCGAAGCGACCGCCGAGGGCATTCTGACGATCGTCAACGCTAATATGGCGAACGCGATCAGCTCGCGGACCGTGCAAAAGGGCCTCGACCCGCGCGATTTCGTGCTCGTCGCCTTCGGCGGCGCCGGGCCGTTGCACGGCGCCGAGGTAGCACGCGCGCTCGGCATCCCCGAAATCGTCGTGCCGGCCTATCCCGGCATCACCTCGGCCGTCGGCCTCTTGACCACCGACCTCAAATACGACGCCGTTCGCACCGAATTCCAATCTGGCGACGGGGTCGATCTCGAACGGCTGAATGCCGATTTCGCGGCGATGCAGGACGAGTTGGCGCGCCAGCTTATTGCCGACGGGGTGCGGCCGGGGGACGCCACTTTTCAGCGTGCGGGCGATCTGCGTTATGTCGGCCAGGGCTACGAGCTGCGCGTGCCCCTTCCCGATGGCAACCTCGACCGGGCCGCGCTCGCCGCCGTGTTCCTTCGCTTCGGCGAATTGCATCGCGCCGAATACGGCCACGTCTTCCCCGACAGCGCGATCGAGATCGTCAACATTCGGCTGACCGGCATCGGCCGAATGGCCAAGATGGCCCCGCCGCGACCGCCCGAGGATGGCAGCCTCGCCGCGGCGCTGGTCAAGACCGCGCCCTGCGCCTTCCGATTCGATGGTCGCCTGGAGACGCCGATGACGCCGTTCTACTGGCGCGATTTGTTGCCGCTCGATGCGCCGATCGCTGGGCCGGCGATCATCCTGCAAACCGACTCGACGACAGTCGTGCCGCCGGGCGCCACGGTACACGCCGATCGCAGCGGCAATCTGATCTTGCACCTGGAGGCATAGCGCGATGACCGAAGCCATCGACAGAATCACGGCGAGCGTGATCCAGGGCGCGCTCGAAAACATCGCGGTCGAGATGGGCTACAAGCTGATGCGGATGTCGTACTCGTCGATTATCCGCGAATCCGAGGATTTCGGCGCCGCTTTGGTCGATGCCGAGGGGCGTGGCCTCGCCGAATCGGCACAGTCGACGCCGCTCCAATCGGGACCGATCCCCGGCTATGTGCGGGGCATCCTGAAGACCCTGGCGATGCGCGCCGATACGGTGCGGCCGGGCGATGTGATTATGCACAACGATGCCTATGCCGGCGCCAGCCACGGTCCGGATGTCGGCTTCGTCGTGCCGGTGTTTCACGAGGAAGGGCTCGTCGCCTTTGCCGCGACGACCGCGCACCACCTCGATATCGGCGCCTTGAGCCCTGGTAGCTGCGGCATCGTCGATGCGATCGACGCCTTTGCCGAAGGGCTGCAGTTCAAGGCGATCAAGGTCTATGACCGTGGCATCCGCAACGACGCGGTGTGGCAGCTCTTGCGCGACAATATCCGGGTCTCCGATCTCGTCGTCGGCGATATGGAGGCGCAGATCGCCGCAGCCCGGATCGGCGCCGAGCGCCTCGCCGCCCTGATCGCGCAGCATGGATATCCGCGGTTCAAGGCAGCCAGTGAGACGGTGATGGATTACGCCGAGCGCCTGATGCGGCAAGCAATTGCCGCATTACCCGATGGTGACTACCGCGCCGAGACCAGGATCGACGGTTTCGCTGACAGCCCCGACCCTGCGAAGCGTCATCTGCCAATTGTCGCGACGGTCAAGGTGCGTGGCGACGAGATAGAGGTCGACCTCACCGGCACTGCGCCTCAGGTGCCCGACCGGCCGATCAACATGCCATTCGAGGGCACCGTCGATGTCGCGGTGTGGCTCACGATCCGCTCGGTACTGCTCGATACCGCCGTGTGCGGTCATATCCCGGTCAATGACGGGCTGTTGCGGCCAATCCGGATCACGGCGCCGTTGGGTTCGCTCGCCAACCCAATCTTCCCGGCGCCGACGATCGCTCGTTTCTGCCCCGGCAACCAGCTCGCCGACACGGTGATGAAGGCTTTGGCGCAGGCCGTGCCGGGCCAGGTCTCCGCCGGCATCGGCAACCTCAAGGTCATCGCCTTCTCGGGCATGCGCGGCGCTGGGCATTGGGTGCATATGGAGATCTTCGAGGGCAGCTATGGTGGACGCAGCGGCCTCGACGGCATGGATGCGGTCGACACGCTCTACGCCAATACTCGCAACAACCCGATCGAGGATATCGAGACGCATCTGCCGCTCAGGGTAAGTCGCTACGAACTGCGCGAGGACGCTTGCGGGGCTGGCGAGTGGCGCGGCGGCCTCGGCTCGGTGCGCGAGTTCGAATATCTGGCCGATGGCGGCGCCTCGGTCGAGGCCGAGGGGCACGAATTCGCGCCCTGGGCTTTTGCCGGCGGCGTGTCCGGCCGGCCAGCCGAATTGCGCTTTGTTCGCCGCGAGGGTGCCGCCGTGGCATTGCCCTCGAAGGTACCGCATATGCGGGTGCTGGCCGGCGAACGCTTCGTCTGCGTCGGCCCGGCCGGCGGCGGCTATGGCGACCCGCTGCGGCGCGATCCGGCGCTGGTACGGGAGGACGTCGCCGACGAGTTCGTGTCGGCAGAAACGGCGAAGCAAGACTACGGCGTGGTTCTAGCCGGCCCGGGCATCGTCGACGAGGCGGCGACGGCAAGCCTAAGAACCGAAATGGCCGCGGCGCGCGGCACGGCAGCGATGCGACCTCGAACTCCCGCGTAGCCCTCCCCTGTGATACGACGGCCCTGTCCAAAGCGCGGTGCTCGAGAGAACTGCGATGAGGTCAGGCAGCAGAGCAATCGCATGTGGCGGCGCGGCAGCATGGGCCGCGCTGGCGCTCGCTGCCGCCTCCTTCCGGTCGTTGCGCAAAAGCCGGGAGGCATTCTCAGAATGCCGCATGGCGACGTCTCAAAGGGGCCGATGATGGCGGTGTTCAACAACCTGGTGATGTTCGCCTCCCTTCAGCGCAACTGCCGGCTGAGTCCGGCAAGCCGCTCGGCGATCAGCATCACCAGGAGCGTAAAGACAATCAGCACGCCGGAGGCCGAGGCGGCGCGCACGTCGAGATCGGTGTCGATGATCTGCCAGAGATGGATCGGCAGCACCTCGGTGCGCGCATCCGACAGGAACAACGACACCGGAACATTGTCGAACGAGGCCATAAAGGCGAGAAACGCGCCGGCGGCGATGCCGCGGCCGATCGACGGCAGAGTGATGCGTCTAAAGGTATAAAACACACCAGCGCCGAGGCTCGTCGAGCTTTCGAGCAGGGCGGGGTCGAGCTGCGCCAGCGCCGCAATCGTCGTGCGCAGCACGAACGGCACGCAGACGACAATATGGCCGATCGCCAGCGTGGCAAGCGACAGCGGCCAGCCGAGCGCGCTGAAATACATCAGCGCGGCGAAGCCGAAAGCGAGAGCCGGCAGCACTAGCGGCGACATGAACAAGCCGTCTAGCGCCCGCGCCCAGCGCGCCGGGCTGCGCCCGATCGCCAGCGCCGCCGCGGTGCCGAGCACGACCGACGCTGCGGTCGCGATCGCCGCGACTTCGAAGCTGAGCAGTGCCGCGCGCTGCATCTGCGGTGCGTCAAACAGCGCCGCGTACCAGCGCAACGAGAAACCGTCCGGCGGAAACTTCAGCGAATACGAGCTAGTGAACGAGGTCAGCAGCACGACGACCGTCGGCCCCATCAGGAACAGCGCGGCGACCGCGGCGAGCCCGCCCATCGCGACGCGGAAGCTCAGGCGATCGAAATCAGGCATAGATTCGCGCCGTGCGAGCGCGGCCGAGCAGGCTCAACAGCAAGACTACCAGCAGCACCGCGGCCATGAACACGATCGCCAAGGCCGCCGCGAACGGCCAGTCGTTGGCGCCCGATGCCTGCTGATACAGGAACAGTGGCATATAGAGGTGGCGGGCACCGCCGATCAGCGTCTGGGTGATGAACGCGGTGGCACAGGCGGCATAAACTAGGGTGCACCCGGCCGCGATGCCAGGCAGGCTCAGCGGCAAGATCACCCGGCGGAAGGTACGCCATTCTCCGGCGCCGAGCGCGGCGGAAGCGTCGGCGAGGTTCGGGTCGATCCGCTGCAGGCTGGTCAACAGCGGCAGCACCATCAGCGGCATCTGCACCTGGGCCAGCACGATGATCACCCCCGGCTCGGTGAACAGCAGATCGATCGGCGCGTCGGAAAGGCCGAGCGCCAGCAGGGTTCTGTTGAACAGGCCCTGCCGCCCGAGGATCACGATCCAGGCAAAGGTGCGCACGACGACGCTGGTCAGGATGGGCAGCACCACTATAAAGAGCAGGAGGCTGCGCAGCCGCGGCCCCGCCCTCGCACAGACCCAGGCGAGCGGATACCCGAATACGAGGCACAAAAGCGTCGCCTTGGCGCCAAGCCAAAGCGTATCGGCGACGATGCCAAGATTGAACGAATCGCCGAACAGCCGCCGGTATTGCACCAGCCCCAACGTCTGAAAATTCGGCTCGCAATAGAGGCTGACAACCGCCAGCCCGATCAGCGGCGCGACAAAAAACGCGATCAGGAACAGCGCGAGCGGGAGCGCCAGTTGCCATTCGACCGGTGAGAACAGGCGAGGGAGGGTGCGGCGTCGGAGTTCGTCCGTCACGCCCTCGGCGACAGCCGCATTCAAATCTTGATCTCGCGGTTGAACTGCTCGATCCAGGCGCTGCGGCCCTGGTTGATCTTGCGCCAGTCGAAATAAACGAGTTTGGACAGGTCGGCCTGGCTTGGCGCGATCAGCCGAACCGCTTCCGGCGGCAGCGGCACCTTGCTGTTGGTCGGGATCACGTCGTAGGGCGGCTTGCTCATCGCCGCCTGGATTTCGGGATCGATGTGGCCGTCGATATAGGCGAGCGCGAGATCCGGCTTCTGCGCGCCCTTCACGGTATGCAGGCTGGTGCGCCAGGCTGGGACTCCGGTCTCCAACCGGGCAAATTCGACATCGACGCCCTTGGCTTTCAGCGTCTGCACGAAATTGAAGTTGTAGGGCGCTATGTCGATCTGCTCCTGCTGGAACAGCGCCGCATGGGCGCCGAGGTTCGCCGAGATCGCGCCGACATTCGGCAACAGCTTTTTCAGCGCCGTGAAGGCCGGCTCGATATTGCTCTCGCCACCGCCATTGACCCGGGCGAGATCGACCATGAAGGCCATGCCCAGCGTGCTGTTCAGCGCGGTCAGTCCGACCCGGCCCTTATAGGCGGGGTTGAACAGATCGTCCCATTTTGTCGGCGGTATTTTGATCTTCTTCGGGTTGTAGCCGATGCCGATCGCCTGGATCGAGATCTTCGGCCCCCACTCGTCCTGAAAAACCGGCAAGAGCTCGCCGTAGTGCCTCGACTTGGCGACCGGGAATTTGTCGAAGAGGCCCTGGTCGAGGCCGTCGAGCAACGGGCCTTCGTCCATTATCGCTACGTCAAACGGTGGCGCTGACCCCTTCGCCGCCGACAATTTGGCAATCTCGTCGGTCGCCAACATGATCGTCAGGGTAGCGTCGGCGCCGGTCGCCTTGTGGAAATAGGGCACGAGAACCGCCTTGTGGGCATCGTTCCAGGTGCCGGGGAAGGTCGCGGCAACCAACATGTCGGCGGCGCGCGCCAGCCGAGGCATGGCTGCCCAGGTGCCAAGTGCCAGGCCCGTGCCGATCAAGTGCCGCCGGGAAAAACCACTGTTGCTCATCCGAAATCTCCCTGTGAAAACGATGGATCGGGGCTGTTTTCCGCGAACACGACGCAGGCATCTGCCGTGGCGAGCGCGATCTGCACGGCCTCACCCGGGGCCAGCGCGCCGAAGCCGGCCGCCGCCTCGCGGGTCGCGGTCAGCTTGACCGGCGTGCGGTTCGCCGCCTCGATGTCGTAGACGATGACCGGCCCCAGCGGCATCGCCGCGTGCAGATGGCCGGCGATCCGATCCGGACCGGGCTCGCGCTTCAGCCGCAGCTGCTCCGGCCGCACCGAGACGAAAACGCGGCCGCCATTCGTCACTGCCGGCGCCGGCAGATCGGCGAGCGTCGCGCCGCAATCGAGCCGCACGGCGACCCGGTCGCGATAGCGGCCGGTGATTTCGCCCTGCAGCAGATTGGTGGTGCCGACGAAGCGGCTGACGAAAAGGCTGGCCGGGCGGTCATAGATCGCCATCGGGGTGGCGAATTGTTCGACCAGGCCCTCGTTCAGCACGGCGATGCGATCGGCCATCGCCAGCGCCTCTTCCTGGTCGTGTGTGACCAGGAGCGTGGTGATGCCGTAGTCACGCTGCAGCCGCTTGATCTCGATCTGCATGTCGAGCCGCAGGTTTTTGTCGAGCGCGCCGAACGGCTCATCGAGCAACAGGATGCGCGGCTCGACCGCGAGCGCACGCGCGAGCGCGACGCGCTGCTGCTGCCCGCCTGAAAGCTGCCGCGGCAGCCGCTCGGCGAAGCCCTCCATCTTTACCAGCGCCAGCATCGCCGCGACCTGCGACCGCGCCGTCTCGCCCCGAATGCCGCGTGCGTCGAGGCCGTAGGCGATATTGGCCGCGACACTCATATGCGGGAACAGCGCGTAATTCTGGAACACGATGCCGACGCCGCGGCGATTGGGCGGGATATGGCCGACCGGCTCGCCGTCGAGCAGCACCCGGCCAGCACTCGGCGTGATGAACCCGGCGATGATGCGCAGCAGGGTCGATTTCCCGCAGCCGCTCGGGCCAAGCAGCGCCACCAGCTCACCAGGCTCGACGCCGAGGCTCACGTCGCGCACGGCAGTCGCCGCGCCGAAGCGATGCGTGATCCGATCGAGCGCCAAGGCGTGGCCGCGGCTTGCCGGCGGCAGCGCGGCGCTCAGCCGCCGCGATAGATCGCGTAGCTCCATGGCGAGACCAAGAGCGGGATGTGGTAGTGCGCGTTCGGTTCGGCGATCGCGAAACGCACCGGCACGCGGTCGAGAAAAGGCGGGTCGGCGAGGGTTACGCCCGCAGCTCGAAAGTAGTCGCCGACGTAGAAGCAAAGCTCATAGCAGCCTGGCTGCATCGCCGCTCTGGCGAGCAGCGGCGCGTTGGTGCGGCCACCATCGTTTGTGATCACAGCCTTTATCGGATGCACCGAGCCGGCATCGTCGATTGTGGCGAGGTCGACTCGCATGCCGGCTGCCGGCCGGCCGCGCGCGGTATCGAGCACGTGCGTCGTCAGTTCACCCATGATGCCGCACCAAACTGGGTGTCGAGACGCAGCCGAGTGATCGTGAAGATTTCGGCAAGTGCGTTTTCAATCTCAGTTTCGCGCGCATTGCCGAGCCGGGCCTCGAAAGCGGCGAGCAGGCTCGTCTTGTTATGGCGGCGCACGGCGATGATGAACGGAAAGTGGAAGCGCTCACGATAGGCTGCGTTGAGCCCGTGAAAGTGCTCGTACTCGACATCGGTGAGGCTGAGCAGGCCGGCGCTGCCCTGCTCGCTGGCGGAATGCGCTGTCATCTCACCGCTGCGCGCGGCCTTGCCGGCGAGATCGGGGTGGGCGCGGATCAGTTCGAGCTGCTGTTCCGCTGGCGCGGATCGCACCGCGGCGACCATCGCCCGGTGCAGCGCGGCGACATCGCCGAACGGCCGCATCGGCCATGTCGCCTCGGTGACCCACGGCGAGTGCTCGAAAACGCCGCCGAGCGCCCGCATGAAATCCGCACGCTCCATGCGGTTGACCGCGCCGAGGGTCAGAAAGGGAATCCGCGGACATGGACCAAGGTTCATCCGTTGCCGAGCCGGCATCCTGCCATAGTGAGTGCGCGCGTTCATTCGCTCAAACGCAAGTTTTATAGCGCCGCGGGTAGCCCCCGGCGCCGAGGCGACGCGGCTGCGCAATGGCGTAATACCAGGATCCGATGCGGACAATCAGAATTCGAGAAGGTTGTCGCGGAACCGCTTGTGGCTGTAGGACGACCGCAGCAGTCCGCGGCGCTTCAGCGCGGGAGCCAACCCATCGGTGATCTCGCTGATCGCCCGGCGAGTCAGCGGGTCGGCGACGAGAAACCCGTCGCCGCCGATGTCCTGCATTGTCTCGCTCATCTCGGCGGCGACGCTGTCGGCGGTACCGACGAAATCGATGCCGCCGCTGCCGGGTTCGAGCAGCATCTCGCGCAAGGTGCGGCTGCCGTCGCCCGATAAATAAGCGGCGAACGAGGCGCGCGACGCGTTGGTCTCGATCTCGGGCAAGGGCTCATCGAGCGGAAATTTGGAAAAATCGATGCCGGTCAGATACGACATGCCGGCGAGCCGCACATCCATCGCGTCGGCGAGCGCGGCCGTATGGCGCGCCTTCCTCTCCCGTGCTTCGTCCATCGTTTCGCCGAGCACGATGCTGGTGCCGAACAGGATTTTGCACTGGGCCGGCTGGCGCCCGTGTGTCGTCATCCGTGTGTGAATATCGTCGCGGTAGCGCTTCGCCGCGGCGATGCCGCGCGCCTTGGCGATGATCGTTTCGGCATGTTTTGCGGCAAACGCCCTGCCGGCGGGCGAACCGCCAGCCTGGCAGATGACCGGACGGCGCTGTGGCCCGGGCGCGGTGTTCAGCGGCCCTCGGCACTTATAGAAGCGGCCCTCAAAATCGATCGGGTGGACCTTGGTATGATCGGCAAACATCCCGGTTTCCGGATCTGCAACGATCGCGCCGGGCTCCCACGATTCCCACAGCCGGTTGACCACCTCCATCCATTCATCCGCCATCTCGTAACGCAGATCGTGCTCGTAATGCTGGTCTAGGCCGTAATTCTGCGCCGAGCGGTCGTTGTGCGCGGTGACCAAGTTGAGACCGACCCGACCGTGCGTCAGCTGGTCCAGCGTGGCGCCGAGCCGAGCGGCCAGAAACGGCGGATAGAAGGCCGTTGTCATCGTCGCGACGATGCCGAGATGGGTTGTCGCCTGGCCGAGCAGCGGGACCAGCGGCATCGGGTCGCTTTTCGGCGCCGAATACGCGTTGCGCAGGTACCATTCCGGCGATCCTTGGAACGCGTCGGCGATGAACGAGCCGTCCTCAATGACCAGGTAGTCGAAGCACGCGCGATCCAGCGCCCGGGCCAGATCGAGGTAGAGGTCCGGCTCCATCCAGTCGGCGGCGATAGCGCCCGACCAGGGCTGGTTCCAGGCGTGAGGCGAATAGCCTCTGCCGACAAACCATCCGAAATGCAGCAATGCCGCCTCCGTTCGATGGACAGCGATCGGCCCGCAATCGTCATGCCATCTCCGGAACGGCGACCACCCTTCGCTTCGGCACGCACTTTGCTGCGTCGCAACCTCGCCGGCTGCCGCGCCCCCGCCGCAGTCCGCAAAAAAGAGGGGTCGGACGCATGCGCAGCTTGATCTTCGGGACCGCACTGGCGGCGCTGATTTTGGGGCAATTCGCGTCGGCCTCGGCTGCGGACAAATGCGAGCCGGCGGCACTGGCCACCAAATACCCATCGCTGGTCGGCAAGACGATTAAGGTCGCGCAGGATCCCCAAGGTGGTCCGCCGTATTCGTTCCGCGACCCGGAAAACTTCGACAATCTGGTCGGTCTCGACGCCGAACTCGTGCGCGCAGCATTCGCCTGCATCGGCGTGCCGTTCGAGTTCAAGACCGGCAGCTGGTCCGGGCTCTTGCCGTCTGTGATCGCCGGCCAGGCCGATCTGATGTGGAGCAATCTCTACTACACGCCGGCGCGGGCCGAGCAGGTCGATTTCGTGACCTATCTGCTCGCGGCGACCCGGGGCATCGTCCGCAAGGGCAACCCGAAGAATGTCCATTCGCTCGACGACGCGTGCGGCGTGCGCGCCGCTGCTGGACTCGGCACCGTCGAGGAGGCGATGTTCCGCGGAGTCAGCGACAAATGCGCCGCGGCTGGAAAGCCTCCGCTGGAGATCGTCACTTATCCGGATCGGCCGACCGGCATCCGCATGCTCCTGAACGATCGCGCCGATCTGATGATGGGCGATGCTGGCGGCGGCGCCTACACGATAAAGCTGAATCCGAACGATTTGGAGAGTGGGTATGTGATCCTGACTGACTACAAGGTCGGCCCCGGGATCGGCAAATCATCGCCCGAGCTGCGCCGGGCGATCTTCGACGCGATGCAGCTCCTGCAAGCGGACGGCACGCAAAAAGCGCTGATGCTAAAATACGGCGTCGATCCCGAACTGCAGCGGCCGGTCGAGATGCATACCAATTAGGCGCCGGTTCGGGACTGGGCATCAGCGCAGCGGCACCCATGTCGAGCGAATTCCTGCACTACCTGGCATCGCGCTTTCTGCTCGAAGGCGCGGTGTTGGCGATCGAGATCGCGGTGGTCTCGATGGTGCTTGGATTGGTGCTCGGGCTCGGCCTTGCGCCATTGAGAATGTCGCGCCATGGCGCGCTGCGCGGCCCAGCCTGGTGCTACATCTGGTTCGTCCGCGGCACGCCGCTGCTGTTGCAGCTAGTGTTCATTTACGACGTGCTGCCGGCGGTCGGCATAAAGCTCGACGCCCTGACGACCGCGATCATCGGCTTTTCGTTGAACGAGGCGGCGTTCAGCGCCGAGATCATTCGCGGCGGCATCCTGTCGGTCAACCGCAGCCAGGCGATCGCCGCGGCAGCGCTTGGCATGCCGACCGGGCTGACCTTGCGCCGCATCGTCATGCCGCAGGCGATGCGCTCGATCCTGCCGGGCATCGCCAATCAGGCGATTAACATGATCAAGAGCACCTCGATTGCGTCGGTGATCCTGGTCAACGAGCTGACCTTTCGCGCGCAGCAGATTGTCGGCCAGAATTTCAAGTTCTTCACCGTGTTCACCGCCGCCGCCCTGATCTATCTGGCGATGACGAGCTGCATAGCGGTCGGCCAGATCGCCGCCGAGCGGCGCTTTGATTTCCTGCGCGAGCGCGGCGAGAGCCTTTTCGCGAGACTCTCGGCAGCGGTCAGGCTGCGGCGGCCCAGGGACCTACCGGGCGACCCCGATCGGCCGGCGCTGCGGCGCGAGGCGCTGCCTGCACTGATCGGCGACCTCTGCCGCGATGTTGCGGAGGCCGGTGAGCGACCTATCATCGTCTGCCATAACGTCCAGAAGGCCTACGGCGATCGGCAAGTGCTGAAGAGCATCGATTTGACGGTCAGCCGCGGCGAAGTGGTCGCGATCATGGGACCAAGCGGCTCCGGCAAAAGCACGCTGCTGCGCATGATCAACCACCTCGAACCGCTCGACTGGGGCGAAATCACCGTCGACGGCAGGCATGTCGGCTACCAGCGGATGCCCGGAGGCGGGTTGCGGCCCACGGGCAATCTCGCCCGGGCGCGTGCGGAAGCACGTATCGGCATGGTGTTTCAGCACTTCAATTTGTTCGAGCACCTGACGGCGTTGGAAAATCTGATCGAGGCGCCGATCCGGGTCTATGGCCAGCCGTCCGAACTGGCGCACGCGATCGGCCTGCGGCTGCTCGCCGGCGTCGGCCTCGCCAGTCATATCGATCATCTGCCGCACCGCCTTTCCGGCGGTCAGCAGCAGCGTGTCGCGATTGCCCGGGCGCTCGCGGTGTCGCCGCGCGTCATCCTATTCGACGAGCCGACATCGGCGCTCGATCCCGAATTGGTCGGCGAGGTGCTTCGGGTGATTCGCGGCCTGGCCGAAGCCGGCATGACGATGATCATCGTTACGCACGAAGTCGGCTTTGCGCGCGACGTCGCCGACCGGATCGTCTTCATGGACGACGGCGTGATCGTCGAGGAGGGCCCGCCCGGGCAGGTTCTGGATCAGCCGAAGCAGGAGCGCACCCGCCGCTTCCTGCGCATGGTCGCTCACGAGAAAAACGAGGATATTGCCGCCTGAGGCTGGCATCGGTATCGGAAAACCATCGGGCGGCGGAGGCAGGAATGGCGGCGACAGGGGCTGGCACTATGGCGGTCGGACAAGCCAACCACTATCTCGTCCCTGCCACCGCGGAGACCGTGCATTGGGGCTATTTCAGCCGGTCGCTGCAGCCGGTCGTGACGGCTCGGTCGGGCGATTTCGTCACGATCGAAGCGCTGACCCACCACGCCTATGACGACCATGCCCGCATGATCGCAGGTGACTCCGGTGCCGAGGATGTATTTCACTGGACCAAAGATCAAAAGAAAGTCGATCGGCGTGGCGCCGGACCGATGGATGCGTCAATCCACGGACGCGGCACCGGCGAGGGTTTCGGCGTTCATATCTGCACCGGCCCGATCTTCGTCAGCGATGCCGAACCGGGCGATGTGCTCGAGGTGCGGATTGTCGATGTGCAGCCCCGCGGCTGCCGCAATCCTGCCTTCGCCGGCCGCGCCTTCGGTAGCAACGCCGCGGCGTGGTGGGGTTTCCATTACAACGATTTGCTGACCGAGCCGAAGCCGCGCGAGGTGATCACGATCTACGAGCTCGACGCCGCCGGTGAACGCAACTGGGCGCGGGCGGTCTACAACTATCGCTGGGTACCGCAGACCGATCCGTCTGGCGTGGTCCATTGCACGATCGACTATCCTGGCGTGCCGGTCGACCATGCTCTCGTCGAGGAGAATCACGACATCCTCAAAGGCGTGCGGATCCCGGTGCGGCCGCATTTCGGGGTCATCGCGGTGGCGCCGAAGGAGGCGGAGTTCGTCGATTCGATCCCGCCCGGCTATTTCGGCGGCAACATCGACAACTGGCGGATCGGCAAGGGCGCCGTCATGTACTACCCGGTTGCGGTGCCGGGCGCGCTGCTCTCGGTCGGCGACCCGCATGCCAGCCAGGGCGATTCGGAGCTGTGCGGCACCGCGATCGAGTGCTCGCTGACCGGCACCTTTCAGCTGATCCTGCACAAGCGGGAATGCCTCGCCGGAACCGCGCTCGCCGAGCTGCACTACCCGCTGCTGGAGACGCAGGACGAATGGCTCGTGCACGGCTTCAGCTTCGCGAACTACCTCGACGAACTCGGCGACAAGGCGCAGAGCGAAATCTTTGCGAAATCCTCGCTCGACGGCGCAATGCGCGACGCATTCCGCAAGATGCGGCACTTCCTGATGACCACGAAAAGGCTGTCCGAGGATGAGGCGATCTCGCTGATGTCGGTTGCGGTCGATTTCGGCGTGACCCAGGTGGTTGACGGAAATTGGGGCATCCACGCCATCCTGAAGAAGGCGATGTTCGCGGACCGCTGAAAACACGTCGCCTAACGCCAATTTCGCCCACTTGATTTGATGGAGCAACGCCGCCGCGGGCGCCGCCGGTCTCGTTGCAACAGTTCGCGCTTTGCGGTGGTGCGCTTCTTGCGTCGAGATCAACTCCGAACAAAGGAGGCGGCGGATGGCTTACGAAATGACACGCCGCGAGTTCGCGGCGCTTGCTGCCGGCAGGCCGGCGCTCGGCGCCGACAGCAAGACCTTGCGCTTTATCGTGCGCACCGATCTGCGCGTCCTCGACCCGATCTGGACGCGGCCAAGCGGCTGATTGCCGAAGCCGGATACAAGGGCGAGAAGATCGTCGTGCTCGACCGGGTCGACTTGCCGACCAGTCATGCCCATGGGCTGATCGCCGCCGATCTGCTCAAAAGGCTGGGGTTCAATGTCGAGCTTGCGACCAGCGATTGGGGCACCGTGGTGGCGCGCCGGGCGTCGAAGAAACGGGTCGCGGAAGGCGGCTGGAATGTCTTTGGTACCGATTTCCTGGGCGCCGAGATGCTCAACCCGCCGCTCCCCGCCAACGGCGACAAGGCGTGGTTCGGCTGGCCCAAGGACGACAAGATCGAAGCATTGCGAAACGAGTGGCGCCAAGCCAGCGACAGCGAGACCCGCCAGGAGATCGCCGGAAAGATTTAGGAGCGCGCCTTCGAAACCGTACCCTACATCCCGACCGGGCAATATTTGCCGAAAAGACCCTGAAAGGCGTCATCAACGCCCCGGCCTTGTTCATGTGGAACGTCGAGAAAGCCTAGAAGCGACGGCTCGCTCGCTACGCCGCCGAGAAGGCGTGCACGCGACGGAGAAACTCCCGCGCCCGTGCGTGCTGCGAGGCGAAGAACCCATCTGGCGGCGCGTCCAGCAGCACGCGACCGCTATCCATGAACAGCACGCGGGTGCCAACCTCGCGCGCGAATTGCATCTCGTGAGTGACGACGATCATCGTCATGCCGCCCTCAGCCAGCGATCGGATCACTTCCAGCACCTCGCCAACCAGTTCGGGGTCGAGCGCCGAGGTCGGCTCGTCGAACAGCATCAACGCCGGCCGCATCGCCATCGCGCGAGCAATCGCGACCCGCTGCTGCTGCCCGCCCGACAGCTGTGCCGGTCGCTTCATGACATGGTCCGATAGCCGCACCCGCGCCAGCTGTTCGGCGGCCAGGGCGCGCGCATCGGTGAGCTTTGTGCCGAGCACGCGGTGCGGCCCGATCGCGACATTGTCGAGCGCGGTCAGGTGAGCGAACAGGTTGAAGCGCTGAAATACCATGCCGATGCGCCGGCGCTTGCGCGCGGCCGCCTTCGGCGGATCGGCCACCAGCTTGCCGTTGCGCATCTCGCCCGCCATGTTGATGCCCTCCAGGAGAACCTCTCCTTCCGACGGCACCTCGATGCGGTTGATGCAGCGCAGCAGCGTTGATTTGCCGGCGCCGCTCGGCCCGATCACCATGACGATCTCGCCCTGGGTCATTTCAAGATCGACCCGGTCGACCACCGGCACCTCGTCGAAGATCTTCGACAGGCGGCGGATGCTCAGTAGCGGTGCACCGCCGCCATCCGCGTTCAGCCGAGCTGCGGTCATGCCAGCCGCGCTTCGATGTATTCCGAGCACCACGACAACAGGGTGATCACCACGAGGTAATAGACCGCCAGCGCGAAATACAATTCGAACGGGACGAACCGCTCGGCGATGATGACCTGCGCCGAGCGCGTCAGTTCGAAGATCGAGATCACCGAGAGCAGCGAGGAGGTCTTGACCAGCGTGATGACCTCGTTGGTCAAGGGCGGGGTGATGCGGCGCAGCGATTGCGGCAACAGGATGAACAGGATCGATTGCCGCACGGTCATGCCGATCGAGAATGCCGCCTCGCTCTGGCCGCTATCGATCGATTGCAGACCGGCGCGCACGATCTCGGCGATGAACCCGGCCGAGTTGAACGCCAGCGCGACGACCCCGCTCCAAAAGGCCGACAATTCCAGGCCGATCCGTGGCAGGGCGAAATAAACCAGGAAAATCTGCACCAATGCCGGCGTGCCGCGGATGAAGTAGACATAGACGCGCACCGGCGGCTTCAGCAGATTGAGGTCGGACACGCTGATCAGGCCCAGCACCAGCCCGATCGCCGTCGCCAGCGCCATAGCGCAAGCCGAAATCTGCAGCGTGACGAGCGCACCCTTGGCCATGTAGGGCGCGGCGTACCATATGGCGCCCCAGTCGAACCCGCCCATCGGATGCCGGCGTCAAGGCAGGACGTCGGGGACCGTGTTCGGAGTTTCCATCGCGGCTCCGAACCATTTCTCCTGCAGCTTGGCCAGGGTGCCGTCCTTTTTCAGCTCCGCCAGCTGCGTGTTCGCGAAATCCCGCAATGTTGCATCCTCCTTGCGGAATGCCATGCCGAAATAGGCCGTGATGTCGGTGACGCCACCGATCATCTTGAACTTGCCCGGTGCATCGTGCATCACCACCAGCATCGTCGATTTCGAGTTGACGACGGCATCGACCCGCTTGTTGATCAGGTCCTGATAGGCTTCCGGGTAGTGCTCGTATTGCTTGACCTCGGCATAGCCCGGCTTCCCCGCGGCCGTCAGCTTGGCCTCGAACACCTTGATGATCCCGGCGGCGGCGCTGCCGAGCTGAACCCCGATCACCTTGCCCGAAAGATCGTCTGCGGTCTTGATGCGGTCTTCGTCGGCGCGCAGCAGGATGACGTTGGTGGCCTCGGCGTAGGGCATCGAGAACAGCACCTTCTCGGCCCGCTCCTTGGTCATCGTCATCGCCGAGATGATGCAGTCGAACTTGTTGGCGTAGAGCGACGGGATGATGCCAGCCCACGCGGTATCGATGATGTCGGCCTTGACCCCGAGGTTCTTGACCATGATCTCGATGATGTCTGGGTCGTAGCCGATGATTTCGCCGTCCTTGACGAATTCATAGGGGACATAGGCCGCTTCGGTACCGATCACGAGCGTGCCGCGCTTTTTGACCTCTTCGAGCGTATCGGCGCGCGCTCCGCCGATCGCGACGAGGTTCACGCCCGCCATCGCGGCGGAGCCGATCAACAGCGATCTTCTCAGCATAACCCACCCCCTCCATGCCGTATCGCTAGGCAAAAGGTCACGCAACCGGCGTGCCAGTTCGTCGGAGGAGGGCAGGCGGGTGTGTCAGCTGAAGGGATCAGTCGGGGGACGTTTCGACGCGACGACGCAAACTTGCGACTGCTTGCTGGCATTGTCACATTGGCGGCGCGCTGCTGAGCTAGATTGAGGGATGGTCAAGCTCTCGTACCGCGGGTACCGGTTTCCGGCGGCTGTAATCCGGCATGCGATATGGCTGTATCTGCGGTTCACGCTCAGCTACCGCGATGT
>DASYOB010000038.1:0-1623 GCA_036008175.1 Allostellaceae bacterium
GAGCGCGGCATAGACCTCCTTGGCCGCGACGCGGCCCAGCCCCAGCATCTCGCCCAGCGAATGGCTGGCGGTGGCGGGATCCAGCATTCGTGCGGTCGCCAGCTTGGCCGCCGGTTCGAGCAGGCGGGCGACGATCAGGGCTAATGCCAGATCGCGGCGGCGTTGCGGCGCCCGGCGCGGCAGCACGGCGTCGAGCGCGATGCGGCGCGCGGTGCCGAGCGCCGCCATTACGTGGCCGTGCGGCAGCGAGCGGACGATTTCGACCGCCGCCGTGGCGGGCAGCAGTTTGTCGCCGCGCAGCACGGCGCGCAGTTGCTCGATGCGCTCGGCCGGCCAGCGGGACAGGTTGGCGAGGGTTCGGTTCTTGGTCTTGCCGGCCTCGCGGTAACTCTCGCGCAGCAGGATGGCGGGCGGCGAGCCTCGGTTCGGGACGATGGCCACATACATGCGCCGACACAATCATTTCTAGCTACCGCCTGTCAACCTAAATTGGCCAACTACATGACCACAAATACGAGCAATATCAGGTCCTTTCAGCCGCTTAACTCAAAAAGTGGTCAAAGTTCGGGCTAGCGTGGGGGTCGGGGATGCTGCGAACGCGGTGCGCTTCCGGCGTGGCTGGTTTCTCGGTGACGGCACCGGCGCCGGCAAGGGCCGCCAGGTCGCAGCGATCATTCTCGACAACTGGCTAAGGCCTGCCCCGGAGAAAGCCGGGGGCCGGCGCCGCGCTCTCTGGATCTCCAAATCCGACAAATTGATCGAAGACGCCGAGCGCGACTGGACCGCAATCGGTGGCTACCGCTCCGACCTCGTGCCGCTGTCGCGCTTCCGCCAGGGTGCAGCGATTACCCTCGACGAGGGCATCCTGTTCACCACCTACGCGACGCTGCGAACACAGGCCAAAAGCCGGCCCCGGACTGGATCCGGGGGCGACAAACCCAGCCGGGTTCAGCAGATCATCGACTGGCTCGGCCGTGGTTTCGACGGCGTCGTCGTCTTTGACGAAGCCCACGCGATGGCGAATGCGGCCGGCGACAAGGGCGAACGCGGCGAGAAGAAACCGTCGCAGCAGGGGCAGGCCGGTCTGCGCCTGCAGAACGCACTGCATGATGCGCGCATCCTCTACGTCTCGGCGACCGGCGCCACAACGGTGCAGAACCTCGCCTATGCCGCAAGGCTCGGCCTCTGGGGCACCGGTGATTTTCCGTTCGCGACCCGCGCCGACTTTGTCGCGGCGATGGAAGGCGGCGGCATCGCCGCGATGGAAGTGCTGGCCCGCGATCTGAAGGCGCTCGGCCTTTACGCCTCCCGCTCATTGTCCTTTGAGGGGATCGAATACGAGATCGTCGAGCACAAGCTGACGGCGGAACAGATCCGCATCTACGACGCCTATGCCGATGCCTTCCAAATCATCCACAAGAACCTGACCGAGGCACTGAAAGCGGCGAACATCACCGGCTCCGATGGCAGCACCTACAACAGGAACGCCAAATCCGCGGCGCGCTCCGCGTTCGAATCGAACAAGCAGCGCTTCCTCAATCACCTCTTAACGGCGATGAAATGCCCGACCCTGATCGCCGCGATCGCGCGCGATCTCGAGGACGGGCATGCCTGCATTCTGCA
>DASYOB010000039.1:0-14502 GCA_036008175.1 Allostellaceae bacterium
CGATGCGGCGCCTCAGAAGTAACCAGTGGCAGGATAATGGGCTTTCCGGCGGCTCTACCTGATCCGGGCCTTGACCTGATCCCTGCCGAGACGAGACAACTGGCGCGGGAAAGCAAGGAGGCGCGCCAGTGAAGCCGGTTACCGAGAGCGAAATCGAGCGTGGGCTCATCGAGAAGGCGAGGCGAGTGCTGCCTGGCGGCACCTTCGGAAATGTCACGTCCAATGTGGTGCTTCGCGAAGGGCGCGGCGGCCGCGCGTGGGACGAGAGCGGCAGAGAGTATGTCGATTTCTTGCTCGGCTCTGGCCCGATGCTGGTTGGTCACGCTCATCCCGAGGTGACGGCTGCCGCCCAAGGGCGCATCGCGCAGGGCACGACCTTCTTTGCCAACAACCGATACGGGATCGAGCTGGCCGAGGCAATTGTCGAAGCGGTGCCTTGCGCTGAGCAAGTGCGTTTTGTCTCCACCGGCTCCGAGGCGGACCTTTATGCGATGCGCGCCGCCCGTGCTTTCCGCAAGCGCGACAAGATTCTCAAATTCGAGGGCGGCTATCACGGCATGAGCGACTATTCGCTGATGAGCCTCGCCCCGAAGCGCTCCGGCAATTTCCCGATGCCGGTGCCGGATTCCGCCGGCATCCCGAAGAATGTACGCGACGACATGATCATCGCGCCGTTCAACGACGCCGATGCGGTCGCCGGGCTGGTGCGCGACCACAAGGACGAACTGGCCGGAATCATCGTCGAGCCGTTCCAGCGCATCATCCCGCCGGCCCCCGGCTTCCTCGCGGCCTTGCGCAAGATTACCGCCGATAACGGCGTGCCGCTCATTTTCGACGAGGTGGTGACCGGTTTCCGGCTCGCTTATGGCGGGGCGCAGGAATATTACGGCGTCGAGCCCGACCTCTGCACCCTCGGCAAGGTAATCGGCGGCGGCTTTCCGCTGGCGGCTATCGCCGGGCGGGCCGAGATCATGGCGCATTTCGACAAGTCGAAGGTCGGCGACGAGAATTTCCTGGTGCAGATCGGCACGCTGTCGGGCAACCCGGTCGCCGCGGCGGCGGGCTTGGCGACGATGGAGATCCTGCGCCGGCCCGGCGCCTACGAGCAGATCCACGCTACTGGCCGCCAGCTCATGCAGGCGCTCGGCGGTCTGTTGCAGCGCGCCGGCATCCCGGCGCAGATCACCGGCGAGCCGCCCTTGTTCGATGTCGTCTTCACCGACCAGCCGATCCGCGACTACCGCAGCACCTTGACCGGCGACGCCGAGCTGATGCGCCGCTTCAACGCGCTGTTGCGCGAGCGCGGCATCCTGAAGGGCGAGTCGAAATACTACGTCTCGCTCGCCCACACGTCCGAGGATGTGCGCTTCACGATCGCCGCGTGGGAATCCGCGATCAACGCGCTCGCCGCGAATTGAAGTCGCGCGCCATCTCGCGGTGGTGGGGTTTCTCCTCGCGTCCGTTGCCGTTGCCGAAACATTGGAGCCGACAGGCCTTAAATACGACTTTGAGAACGTAGAGGAAGGTTGGGGGGAGAAGCTGCCGTCTGGAGTTAATGATCTCGAACTTCCCGGCACCGTGCAGCACCACCACCCGCGATTGTCAATCAATTCCTGGCTTGCGCAAAGACTTACAAATAAGCCGATTGTGATGTCGACGATCAGCAGTAACGGACGAATCACAGTCCCAAAGGCAATACGGGATCACCTCAATTTAAAGCCCGGTGACCGAGTCAAATTCTTCGTCCATCCGGACGGCCATGTCGTTCTCTTGCCGACGCTTCCGGTCTCGGCTTTGCGCGGCCTGCTCCGGCCTTTGGGCCGCCCCGCGACGATCGAGGAGATGGACAAAGCAATCGCTGAGCAAGCCGCTCAGGGATGCCCACCACGGGATTAATCTCGCCGCGTTAGTTTGCCGGGACGAGATTGCTTCGCTTCGCTCGCAATGAAAGTTTGGCTTGTCATTGCGAGGAGCGCAGCGACGACGCAATCTCGATGCGGCCCTGCTCAATCGGCGAAGAACACCAAGGTGCGGACCTCGATGCTTTCCCGCGGCGGCGCGTCCGCGGGCGTTTGCGGATCGTCGAAGGCGCCATGCGCCGAAAACCGCGCCGCGCCTTGCTGCGCCGAGTCGAAGCAGCGGATCAGTACGACCTCGTCGGCGGTCATCTTCGGGAAGTAGTACCAGCGTTGGCCGGGGTTGAAGGTTACCGCGTAGATCTCACCGGTCCGGTCGGGGTAGCGCAGATCGGAGGCGACCAGGTTCTCCTCGGCGAGGGTCTGCGCATCGCACAGCGCCAGCGGCGACCGCAATAGAGGGCCGCGGATCGGCCGCCACAGATTGATCTCGGCGTAGCGGTGCTTCAGCAACTCCTCGGCTTCGTCGCCCATCAGGTCGCGCACCCGCTGCGGCGCCGACCACGCGGTGTAATCGTTGTGCACGCGGCCGGCGTAGCCTTTGATCGTACTGCCCTTGGCCATGCGCGCGGCGTTGCGGACGATGTGATCGAAGGCGAGAACCCGTGTCGCTCCGGTCGCCTCTCTGATCAGCCGCTCGCATTCCGAGTAGTAGATCGAGGCGATCTGCGCCTCGTCATAGAGATCGGTCGCAGCGGTCGGATGACGCACCAGCACAAAGCCCTCGCGTTCGAGCGACAGCCGGCCCTGCACCGCGCGCGCGTCGAGGATATTGACCTGGTGGGTTTCCTCTCGAGTGTTCCGCACCGGCACACCCGGCGGCGGCTCGTAGTTGTACGAATACGGCTTTTCCGCCATCGGCATCGTGAAGTTGAGCGGGGCGACGACGCCCTTCAGATCCGCTATCGCCAAGCCGTCCATGACCAGCCCTCCGCGGGTGGATACGCATATGCACCCAACTGAGATAATCTATCCGCGGCGCGCGGCCAACCGCTGACAGCAGATGGGAGCCATGATGCGGTTTTCGGTGAACTGGCGATCGGACGGACCCGGAGAGCGGCTAGGCAGCGACGGTGAGGCGAAGTCCCAATGCCCGCAGAACCTTGGCGACCGTCGCGAACTCGGGATTGCCCCCCGGCGACAGCGCCCTGTAGAGATTGGCGCGGCCGAGCCCGGCGGCGCGCGCCAGCTCGGTCATGCCCTTGGCGCGCGCGATATCGCCTAGAGCCACCTTTAGCAAATCGGGATCGCCATCCTCGAGTACGGCGTCGAGATAGGCAGCGATGTCCTCCTTGGTCTTTAAAGTCTCGGCCGCATCCCAACGGCGGGTCTGAAGCGCCATCTCCTCTCCTCTACAGCTCGCGCACCATGGCAAGCGCGCGAGCGATGTCGCGATCCTGGGTCCGCTTGTCGCCGCCGCAAAGCAGCACCACGAGGACATCAGCGCGCCGGGCGAAATAGACGCGGTAACCCGGACCGTAATCGATCCGCATCTCCGACACGCCGCTCCCGACCGGCTTCACGTCACCAGGATTGCCGAGCGACAGGCGGCGAATGCGGGCTGTGATGCGAGCACGCGCCTGACGGTCGCGTAAGCCCGCAAACCAGGCGGCGAAAGTGTTGGTTTGCCGGACTTCGATCAAGATCTCAAATGTCTCTTGCAAAGGACAATGTCAAGTTCGCTGGGCCGTGAGATTATGAGCCGCAGCATAGGAGCCATGATGCGGTTTTCGGACGAGGCGTGGCAGCGGACCGCGGCGCTCCGCGAGGCCATCCACCGGTTGCCGTTCAACACCGAATTGGCCGCCGGCACCTTGGCGCCGGAGCGCTTCCGCTTTTACATCCTGCAGGACGCGATCTATCTCGGCCAGTATTCGCGGGTGCTGGCGCTCGCCGCCGCGAGGGCGCCCGACGCCGCGAATTTGCAGGCCTTCGCGCAGTCCGCGCTCGGCGCGGTTGCGGTCGAGCAGCGGCTGCACGAGCATTACCTTCACGAATTCGGGGTCGAGCCTGACGCGATCGTCGCCGCCGAGCCCGCGCCCGATTGCCTGGCCTATACGAGCTACCTGCTGGCGACCGCCTATCACGAGCCGTGGCGGGTGCTAGTCGCCGCGCTCTTACCGTGCTTCTGGATCTACTGGGATGTCGCCTCGGCGATCACACGCACCGCGGCGCCGCAGAACCGCTATCAGGCCTGGATCGACACCTATGCCGACGAGGCGTTCGGCGCGGCGGTCGCGCGGGTCATCGGCATCGCCGACGAGGCGGCGGCCGCTGGCCCGGACCTGAGACCGGCGATGCTCCGGGCCTTTCAGCGCTCGACGCAATACGAATTCCTGTTCTGGGATGGCGCCTACCGGCAACGCGGCTGGCCGTCAGAGCTCCTGTAGGGCGGGTGTAACCCGCCATGCATCGTGCGGATCGAATATTTGGCGGGTTGCGCTGCGCTTCACCCGCCCTACGAAATCGTCGATCGAAAGAGAGGAAACATGGCTACGCAGGGACAGATCGCCGTCATCACTGGGGCCGGCAGCGGTATCGGCCGCGCCACGGCGCATGAGCTGCTCGAAGCGGGTTGGAGCGTCGTACTCGCCGGACGGCGGCACGAGATGCTCGAGGAGACCGCAGCGCTGGCAAATGCGCCGCCGCCGCGCACGCTGGCAGTACCGACCGACCTCCGCGACCCGGCCCAGATCGCGGCGCTGTTCGAGGCGGTGAAACAGACCTACGGACGCATCGACCTATTGTTCAACAACGCCGGCATCAGCACTCGCAACATCCCGTTCGAGGAGCTGACGTACGAACAGTGGTCCGATGTTGTCGCGGTCAATTTGACCGGCTCGTTCCTGTGCGCGCAGCACGCGTATCGCATGATGAAGGCGCAGGAGCCGCAGGGTGGCCGCATCGTCAACAACGGCTCGGTGTCGGCGCATGTGCCGCGGCGCAACTCCGCGCCCTACGCCTCGACCAAGCACGCGCTGACCGGACTGACCCGCTCGCTGTCGTTGGACGGACGGCAGTACAACATCGCCTGCGGCCAGATCGATATCGGCAACGCCGCGACAACCCGCAACGAGGACACCGCGCGCGGCCGACTGCAGGCGACCGGTCGCGTCGAAGCCGAGCCGCGCATGGATGTGCGCGACGTGGCCAAGGGCGTTCTCTACATGGCGCAACTGCCGCTCGAAGCCAACGTCCAGTTCATGACCGTGATGGCGACGACAATGCCCTATATCGGCCGCGGCTGACCGACGACCGCCGCTTCCGTGCTATCCACCCAGTCGAACATTGCCGAGCATCACCGGCGTGTGGTGGTGACCGGTGTGGGCGGCGACCAGCACACCCGAGAGCCTGATCTGGCGCCCGAGGCGCGACCGGAGTTGTTTGTATTGCGCCGGCTGCAGCATCAGCTGCATATCCGTTACGCGCGCCACCGCTGGCTTTTCGCTGTCGGTGGGGTCTTCGGCGACGCAAACCGGCCGATCAAGATGCAGAACGAAATAGGGTTCCGGCTTATCGCCGCCTGCGACGCTGTCGTAATTGGGCGGCCCGGGAAAAACAATTCGCAACAACCTGCCGGTCACGTAAACCGGGCTCGCGTATGAGAGGCAACCAGCAGACGCCGCGGCTCCGTTGTCGGTTAGCGCGCCGAGAACAATGCAGGCGCCGATGATGAACCAGGATACGCGACCCGCGCTCATCGGCATTTCGGAACATCACTTCATCTTGACCCAGCGCAGGTAGAAGGCGTCGTCGGCCGGCTGCACCACATCGACATTGTCGCGCGCCGCCCAGACGATGACCTGCTGGTGCAATGGGATCGTCGCGACATCCTCCTGCACGATGCGGGCGGCCTCGTCGATCAATTCCTGGCGCTTTTCCTTGTCGAGCTCGTGCGCGATCTGCTCGGTCAGCGCGTCGACCTTGGGGTTGGAATAGCCGCCGAAATTGCCCTGCCCGCGACCGTCCGGCGCGCGCGAGGCCAACAGCGTGTAGAACACGTTGTGCGCGTCGTAAGTGCCCGGCGTCCAACCCTGCAGCGAGAAGCTGAGCTGGTAATTAGGATAGCCGACGTCGGCGAAGAACTTGACCTTGGTGCGGGCATAGACATCGAGCTTGATGCCGATCCGCGCCAGCATCGAGGCGATCGCGGTGCAGATCTGCTCGTCCATCACATAGCGGTCATTGGGGCATTCCATTCTGAGCTGGAAGCCGTCGGGATAGCCGGCCTCGGCAAGCAACGCCTTGGCCTTGGCGATGTCGACCGGCGGACGCTTGTCGAGCGCCGGGTCGTAGCCGTTGACCCCCGGCCCGTACATCAACCAGGTCGGATGCGCCATGCCGCGCAACACCCGCTTCGCGATCGCGTCTTCGTCGATTGCCAGCGCGAAGGCGCGGCGCACCCGCACATCCTTGAACGGGTTCCTGCCCTTGACGCTGGAGAACAACAATTCGTCGCGCAACTGGTCCATCGGCAGGTAGATCGTGCGCAGTTCCGGCCCCTGGATCAGCCGCACCCCTGGGGTCTTGCCGATCCGGCCCATATCCTGCGGCGGCACCGAGTAGATCATGTCCATTTCGCCCGACAGGAGCGCGGCGACCCGGGTCTGGGCATTGGCGATGACGTTGAACTCGGCGCGGTCGATATTGTGCTCGGGGGTGCCCCACCAATCCGGGTTGCGCTCGAGCACGGTCTTGCGGTCGGGCTCGCGTGAGACCAGCCGGAACGGGCCGGTCCCCATCGCGTGGTAGAGCGCGTAGTTGTCGCCCTTGCCGAACACCACGTTTTCGACCGCGTCGTGCTCCTCGCACCACGCCTTCGACATGATGTCCATCGCGGTCAGCTCGGAGGGCAGGATCGGGTCGGGTCCGTCGGTCTCGAAATCGACGGTCAGATCGTCAATCTTGCGCGCCGCCTTGACCGTTGCGACCTGCGAGCGCTTCGCCGAGTTCTTGGCGCTGATGCGCCGATAGGAAAACACCACATCATCGGCGGTGAAGGCGCGGCCGTCCTGCCATTTGACATCGGGGCGCAGGTGGAAGCGCCAGACATTGGGGCTCGTCGTCTCCCAGCTGACCGCCAGCGTCGGCGCAAGGCTCAGATCCTTGCCATGCTGAACCAGGTGCTCGTAGATGTTCTCCAGAAACGAGTTCTGCACGGTCTCGTTGAAGGTGTAGGGGTCGAGCGCGCGCACATCGCCGTCATTGGCCCATTTGAACACCGCCGCCGACGCCGGCGCGCCGGCGATGGCAGCGAGCATTAGGGCGAAAACCGCCAGTCGGCTTTTCATCACGCCTCCCTGTGCTTTGGCACCGACCATGCCGGCTTCATGCCAGCCTATTATGTCGGCATCGGCACGCCCGCCTCACCCAGATCCCAATAGATCCCGGCCATGACCTTGAGCGCCTCGCGGGCGACCGGGGCGAGCATGTGCTCGTTTGGCGCGTGCTGCGAGCAGGACGCGTAGGAATGCGGGATCCATACAGTCGGCAGGCCGAGATCCTCGGCAAAGATGTCGTTCGGCAGCGAGCCGCCGAGATTGGGCAGGATCGCCGGCGCCTTGCCGGTGGTCTCCGTGATCGAGGCGGCGGCCCAACGCACCCAGGGATGGTCGGGGTCGAGCCGGGTGGCGGCAAAATAGGCCTTCTTCCAGCGCTCGATCGTGACCATTCCGAAGCCGCGCGCGTCGAGATGGCGGCGCAAGGCCGGCAGAAAATTCTCCGGGTCGACGCCGACGACGAAACGGATCTGACAGGTCGCCTTGGCGCGCGGCGGGATCGCGTTGACCGGGTTCTCCGGGTTGCCGGTGTGGAAGGCGAGCACCTCGAAACTGCACCAGCCAAACACCTTCTCGGCAGGCGACAGGCCCGGCTCTCCCCAATCCGGGTCGATCTCCGGCGCCCCCTCCCCGCCTTCCACGGTGCAGTCGGCCAGCGCGGCGCGAACCGAATTCGGCAAATGCTGCGCACCCATTCGCGCACCCGGATCGCGCCCTTCTCGTTGGTGATCGTCGAGAGCGCATGCGCGAGGATGACACCAGGGTTGGCGAGCAGCCCGCCCCAATTGCCCGAATGATGGCCGCCCTCGCGCAGATCGACGATCAGGTCGAAATTCATCGCGCCGCGGGCGCCGAGAAAGATCGTCGGCCGGTCCGGCGCCAGGCGCGGCCCGTCGGAGGCGATCAGCACATCCGCAGAAAGTTTGTCCTTGTACTGCCGGCAGACCTCGCGCAAGCCGGGCGAACCGATCTCCTCCCCTGTCTCGATCAGCAATTTGGCGTTGAAGCCGAGCCGGCCACGCGTCTTCAGCACGCAATCCATCGCGGCGATGTTGATCGTGTGCTGGCCCTTGTTGTCGGCGGTGCCGCGGCCGTAGAGGCGCTCGCCACGCGGGGTCAGCGTCCAGGGCGACAGCCCCTCATGCCATTGCGGCTCCAGCCCGCGGATGACGTCGCCATGGCCGTAGCCGAACACGGTCGTGCGGGCGCCCTCCTCGCGCCGCTCGGCGATCAGGACCGGCCCGCCGCGAACCGGGTTGGGCACGATCTCGCTGGCGAAGCCGAGTCGGGCCAGCGACGGGGCGATCTCGTCGGCAAGATAGGCGTGCAATGCCGGCGCGCGCTCCTCGACCTGGCTCTCGGTCGGGATCGCGACACGGCGGCCGAGATCGGCGGCGAACCCGCCCTCGTCGAAATAGGTCTCGGCAGCGGCGATCGCGGCGGCGCGGGTCATGGCGGCTCCAGAAAAGGTTCAGCGGGAAGCTAGCAGAGCCGCATCAGCCGGTCACGGGCCGGCGCGACGCTTGTTCCGCCTGCTTTTGCAGGGGAAAAGTAGGCCGGCTGGCCGCGACACCTCGAGCAGGATGGCTGATCGTTATCACATTAATCCGGATTTGTCAATATCTAATTTCGCAATTTACCGCTCGTCAGCGCCGGCATAGGCTCCGTGAAAGCGCATCAGACGAGGAGGAACGCCGATGAACGGGCTGTCGCAGCTTCTGGACAAGAGCGAGGCCGAGCGCCTCGCCACCGGCTTTGTGTTTACCGAGGGGCCGCTCTGGCATCCGGACGGGTTTTATTATTTCGTCGATGTGCGGGCGAGTAAGTTTTACCGCCTGAAGCCGGGCGGCGCGGCGGAATTGCTGCGCGAGAACACCGGCGAGGGCAACGGCACGACCTTCGACCTGCAAGGCCGGCTGGTGATCTGCGAAGGCGGCAACCGGCGGCTGACGCGCTGGCCGGCGGACGGCAAGTTCGCGACATCCGAGGTGCTGATCGACCGCTTCGATGGCAAGCGGCTCAACCGGCCAAACGACGTTGTCTGCAAATCGGACGGCAGCATCTATTTCACCGATCCGGGGCTGCGCGTGCCGCTCGCCGAGCGCGAGCAGGAGACGGCGGCGGTGATCCGGGTGAAGCCCGACGGCTCGGTCAGCAAGATCGCCGATTTCGAATACCCGAACGGGCTCGCCTTCTCGCCCGACGAGCGGGTGCTGTATGTCGCCAATACGCGGTTCGCGATGTACATCCACGCGATCGAGCTCGACAGCGCCGGCAACATGGTGCGCCGGCGCATCTTCGCCGATATGTCGTCGGACGAGACCGAAGGCGTGCCGGACGGCATGAAGGTCGATGTCGAGGGCCGGGTCTATTGCACCGGGCCGGGCGGCACCTGGGTGTTCGCGCCGAGCGGCGAAAAACTCGGGGTGATAAAGACGCCAGAAGTCCCGGCCAATCTGTGCTTCGGCGGCTCCGATCTGAAGACGCTGTTTTTCACCGGCCGCACCTCGATCTACAGCCTGCGGGTCAAGGTGCCAGGTCAGCCGCATCCCTGGTATAAGCGGTATAATTAGTTGTTCTATCAATTGGTTATCGAGGCGAAGCGAGGTCAAACCTACCCGTCTGCCTACCCGACGCCGCGGTCGGCGCCCGAGACCTATGGGCGCCCGGCCAAGGCCTGGGTCAACAGCAGCATCGGCCGGCGGAAGCGGCGGCGAGGATGACTGAGGAAGAGCACCTTAGAAGTCTCAGCGACGCCGAGCTCGAAACCAGGGTGCTGCTGGTCCCGGGATCCACCGAATACCAGGCCAGCGGCCGGGTGCTCGCCGAGCACCGGCGACGCCAGCGGGAATACGCCGAAACGCAGGAGCGCTCGCGGCGCGAGTTCGAACAGCTTCAGATGGACCGCGCTGCTGCTGTCGCCGACAAGCAGCTGGGCGCGGCCGTCGATGTGGCGGAGGCGACGAAGTGGGCAGTTTGGGCTACCGCGCTCGCCGCGTTCGGCGCGCTCGTCCAGGGCGCGGTCGCGGTGATCGGACTGCTGACGAAGTAAATCGCATCGGCCCGCGCATGACCGCCTGAAACGGCCCTAAAATACACGTACGAACTCATCCATCGCTGCTGGCAAAACGGCGGAGGGGGCGCGCGTTCATGGGTGGTCTGGCAGTCGTAAGCCCGCTTTCCGTGCTGTCGGGCTTCGTCGTGGGCCTGCTGGTCGGGTTGACCGGCGTTGGCGGTGGCTCGCTGATGACGCCGCTGTTGATCCTGCTGTTCGGAACGCATGCTACGACCGCCGTCGGCACCGACCTGCTCTATGCCGCGGCGACCAAGAGCGTCGGCAGCCTGAGCCATGGCCTGGGAAACACAGTCGATTGGCGGATCGCTGCCTTGCTGGCCGCGGGCAGCCTGCCGGGATCGCTGTTGACGATCGCCGCGCTGTATCGGATGGGCATCACGGGAGGCAGTTCGTCCCGACTGATCACTATCACCCTGGGCGTCGCGCTGCTGCTAAGCGCGGTAGCGGTGCTCGCGCGGCCTTTGATCAGGCGGATGAGCGATCGCCACGCCGCTGCACGGCGGCACTGGACGGCACCGCTGACGGTGATGGCCGGCTTTGTGCTGGGCGTGCTGGTGACGACCTCATCGGTCGGCGCCGGCGCTCTCGGCATGACTCTGCTGGTGATCCTTTATCCAGGGGTCCGGCTGGTGCGACTGGTTGGCTCCGATATTGCGCATGCGGTGCCCCTGACTCTGGTGGCCGGCCTCGGCCATTGGCTGCTCGGCTCGGTGGACTGGCTGTTGATGGGATCGTTGCTGCTCGGCTCCGTGCCAGGGATCATCCTCGGTAGTCATGTGAGCGCGCGCCTGCCAGAACGGTTGCTGCGACCGATCCTCGCCGTGATCCTCCTAATTGTCGGCGTGCGTATGTTGAGCAGCTGATGGGCTCGGGCCTCGCTTCATCGCCCGCCGGGGTGCTCCCGAATGATGCCGCCGGGCGCTGCCAAGGCTGACACTGCCGCGCCTCAGCCTAACAGAAAACAAGCTGGTGGAGCGTCCTGATGATCACGATAAGACCGGCCCAGCAGATGGCGGAAAGCACCGCGATGACCAGAGCGGCCGAGGCAGGCGACAGCCGGTCCTCGTCAATCAATCGCGTCGGGCGCATTGCGCAACCCGCCCCTGCCTCGCCGGTTCCCGTCTGCGCGGGTCCTGTTCAACTATACGGCACCATCCCTGCCGGCGGCTGCCAAAACGCCACTGATATCTGCCATCATTGAAACTGGCGGGCGGCAGTGTTTATCGCGCAGGCTTAGGCTGTTCCACAGCACAGAGCATATAAGACCGCGATCAGAATGACGAAAAGAGCGAGCCAGGAGCGCCAAGCTTCGTCCTGATTTTCCCAACCGCGCCGTCTAAAGGACTCGGCGCGATCCGCGGCGCGACGATCTTCGTTATCGTTCGCGATGAAGTCGATCATGCTTAGCCGATGCCTCGCTTACTTCGCGCACCAAATGATGGGGCAACCGGCTGAACCGCTGATCTCCTGAATGTGAATTGGGTTTTAGCGAGCCGGCGGCTCGGCCGGCACTGTCGGGGTCGCGGGCCAGACGAAAAAGCCGCGCCCGTCGCCGAGCGACTGACTGCCGGGCCGCTCCCGTGTGTCCGCTGCCGAAGGGGATAACCTCGTGCTGGTCTTGTTGATCCTGGCCTCGCTCGCCGACGCGGCGCTGGCATTGCTACTGATCGCGGTGTCCGGGTTTTTCTTCGGCAGCGGCCCGGAAGGGATGCACGGCGAACTCTCCGCCGTAGCGATTTGGACTGCCGGGCTGATCGCGTGCATCGCCGCGCCCGTCGCGGGTTTCGTCCTCCGGCGGTTCGGTAGGGTCGGTCTGGGTTTCGCGGTGGCGTGCATCCCGCCAATCGCGGCGACGTTCATGGCTACGCTCTAGCCGGCCTACCCGTCGAGCGGGGAGATCGCCGGGCTCACGGAACGGCGCCGCTGAAACAGAAGAACCCCGCCGTCGCTGGCGGGGCTCAGAACGAATCGGCGACGCTGCGGGCACAGTGGCACTACGTTGCTCGCTGGCGGCGGCTGGCGCCGCACCACCAACTCGCCGCGGATCATCTCGCCGGCCAGCTCGGTGATCTCCGGGACGAAACGCGCCGCACAGGCCTCTGGAATATGGATTCCGGGCTCGCCGCTGCGCGGCGCCCCGGAATGACGATTTAAGGCGCGCTGAAGGTTGAAAGCCGGTCAGCGGACCTCGGCCGCTTTCTCGCGCTCGCGGCGCGACACCGGATGCGGGACCCACGGGCGGTCGCCGCGGCTGGCGTTGGCGCTTTCGACACGGATGCCGCCCGGATCGAGCCACAGCGCGATGGCGCCCTCGCGCCAGCTGTCGATGCGGTCGACGACCGGGATCTGTGCCTTGCAGCGGAACCCGGCCGGCACCTGCGCGACGATGGCGTCGACGGTGTAGCACAGCACCGGCAGCCCGCTGTCGCCGGTGACCAGGGCGACACGGCGGCCATTCGCTGTGTAAGCGCAGCGGCCCTCGGCGCCGCAGTCAAGCGCGGCGGTGCCGCCCTCGCCCTTTTCCGGCCAGGGCAGCAGACGGGCGCCTGTCTCCGACGCGAGAAATGAGGCTGAGATTTTTTCGGCGGTCGGCGCGACGAGATAATCGCCATCGGCCGCGCGCACCGCGAGAAAGCGGCCGAAATCGGCCAGCACGATGTCGGGCGGCCGGGTGAACAGCATCGTCGCCAGGCCGATGACGATCCCGGCCGTCCCCCAGAGCCGCCACCTGCCCTGCCACAGGCAAAGCCAGCAACCGCCGAGCGCGACGAGCACGACGCCGACGGTCGGCAGTCGCGGCATCGTCCACACATTGCCGGGCAGCGCGGCGACCGATTGCGCGACGTGAATGGTCAGATCGATGCCCCAGCCCATCGGGATCAGCGCGAGATGCTCCAGGCCGAATGGCATCAGCAGGCAGGCGACGACACCCCAGGGCAGTGTCCACATCGCCGAGATCGGCACGGCGATCACGTTGGCGAGCGGCGAATACAGCACCAGGTGGTGGAAGTGATAGATCGCGAACGGCTCGGTGCCGAAGGTCGCGACCACTGTCGTCACCGCCACCGCGCCGCAATAGCCGAGCGCCTTGTGGACGAAGGAGCTGCGGTGAAACGCCTGCGCCAGTCGGGTGCCCCAGGTCTCGTACACCGCAACCAGAGCCACGACCGCGCCGAACGACATCTGGAAGCTCACGCCGACGAGGCTCGCAGGATCGAGGGTCAGCACGACCAGCGCCGCCAGCGCGCAGATCCGCATCGACAGCCGCAGCCGGTCGAGCAGGATCGCGGCAAAGATGATCCCGTTCATGACAAAGGCGCGCTCGGTCGGGATCGCCGCGCCGGAGATGATCAGGTAGCAGAACAGGACGGCGAGGGTCGCCAGCGCGGCGATCTTCTTGATCGGATAGCGCAGCGCCAGAAACGGGATCAGCGCCAGACCGCCGCGCACCGCGAAAAACACAAAGCCGCCGACCAGGCCGAGATGCAGCCCGGCGATCGCCAGCAGATGCGACAGGCCTGAATCGCGGAAGGCCTGTTTCACCTCATCCGGCATCGTGCCGCGCTTGCCGGTGATGAGCGAAGTTTCGCAGTTTCCCGCCACTTTTCCGTCAAGTCGGGGTCCGATCGGCCCATGTCGTATCAAGGGCTTACGGGGCGCGACGGAAAATGCAGGGCTGTTTGACGGCCTGAAGAGACACCATTTCGGCGCGATCCTCGCTGACCCTCCGTGGCACTTCCGCACCTACTCGGCGAAGGGGACCGGGCGAGGCGCTGTCAGCCACTACGACACCATGACGCTCGACGACATACAGGCGTTGCCGGTCGCCGATATGGCCGCTGATGACTGCGCGCTGTTCCTATGGGCAACCGATCCGATGCTACCGCAGGCGCTCGACCTGATGGCCTCGTGGGGATTCCAATACAAGACGGTGGCGTTCACGTGGGCCAAGACAACCAAGGGCGGCGATGGCTGGGCGCTCGGCTGCGGATACTGGACCCGCGCCAACCCCGAGACATGTCTATTCGGCACCAGGGGCCGGCCGCAGCGCCTCAGCAGATCGGTGCGGCAGTTGATCGTTACGCCGCGTCGTGAGCACAGCCGAAAGCCAGATGAGGCGCAAGCCGGGATCGAAGAGCTGGTGCCCGGCCCTTACCTGGAGCTGTTTGCGCGCGAGAGTCGGCCAGGCTGGACAACGTGGGGCAACGAAGCCGGGATCTTCGACAACGGG
>DASYOB010000040.1:0-21450 GCA_036008175.1 Allostellaceae bacterium
TAGAGGACGTCGAAGCTGTCCCTGAGATAGGCGTAGAACTGATCGCCCGAATTGAACCCCTGCGCCGTCGCGAAGCGCATGTCGTTCGAGTCGAACGCGTAGGGGACGATCAGCTGCGGCTTGCCATGCGATATGTCCCAATAGGGCAGATCGTCGGCGTAGCTGTCGGCGTTGTATAGAAAGCCGCCCTCTTCGACGACGAGGCGATGCGTGTTGGGGCTGCAGCGGCCTTGATACCAGCCTAAGGGCCGCGTGCCGGCGGCGCGGGTGTGGATCTCGACCGCCTTCGCGATGTGCTCGCGCTCGACCGATTCCGCGATGTACTGATAGTCGATCCAGCGATAGCCGTGGGTCGCGATCTCCCAGTCAGCCGCCAGCATCCCGGCGACGGCCTCCGGATTACGCTCCAGCGCCATCGCCACGCCATAGACGGTGACCGGAACGTTGCGAGCGGTGAAGGCGCGGTGCAGGCGCCAGAACCCGGCCCGGCTGCCGTACTCGAACAGCGATTCCATGTTCATGTTGCGCATGCCGAGCGCCGGCTGCGCGCCGATCCATTCGGTCAGAAAGCACTCCGCCGCCGGATCGCCGTGGAAAATAGCGTTCTCGCCGCCCTCCTCGTAATTGATCACGAATTGCAGGGCGATCCGGGCGTCATCAGGCCATTTTGCGTGCGGTGGCTCGGCGCCGTAGCCGACCATGTCGCGCGGGTAGGGTGTCGCCATCCGGGGTCTCCTTGCAGCGGCCGCCATTGCTCAATTTATAGGCACCCATCGGATGCCTCACCCAGATTCGTGCAATCGACCGGCCAATCGCAAGCGCGGGGCTCTGGTATGGATCTTGCGGTGCGCCAGCACCCCCGCTGCTTCCGCATGTCGCGGTCCCCTCGTCGCGATTCCAGCCGCAAGGAAGTCGAACTTGTCTCTCGCCGCCCCGCCTTTCCGCCCGTTCGCCTCCACGTTTTGCGCCGGCGCAGTCGCGCTGATGCTGTGCGCGACACCCGATGACCCCGCGCAAGCCGGCGGCGCGCTAACGGTGGCGATGACCGCAGGCGACATCCCGGTCACGACCGGCAATCCCGACCAAGGGTTCGAAGGCTATCGCTTCGTCGGCTACAACCTCTACGACGGGCTCTTGCTATGGGATTTGTCGAAATCGGACAAGCCGTCCGAGATCAAGCCGGGGCTCGCCACCTCCTACGAGATCGACCCGAACGACAACAAACGCTGGATCGTGCATCTGCGCCACGGCGTCAAATGGCATGACGGGTGCGACTTCAAGGCCGACGACGTCATCTGGAACCTCCAGATGCGCATGGACGAGAAGGCGCCGAATTTTTCCACTCAGCAATTCACCTACACGCGGGCGTTTCTGACCAACGTGAAGTCGGTCAGCAAGATCGACGACTACACCGTCGCGTTCCAGAACAATTTCGTCGAATCGCTGTTTCCGTACACGCTCAGCTATGTGTTGATGATCAGCCCGTGCCGCGCCAAGGAAGTCAATTACGACTGGGCCCAGTACGCGCTGCATCCTTCCGGCACCGGCCCCTATAAATTCGACAAGGTCGTGCCGCACCAGCGGCTCGAGCTGATGGCGAACCGGGATTACTGGGACAAGGACCGGATTCCGAAGCAGGATCGCCTGGTGCTGATCCCGATGCCGGAAGCCTCGACCCGGACCGCGGCGCTGCTGACCGGGCAGGTCGACTGGATCGAGGCGCCGTCGCCGGATGCGATCCCGCGCCTCAAATCCGCCGGCATGCAAATCGTCACCAACGTCTATCCGCATGATTGGCCATATCTGCTGAACTTCAAGCGCGGCCCGTTCACCGATCTGCGGGTGCGTCAGGCGGCGAATCATGCGCTCAACCGGCAGGATGTCGTCGACATGCTCGGCGGCACGGCAATACCCGAGCACGATGTGGTGCCGCCGAGCATGGCCTATTACGGGAACCCGCCGAAATACGATTACGACCCGAAGAAGGCGCGCGCGCTGCTACAGGAAGCCGGCTGCTTGCCGTGCAAGGTGACCTTCGCCATCTCCACCTCCGGTTCCGGCCAGATGCAGCCGTTACCGATGAACGAGTTGGTCAAGTCACAGCTCGAGGAGGCCGGGTTCGAGGTGACGCTGCAGACGATGGACTGGAACGCGCTGCTCGATGTCTATCGGGCCGGGGTCGACAAGAACCCGAATTTCGATGGCCTCAATTTCTCGCGCGGGCTGCTCGATCCGGTCAACGCAATCATCAAGCTGGTCGGCAAGGCGTATTGGGCGCCCGCCGGGTCCAATTGGGGTCATTTCGAGAGCCCGGAAACCGAGGCGCTGATCGGCAAGATCTTCAACGAGTTCGACGGCGAGAAGCGCCTGTCGCTGTTGACCGAACTGCACGAGCTCGAAGGCAAGCAGGCGGTAATGATCTACGTCGTGCACGACCTCAATCCGCGGGCGATGTCGCCCAAAGTGCAGGGGTTCGTGCAGGCGCAAAGCTGGTTTCAGGATCTGACCCGGGTCAGCGTCGCGCAATAGCGGGCCTTGGGCTTTAAGGCACGGCAATCATTTCGAGTGACAGGGAGATATCAGTTGGCAGCGATCTTTTTCAGACCCTCGCGCGCCGCCCTTGCCGTAGGCGCTGCGATTCTACTCGGCGCCGCCGGCGCGCGGGCGGAGGGCACGCTGACCGTCGGCATGACCGCCGGCGACCTGCCGATCACCACCGGCAACCCCGACCAGGGCTTCGAGGGCTACCGCTTTGTCGGCTACAATCTCTACGACTCGCTGGTGCTGTGGGATCTGTCGGCCGCTGGCGCCGACAAGGCCGCCGACATCAAGTCGGGTCTTGCCACCGAATGGCACATCGACGAGGGCAACAGCAAGCGCTGGATCTTCACCCTGCGCCAGGGCGTCAAATGGCACGACGGCTGCGATTTCACCGCCGATGACGTGGTGTGGAATATGAGCCACTCCACCAGCGAAAAGGCGCCCGAATTCGACCCCTCGCAATTCGCCCAGGCGCGCCCCTATCTCGGCACCTACGCTGGGGTAGAAAAGATAGACGACCATACCGTCGCCTTCGACACCAAGGTGCCGGATTCGCTGTTCCCGTACGAGATCAGCTATGTGCTGATGATCAGCCCGTGCCGCGCCAAGGAGGTCAAATACAACTGGACCGAATACGCGCTGCACCCGTCCGGCACTGGGCCCTATAAATTCGACAAGATCGTGCCGCACCAGCGGTTGGAGTTCGTGCCCAACACCGGCTACTGGGACAAGGCGCGGGTGCCGAAGCAGGACCGCCTGGTGCTGGTGCCGATGCCGGAGGCCTCGACCCGCACTGCGGCGCTTCTGTCCGGGCAGGTGGACTGGATCGAGGCGCCGTCGCCCGATGCGATCGACCGGCTCAAGGCGACCGGGATGCAGATCGTCACCAAGGTCTACCCGCACAATTGGAGCTACCAGCTCAACTTCGTCAAGGGCCCGTTCGCCGACAAGCGGGTGCGCCAGGCGGCGAACTACGCGCTCAACCGTCAAGACATGAAGGAGATGCTGAACGGGTTGATGCTGGAAGAATACGCCACCGTGCCGCCCTCGACGCCTTATTACGGTCATCCCATTCTGTACAAGCACGATCCGGAGAAGGCGAAGGCGCTGTTGAAGGAAGCCGGCTGCGTGCCGTGCAAGGTGACGTTTGCGATCTCGACCTCGGGCTCCGGCCAGATGCAGCCCTTGCCGATGAACGAGCTGGTGAAGTCGCAGATGGAGGAGGTCGGTTTCCAGGTGACGCTCAATACGATGGACTGGAACGCGCTCCTTGATCTGACGCGGGCCGGCGTCGACAAATACCCCGATGTGAACGCGATCAATGTCAGCCGACAGACGCAGGACCCGTTCAATGCGCTGATCCGCCATGTGTGGACCGGCGCCTGGGCGCCGAAAGGCAGCAACTGGGGCCATTACAGCAACCCGGAGATGGACAAGCTGGTCGAAGCGATCCTCAGCGAGTTCGACACGGCAAAGCGTCTCCAGCTACTGACCAAGATGCATGAGCTGATGAGCGAGGAGGCGGCGCTGATCTTTGTCGCGCACGATGTCAATCCGCGCGCGATGTCGCCAAAGGTGCATGGCTTCGTGCAGGCGCAAAGCTGGTTCCAGGATTTGACGCCGGTGACGGTCTCGCAATGACCTTCTACATCCTGCGCCGCATCCTCTACGCGATGCCGATCGCGTTTGGGGTCAGCGTGGTGTGCTTTTCACTGGTTTACATCGCGCCGGGCGACCCGCTGCAAACGGTGATGCCGCCCGACGCGACGGCCGAGACGATCGAGATCGTCAAGCACGCCTACGGCTTCGACAAGCCGATCCCGATGCAATTCCTGATCTGGCTCGAGCGGGTGCTGACTGGCGATTTCGGCATGTCGATCTCGACCCGGCGTCCGGTGTTTCTGGAGGTGACCGAAGCCTTGGCGAACACGTCGCTGCTGGCGCTGTTCGCGGTGCCGATCGCATTCTTCACCGGCTATGTGATGGGCGTTGTCGCCGGCTGCTTTCCCGGGCGCTGGATCGACCGGCTGGTGACCGGAGCCGCAGTCATGGGAGTGAGCCTGCCGAATTACTGGCTCGGCATCGTGCTGGTGATCTTCTTCGCGGTCGAGTACATGCTGCTGCCGGCCACCGGCATGGGACCGAACGGCTCGACCGGCTTCCACATCCTGGAATGGAGCAGCGCCAGATTCCTGGTTCTGCCGGTCGTCACCCTGGCGATGATCCCGATCGGCATTCTCGCGCGCACCACCCGCGCCGCCGTCGCCGAGGTGCGCAACCAGGATTTCGTCCAGACGCTGCGCGCCAAGGGCCTCTCCGAATGGGCGGTCACCCGGCACGTCTTGAAGAACTCGCTGCCGCAGGTGATGGCGGTCATGGGGCTGCAATTCGGTTATCTGCTCGGCGGCTCCATCCTGGTCGAGACGGTCTTCACCTGGCCCGGCAGCGGCTTTCTGCTGAGCAAGGCGATCATCAACCGTGACGTGCCCGTGCTGCAGGGCACGATCCTGACCTTGTCGCTGGTGTTTGTCGCCACCAACCTCGTGGTCGATCTGCTGCAGTCCTTGATCGATCCACGCATCAGGCGCGCATGAGGCCGGTACGCGCATGAGTTCGATGTCCGACATCGCCGCACCTGCCCAACCGCTCGACACCTTCGAGGAACAGGCCGCACCGGCGACCCGGGTGCGCGGTTACTGGCAGTCGGTGTTCTATCGGCTGCGGCACGATCCGGTGACGCTCGCGTTCGGGGTGATCGTCCTGCTGATCGTGCTGGCGGCGATCTGCGCCCCGCTGATCGCGCCGTTCGATCCGTACAAGGAAAGCATTGTCGGGCGGCTGAAGCCGCTTGGCTGGCACGATCATCTGCTCGGCACCGACGAGCTGGGCCGCGACATGCTCTCCCGGCTGATTTATGGCGGCCGCGTGTCGCTGCTGATGGGCGTGGTGCCGGTGCTGATCGCCTCGTTTATCGGCGGCCTGCTGGGGGTTCTCGGTGGCTTTGTCGGCGGCCGGCTGAACACCGCGATCATGCGGACGATGGATGTGTTCTACGCCTTCCCGTCGGTACTGCTGGCGGTGGCGATCGCCGGCGCGATGGGCGGCGGCATCGGCAATGGCATGGTGGCGCTGACGCTTGTGTTCATCCCACCGATGTGCCGGGTAGCGGAGACCGCGACCACTCAGGTCCGCGCGCTCGACTTTATCGAGGCCGCCCGCGCCAGCGGCGCCGGGACGCTGACGATCATCCGCTATCACGTACTCGGCAACGTGCTGGGCCCGGTGTTCATCTATGCCTCCTCGCTGGTCAGCGTCAGCATCCTGTTGGCGTCGGGGCTGTCCTTCCTCGGTCTGGGTGTGCGCCCGCCGATGCCGGATTGGGGCCTCATGCTAAGTACGCTGCGCCAATCGATCTACGTCGTGCCGTTCGTATGTGCGCTGCCTGGGCTGGCGATCTTCGTCACCTCGATCTGCTGCAACCTGGTCAGCGACGGGCTGCGAGCGGCGATGGACGTGCGGATGTAGCGGGAGCGGATGTGTCGATGCCTGACGGGACCGTTCTCGACCCGCGCGACCGCGGCGGCCCGCTGCAGCCGCTGTTGATCGCCCGCGACCTGAAGAAGCATTTCCCGGTCAAAGGCGCGCGCGGCAAGGCGGTGCAGGCGGTGGACGGCGTATCGTTCACCGTCCGCAAGGGCGAAACCCTAGGCATCGTCGGCGAGTCAGGCTGCGGCAAGTCCACCCTCGCGCGGCTGCTGCTGCACCTCCTGGTGCCGGATTCCGGCGAGCTGGTGTTCGACGGCGACGCCGTCAACGCGCCCGACGGCATCCGGGTCGGTGCGCTGCGCCGCCAGGTGCAGATGGTATTCCAGGATTCCTACGCCTCGCTCAATCCGCGCATGCCGATACGCGATTCGGTGGCGTTCGGCCCGTTTGTCCAGGGCGAGCAGAAGCCGGCTGCACGCGAGATCGCCCGCGACACGCTGCGCAAGGTCGGGCTCGACCCGGAATTGTTCGGGCCGCGCTATCCGCACGAGCTTTCCGGCGGCCAGAAGCAACGAGTCAACATTGCCCGCGCTCTGGCGACCGGTCCGCGCATGGTGATCCTCGACGAGCCGGTCTCGGCGCTCGACAAATCGGTCGAGGCGCAGGTCTTGAACCTGCTGCGCGCGCTGAAGCGGCAGTTCAACCTGACCTACGTGTTCATCAGCCACGATTTGAGCGTCGTCCGCTACATCAGCGACCGGGTGCTGGTGATGTACCTCGGGCGGGTCGTCGAGCTCGGGCCCGTCGAGGCCATCTTCGACCAGCCGCAACACCCCTATACAAGGGCATTGCTCGCCTCGCGGCCGTCGATGGACCCGGCCCGCCGCATCGAGGAGCCGCCGATCACCGGCGACCCGCCGAACCCGATCGACCCGCCTTCCGGTTGCCGTTTCCACACGCGCTGCCCCTTCGCCGAGGCGGTGTGCCGGACCGCAGAGCCGATGCTCGACAATTGGCGCGGCACGGAAACGCATGCCGCCGCCTGTCACATGCTCGATCCGGCCTCGGGCCACAGCCGCGCGGGCCACACAGATATTGGGCGCGCCTGAGATGACGCCGAGCAACGGCGCGCCGCTGGCCGAGATCCGCGATCTGAGCGTGCGGTTCGTCAGCCGCGAGGCCACTGTTCACGCGGTCAACGGCGTCAGCTTTTCGGTGCAGCCCGGCGAGGTGTTGTGCATCCTCGGCGAGTCCGGGTCGGGCAAGAGCGTCACCCTGCGAGCGTTGATGCGGCTGTTGCCGCCGCGCCGCACCCGGATCGAGGGCAGCGTGCGGGTCGGCGGCGAGGACGTGCTGGCGATGTCGGCGCGGGCGTTGCGCGACCTCCGCGGCGGTCTCGTCTCGATGATCTTCCAGGAGCCGATGACGGCGCTCGATCCAGTCTACACCGTCGGCCAGCAGATCGGCGAGGCGCTGCGCCGGCACACCGGGATCCGCCGCTCGGCCGCGCGAGCCCGTGCACTCGAGTTATTGGAGCTGGTGCGCATCCCCTCGCCGGAGCGGCGGCTCGACGCCTATCCGCACGAATTGTCGGGCGGATTGCGGCAGCGGGCGATGATCGCGATGGCGCTGTCGTGCAACCCGCGGCTGCTGCTGGCGGACGAGCCGACCACCGCGCTCGACGCCACGGTGCAGGTACAGGTGCTGATCCTGCTGCGGCGGCTGCAGCGCGAATTGGGCATGGGGATGATCTTCGTCACCCACGATCTCGGCGTCGCCGCCGAGATCGCCGACACGGTCGCGGTGATGTATGCCGGCCGCATCGTTGAGAGCGGCCCGGTCGCGCAGGTGCTCGGCGCACCGGCGCATCCCTACACCGCCGGCCTCCTCGCCTCGACCGTGCACGGTCAGCCGCGCGAGCGCGATATCGATGCCATTCCGGGCAGCCCGCCCGATATGCGGAAGCTACCGCCCGGCTGCAGCTTCGCGCCGCGCTGCACCAGGCGGATGCCGGCCTGCCGTCAAACCGTGCCCGAGCCGCGCTTCCCGGAACCGGGGCACATGGCCGCGTGCCTCGCAGTGCCGATGCCGGCCACCGCCGAATGAGCTCAGGCGGCCGCGGCGTGCTGTGGGATGGCGACGACGTCGCGAAGCAGCCGCAGGCTGGGCACGATCGGCTCGCCGGCGCGCAGGACCAGATGCGGCAGCCAGCGCCGCGCGGCCATCAGCACTTCGGCCTGGCTGTCGTACAAAGGCCAGCTCTCCACTCGCTCCTCGAGCACCGTCACATCGGCGCGCGATCCGACCGCGAGCGTGCCGATCTCGGCCTCCTCGCGCAGCACCCGCGCCGGGGTGACCGTGACGGCCGCGAGCGCGTCCCCGAACGGCATGCCCAGCGCCACGAGCCGGGCGAAAGCGCCGGCGAGGCTGTAGTCGAGCATCGTGTCGTCGTGCATCGCGTCGAAGCGACCATGCACGTCGCTGCTAATGATGCTGGGCCAGATGCCGGCGGCGATCATCCGCCGCGCCGTCGCATAACTGAAATTGATGCCGAAGCCGATATCGAGCAGCAGCCCACTCGCCACCGCCTCGGCGAGCAGCGGCGACGGCCGCTCATCGGCGCCGAGCACCCCGTCATGTTGCGCGGAATAGACATGGGCAAGGATGTCGCCCGGCCGCGCGATCTTCAGCACCTGCGGCAGCAGCGAGCGCGAGTCGGGCCGGTTCGCCTCGTCCACCTCGAACAGTTCGCCGGTATGGAAGTAAAGCGGCAGCCCGGTGCGGTCGGAGGCGGCGCGCGCCTGCTCGACGACGGCAAAGCCCCAGCGCGACCAGGCGCCGCTTTCGCCGTGGATCTCGCCAAAGCCACGGACGAGCTTTGGATGCTTCTCTGCCTCGGTAACGAGGAGATCGACATCGACGATGTCGGGCGTGTGCAGGATCGGCCCGGCGAGCCCACCGCGCAATGTGCCGGCCGCGTTGATCGACGGAAAGCAGCGGATGTCGGTGCGGGCGCGGTCGGCGATGTAGTGCTTGAACGCCGGGATCGTGTAGGCGCCGGCGCCGCCCTGATCGACCGCCGTGGTCACCCCGGAATTGACCCCTACGTCATCCGGCGGCAGCCCGAAGGTCGTCACCCATTCGAAGACATGGGTATGGAGATCGACCCAGCCTGGTGTCACGATTTTGCCGGTAACGTCGAGCACCCGCCGCGCCTGTGCCGCCAGGCTATCGCCGAGCGCGGCGATCCGGTCGCCGGCGATCGCGACATCGCACGCTTTATCGACGCCGTTCGCCGGATCGCAAACCCGGCCGCCGGCCAGGACCAGGTCGTAGATCGGTTGCGGAACCGCCATTACCCTTCTCCCTCATCGGCCGCCTTGCCGCGCGCAAGCGCACCGGCTCACCCTATGATAAACTCGTAACGGCCCGCGCGGGGTCACAGATTATCGGAAACCTGAACCATGCCGAGAACACCCAAAGCCGCTTCTTCGCCGGGCGCCAAAGTCGCAAAACTGAAGCCGGGCTATGACCTGGTGTTGAAAGGCGGGCGGGTCATCGACCCGGCCAACAAGCTCGACGGCGTGCGCGACATCGGCATCAAGAAGGGCCGGATCGCCGCGCTCGCGGCGAAGCTCGATCCCGGCGCGGCGAAGGTCATCGACGCCACGGGTCTGATCGTCACCCCCGGCCTTGTCGATACTCATGCGCATGTCTACCAATACGTCTCGGGCGATTTCGGTCTCAACCCCGACATGGTCGGCGTGCGCACCGGGGTGACGACGGTCGTCGACCAGGGCGGCCCCAGCGCGCTGACCTTCGACGGCTTCCGCAAATTCATCGTCGAGACCGCAAAGACCAGGGTCTACGCCTTCATCTCGGCCTACCTCGCCGGTGGGCTCTTGGGTCACCGCTATGTCGACCTCTACGGGCCAACCGGCATCAACGTAAAGGCCATCGTCAAGGCGGCGCGCGACAACCCGGATCTGGTGCGCGGCATCAAGGCGCATGCCGAGCCCGGCGGGTATTCGCGCTGGGGCATGGCGTCGTTGAAACTCGCCAAGGAAGCCTCGCGCGAATTGAAATTACCCGTCTACATCCACCTCGGGACGCTATGGCCGGAGGCGAAGGGCGCCAAGGTAGATGCCGGCAAGATCATCGACGAGGTGGTGCCGTTGCTCGACCCGGGCGACATCCTGGCGCATCCCTTCACCCGGTTTCCGAGCGGCTTTGTCGCGCCGGACGGCACGATCCACCCGCTCGTGCGCGAGGCGCTGGCGCGGGGCGTGCGCATCGATGTCGGGCGCGGCGCGCATTTCAGCTTCAAGAATGCGCAGCATGTGATCGAGGCCGGCATCCTGCCGTTCACGATCGGCGCCGATCTGCACGGCTACAATGTGCGGCTCCACGATGGCGGGCGCGCCTATCGCGGCATGTTCACCGGCGAGGGCGTCGATTCGATTGTCGCCGAGGACCGCGCCTCGCCATTCGCGCGGCCCTACAGCCTGCAGCACGCGATGACCGAATTGTTGGCGCTGGGTGTGCCGCTCATTGACATCGTGCGCATGGCGACGCAGAACGCCGCGACCATGCTCGGCCTCGAGACAGAGATGGGCGCGCTGTCAATCGGCATGCCCGCGGATCTGTCGGCGATGCGGCTGATCGAGGGCCAGTGGACGCTGGTCGATTCGGAGCGGGCGACGCACCCGGCGAAGCAACTGCTGCATCCCGAATTCGCCATCCGCGGCGGCAAGCTCTACCGCGCCGACTCGCCGCTGCTGCCTTCCCTCACCGCAATGGCCGCCTGAGCGCAAAAGCAAATCGAGATCGCCGGTGGGCGATCTCGATCAGTTACGTGGAGTTCAAATTAAGGGCTGATGGGCAAGAAGGGATCGCCTGCCTTGCCCTGTTTTCACCGGCCGGTCAGTTGCAGAGCATTACCGGCACCCCGGCCGCGTCGGGCTGACTCCATTTCGCGGCCGAGCAGCCGCTCGCGACGGCGCTGCGTTGCGCGACCATAACCGGCGGCATCGGCGGCTCCGAGTTGGGCATCACCTGAGCGGATGCAACCACCGGAGTCGGGGGGATCGTGTTCGACTTCGGGGCGTGACGGCTCACCGCGTGCGGCGAGACGGCTGCGGCACGAACCTTGGGCGGCACTGTCATCGCGGCCGCGCGAACCGCCGGCTTCTCCGCCGAGGAACTCGCGCCATCCAGGCTGGCGGCGGTTGGGACGCTTGCTTCGGAAGCCGGGACAGCGGCGCCGGTGCCGCGGCTTTGCTCGATCAAGCCGCCAATTGGCGCGCTGGCGATGTCCGCCGAAAAGGTCGGAGCGCCGGTATGACTGGCGGCCTCGCCTCCGTTGTTGGCGACAGCATTCACCAGGCAATAAGCCAAGGTCGCTGCACTGGCGAGAACAAGGTAGCGGCGCATTGATTTGATCCCTGTCGGTTCACGTTTCCGCGCCATATTCGTCGAAATTCGTTAGCTTCCAATTAAATTGCGCGGCAGATGTTGGGTAAACGCGCGCTTAAAGCTGCGCATCGCGATCCGCCGGAATGCGTTGGGTTTTCCCGCGAAATCAGCTATCGGCCAGAATTGCCTCGGCCGCCTTCTCCGCGATCATGTATACGGCGGTAACGATGAAGAAACCCGGGATACGCGGGAACACCGAAGCGTCGACGACGCGCAGGCCCTGCGCCCCGTAGACACGAAACGCGGCATCCAGCACTCCGCCGGCCTCGCGCGGCCCGATCGCGCAGGTGCAGGACGCGTGGTGGCCCCAGGCGCGGTCGCGCACGAAGCCGCGCAGATCGTCGTCCGACTCCAGCGCGGCGCCGGGCTCCTCTTCTTCCGCCAGGAGTCCCGCCTCGCGCAACGGCGCCGTCAACTGGCGAACAAAGCGAATGCCCTCGACCACGGCGGCGAGATCCGTCTCCGCGGTGTCGCTGCCTTCTTCGAAGTAGTGGAAGTATATCGCCGGCGGGTCGCGCGGATCGGCGGAACGCAGCGTCACCGTCCCGGCCCGGTTCTCGGTATGCGCTTTCAGGATGGCCCAGGTGAGATAGTTCGGCTTGGCCACCGCCTGTGCTGCGTAACCCGGAAAATAGCCGCCGAACAAGCCAAGCAGGGCAAAACAGAACAGGTCGGGAAGCGGCCGTTGCGGGAAGGAGCGGCGGATGACGGCGAGCACCGAGCCGTTGGTGGTGTAAACGCCGCTGCGGCTGCGGACCCATTCCTCGAATTGCGGATCGCCCGGGCTGAAGGTCGCGCCACGCAGCACATCCCAGCTTTCGAAGGCCATACGGTTGATGACGCCGATTTCGTAGCGGTCTTGCAGATTGCGCCCGACACCGGGCAGATCGATGCGTACCGGAATGCCGAGGCGTTCCAGATCGGCTTTGGGGCCAATGCCGGACAGCATCAGCAGCTGCGGCGTGTTGAAGGCGCCGGCGGACACGATGACCTCACGGCTCGCCTGCGCCTGAACCAGCTCGCCGGGGCCATCGGTCGGATTGGCGTGCGCCCGGTACAGCCGCTCGCCGCGGCGATATTCGACACCGGTGGCGCGGTTCGCGCCGTCGAACAGGATCTGGGTCACCAGCGCGTTCAGCTCGATCGTCAGGCAATCGGGATGAGCGGCGGCGACTTCGAGCACGCGCTCGCGGGTGCCATTGCGGGCGTGGTTGCGCGTCGCGAGCGGCGCGTAGCGGATGCCGATGGCGTTGTCCCGCACGAGGTGCCAATCATTCGGATCGGCTTGGCTCTCGGCTAATTCCAATAGCTGTTCAATCGGTTGGCCAATGCCCGCGAAGGCTGCGTTCGCGCTATCGAGCAGGGTCTTGACCAGCGAGCGGTCGCCGAACGCGGCGGCGGGGATGGCCTTTTCGGTGTGCAGCCAGCCGCCCCAGCCATGCCGGGACGGGTTGATGCCCACTTTCGCGGCGTCGCGGTCGAGTGGCCGATATTGGCAGTTCTCCAGCTTTTCGAAATAACCCCGCATCGCCTCGGCGCGCCAGGACGGGTCGCCGGTCAATTCGGCGATTCCATCCCAGTCCGCGTTGTGCGGGTAGACCGTGATCATCGCGTTATGCGCGGTGCAGCCACCGAGCGTGCCGGCGCGCGGGTAGAGAACGCCGTCCTTGGCGGCGACGAATTTCGGGTCGCGCTGCTGCTGCGCGTCGGAGGCGAAGTGCCGGACGAAGTAGCTCCAGCTCATCGCCGTGTCTTCCGACGCGAAGCCCTGGAACGCCGGCACGTCGTAGTCGAACGGCATGCGGTTGAGACCGGGCTGCGCGGCGTTGCCGCCGACCATCAGCCTTCCGTCGCCGCCGGCTTCCAAGAGGAGGACGCGGCGGCCAGCCTCGGCCAGACGCGCAGCCAGCGTGCCACCGCCGGCACCTGAGCCGACGACGATGTAGTCGTAGCTGTCGTTGCCGGTCATGGCCGCCTCCCGCCTCAGAAGGTTTTTATGAACTCGATCAGCGCCTGCTTGTCGGCGTCCGCGAGCGAAGCGCCAAAGTAATGTCCGCGATTGACCACGTAATCCGGGCATTTCGACAGGTCGAAGAGGCGCTTGCCGAGATCGGCAAAGGCCGCGCGCGCCTGCTCGTCGGTTGCGTTCGGCGGCAGCGCCTTGAGGTCGCTCACCAGGTGGATCGCGAGGTCGGCCACCTGTTTGTCGTGCGTCAGGCGATCGCCGATGTTGTCGGTTTCCGGCAGCAGCGCCAGATTGGCGAGAAGATCGACCGGCGTACCGGCCGGGATCGGCCCGATCTGGATGCCGCCCTCATCGAACAGGTTGGGCGCGATCAGCCCCAGCACATCGAGCGAGCTTCGGATGTAGCCCGGCAAATAACCTGCCGGGATGCGCAGATAGGAGGGCGCCGTCGTGCGGTCGATGATTCCGGGCACCTTGCCGCCGAGCACCGCATCCTTCTCTCGTTTGTCCGGCCACAGCATCTGGGTGACGGCGTCCTGGAACACGGACAGGCGCGCCTCGACCGATGGGTTCTGGTTGAAACGACCCACCGAATTGTTCAGCAGGAACGGCGCGGTCGCCCAGACGCTGATCAGCGATGGGACGCGTGTGTAACCGCGTCCGCCGGCCGGCATCTGGTATTGCCGGGGCTGGCCGGTGAATGGGTCGTAGACCGTGATCGCGCCGACCGAGGGCAGCTGTTTGTAGGACGCCGAGGAGAAATTGTCCCAGATGTTATTGCCGATCGCATTGGTCGCGAGCGGGCTGCACGCGTTGGTCTGCAGCAGCGTGACCGGGATGCGCATGTCGTTTGACAGGTAGTTGCCGGCAAGGAAATCGTCGGCGAGCACAATGCTGCGCATCTGGCTCTTGAAGGCATTTGTCTGCACCCAGGTCCAGTAGCGCCCCCAGCACTGCATATAATTGGGTCCGATGCAGGCCGCGGGGTCGGCGCCGGCCGGCGCCGTCGGCGCCTTGCTCGAATGGCAGGCCGCGCAGTTGTCGGCGAAGGCGATCTTGCCGCGCTGCAGCGTCGCCTGGTCGGCGGTCAGATGTGCCGCCCCGCCGGGCGCGTCCTTCAGCGTGTGGGGGCCCGATGCGGCGACCAGGAACAGCGCCATATCGGGGGTCATGCTCTCGGTCGCCTGCCAATAAACGGAATTGGCGCGCGCCGTGGTGATCTCAATCGGCGTAACCTGTTTGCCGCCGATCAGGGCGTTGAAGTGGCGCAGCCACTCCTCGCTGAACAAGCCGATATTGATGTAGACGCGGTTGAGCGCGCCGAGTGCGCCAACGGAATCCGAGCCGTCCTTCAAAATGTGCGGCGCCAATACCTTGTCGGGCTTCTGATAGAACTCGGTCAGCGGACCGCTGGTGAAGAAATCGTTGAACTGCTTGTTGGCGTAGTTGTCGGGGGCGAGCGTTTCGTGGCCCCAACGCTTGGCCGCGGCAAGCCGGTCGCCGAGGTCGTACACTGCGTTCATCGTGCGTGGGTTGTTGATGTTGTCGGTCGAGACAAGCGAGGTGTCGAGCGAGCCGGGCCGCGCCGTATGCAGGACCTGGAACAGGTAGTTCGAGGCATCCGCGTTCCAGGCGAAGATGCGATCCACCCAGAAGTACTGTGCGCCGCTCGTGCCGCTGAGGTTGGCGAAAGTCGGGTGATCCGGATCCTGCGGCGGGTTCACCGGGTTCGGTCCGACATGACAAAAGCCGCAACTGACGCCGACGCGATACGGCCGTACCAGATCCTTCGACAGGTAGTAGCTCGGGTCGGTGTAATAGCGCTCTGCATCCCAGCGCTGAGCCGCCGCGGCGTCGAAATCCGGATTGGGGAACAGCCGCAACCCGACGATCCCGCTCGCATAACCGTAATAGGAGCCGACCGGCTGCGTCTGCCCGCGCGCGCCGATCGCAACCCCGGGATATTTCTCCGCGTTCTCGAACGGATCGGCCGGGCAGTCGCCGCCACGGACATCGAGCCAGAGGCCGAAGCGGTTTGGGTCGGATCCCGTCGGCTTGGTAAAGCAGGGCTCGCTCGCCAGTCCGAAATAGCTGAAGCGGGTGTCCCGGCTGTATTTCAGACTGGGATGAGAAGAGACAATCTTCAACAGGTCGAAAGCGCCGAAGGTCAGGCGAGTGAGGTCGTCCCACAGCCGGTCATTGCCGCCGCTCCAGACCAGCCACATGTTGCGGCCCTTGACCTCGTCTGGACTGAGCTTGACGCCGCTGTCCATGTCGTGAAACCAGTCCTCGTCCGCCGGCTTGAACGAGGCGGCATCGCGTCCGGCACGACGGGCTTCATCGAGAATGGTTTGGGCCTTTGTCACGGCCACTGGGACGCCGAGGCTGAGTGACAGCACCAGGACTGCCAATAAGCGGCGCATGACGGTCCCCCCCAAGCGCGGGCTCACGGAACATGGCCCTTCTTTGTAAGTAGAGGTTAACGACCACCCCTCGAAAAAAGCAATAGAGCTTGCCGATTCCGACAAATAACCGAGGTGCCGGCTCGATTTTTACTTAAATGCTGCAAATGACGCCTGTAGAAACAGGGGAATATCGTGAAGCAGTGGCGGTCTACCGACTGGCCTCTGGCTGCTACGGCGCAATCACCATAGGCCCTCGCGCCGGCACCGCGGCAGAGGATTAGAAACGAACGGTTCCGCGATGCTCGTCTGGATACGCGCAGCCAAGCCGCCCGTGCACTAGAATCGAATCCATTTAGATTCGATCACCTTAAATCGTCATCCCCGGCCATGACGAATAGGGAAGGCGATTCAATCCGATCGGATGCTGCACCAGGTCAGCGCTTTGCGAGCGCCGCGCGCTCGAGGGCCTGTATCACCGCCGGCCGGTGGCTATCGGCGGCCCAGCCGACCGCGTCGCGGCCGGTGAAATCGGCCTTGCGCGGGTTGGCCCCCTTGGCGAGCAACGCTTGGACAACCCCGATATTGCCACGCGAGGCGGCGACCATCAGCGAGGTCATGCCGTTCTTGTTTTGCTTGTCGACCTCGGCGCCGACATCGAGCAGCAATTGGGCCATCTCGACCTGGTTGCGCTCGGCCGCGTAGAAGAGCGGTGTATTGCCCAAGGGATCGGTCACATCGAGCTTGACCTTCGCCTTGATCAGGATCGCCGCAATCTGCAGGTTGCCGTTGATCGCCGCGATGTGCAGCCCGGTGCGTCCGCTTTCGTCGACATCGTTGTTCGGGTTGTTGCCGGCGGAGAGAAGCTGGCGCACCTCATTGGCATCGTTCAGTGCCGCCGCTCGCGCGACATTGTTGTGATAGGCGCCGAACAGGTTGAGATCCGCGTGCGCGCTCGTCATGAAGACGAGCAGCACGAGCGCCGCGCCGCCGGCCAGCCGGGCCAGCCGAGCGTTCATGGCAACCTCCTTGCTTCCGCCAAAGGGTCGAGGCCGGCGAGCCATTCGAGCGCCGCCTCCACCGTATCGACCGAGGGTCCCGGCTCGACCGGCGGTCGACGCACCATGATGACCGGCAGGCTCAGCTCGCGCGCGGCAATCAGCTTTGCCTCGGTGGCGCCGCCGCCGCTCGCCTTGCAGACGACCACATCGATGGCATGGCGCTCCATCAGATGGCGTTCCTCGACGACGCTGAACGGCCCGCGACCAAGCACGACTTCGTGGAAGCGCAAAGGCAATGGCTCGCGCGGCGGATCGATCAGGCGCACGACGAAGCGCACGGACGTCGCCTGCGCAAAGGTGCCGACCGCGCCGGCGCCGACAGTCAGCCACGCACGCCGGCCGATCCGGCCGACGAGCTGAGCGGCTGCCTCGAAGCTGTCGACCTCGATCCAGCGGTCGAGCGGATGACGCCGCCAGGGCGGGCGCAGCAGCATCAGCCGGGGCACCCCGGTTCGCTCGGCGGCAAAGCGGCCGGCCCGGGAGATCTCGGCGGCAAAGGGATGAGTGGCGTCGATCAGCCGGTCGATGCCCTCCTCGATCAGATACGTCGCGAGGCCGGGCGCGCCACCGAACCCGCCGATACGCACCTGACCGGGGATCGGTCCGGGATGCCGGGTGCGGCCGGCAATCGCGCTGGTGACCGCCATGCTGTCGCCGAAACGCGACAGCGCACCGCGGGCAAGCGCCGTCGCCTCTCCGGTGCCGCCCAGGATCAGGAGATGCTGCGGTGTCATGATCGCGCGACCTTACCGAGCGGCCCGCCGACTCGGGCAAGAAAAGCGCCGGCGCGGTCGACGATCGCGACCTCGACGGCGGTGTCGCCGGCGAGGCTCGCCAGCACCACCTCGCGCGCCCGGCGCGCCACCCGGTCGGCCAGCGCCGGTCGCTGCTCTCCGGCGATCTCCAGGATTGCGGCCGCGCTGTCGCTGTCGCGCGCGGCGGTGGCGGTCGCCTCGTCGGCACCGAGCGCGTTGAGCATGTCGGCGAGCACGGCAGCATCGACGCGGCTGCGGCTCGAATGCAGGTCGAGATGCCCGGCGGCGAGCTTGGCGATCTTGGCGAAGCCGCCGGCCAGGGTCAGCCGGGGCAGCGGATGCCGGCGCAGATATTTGAGCGTGCCGCCGACGAAATCGCCCATGTCGATCAGCGCGTGCTCAGGCAGGTCGTAAAGAAGCTGCACGGCACGCTCCGAGGTCGTGCCGGTCGCGGCGGCGATATGGTCGAGCCCGGCGGCACGGGCAACGTCGATGCCGCGATGGATCGCATGGATCCAGGAAGCACAGGAATATGGCAGCACAACGCCGGTGGTGCCCAGGATCGACAGCCCGCCGAGAATGCCGAGCCGCGCGTTCATGGTTTTTTCGGCGAGTCGCTCGCCGCCCGGGATCGCCAGCGTCACGGTGAGGTCAGGTGGCGGCGCTCCGTTCGCCTCGGCCAGGTCGGAAAGCGTCTCGCGGATCATCGCACGCGGTGCCGGGTTAATCGCCGGCTCGCCAACGGCAAGCGGCAAGCCGGCGCGGGTCACGGTCCCGATCCCCTCGCCGGCGCGAAAACCGATGCCCGAACCCAGCGCCGCCCAGGCGAGCTCGGCAATGACCAGCGCGCCATGCGTCACATCAGGATCGTCGCCGGCATCCTTGACGATGCCGGCGCGCGCGGCTCCATCCATCTGCTCGGCAAGCGCCAACGCGAAACTCGGGGTCTGTCCGCGCGGCAAACGGATCATCACCGGATCGGGAAAGCGGCCGGTCAACAGCGCGGCGTACGCGGCGCGCGCCGCTGCCGCGGCGCAGGCGCCGGTGGTCCAGCCGCGACGCAGCGCCGTCTCCTGGCGAGCCATGCCGTGATCTTAGCAAAACCTCCGGGCGTGGCTACTGGCCTGAGCTTTATAACCGTCACGACGAACCCGGCTCAGCCCTTCTCGTCATGCTCGGGGGGCCAGGGGCGTGCGGCCTCGATCGAGTCGGCATGCGAGGGCAGCGGCTGGCCATGATCGAAGATCCAGCTCGCGACATCCTCCGCCACAACCGGACCTTCGAGATCGCGCAGCAGCAGGTGATAGCCGTGCTCGTAATAGGCGAGCCGTCGACGGTGGTCGGGATCGGCCGGCAGATGCGCGACAAAGGCCCCGATTGCCGGCGCCGGTATGACCTGGTCCTGCGCGCCATACATCAGCAGCAGCGGTGCGCCGAGCCGTGGAGCGGCATCGAGCGCCGAATCCATGATGTCGACCAAGCCGTAGACCGTATCGACGCGCGCCCCCTTGATCACCATCGGGTCGCGCCCCAGGGCCCGCAGCATCGGCAAATTGTCCGAGGCCATGATCCGCAGCCCTTGGCCGCTCAGCACCGTCGTTGGCAAAAACCGCACTGCGGCCCACAGCGCCATCTTCGGCAGCAGATCCATGGCGGCGCGCCCCCACGTCGCCGGCGCCGACAGGATCACCCCGTCGACCTTGGCGACCGGCACGCCCCCAGGGGACGGAAGCACCCCGTGCATCGCACCGGTCGCGGCCAAGGTGGCGACCGCGCCACCCATGCTTTCACCGAGCAGGTACAGAGGCCGGCCGGGATACGCCTGCCGGAGGATCTGGCTGGCGGTGATCGCATCGACCGCGAGCTGCCCCTCGCCCGGCCACAACCCGCGCCCGGGAGCCCCGCCGAAGCCGCGCTGGTCGTAGGCATAGGTGGCAATGCCGCTCTTGGCCCATACCGCGGCCGGCGCCTCGAATGCATGGCTGTAGTCGCCAAACCCGTGCAGCGCCAGGATCACCGCTTTGGGCCGGCCCTGCGGCAGCCATTTGCGCAGCGGCAGGCGGGCGCCGTCGGCGGTGACGAAGGCGTCTTCGGTGAATCGCGGCCCGATGCCCGCTTCGGCCGGGGCGAGCGGCGGTGCAACGCTTGCGAGTTCCGGGCCGGGACCGCCGGCGGCGACGCAAGCGCCGCCGAGCAGCAGCAGGCAAAACGCTGCGCCGAGCCATTTGCGCCGGCGTCGGGGCGCCGGCCCGTGGCCCGCATCGGACGGATCGCTGGTCATTTGATTGTCTCGCAGCAACGCGTATCATTCCCCTCGGTCGGCGGTCAACCCGCCGGCTCGGCAGCTTACACGGGACAGCACATGGTTGCGCCTTTCGAAGTCATCGAAGTTCACGAGATGGAGGCGGCTTGCAACGGCGGCGGCGGGCCGATGGGCCATCCCAGGGTCTATCTGAACCTGGCGCCCTCAGGGCATCACGAATGCCCGTATTGCTCACGCCAGTTCGTCAACCGCGCGGTGGCGGGCGCGGGCGACGTGCCGAGCGAGAGCCCACCCCCGCGCCAGGTCGGATCGCCGTGATCCGATCCCATATTTACCGCGAAGAGCGCTGATCCCGAGTTTCGCCGCGAACACCGCGACTCCTCGACAGCGTCCGCAGTAAAACCTAGCAATCCGCCGGCCGAAGAGGAGCCGCGCATGAACGACATCGCCACCGCTGTCGCCGCCGAACCGAAGCCGGCCCCGTCGGCGGCACCGCATCACGTCTACCTTGTCGATGGATCGGGGTTCATCTTCCGCGCCTATCACGCGCTGCCGCCGCTGACCCGAGCCGACGGCACGCCGGTCGCCGCCGTGCTCGGTTTCAGCAACATGCTGGCGAAACTGCTGTCGGAGACCGACGCCGATCATGTCGCGGTCATCTTCGACGCCGCCGGCACCTCGTTCCGCAACCGCATCTACGATCAGTACAAGGCCAACCGCGGCCCGCCGCCGGATGACCTCGTGCCGCAATTCGCGCTGGTGCGCGAGGCGACAAAGGCGTTCGGCGTGTGCCAGATCGAGATGGCGGATTTCGAGGCCGACGACCTGATCGCAACCTATGCCCGCCATGCCGTCGAGGCCGGCGCTGTCGTGACCATCGTCTCCTCCGACAAGGACATGATGCAGCTTGTCGACAGCAAGGTGACGATGCTCGACCCGATCAAGAACCGGCCGATCGGCGAAGCAGAAGTGCGCGAAAAGTTCGGGGTCGGTCCGGACAAGGTGATCGATGTCCAGGCGCTGTGCGGCGACAGCATCGACAATGTTCCGGGGGTGCCGGGGATCGGTGTCAAGACCGCGGCTGAGCTGATCAACGCCTATGGCGATCTCGAAACCCTGCTTGCCCGTGCGCAAGAGATCAAGCAGCCGAAGCGGCGCGAATCGCTGATCGAGAACGAGGCCAAGGCGCGGCTGTCGAAGGAGCTGGTCAAGCTCGACGGCGAGGTGCCGTTGCCGTGCCCGCTGTCGGAGCTGCGGGTGAAGCCGATCGATCTCGACACGCTGTTGCCATTCCTGCGCACGATGGAATTTCGCGCGCTGGAAACGCGGATGCGGCAACGGCTGGCCGGCCCCGCCCCAACCCCGGCTTTGGACGGCGGTGTGCCGGCTCCGGCCGCGCCGGTCATTCCCGAAATCCCGCCCTTCACGGCGCCGCGCACTTATGCCGTCGTCGATATCATCGAAGGCCTCGAGCATTGGATCGAGGCGGCAGAGCAGGCCG
>DASYOB010000041.1:0-5404 GCA_036008175.1 Allostellaceae bacterium
GAATTATCCTGAAAGAAGTCAAAAGAACCTGACGCGCCCGGTCGAATACCCTGGCACGTGTTCCTTTCATCGCCGCTGTAGGTCTACCCGTCATCGTCGCCGCTTCGGTTTCCCTCGGCTCACGCCTGGCTATATGGGAACCGGGATCACCTCGTGGCATCCGACGATGGCTCTGTTTGACCCTCCAACCGCGCGGCTTCGTAATCCAACTGCTCGGCGAGTGTGACGAGCAGGCGATCGGTGCGATGGCCGCCAGACGTTGGGACCGCCGCCATCCGCTTGCACAACTCAGCCATACGCCGAAGATCGGTCGCCCTGTTTCATGAACTCTCTTATCGACGTGTACGTCTGTCACAAACTGCCATGTGCGCGAGTGTTGTCAGCAGCAAATCGTTGCGCTGCGACCAAAAAGAACGGCGCCCCGCATTCTCGGAACTGACGCAAAGGGGGGATAGGCTAAAGAGATCCCGCTGACGGGGTGGGCAATTGTGCCGACACGGTACGCTCGCACTCGTGGTAACCTCGTTTCGCTCCCAATCCGTGTGGTCCCGAACGGGGGGATACATCGGGACATCACCGCCAAGTCGTTAAAGTTTCCTACTTTTTTTTGAGGCACGTTGGCACCACGCCCGAAGATGGGCGTTGAATACGGCGATGCCAAGCGTCCGATACGAGGCGCGCGTTGACCCGTCAGGAACAGCTTCGACGAATTGCGGCGATACGTCAGCAGATGCGTTTGGCGCGCGAGCAATTGGGCGTCGCGCTCGCCGCGATGGACTACGAGCAAGCGTTGGCCCTCCAGATCGAGATGGATCACCTGGAAGGCGAATGGTGCCGTGCAGCGCCCCGAGACGTACACGAGCTTTTATAGGCGTTCCGGTACAGCTCAACGAGCCGGCTACTGTTTGATCGACACCACGGCCCGCCCGCGCTGGTCACATTCGCGGCAGCGGAGCCGGTGTTGCAGGTCGAGCACGGGCAAGTGTGGCGGCAGCCGTAGCCCCTGTTGCAAGCCGCTCGACGGTATCAGCTCGCTATGGCCGCAGACGCACTCGACCTTGACGAAATCGCCGGGGCCAAGATCCCCGATCTGATCGAGATTGCTTCGTCGACCGGCGGTCTCTCCTCGCGATGACAGCTTTGCTCAATGCTTGATGCTGGAATAGGGCAGGATGGCGTCGCCGGCCTTGTATTCGTCGGGCCAGATCACCGTCTCGCCCTTGCCGTCGCGGAAATCATCGACGCTGGTGCCGGCGATGTTCTGGAACTGGATGGTCAGGATGCGCGATTTAGCCCACTCGCCCTTGTTGCCGAAGGCGACGTCGCCGACCACGGTCTTGAAAGTGTGGGTGCGGATGTAGTCGGCGATCTTGTCCTGGTCGAGGCTCTGCGTGCCCTCGACCGCGTCGCCCAGGACCTGCAGGTCGGCGTACGCCCAGGGACCGAGGTAATAGCCGAGCGGATCGACTCCCTCCTTTGGCGCCCGTTCCTGGTATTTGGCGAGAAACTCCATGACCCCGGGGAAGCGCAGCTTCGGCGCCGGCAGCCACCAGTCGAAGGTGATGATGCCGTTGAGCATCGCCCCGAGCGAGGTCTTCAGCGAGGTGCTCTGCGGCCCGGTCAGATTGCCGCCGAACACCTTCGTCTTCAGCCCCATCTCGTTGACGCTGCGGATGATGCCGACACTGTCGGCCGGGTAGGACGAGATGTAGACGATGTCGGCGTTGGTCGCCTGCAAGGCCCGGACGACCGGGCTGAAATCGGTCGTCGTCAGCGGGTAGGTCTTGTCGTAGACGACCTCGAGCCCGGCCTTTTTCAGATTGACGCGAGCGCCGTCGGCGGTGTTGCGGGTCGCCTCGCCGTCGCCGACCGCGAGCGCGATCGTCTTCAGCCCGAGCTTGTCCTTGTTGGCCTTGATGACCTCGAAAAAGCCCTCGGAGATTGCCGGTCGCGGATCCGGGCCGACCGGCAGCATCGAGAAGTATTTCGGGTATTTGAACTCCTCGTTGATGTCGAGCGCGAACAGGCCGATGAAGGTCTTGTTATGCGCGATCACGACCGGCATCGCCGGCGCCGCGACATTGGTGCCATAACCGGAGACGACGAGGTCGACCTTGTCGACGTCGAGGAGCTTCGTATAGATGCCCGGCACCAGCGACGGGTTGGTCTGGTCGTCGTAGAAATCGAGCTTGACCGGGCGCCCCAACAGCCCGCCCTTGGCGTTCTGGTCCTCGGCCCAGATCTGCATCGCCAAAAGCCCGCTCTTGCCGTTGACGGCTAGCGAGCCGGTCAGCGCCATCGAGAAGCCGATCGTAATCGGCTCGCCGCTCGGCGGCTTCGCGGGCGCCTGCGCCGACGCTGCGGGGGCGGCAAACAACAACGCGAGCGCTGCCGCGGCCCGCCAGCCCGAGATCCGTCCGTCCAGCATTTCTTCCCCTTTCGATTTTATCGCCGCCGAGGATAGCAGCATTGCGGCGTCGATTGACAACCCGGCGGCGGCGGATCGATCCTGACGCAAATCGAGCCATACCCGCTGCCGGGAGGATTGCCGATGGCGTTCGCGGTCAATCAGCTTCATCCGCATATCGGCGCCGAGATCGGTGACCTGGATCTGCGCCAGCCGATCGACGAGACCACTGTCGCGGCGCTATGGCGGACGATCGATACGCACGCGGTCTTGGTCTTCCACGATCAGCAGGTGAGCGATGCCGAACTGCGCGCCTTCGCCGCCCGCTTCGGTGAATTGGAGATTGGCCGGTCGGCGGCGCGCGGCGGAAAGCGGCGGCTGCAATTCCCCGAGATCGGCGACATCTCCAACCTCGACGAAGACAGTCGGATCCGCGCCCGCGACGACAGGAAGCGGCTCGACAGTCTCGGCAATCGCCTCTGGCACACCGATGCCTCGTACATGCCGGTGCCGGTGGTGCTCGGCATGCTGTTCGCGGTCGCGGTGCCGCCGCCCTCGCCATTTGGCTCCGGCGAGACCGAGTTCGCCGATATGCGCGCGGCCTACGACGCGCTATCGGAGGCGCAGAAGGCGGTGGTCGATCCGCTCGTCGTCGAGCATGACGTCTTCTGGTCGCGCGGACAGATTGGCTTCACCGAATTTCCGCCCGGCGAGCGCGAGCAATACCCGCCGTCGCGCCAGCGGATGGTACGCCGCCATCCGGGCTCGGGCCGCAAATGCCTGTACCTCTCCGCGCACGCCTCGCATATCGTCGGCTGGCCCGTCCCCGAAGGGCGGCTTCTGCTGCGCGATCTGGAAGAGCACGCAACCCGGCGCGAATTTGTCTACAGCCATAAATGGCGGGTCGGCGATCTCGTCATCTGGGACAACCGCGACACGATGCATCGCGGTCGGGCGCATGACGAAAGCCAGCCGCGCGACCTGCGCCGAGCAACGACCTTGGATGTCGGCTCGACCCTCGACGAAGCGGCTTAGGTGCCGCGAGTGGCCTGGTCTTCTGCCATCGCCGTTTGGCGGCGGCCAAGCCACACCGCGTTCGCGAGCCACAACAGCGCCACCGGGATGGCAGCCAAGGCGACCGTCGTGGACCCGAGGCCGAGGAATGTGGCCAAGAACGCATATGACCAGGCGCCGACCTGGTCGCCGAGGCGATAGACAAACGTGTCGATAAAGCTCTTCGCCTTGTAGCGATCTTCGCGCGGCACGACCGTAAACAGGACTTCGCGGGTCGGCCGCGCGATCGCATAATCGCCGGCGCGACGCAGCACCTGAAAGCCCACCAGCGCCATGATTGTCGGCGCCAACGCGAGGGCCCCGAAACCGAGCGCGGTGAACGCGGGCAGCAGGGCCAAGGTCAGTGCCACGCCGAATATACCGAGAATGCGGCCAGTCAGGAAAAGCTGCGTTACCAGGGTCAGGCAATTGACGAAGAAATCGATCCAGCCGAAGAACTCGGTCTGTGCGCCCTTGTCAGCAAAGCTGCTTTTGGCGATGCCGGCCTGCTGGAAATAGACGATGGTCGAGGTGATCGTGAACAGCAGGACAAAGATGCTGACGTTGATTAGGTAGGGGTTGCTCAGCGCGTTGGTGACGCCCGAGAAAACGCTGCCGCCAATCGGCTGCTCAGTTTCCGAGGGCCGATCGTGCAAAGCGGGCGACAGGCGCGACAGCCGTCCTACCGCGAACACTGCAATTCCGAGCAATATCGCCGCGCCGATCAGCAGCCAAGTCGCCGCCACGCGGCGTGCAAATACGACGATGACCCCTGCCCCGACAATAGCTCCTAGGGAGGCACCAACCGAGATAAACCCGAACAGCCGCTTGCCTTGCGCGGGATCGAACAAATCGACATTGAGCTGCCAGAAGACAGAGACCACGAACAAGTTATAGACGGAGAGCCAAATAAAAAAGACGCGGCCGATCCACACCGTCTGGTCAGAGTTCGCGACATGCAGCACCAGCGCGAAAATCAGGATATTGACGATGAAGAAGCCGTAGGTCAGCGGGATGAAGCGGCTGCGCGGCAGGGTCTTGACCATATAGGCGAACGGCAGGTTCAGCGCCACCATGCCGATGAGCGTGCCTGTGAACAGAAACGGCAGATTCTCTGTGCCGCCGGCGACGCCCATCTCGTCGCGGATCGGCCGCATGATGTAGTAGGACGACAGCACCGCGAAGATGTAGAGCCAACACCAAAAGAGGACCGCGACCTCCTCCGGCCGGACGTCGATGACCCGGCGCAGCAGCCGATGGCCGATGCCGGCGATGGCCGGCGCGGCGCTGGCCGGTCGGTTCCCCTCACTCAAGCGGCACCCCTCGCGTCACAGATGGTTCGGCAGGTCCGTCATCCCTCCTGGTCGACGCCGACGACGAGGTGGCATTCGAGGACCTCCTCGCGGGGGACCTTCAGTTCCTCTGGCGGGTTGAGCTGGTACAGCACCAATGCGTTGCTCTCCCAGCGGACGAACTGCTTGATCAGTACTGTGTGGCCGGTCTTGAAAACGACGACATCGCGATCATGGGTCGGCGGCTTGAACGGGTTGACGTGCAATAGCCAGCCTTGGCGGTAGCGCGGCTCCATGCTGTCGCCCAGCATGTAGATCGCGTAAGCGCCGCGGACCCCGGCGAGATTGGCGGGACGCGGAGTATAGCCGATCGGCCCGTCCTCGAGAAACATTTGCTGATCGCCGCCGCCGCGTGCCGCGCTGCGGATCGGGATCGGCTCGGCGCGCGGCGGCGCGACCGGGGCGGCAAAGGCGCGCGGCGGGCGGCCGCGCCGGGCCGGCCCGATGCGCGGCGGTGTCTCGACGCTGGCGCCGGCATGGCGCAGCACGTCGTCCTGAGTGACTCCGAGGAACGCGGCGATTTGCACCGCCTCCAGGAGCTTCATCTGACGCTCGCCCTTTACCATGCGGGAGACCGCCGATGGGGCAAGGC
>DASYOB010000042.1:0-5735 GCA_036008175.1 Allostellaceae bacterium
CAACCTCACGAATTTCGGGACCGCGCCCAACCAGGTCTTCCGTGCCGATTCGATCAGCCGATTAAGCTCATCCGCGCTGAACCTGCCGGTCGACCTGACACCCGTTCAGCGAGACGTTGACAACGTCAACTGGGCAAGCAACACGGCCCTGGATGACGGCTCCGACTTCTATGTCGCCAATCAGGGCGACAACACGATTGTTCGGATGCAGCAGGACGGCGCGGTCGTCGCGCTCCGGCGCGTCACCCTCAACGGGCATCCGCTCGACAATGTCAGCCTGAACGGCATCGCCGCCTCGGTCGACGCGACGACGATCTTCGCCACGTACGGCGACCCCAACACCGGACAGGGCGGTGTCCTCGCGATGCCGGCATTCTAGCCCGCGATCGGACGAGCCGCTGAGTTCTTGAAAACATTGGTGCCGGCTGTCTGGATCGAACAGACGACCTACCGCTTACAAGGCGGTTGCTCTACCGCTGAGCTAAGCCGGCACATCGATTGGGGCCATGGCCGATCAGATAGCCGAGCCGCGGTCTCGGTTCAATCGGCGCAGACCTAAGGGCTCTACCAACCGAGCGCGTAGGCCGCGCGGCGCGGATCGGCGCCGGCTTCCATGACGCCGCGCTTCCGATCCGACAGAATCCCGCAGACCGCCCCGGCGAGCCAGATCCAGTCGGGCCAGCGCTCGACCTTGTGGCCGCGTGTCGCCAACTCGGCCGCGACCTCCTCCGGAAAGCGGCCTTCGAGGTTGAGCCGGCCGGGATAGTAGTCGTAGGGCGCGAAGGAGGACGGGTAGCTGTAGCTGGCGAAGCGCGGATTTTCGATCGCGCTCTGCACGTCCTGCCCGTGCACGAAGATGTTGAGCAGCACCTGCAGCATCGCCTGGGTCTGCACGTCGCCACCCGGCGTGCCGAACGGCAGGAACTGGTCGCCGCCTTTGATCGCCAGCGCCGGATTGGGCGTAAGCCGCGGTCGTTTGCCGGGTGCGACGCCGGCGGGATGGCGCGGATCCGGGCGCGATTGCGAGCCGCGGTTGGATGGGATCACCCCGACCCCCGGCACGACCGGCGAGCCGTAGGAGCCGTCACTCGGCGTCGCCGAGAACAGATTGCCCCAGCGGTCGGCGGCGCAGACATAGGAGGTGTCCGGCTCGGGAAACAGGTTGGGCGGGCTCTCGCGCAAGCGCTCCGCCGAAGCACCCAATTCACCCGGCGGCGGCATCTCCGGCCAGGCCTTCTTCGGATCGATCAGCTTCCGCCGCTCGGCGGCGTACTCCGACGAGATCAGCGTCGGCAATGGCACATGGCCGAGCGCGGGGTCGGTGTAGTAGGCCTCGCGGTCGGCGAAGGCGAGCTTCAGCGCCTCGGTCAGGTGATGCACATAATCGGCGCTGTTGTGGCCGAGCGCCTTCACATCGGTGCCTTCGAGCAGGGCCAGCGTTTGCAGCAATACCGGCCCCTGACACCAGGCGCCGCAGGTGAAGACTTCGAGGTCGCCGAAGCGGCGGCTTTCAGCCGGACCGACCGGCGAATGGTAGTCGGCGAGGTCCTCGGCCGATAAGAGGCCGCCCTGCTCCTTGATGAAGGCGACGATCTTCTTGGCGATGTCGCCGCGGTAGAAGACGTCGCGCGCGGCTTCAAGCCCCTTTTCGCGGCCGCGCCCATTGGCGCTGCGGCTGGCAGCGGCCTTCTCCTCGTCGGCCATGTATTGCAAGGACGCGGCGAGGTCGGTCTGGCGGAACACATCGCCGGTCTCCGGCGGACGGCCATTCGGCAGGTAGACCGCCGCGCTCGACGGCCACATGGCGTGCCGCTCGGCGTGCTTTTCGAGGCTCGCCGCCATCAGCGGGTACATCGGGAAGCCGTCGCGCGCGAGGCGGGTCGCGGCGGCGGCGACCTCGCCAAAGCTCATCGTACCGTAGCGGCGGAGCGCGGTGATCCAAGCATCGGGCGCGGCGGGGACGACGGTGCGCAAAACGCCGATTGGGATCTTGCCGCCGTGCTCGCGCATGAACAGCTCGGGGTCGAGCGCCTTCGGCCAGGGACCGAGCCCGGCGATGGTGACGACTTCGCGCTTGTCGGCGAGGTAGATCATGATCGGCGCCACCCCGGCGACATTGACCAGATCGCTCTGCAAGACGCCGAGCGCGATGCCGGCGGCGACCCCGGCGTCGACCGCATTGCCGCCCGCCTGCAGGATGTCGAACCCGGCGGTCGCGGCGAGGTAGTGCCCGGCGGCGATGGCGTGGCGGGTCACAGCAATAGCAGGGCGATGGGCGGTGTTGTGCGCGGTTGCGGTCATGGCGTTTCCTCCGCGGAATATTCACCGCAGCTTAGCGCCAGGACAGCACCATATTGAAGCGATATCGCCCCAGGACGGCGCGAGATTGCTTCGTCGCTCCGCTTCTCGCAATGACGGACCAATCTGGTGTCATTGCGAGCACAGCGAAGCAATCCCGATAGGGCGCCCTACTCCACGGCTTTCGCCCGTTTGGGGCCGGGATAGGTGTTCTCGGCGGCCGGGAAGCGGCCCTGGCGCACATCCTCGGCGTATTCGTGCGCGGCGGCGCGAATCTCGTCGCCGAGGTTGCGGTAGCGTTTGACGAAGCGAGGGGTGAACTCGGCAAAGAGGCCGAGCATGTCGTCGATGACCAGGATCTGCCCGTCGCAGGCTGGGGAGCCGCCGATCCCGATGGTCGGGATCGCGACTGTCTCGGTCAGCTCACGCGCCAGGCTCTCGGCGACGCCTTCGACGACCAGCGAATAGGCCCCCGCCTCGGCGATGGCGATCCCGTCGCGCATGATCTTGTCGCGCTCGGCCGGATCGTGCCCGCGCGACCGGTAGCCGCCGAGCGCGTTGACCGCCTGCGGGGTCAGCCCGACATGCCCCATGACCGGAACGCCGCGCCAGGTCAGGAAGGCGACCGTCGCGGCCATCGCCTCGCCGCCTTCGAGCTTGACCGAGCCGCAGCCGGTTTCGGCCATGACCCGGGCGGCCGAGCGGAACGCCTGCTCCGGCGATTCCTGGTAGCTGCCGAACGGCAGGTCGACCACGATATGCGCGTGGCGGGTCGAGCGCACCACCGCCGCGCCGTGCGCGATCATCGGGTCGAGCCCGATCGGCAGCGTGCTGTCGAAGCCGTAGACCACCATCGCCAGGCTGTCGCCGACCAGCAGCAGGTCGACTTCCTCGTCGAGATGGCGCGCCACCGAGGCGGTATAGGCGGTCAGGCAGACCAGCTTGTCGCCGCCCTTGCGGCGCTGGATCTGCGGCGCCGACACGCGTTTCGCGCTGGTCTGTGCGCTCATGACTGCCTCCACGATCTAAGCGATGAACGGCAGGCGCTTCCTTGTCATTGCGAGCGAAGCGAAGCAATCTCGTCATTATTGTGCCCAGCCGAGCGAGATTGCTTCGTCGCTGCGCGCCTCGCAAAGACAAGGAACATGGCATGGCCGATTACGATCTCGTCATCCGCAACGGCACGGTCGTGACCGCGGCCGACACGCAGTACTGCGACATCGGCATCAAGGACGGCGTCGTCGCCACCTTGGGGCGCGGTCTGCCAGCGGGCACGCGCGAGATCGACGCCGGCGGCAAGCTCGTGCTGCCCGGCGCGATCGACAGCCATTGCCATATCGAGCAGAAATCCTCGGCCGGGGTCATCTGCGCCGACGATTTCTACAGCGCCACGGTGTCGGCCGCGTTCGGCGGCACCACGACCGTCATCCCGTTCGCGGCGCAACATCGCGGCCAGTCGTTGCGCGAGGTGGTCGAGGAATACCACGCCGCCGCCGGGCCGAAAGCGGTCATCGATTATGCCTTCCACCTGATCATCTCCGATCCCACGGAGCTGGTGCTGGGGCAGGAGCTGCCGGCGCTGATCCGCGACGGCTACACCTCGTTCAAGGTCTACATGACCTACGATCTGCTGCGGCTCAACGACCGGCAGATGCTCGACATCCTGGCGCTGGCACGGCGGGAGGGCGCGATGGTCATGGTGCATGCCGAGAACCACGATATGATCTCGTGGCTGGCCGAACGCCTGCTGGAGAAGGGGTTGTCGCAGCCGCGCTACCACGCGGTGTCGCATGCCCGGGTCGCCGAGGGCGAGGCGACCAACCGCGCCGTCGCGCTGGCGCAGCTGCTCGACGTGCCGCTGCTGATCGTCCATGTCTCGGCCGCCGAGGCGATCGACGTCATTCGCGACGCGCAGACCAAGGGCCTCAAGATCTACGGCGAGACGTGCCCGCAATATTTGTTCCTGACCGCCGACGATATCGGCATGGACCTCGAAGGCACGAAGTTCTGCTGCAGCCCGCCGCCGCGCGACCACGCGGCGCAGGAGGCAGTGTGGCGCGGTCTCGCCAACGGCACCTTCCAGGTGTTTTCGTCGGACCATGCGCCTTACCGCTACGACGAAACCGGTAAATTGCTGAAGGGCGACAAGACCACCTTCAAGGATACCGCCAATGGCGTCCCGGGCATCGAGTTGCGCGTGCCGTTGCTGTTTTCCGAAGGGGTCGGCAACGGGCGCATCGACATCAACCGCTTTGTCGCGCTGACCGCGACCAATCACGCCAGGCTCTATGGGCTGTACCCAAAAAAGGGCACGATCGCGGTCGGCAGCGACGCCGACATCGCGATCTGGGACCCCGAGCGCGAGGTGACGGTCAGCGCCGCGAACATCCACGACAATGTCGGCTACACGCCGTACGAGGGCATGCGGCTCAACGGATGGCCGGTGACGGTCATCTCGCGCGGCCGCGTCGTTATCGATGACGGCAAACTCCAGGCCCCGCGCGGCAGCGGCGCCTTCCTGCAATGCGCCCTGTCCGACGCCGCCAGGCCGCTTAACCGCCCCATCCCCGAACTCGCCTTCGCCGCCGCGAAAAGCGGCGCCCCGCTGGTGTAATCGAACGAGTGCTCGCAAGGCCTGCAGGATTGCCGCCGAAGCGCGAGAGCCCATATTATCTTTCGGTTGAGTATGCAGGTCACCGGAGAACGTTAGATGCGCATCCACGTTGCGCTGCTATGGTCATTGCTGCTGTTGGCTGTGTCACCAGCCGCCCAAGCCGCCGATGCCCTGCTGACCGTCGAGGACGGCAAATTCATCCCGGATACGGTCAAGATGCACGCCGGCGATCGGCTCGTTGTGACCAACCGCACCAGCAAGAAGCAGTGGATCTGGGGCCAGGGCGGCGACTGGGCCTTCGACTATCGCGCCACCAGCGACAACAACTGGACGCACGAGCCGGGACAGTCGCTCGGCATTGTCCTCAAGTTTCCCGGCAAGTACCGGATCGGCAATGCCTTCGACGGCAAGATGCGAGCCACCGTCATCGTGGAGCAATAGGATGAACCGCCAGATTCGGTTTGGCCTTTTTGCAACCGTTGTGGCGCTGTCGAGCGCCGCCGCGCTCGGCGCCGACAGCACACCGCCGCAGGTCGTCAACCCGGTCGGCGACTGGGACGCCTACGAGATGATCCTGCAGGCCGACATGCCGCTGCGCGGCACGCTGCGGCAGGTCTATATCGACCGCGCCTCGGGGTTCCAGGCGCGCCGCACTGGCCAGATGCCCTACGGCAGCAAGATCGTCATGCGCGACTATACCGCCGTATCGGACGGCAAGGGCGGGTGGAAGACGGAAGGCGACCGGATGGTTCCGGGGAGCCCGGTGGTCGTGCTGGTGCAGGAGAAGGAGCGGGGTTGGGGCACGACGCATCCGCGGGAGGCG
>DASYOB010000043.1:0-2217 GCA_036008175.1 Allostellaceae bacterium
CTCGATCTCCTGCAATTCCATTGGTGGGATTACCGCGATAACCGCTATCTCGACGCGCTCAGACACCTCGCCGACCTGCGCGACGAAGGCAGGATCCGCCACCTGGCGCTGACCAATTTCGACACCGAGCGCCTCGCCGTCATCGCCGGACACGGCATCACCGTCGTGTCGAACCAGGTGCAATATTCGCTGGTCGACCGCCGGCCCAAAGCGCGCATGGCCGCATGGTGCGGCGAGCACGGCGTCACCCTCTTGGCTTACGGTACGCTGCTCGGCGGGCTGCTGTCGGATCGCTATCTCGGCCGCCCCGAGCCGAGCCGCGGCCAGCTCACCACGGCCTCATTGCAGAAATACAAGCGGATGATCGACGCCTGGGGCGGCTGGGCATTGTTCCAGGAGCTTCTTATCGCGCTGAAAAAAGTGGCCGACAAACGCGGCGCCAGCATCGCCAACATCGCCACCCGCTATGTGCTCGATCGCCGGGCGGTGGCCGGCGTCATCATCGGCGCTAGGCTCGGCGTCGCCGAGCACATCGCCGACAATGCGCGCAGCTTTGATGTCGCGCTCGACGCCGGCGATCTTGCCGCGATCGAGCCGATCCTCGCCAGGTCGCGCGACCTGATGCGGATTATCGGCGACTGTGGCGACGAGTATCGCTAGCGGCCGGCATGGGCGGCGACGCGATCGAAGCCGAGCTCGCACGGCACCTCATCGGGATCGTGCGGGCCGCGCCTTCGCTGATGCGGGTGCTGATGACGGTCCGGGCGCTTGATCTGCCCGATTGGCTGGTGATGTCCGGCGCGGTGTATCAGCGGGTGCTAAACCACCTGACCGGGCGCCGGCCCGATTACGGCATCAAGGATTACGACCTCGGCTATTTCGATGCTGCGGACATCTCCTATGAAGCCGAGGATATGGTGATCCGCCGGGTGGCCGCCGCCTTCGATGAGCCGCTCAGGAGTACCGTCGAGGTGCGCAACCAGGCGCGCGTACATGCCTGGTTCGAGGCCCACTTCGGCGAGCCTTACACGCCGCTGTCCTGCACCGCCGAGGCATTACGGCGATTCGCCTCGCCGATGTTCGCGGTCGGCGTGCGCCTCGGCCCCGACGATCGGTTGCATATCGAGGCGCCGTTCGGCCTCAAGGACCTGTTTGCGCTGCGCCTGCGGCCCAACCCATGGCGCCCCAACCGCGGCTTCAACCGCGCCGCCGCCAGCGCGGCCAGGCGCTGGCCCGAAATTTCAATCGAGACCGATGGCCGGGAAGTTCAGCGGTAGAATTCGACCTTGGCCTCGCGGAACCGCAGGAAATTTCGCCTCGAATCCGTCATGTCATGATCGGCGGCGGAGCCGTGTCACGATCGCGTAGACGGCCGGATTCATGGATAAAGCCCCAACTGAACGGGGGTGGGATCGTGTGTACCTTCGTCGCCGAGGGCGCTCGGGCCGCCTCTCGCTCGGGCCTCGAAAGCAATTGTTCAGCTATCGGAGCTCGCAGGACGCGAATCCTTCCTTGTCAATTTTGACACCGAAGGCGCGTGCGCCCGCGCGTACTACGGATGCCGCTCGGGAAACTACTGAGCCGGCTCGGGAGCACAGCTATCCCGAGCGCGCTCGGGATCCTCGATCGCCAGTGGTCTGTCCTTCTCGCTCACTGCTCGGAAGGAATTTGTTGGGGTGCTGTCGGCGGCTCTGCACCACATACCGGCCGTTCACCGTGTCGTGAGTTATCGGCTGGGTTTGCCCCTGACCGGACCTTCGCGCCGATGGCTTCGGACGGGCCAGTTGGGCGGGAGGCGGGCATTCCTGACCCGCGTTGCCTCTGATCCCGGCATCCTCGCACGTATGGCTCGATACCTCGGACATGGACGCCGGAAAGGCCTTGCGTTGATCCTGCTGCGCTCGCAGTCGGATTGGACCCGCTCGCCTAAGAAGCATCCCGGTGCCGCAGAAGTGCCCTGGTGCGGCGCTTTGCAGGCCGGCACAATCTATGCACGCGCTCCCCCCTGTGACCGACGTGAAGATCGGTCCCGAGGACAGGGGAATCGCATGGACCAGACAAGCGTCATCACCGCCGCGCCATGGTATCGCTCGCTGGAAAGTACGCAATGGCGCGCGCTCGTCGCCGCGAACCTCGGTTGGCTGTTCGACGGCTATGAAAATTATGCACTGATCCTCACGGCGGGCCTCGCGCTGCATCAACTGCTCGATGTGTCGC
>DASYOB010000044.1:0-39626 GCA_036008175.1 Allostellaceae bacterium
GAAATCGAGCCAACCTTCGTCGGTGCGCAGCCGCGTGCGCACGGGATCGTCGCTCGCCGGCAGTAGCCGCGCCGCGATACCGAAGCGGCGACGGAAATCGTCGGTGATCGCCGACAGGCTCTCGCCGGCTTTCAGGCGGCGGGTGCGCTCGATATGGGTCGCGAGGTCGCCGTCGCCGAGGCGGAACCAGGTCTCGCCGCCGAGCGCTTCGAGCGCCGCCATGAAGGTCCAGGTCTCGCCGCGCCGGCCCCAGCCGAGTTCGGGATTGTCCTGGCCCGACAGCGTGTAAAGCAATGTGTCGATATCCGGCGAGATCGCCAGGCCGAGATGCGCGAAATCGTCGCCGGTGTTGGCGACAACGGTCAGCGTGTCGCGCGGCAGGATGCGGTAGAGGCCGAGCGCGAGCTTGGCGCCGCCGACCCCGCCCGATAGCGCCAGCACCGGTCCGTCAGCGCTCATCGGAACAAATCGTGCTCCGCCGGGCGCACCAGATCGGCGGCGGGCGCGTCCGGCGCCGACCAGGACAGGCCGCGGACGAGGGCGATCGGCATCGCCTCGTCGGCCTGGCCCTGCACCAGCGAGGCCGCCGCAGCGATCTCGTCGGCAAACCCGGTCTCGGTGACTTCGAGCTTGCGGCCGAACAAGTCCGGATGGCCGCGCCAGTCGATCACCGCCGGCAATCCGGCGGCCCCGAGCGCGATGCCGACGGTGCCACGGCGGAACGGCCGGCCGAAACTGTCGCTGATGATGATCGCGATGCGCTTGCCGGTGCGCTCGGCCAGCGCTCTTTGCAGCGCCAGCGCCGAGGCGTCCGGATCGAGCGGCAGCAGCAACACGCGCTCGACGCCGTCGCCGGGAGCTACGTTGGAGTGGTCGATGCCGGCATTGGCCATGACATAACCGAGGCGGTGCTCGGCGATGACCAGGTTCGGCCGGTGCCGGACGATACGCCGCGATTCCGACAAGATCACCTCGATGAGACGAGGGTCCTTTTCGACCTCGGCGGCAAGGGCGGTGGCTTGCCCCGACGGCTCAATGGTCGAGACATCGACCATCCGCCCTTCGGCTTTGGAGACGATCTTCTGCGCGACCACCAGAACGTCGCCGTCTTCCGGCGCGAGCCCGGTCGCGGCGTAGGCGTCGAGCGCGATCTGGGCGAGATCGTCGCCCGGCTGCACCATCGGCACGCCCGTAAGACCCGTGATGGTCAAACGGGAGGACATGTCAGTCCAGGCCAGGTGTCATTGCGAGCGAAGCGAAGCAATCTCGTGCTGGCGTTTTCTCGATCCATCGAGATTGCTTCGTTGCCCTTCGGGCGTCTCGCAATGACAACATGATCTCAGCCGAACGCCTTGCGCAGGCGCGGCAGGACCTGATCGGCGTAGAGCCTGAGGAACCGCGCCTGGTCGGGACCGGGGGCATGAAAGACGAGGTGGCGGAAGCCGAGATCGACATAGAAGCGGATCTTTTCGACCTGCTCGTCCGGGTCGCTCGACACGATCCAGCGGCTGGCGGCGCGATCCAATGGCAGCGCGTCGGCAAGCCGTTCCATCTCGACCGGATCCTCGACCCCGACCTTCTCCTCGGGCGACAGCGCGAGCGCCGCCCAGTGCCGCGTATCCTCCTTGGCGCGCTGCGCGTCGGTGTCGAACGACACCTTGACCTCGATCATCCGCTCGATGCCGTCCTTCGGCCGCGCCGATTTGCCGAGGCCTTCTTCCACCTTCGCCGTGAGGTCGTGATAGAGCTGCGCCGCCTTGCCGCTGGTGCAGATGAAGCCCTCGGCGATTTGGCCTGCCATCGCCGCCGCGAGCGGGCCGGACGCGGCGACCCAGATCGGCACCTTCTCCTTCGGCCGGTCGTAGATCGTCGCACGGTCGGTCTTGTAATACTGACCCTCGAAGGTGACGCGCTCCTCGCGCCACAGCTTGTTGATCAGCGCGATCGCCTCGCGCAGCCGGTCCCGCCTTTCCTTCGGCCCGGGCCAGGTCATGCCGGTGGCCGGCACCTCGTTCAGCGACTCGCCGGTGCCGACGCCGAGCACGACGCGGCCCGGAAACATCGCGCCCAAGGTGCCAAACGCTTGCGCCACGATCGACGGGTGGTAACGAAAGGTCGGCGTCGCGACGCTGGTGCCGATCACGACCCGCTTGGTGCTGGCGCCGAGCGCGCCAAGCCAGGCGAGCGAGTTCGGCGCGTGTCCGTCATTGTGCTTCCACGGCTGGAAGTGGTCGCTGACGAACACCGAGTCGAAGCCGACCTCTTCGGCGAGGCGCGAGAAGTCGAGCAGTTCGCGCGGGCCGAACTGCTCGGCCGAGGCCTTGTATCCGAGTTTCAGCACCTGTCGCTCCTGTAAAAGAATTCACCACAGAGGCACAGCGGACACGGAGGACTATCCTCTATCGTCATTGCGAGCGAAGCGAAGCAATCTCGACCAGATTGCTTCGTCGCGCTTCGCGCTCCTCGCAATGACGACAACTCTGTGTCTCTGTGGTGAAAAATCAAACCTTGGCCAGCACGTCCTCGCGGAAGCGGCGCATGTTGGCGATGACCGCATCGGCCGTGTCGCCGCCGAAGCTGAAATCGACAGCGATAACCCCGAGATCGCGCAATGACCGGAGATCGGTCGCTATCGCCGCTGCATCGCCGGAGCCGAGGCGACGCTCGCCATTGTCGGCCCGCTCGGGAAGGTCCGGACCGAACTGCGAGAAGCGATAGGCGAGCTTGAGGTCGTTGACATTGCGGCCGGTCGCCTGCGCGAGCCCGCGCAGCTTGGTCCATTGCACATTGAGCCGGCCGAGCGTGTCGAGCCGGTTCTTGGGGTTGGTGCCGATCGGGTACCAGGCGTCGCCGAGCCGGGCGGTGCGGCGCATCGCCGGGCCGCTTTCGCCGCCGACCCAGACCGGTACCCGCTTCTGCACCGGGCGGGGCTGGAAGAAGATGTTGGAGAATTTCGCGTATTTGCCGTTGAAGCTGGGGCTCTCGTTGCTCCATAGCTCGCGGCAGACGGCGATCGTCTCGTCGGTGACGGCGCCGCGCTCCTCGAAGGGTTCGGTGCCGATCGCCTCGAACTCCTCCTTGCACCAGCCGACGCCGATGCCCCAGGTCAGCCGGCCTTCCGACAGCACGTCGATCGTCGACAGGATCTTGGCGGTCAGCACCGGCGGCCGGTGCGGCACGACAGTGACCGAGGTCACCAGCCGCAGCTTCGATGTCTTCGCCGCGACAAAGGTGACCGCGGTCAATTGCTCGTGCCGGTCGCCGCCGGCCCGGCCGGGAAACTCGCCGGTGTCGGAATAGGGGTATTTCGCCTCCATGTCGCGCGGGATCGCGACATGGTCGCTGATCGTGCAGTAGTCGTAACCGATCGCCTCGCCTTCGGTGACGATCTTGGCGAGATCGCGCGGTCCCGAGAGGGGTCCGCTGACCGGCGCGCCAAATCCGAACTGCATCTCCGCCTCCGCAAGGAAGATTGGGGTGTTATGCCCAGCCTAACAGCCCGAAACCGATTTGGCTTCCTTCGCGCGAGTGGTCAGAGCGGCAATGCCCCGCCGGGGAAGGTGATGATCGGCACCTCGGCGCCGGCGGGCAATGCTGGGGCGTGCGGCGGGCGCATCACCAGGCAATCGGAGGAAGCGAGGGGGCGCATCATCGAGCTGTCCTGCACCTCAAACGGCACCGCTTCGAGGATTCCGTCACCGGCGCGGACGAGGCGGGCGCGCAGGTAATCCTGGCGGCGGTCGTTCTGCTTCAACGCGACCCCGAGGCGCGCGGTCGTCTGCGGTTCGCCATCGTCCGGCAGGCCGCTCAGCTTTTCGATCGCCGGCTTCAGGAACAACAATGAGCAGACCAGGGTCGAGACCGGGTTGCCGGGGAGGCCGACCATCGGCGTGCCGCGGTAGCGCCCGACCATCAGCGGCTTTCCGGGGCGCATCGCGATCTGCCAGAAATCGATCGCGAGGCCCTCCTCCGACAGCACGTCGCGCACCAGATCGTGCTCGCCGACCGAGACGCCGCCGGTGGTGACGAACAGATCGACGCCCTGCGCCGCGGCGGCGATATGGCGGAGCGCGTCGGGATCGTCGGGCGCGTTGCCGACCTGCACCGGCACGGCGCCGCAGGCGGTCGCGAAGGCGGCGAGCGCCAGCGCGTTGGAGCTGACGATCTGATGCGGGCCGATCGGGTCGCCCGGCATGACGATCTCGTCGCCGGTCGAGAGGATGCCGACGCGCGGCCGGCGGTGCACGAACAGCCACGGCCGGTTCATCGCCGCGGCGAGGCCGATATGGCGCGGGCTGAGGCGAGTGCCGGCATGCAGCAAGACCTCGCCCTCGGCGAAATCGAGCCCGGCGCGGCGGACATATCGGCCCTTCGGCGCGCCCTCGCGCACCTCGACCCTGTCGCCACGGCGCTCGGTGTCTTCCTGGATCACGATCGCGTCGGCGCCGGCCGGCAACGGCGCCCCGGTGAAGATGCGCGCCGCCTCGCCGCTTCCGACCGTGCCGCTGTAGCCGGCGCCGGCCGGGATTTCGGCGACGATACGCAACGTCGTCGGCACCTGCGCCACGTCCTCGGCGCGCACGGCGTAGCCGTCCATCGCCGAGACGGCGAAGGGCGGCTGGGTGCGACGGGCACTCAGCTCCTCGGCGAGGACGCGGCCGACGCCCTCGGCGATCGAGATCTGCTCCGGTGGCAGGGCTTCGAGCGGCGCCAGCAGCCGCGCCCGGGCTTCTTCAACGGAAATCATGAGCCTAAATCCGTGATCAGATTCCTTGGGGCGCTTCGTAATCGCCGGATTTGCCGCCCGATTTGCGCAGGAGGCGCAGATCGGTGACGGTCATCCCGCGGTCGATCGCCTTGCACATGTCGTAGATAGTCAGCGCGGCGACGCTTGCAGCGGTCAGCGCCTCCATCTCGACCCCGGTGCGGCCTTTGAGGCGACAGGTCGCGGTGATCTCGATCGCGGACCGCTCCGGAACGCAGGCAAGCTCGACCGCGACCGAACTCAGCGCCAGCGGATGGCAAAGCGGGATCAGGTCGGATGTGCGCTTCGCCGCCATGATCCCGGCAACGCGCGCCACGACGAGCACATCGCCCTTGGCGATGTCGCCGGCCTGGATGCGCGCCAGGGTCTCCGGCCGCATCTGCACCCGGGCGCCGGCGACCGCGACCCGGTCGGTCTCATCCTTGTCCCCGACATCGACCATGCGGGCACGGCCTTCGAGATCGGTATGGGTCAGATCGGCAATACGCAGCAGCCGACGCGTCGCCGCGGCGACATCGCCGGCGCGCATCAACGACTCGCCGACCAGAAAACAGCGCGCGCCGACGGCGGCGAGGCGGTCGAGATCGGCAGGGTCGTTGAGCCCGCTCTCGCCGACGATGACCCGGCCGGGCGGCACCAGCGGCGCCAGATTCTCGGCGGTGCGCAGATCGACCTTCAAGGTCTTCAAATCGCGGTTGTTGATGCCGATCAGCCGTGCATCGAGGCGCAGCGCGCGGTCGAGCTCGGCGCGGTCGTGCACCTCGACCAGCACGTCGAGACCCAGCTCGGCCGCCGCCGCGGCCAGCTCGCGCGCCATGCCGTCGTCGAGCGCGGCGATGATCAACAGGATGCAGTCGGCGCCGATCGCGCGGCTTTCCAGCACCTGATAGGGGTCGAGGATGAAATCCTTGCGCAAGACCGGCAGGCCGCAGGCGGCGCGCGCGGCCTGCAGATCATCATCGCCGCCCTGGAAATACGGCGCGTCGGTCAGCACCGACAGACAGGTCGCGCCGCCGGCCTCGTAGGCTTGGGCGAGGGTAGGGGGATCGAAATCGGCGCGGATCAGCCCGCGGCTCGGCGAGGCCTTCTTGATCTCGGCGATCAGGCCATAGGCGCCGCGGGCGATCTTGGCTTCGAGCGCGGCGGCGAACGGGCGCACCGATGGCGCCTCGGCGAGCCGCGTGCGCAGCGCCGCTTCCGGCAACGCCGCCTTGTTGCGAGCCACATGCTCGCGCTTTTTCGCACAGATCTCGGCGAGAACGTCGCTCATCACGCGTCTTTGGCGTTGGTCATTGCCACCAGTTTGTCGAGCACCTGCCGCGCGGCGCCAGTATCAATGGATTGCGCGGCGAGATCGGCCCCATCGCGCAGATTGTCGGCCCGGCCGGCGACGATCAGCGAGGCGGCGCTGTTCAGCAGCACGATATCCCGGAGTGGGCCGTGGCTGCCGCCGAGCAGATCGCGCATCAGCGCGGCGTTGTGCGCCGGCTCGCCGCCTTTCAGATCCTCGATCCTGGCCGGCTTCAGCCCGGCATCCTCCGGCACCACCTCGAATTCGACCACCTTGCCGGCCTTGAACTCGGCGACGGTCGTGGTCCCGGCGGTGGTCAATTCATCGATGCCCGAGCCGTGCACGACCCAGACATGCTCGGCGCCGAGCCGGCCCAGCACCTCGGCCATCGGCCGCACCCATTGCGGCGCGAACACGCCGAGCAGCAGGCGCCGCGCCCCGGCCGGGTTGGACAGCGGTCCCAACAGGTTGAAGATCGTGCGGGTGCCGAGCTCGACCCGGGTCGGCCCGACATGGCGCATCGCGCTGTGGTGGCGGGGCGCCATCAGAAAAGTGATGCCGATCTCGTTGAGGCAGTGCTGCACCACCGCCATGTCGCACTCGATATTGACGCCGAGCGCTGTCAGTACGTCGGCAGCGCCCGATTTCGACGAGAAGGCGCGGTTGCCGTGCTTGGCGACCGGCACGCCGCTGCCGGCGACAACTAGCGCACTGGCGGTCGAGATGTTGAACGTGCCGGAGGCGTCGCCGCCGGTGCCGACCGTGTCGATCGTGCCGGGCGGCGCCTCGATCGGGAGCGCCTTGGCGCGCATGATCCGCGCCGCGCCGGTGATCTCGTCGACGGTCTCGCCGCGCACCCTGAGCGCCATCAGAAACGCCCCCATCTGCGATGGCGTCGCGTTGCCGCTCATAATGATCTCGAACGCCGCCTCGGCCTCGCTCTCACTCAAGGCATGCCCGGCCGCGACCTGGGCGAGCAGCGGCCGCAGATCGTCGGGCGGTGTTGCGTTCTTGGTTGAGTCAGCTGACATCTCGCTTTCTGTATACCAGTCTGGCCCGAGACACGGAAACCGGCGGGTTAGAATAGGAACCGGAGTGCTACACTCGAAGCGCGCCGTTATGATATCATATGTGATGTGAGATGTGTCCTCGATACCAATGTCATCGTAGCAGCGATGCGCAGCCCGACCGGCGCCTCGGCTGCCTTGCTGATCGCGGCGCGCCGCTCGGAGCTGACGATGCTGGCAAATGTGGCGTTGGCACTTGAGTACGAAGCGACATGCCAACTCACTGAGCATCGCTTGGCGGCCGGGCTCGATGCCGAGGAGGCCTGCATCTTTATCGACGCGGTACTCGCGATGGTCGAGCCGATCGAAACGCATTACATGTGGCGTCCTCAGTTGCGCGATCCAGCAGACGAGTTTGTTCTCGAAGCCGCGGTGAACGGCCAAGCGGCTGCGATCGTCACGTTCAATCGGCGCGATTTCGGCAATGTGCCGGCTACGTTTGGTATCGACGTGCTGACGCCAGCGGAAGCGATACGGAGGATTAGGGGATGAACCGTCAGAGCACGTATCCGCTGCGCCTGCCCCGCTCGGTCAAGGCGGAGGTCGAAAAACGCGCAAAACAGGACGGCATCAGCGTGAACCAGTTCATCGCCACCGCAGTTGCCGAGAAGCTGGCGGCGATGACCACGGGCGAATTCTTCGCCGAACGCCAAGCGCGCGCCGATTTTGCTGCCTTCGACCGGATCATGCGCCGCAAGGGCGGCGAACCGCCACGTGCGGATGACACGATCGGCTGACGGTAGTGTCCTAATTCGTACCCGTCCGCGAGGAATTCGAGGGCAAGCCTGTATGGGAAGGCGTGGTGCATGTGTTCCACCTGACCGGCCATCCGATCGCGCTTTACGCCTACGCCTGGTCATCGCCTATCGAGGGCAGCACCAAGCGGCGGTTCTTTGCCGTGCTGCATCAGCCGCCAGTGGATAGCCCGCAAGCCGCGGTGCGGGCGGCTATCGTGGCTGAGAACAGGAAGAAATAAATGACATTCAAGATTTGCAAAGTGGTTGATGGCCGCCCGATGTGGCTTAGAAAATCTTCCCACCCTGTAACCTGGGTGGCGCGCGCACAAGGCAGAGGGTTCAAGACCAAAGACGAGGCAACGCGCGTCGCTATCCGGCTGACTGCCACGGGGCAGACGGTGACCGTCATCCAGGACGCCTTTTCAAATTAGAACACTACCGCTGACCGCGCGATTGCGCCGCGAAACGCGCGCTGATACAGTGCGCCCCATGATCGCGTTTGCGCCTTCAGTCAATTGGTGGTGGCCCGTCTGACCTAGGCGGCCACGAAACTCGTTTGCACACAGGCCGCCTCGGAGCACCGGGCGGCCTTTCTCATTTCCTAGCAAGGCTCAGCGGATCTCCCGAGGCGGCCCAAAGCCAGAGGGATACCCGATGCAGCTCACCCGATATCAGACCCGAGGCGGCGTCACAGTCCAGCGCGAGGTCTGGCTCGGCCCTTACGAGCGCGAGCACGACACCTTGGCCCGCATCCTCGACAGAAGGCGCGGCGTCCTGTTCTCGTCGAGCTTCGAGTTCCCCGGCCGCTACACCCGGCTCGATATGGGCTTTGTCGATCCGCCGCTGGTCTTGACCGCGCGCGGGCGCGCCTTTTCGGTCGAGGCGCTGAACGCGCGCGGCCATATCCTGCTCGACGCGGTCGAGAACGGGCTTGCCGCACTGCCGGTCGCGCAAACCCGCCGGGTCGCCGAGGAGCGCATCGAGGGTGAGGTCGGCGAGAGCGACACCCGCTTTCCCGAGGAACAGCGCAGCCGGCAGCCCTCGATCTTCTCGGTGTTGCGCGCGCTCGGCGAGCTGTTCGGCAGCGAAACGGACGAGCATCTCGGCCTCTACGGCGCGTTCGGTTACGACCTCGTCTACCAGTTCGAGCCGACGCGGCTCAACCTGCCGCGGCCGGACGAGCAACGCGACCTCGTGCTCTACCTGCCGGACGAATTGCTGGTCGTCGATCATATGCGCCAGCAGGCGGCGATCCATCGCTACGATTTTGAGTTTGGCGGCCGCTCGACCGCCGGCCTGCCGCGCGCCACCGCCGAGGCGCCCTATCGCTGCGACACCGGCGGGCCAATGCCGCCGGAGAGCGATCATGCAGCGGGCGAATACGCCGCGCTGGTGCGCCGCGCCAAGGAGGCGTTTGTGCGGGGCGATCTGTTCGAGGTCGTCGTCGGCCAGCTGTTCTCGACTCCGTGCCCGGACGCGCCGAGCACGGTGTTTCATCGGCTGCGGCAGGCCAATCCGGCGCCCTACGGCGCACTGATCAATCTCGGCGAGGGCGAGTTCCTGGTGTCGGCCTCGCCGGAGATGTTCGTCCGGGTCGAGGGGAGGCGGATCGAGACCTGTCCGATCAGCGGCACGATCGCGCGCGGCCGCGACCCGCTCGAAGACGCCGACCGCATCCTCGAGCTGCTCAACTCCAAGAAGGACGAGAGCGAATTGACGATGTGCACCGATGTCGACCGCAACGACAAATCGCGCGTTTGCACCCCCGGCAGCGTGCGGGTGATCGGGCGGCGGCAGATCGAGATGTATTCGCGGCTCATTCACACGGTCGATCACGTCGAGGGCGAGCTCGCACCCGAATTCGACGCGCTCGACGGCTTTCTGAGCCACGCCTGGGCGGTGACGGTGACCGGCGCGCCGAAGCTGTGGGCGATCCGTTTCATCGAGAACGAGGAGAAATCCTCGCGGCGCTGGTATGGCGGCGCGATCGGCCGCGTCACCTTCGACGGCAACATGAATACGGGGCTCACCCTGCGTACGATCCGCATGCAGGACGGGGTCGCCGAGATCCGCGCCGGCGCGACCCTGCTCTTCGACAGCGACCCCGAAGCGGAGGAGGCGGAAACCCGGCTGAAGGCGGCGGCATTGCTCGGCGCGATCCAGGGCAAGACCCGGGCCGCGGCGCAGGTCGCGGCGCGGCCGGCGGTCGGGCGCGGCCGCAAGGTGCTGCTGATCGACCACGAAGACTCGTTCGTGCACACGCTGGCCGGCTATATCCGCACGACCGGAGCGGAGGTCGCGACCCTGCGCCACGATTTCGCCCGCGCGCAGCTGAAGGAGGGACTGAGCCCCGATATCGTCGTCTTGTCGCCAGGGCCGGGACGGCCCGAGGATTTCGCGATCAGCGAAACACTGGCGTTATTGATTGAGCGCGAGATCCCGGTGTTTGGCGTGTGCCTCGGGCTGCAGGGCATCGTCGAGCATTTCGGCGGCGCGCTCGGCGTGCTCGATGTACCGATGCACGGCAAGCCGTCGCTGGTGCATGCACGTGCCGGCCGATTGCTGCGCGGCTTGCCGGAGCGGTTCACCGTCGGCCGCTACCATTCGCTCTACGCGGTGCGCGAGCGGCTCCCCGCGGTGCTGTCGGTTGCGGCGGAGACCGAGGACGGCGTCATCATGGCGATCGAGCACAGCAGCTTGCCGATCGCAGCGGTGCAGTTTCACCCGGAATCGGTGATGACCTCGCCCGGCGAGGTCGGCCTGCCGATCATCGACGCCGCGCTGGCGACCCTCTGCGGATGAGGGGCTTTAAGCCGCTCCGCGTTAGAACATGCGGTCGAGGGCGTCGCGCTTGATCACCACCGGATAGCGCTTGCGGAGCGCCTCGGTGAACTCGCCGGCGACATCGACCCGCGCCTCGCCGCGCAGCTGCTCCGACAGTGCGTTGGCGATATTGTCCGGCACCGTTTCCGGCACCTGGATTTCCTTCAGCTGCGCCGTGTAGGCGCCGGTGGCGTCGGCGGCGGTGACCACCTCTCCCTGCTTTGCCGCGAACAGCTTGGCGAGCAGCGGCGGCGAGACCTGACTGCCAGGTTCCGCGCTGCGAGAGAGCGGCGGCGAGGTCGTGACGGTCAGCTTCTTGTCGGCCGCCAGCTTGGTGAGCGGCTGGTCCGCGGTCGCGGCGGCGGCGAGCGCCTCTGCTTCCTTCACCACGGCGGCATGCTTCTGCTCGGCCTGCCAAGCCGCCACCGCCTTGTCCTTGACATCGGCGAGGGGGCGCGCCTGCGGCGGCGTGATCTTGTCGACATGAACCGCGAAGATGCTGCCATCCTCGGTGTCGGTGACGCGGCTGGTGTCATTCTGGTCGGTGCCGAAGGCGGTTTTTAGCACATCGTTTGGCGCGACCGGGATCTGCACCGGCTTACCGTCGGGATCGCGGCCATTGCTGTCGGCCGTGGCGATTGTCGCTGTCTTCAGCCCATATTTCGCGGCGACATCGGCGAGCGAGGTGCCGCCGGCGAGCGCGTCGTCGGCCTGATTAGCGATCTTGTCGAGGCGGTCCGCCGCGTCCTGACGCGCCAGCTCTTCCTCGATCTGCGGCTTCGCCTGCTCATAGGTCTGCGTCGCCGGCGGCTCGATCTTTGTGACGCGCAGAATGTGCCAGCCGAGCGGGCTCTTGATCGGGCCGCTCGGCTTGTCGACCGGCAGCTCGAAGGCGACGCTGCCGAGGATGTCCGGCAGCTCTTCCTTTTTCAGCAATCCGAGGTCGATCGTCTCCGGATCCTGGCCGGCGACGGTCGTCGCCACCTCCTTCCAATCCTTGCCGGCGGCAAGCGCGGCCTCGGCCTCCTTCGCCTTGTCCTCCGAGGGCGCTAGGATCTGCTGCACCTCGCGCCGCTCCGGCGTCTCGAACTCGTCCTTGCGCTGCTCGTACTCCTGCCGGACCTTTTCTTCCGGAATGTCGCCGGGCTTGGTGACGTCACCCGGGCCGAGCCCGGCGACGGTGAAGCCACGGTACTCCGGCGCACGGAACAGGTCGGAATGCGCGTCGTAAAACTTGCTCAAATCCGCCTCGCTCGGCTGGCCGGGATCGGGCGCAGAAGCGACCGGAAAGGCGACGATGTCGGCGATCCGTTTCTCGGCGCGATAGCGGTAGACGGCGTCGACCTCGGGCCGCGGCACGGCGATGCCGACCGTGATCGCCTGTAAGAGGTCGCTGCGCGGGATCTCGTGCCGCAGCCGCTCGACGAGCTGGTCCTCGGTCAGCCGGTTCATCATCAGCACTTGCTGGAACATGCCGCGGTCGAAGCGGCCGTCCGCGCCCTTGAACGCCGGGTTGTCGTAGATCGCGCTGCGGACCATCTCGTCCGAAACGTCGAGCCCAAGCCGCGCGGTCTCCTGGTCGAGGAGCGCCCGATTGATCAGCTGATCGAGCAGGCTGTCGAGGACCCCGAGCTGCTTGACCTGCTGCGGGTCGAGCGCGGTGCCAAGCTGGGCGCGCAGACGCTCCAGCGCCGGCTGCAAGGCTTGCTGCAGCTCCTCGGCGCGGATGTCGCGGCCGCCGACCGTGGCGATCACGGTGTCGGGCGAGCGGTCCTGATAATAAGGGGAGCGGGTATAGATCCCCCAGAACCCGAACGAGACGATCAGGAGGCCGAACAGGACCTTGACAATAATCCCTCCCGCTTTGGTGCGGATCGCTTGCATCATGGCGCTGATGAACTCGCTCGGTAGGCTGCCGGGCGGTCACGCAGGTTGACCCGCCCGAATGCTGGTGTGATCGTGGGCGCGGATCATAAAGACCGGCAGACGGGGCCGCAACCGCCCGCCGCTGCGGCACCGACGCGCTCAGGGGGACCAAATGCCTGAACGAACACGGCTTATCGCCGGCAACTGGAAGATGAACGGGCTGCGCGCCGACGGCCTCGCTCTTGCCGCCGAGCTGGCGCACCGGGCACAAGGTGCCAAGCTAGCCTGCGAATTGCTGGTGTGCCCACCAGCGACGTTGTTGACGCTCGTCGCCGAGGTTTTACAGGGCAGCGGCATCGCGCTGGGCGGCCAGGATTGCCACGCCGCGCCGAAGGGCGCCTTCACCGGCTCGATCAGCGCGGAGATGCTGCGCGATGCCGGCTGCACCCACGCGATCGTCGGCCATTCGGAACGGCGCCACGGCAATGGCGAGACCAATGCGGACGTTCGCGCGAAGGCGCTGGCGGCATGGCATGCCGGCCTCGTCGCGATCGTCTGCGTCGGCGAGACTCGCGAGGAGCGCGAAGGCGGCCGGGCGTACGATGTCGTCGGCGCCCAGGTCGCCGGCTCGGTGCCGGACGGCGCGGACGGCGACAACCTCGTTATCGCCTACGAGCCGGTCTGGGCGATCGGCACGGGGCTGACGCCGACCAGCCACGACATCGCGCACATGCAGTCAGCAATCCGCGCGCTATTGCCGACGCGAACCCGGATCCTCTACGGTGGCTCGGTCAACCCGAAAACCTGCGCCGAAATCATGGCTATGCACGAGGTCGACGGCGCCCTTATCGGCGGCGCCAGCCTCCACGCCGACGATTTCTGGGCGATCGCCACCGCCGCCGGCTGAGATATCGCAGAGCGGCGATGGCGGGTAGCGATCGGGCGTCGGAGCGACTACATAAGCGCGCGAGCACCGACATCACCGCGACGCCGTTCCGCCGATGGTCCTTTTATTATTTGTCGTACACGTCCTGATCGCGATCGCGCTGATCGGGGTTGTTCTGTTGCAGAAGAGCGAGGGTGGTGCGCTCGGCATGGGCGGGGGCGGCATGTCGGGCTTCATGACCGGGCGCTCGACCGCAAATCTGCTCACCCGGACGACGGCAGCGCTTGCCCTCGCGTTTTTTGCGACCAGCGTGCTGCTCGTCGTGCTGAGCAGTCCGACGAAGGTGCAGCGCTCGATCGTCGATCAGGGACCGGGCCCGAATATGCCGATGGCGCCGGCGCCGAGCGCGCCGATAGCTCCGGCCGCGCCCGCACCGGCAACTCCGGCCGCGCCGGCGGAGCCGAGCGCCCCGGTTCGCTGAACGGCGGGCGAATCGACGTAATTTCAACGCCCTGGCCGGGGTTGTTCGAGCCGGCTGAGGACGTGCCGGAGCGCCGACAGCGTTGCCGCCCCGCTGGGCGGGAACGTGTACAGAGTTGATTCAGAACCCGATTCCGGCCGCGCGGCGGCGGCCGGGAGTTTACCGTGGATGCCGATGCGGTTTGCTGTAGTCTAAAGGTCCATGACGCGGTTCATCTTTATTACCGGCGGCGTGGTCTCCTCCCTGGGTAAGGGCCTGTGTTCGGCGGCGCTCGGCGCGTTGCTGCAGGCGCGCGGCTTCAAGGTGCGCCTCAGGAAGCTCGACCCCTATCTCAATGTCGATCCCGGCACGATGAGCCCCTATCAGCACGGGGAAGTCTTCGTGACCGATGACGGCGCCGAGACCGACCTCGATCTCGGCCATTACGAGCGCTATGTCGGCGTCGCCGCCCGCAAGAGCGACAGCGTCACCACCGGGCGCATCTATTCGACCGTGATCGGCCGCGAGCGGCGTGGCGAATATCTCGGTGCGACGGTTCAGGTCATCCCGCACGTCACCGACGCGATCAAGGAGTTCATCACCGCCGACCTGACGGACGAGGATTTCGTGCTGTGCGAGATTGGCGGCACGGTCGGCGACATCGAGGGCCTGCCTTTCCTCGAAGCCATTCGCCAGCTCGGCAACGAGCTCGGCCGCGAGCGGGTGCTGTTCGCCCATCTGACCTTGGTGCCGTGGATCAACTCGGCCGGCGAATTGAAGACCAAGCCGACCCAGCATTCGGCCAAGGAGCTTTTGGGGCTCGGCATTCAACCGGATATCCTGCTCTGCCGCTGCGAGCGGCCGATCCCGGACGCGGCGCGCAAGAAGATCGCGCTGTTCTGCAATCTGCGCGAGTCGCGGGTCATCCCGGCGATCGATGTCGACACAATCTATGCCGTGCCGGGCGCCTACCATGCCGAGGGCTTCGACCGCGAGGTCTGCACTCATTTCGGGCTCGACGCGCCGGAGCCCGATCTGTCGCGCTGGGACGAGATCGTCAGCCGCATCCGCCGTCCCGAGGGCGAGGTTAAGATCGCCATCGTCGGCAAGTACACACATCTGCTCGACAGCTACAAATCGCTGTCCGAGGCGATGACCCATGGCGGCATCGCCAACAACGTCAAGGTCAGGCTCGACTGGATCGATTCCGAGATCTTCGAGGCCGAAGAAGAGGCGGTGCGGCAGCTGGAAGGCGTGCACGCGATACTGGTGCCGGGCGGGTTCGGCGAACGCGGCTCGGAAGGCAAGATCGAGGCGGCGCGCTTCGCCCGCGAGCGGCAGGTGCCGTATTTCGGGATCTGCTTTGGCATGCAGATGGCGGTGATCGAGGCGGCGCGGCATCTGGCGCGGCTGCCCGGCGCCGGCTCTACCGAATTCGGCGAATGCGAGCATCCGGTCATCGGGCTGATGACCGAATGGATGCGCGGCAACACGCTGGAGCAGCGCAGCGAGGCGATGGATCTCGGCGGCACGATGCGAGTGGGCGCCTACGAGGCGATGCTCGATCCGGAAAGCCGGGTGGCGGAAATCTACGGCGCGAGCCGGATCAGCGAGCGGCACCGGCACCGCTACGAGGTCAACATCGCCTATCGGGATACGCTCGAAGCGGCGGGGCTGCGTTTTTCCGGCATGTCACCCGACGGCCTGTTGCCGGAGATCGTCGAGCTGCCCGAAGACGTGCATCCCTGGTTTATCGGCGTGCAGTTCCATCCCGAGCTGAAATCGCGGCCGTTCGAGCCGCACCCGCTGTTTACCTCGTTCATTCAGGCCGCGGTCGCCCAGTCCCGGCTGGTTTAGCCCAGTTGTCATTGCGAGCGGAGCGAAGCAATCTGGTCGGGATTGCTTCGTCGCTTCGCTTCTCGCAATGACGGGAGTAGCAGGATGCAGCCGCGGCACATCTCGATCGGCGATATAACGCTCGGCAACGATCTGCCATTAGTGCTGATCGCCGGGCCCTGTGCGCTGGAAAGCCGGGCGCATGCGCTTGAGGTCAGCGCCGCGCTGGTCGAGATCACCAAGAAGCTCGGCATCGCGCTGATCTATAAGACCTCGTTCGACAAGGCCAACCGCACCTCGCTCGGCGGCGAGCGCGGCATTGGTTTCGATAACGGCCTGCCGATCCTCGCCGAGATCCGCGAGACGCGCGGCATTCCGGTGTTGACCGACGTGCATCTGCCGGAGCAATGCGCGCCGACCGCCGAAGCGGTAAGTGTATTGCAGATCCCGGCCTATCTGTGCCGGCAGACCGATCTGCTCGTTGCCGCCGCGAAGACCGGCGCCGCAATCAACATCAAGAAGGGCCAGTTTCTGGCGCCCTGGGACATGGCGCATGTCGCCAACAAGGTGGCGCAAAGCGGCAACGAACGTGTCCTCTTGTGCGAGCGCGGCGCCAGCTTCGGCTACAACACGCTGGTGTCGGACATGCGCTCCCTGCCGGTGCTGGCCGAGACCGGCTACCCGGTGGTGTTCGACGCCACCCATTCGGTGCAGCAGCCGGGCGGGCAGGGCGGCAAGAGCGGCGGCGAGCGTCGTTTTGTCGAGACCTTGGCGCGGGCCGCGGTCGCGGTCGGCGTCGCCGCGGTGTTCATGGAGACCCACGAAGACCCCGACCGCGCTCCCTCCGACGGCCCCAACATGGTGCCGCTGCGCGCTCTGCCGGAACTGCTCGAAACCCTCGTTGCCTTCGACCGATTGGCGAAGTCCAGGCCGTGCAGCACGATGTAAACGGACCCCCTCATCGGGGTTCGGCCAAGGCAATCAGACCGATTTGGGATGGGAAGTCAGCGGGCGACCCCGCGCGGGGCGGCTTGGCACCCGTCTGAGGTCATCCGATAGTCGTCGCCGCAGAAGTTATCTGTCCGTGCTGCCGCCGGTTGCTGCCGTTTTCCCACACGGCGCGGCAGTCGGCTCCCGAGGTGCCTTCTGCGGCCGCGCTTTGGGCGGCTAGGCATAGGGCGGCGGTGGCTATCCAAAAGCGAAACTGCATCATCGGTGAAAGCTCCTCTCGGGGACCAGCATGCCCGCGGCTCATTTCGCTCAGGTTAACGTGTCCTGATACCCGGCTCCGACTGGAGGAGGGGTTGGGGTGAGGGGGCGTTCGCGGTAAAAGCCGTCGCCAGCGACCCTCACCCGGCCGCCGCTACGCGCCGGCCACCCTCTCCCGCGAGGCGGGAGAGGGGTTTTACGTACGAGGCCCCAATGACCGCCATCGCCGATATTCATGCCCGCGAGATCCTCGACAGCCGTGGCAATCCTACCGTCGAGGTCGAGGTGACGCTCGACAGCGGCGCCCTGGGCCGGGCGGCGGTGCCCTCGGGCGCATCGACCGGGGCGCATGAGGCGGCCGAGAAACGCGACGGCGGACAGCGCTACGGCGGCCGCGGGGTCAAGGAAGCGGTCGGCGCCGTCAACGGCGAGATCTTCGACGCGCTGTCCGGTTTCGACGCCGCCGACCAGCTGGCGGTCGACCGCACCCTGATCGAGCTCGACGGCACGCCGAACAAGGGCCGGCTCGGCGCCAACGCCGTGCTTGGCGTCAGCCTCGCCTGCGCCAAGGCCTCGGCGGTCGAGCTCGACCAGCCGCTCTACCGCTATGTCGGCGGCGTCTTCGCCCGCACCCTGCCGGTGCCGATGATGAACATCGTCAATGGCGGGGTGCACGCCGACAACCCGATCGACATCCAGGAATTCATGATCATGCCGGTCGGCGCGCCCAGCGCGACCGAGGCGATCCGCATGGGCTCCGAAGTCTTCCACGCGCTGCGCAGGAAGCTGCACGATGCCGGGCACAACACCAATGTCGGCGACGAGGGCGGCTTCGCGCCGAACCTCGCCTCGGCCGACATGGCGCTCGGCTTTGTGATGCAGGCGATCGAGGCTGCCGGCTACGAGCCGGGCGAGGATGTCGTGCTGGCGCTCGATCCGGCGGCAAGCGAATTCTACCGCGACGGCAAATACCAGCTCACGGGCGAGGGCAAGATTCTCGATGCCGCCGGTCTCGTCGCCTACTGGAAGGACCTTGTCGACCGCTATCCGATCGTGTCGATCGAGGACGGGATGGCGGAGGACGATTGGGATGGCTGGGCGTTGCTGACCCGCGAATTGGGCGGCCGCATCCAGCTGGTCGGCGACGATCTGTTCGTGACCAATCCGGCGCGGGTCAAACGCGGGATCGCCGAGCGCACCGCCAACGCGGTGCTGATCAAGGTCAACCAGATCGGCACGCTTTCAGAGACCCTGGAAACAATCGAGATGGCGATGCGGGCCGGCTATGGCGCCGTCATGTCGCACCGCTCGGGAGAAACCGAGGATTCCACAATTGCCGATCTCGCGGTCGCGACCAATTGCGGCCAGATCAAGACCGGGTCGCTGTCGCGCTCCGACCGGCTCGCCAAGTACAACCAGCTGATTCGGATCGACGAGCAACTTGGCGCATCTGCGGTCTATCCAGGCCGGGCGATAATTAGGCCACAGTCAAAAAAGTAATTGCCGTTGTTGACGTAAGTCGGCGTGCATGATTCACTTTGCCGATGATCGTGCTGCGCGAAATGCGCCGGCGGGCAAAGGTTTTGATTGGGCCGGTCCTCGGATTGGCCCTGACCGGCTATTTCGCCTATCACCTTGTCGAGGGCGATCGCGGGCTGCGTGCATGGGTGCGGGTGACGCAGCAATTGCGCGAGGTCAAGACAACACTGGCCGATGCCGCCGCGGAGCGCGCCGCGCTGGAGCACCGCGTCTCGCACATGCGGGCGGACCATGTCGATCCCGATCTGCTCGACTCGCAAGTGCGCTCGACCTTGGATCTGGCCGCACCGGACGAGATCGTGATCATGCGGCCGCCGGAGCAGCGCTGATCAGAGCGCGGCATCTAACGCCTCCCGCGCACCCCTGATTCTCGCTTTTGCGGTAATCAACTAACCCGGCGTGAGGTTGCAAACCGACCGATTTGACCCCATGCTTCGGGGGCAGCCGGAGGAAACCCCAGATGGCAACGAAGCGCAGGCCGGAAGCGGTCAAGCTCGCCGAGCCTGACGTCTCGGTCGAGGCGCTCAAGCAGCATTACGCCGACATGCTGTTGATCCGCCGCTTCGAGGAGCGCGCCGGGCAGATGTACGGCATGGGGCTGATCGGCGGCTTCTGTCACCTTTACATCGGTCAGGAGGCCGTCGTCGTCGGCATGCAGGCGGCGCTGCGGGAGGGCGACTCGATCATCACCTCCTACCGCGATCATGGCCATATGCTGGCCTGCGGCATGGACCCCAAAGGGGTAATGGCGGAGCTGACCGGGCGCCGTTGCGGCTATTCGCACGGCAAGGGCGGCTCGATGCATATGTTCAGCCCCGAGAAGAACTTCTTCGGCGGACACGGCATCGTCGGCGCGCAGGTGCCGATCGGCACCGGCCTCGGCTTTGCCCATCGTTACCGCGACGACGGACGGATCTCACTTACCTATCTCGGCGACGGCGCGATCAACCAGGGCCAGGTCTACGAAAGCTTCAACATGGCCTCGCTGTGGAAGCTGCCGGTCGTCTATGTCATCGAAAACAACCGCTACGGCATGGGCACCGCGGTCAACCGCGCCTCGGCTCGCACCGATCTTTACCATCGCGGCATGGCCTACGGCATTCCCGGCGAGCAGATCGACGGCATGGATGTCGTGGCGGTCCACGAGGCTGGGCTTGCCGCGGCCGAGCATGCCCGCTCCGGCCAGGGACCGATCATTCTCGAAATGCTGACCTATCGCTATCGCGGGCACTCGATGTCCGACCCGGCCAAGTATCGCACCAGGGAAGAGGTCGACCGGATGCGGACCGAGCACGACCCGATCGACCATCTGCGCCAACGCCTCCTCGACCAGTATCATGTCGCGGAGGACGAGCTGAAGCAGATGGAGCGGCGTGCCCGCGAGATGGTCGCCGAGGCGGCGCAATACGCGCAGGACTGTCCCGAGCCAGATCCGAGCGAGTTGTGGACGGATGTGCTGGTCGAAGCCTGAAGCTAGACCCGAGCGGACGCGTGCATCGAGGCGAGAAATGTGCCGAGGAGTGAATGGCTAGCGAAGTGCTGATGCCGGCGCTCTCGCCGACGATGACCGAGGGCAAGATCGCCCGCTGGGTCAAGAGCGAGGGCGAGCCGGTGAGGCCCGGCGACGTGCTGGCCGAAATCGAGACAGACAAGGCGACGATGGAGGTCGAGGCGGTGGACGAGGGCGTTCTCGCGAAGATCGTCATCCCCGAAGGCACCGACCATGTCGCCGTCAACACCCCGATCGCGCTGATCGCCGAGAACGGCGAGGATGTCGCCGCGGTTGAGACAAAGCCGGCGCGACCCGAGCCGAACGGTGCAGCACAGGCGAAAACAGCGCCGGAACCGTCCGATCAGGAAGCGGAGCCGACACCGCCGCGGCCTGCCGCTCGCGGCAAGCTCGAACCGGCGCCGACCGCACCTCGCGCTGCGCCCGGCCCGGAACCGGCAGAATACACCGGCCAGACCGTCGTCCAGACTGTGCGCGAGGCGCTGCGCGACGCGATGGCGGAAGAGATGCGCCGCGACGACAGCGTCTTCCTACTCGGCGAGGAGGTTGCCGAATACCAGGGTGCCTACAAGGCCAGCCAGGGATTGTTGCAGGAATTCGGGCCGCGTCGCGTCATCGACACACCGATTACCGAGCAGGGCTTTGCCGGGCTCGGCGTCGGCGCCGCCTTCGCCGGGCTGCGCCCTATCGTCGAGTTCATGACCTTCAACTTCGCCATGCAGGCGATGGACCAGCTGATCAACTCCGCGGCCAAGACCCGCTACATGTCGGGTGGGCAGATGTCGGCGCCGATCGTGTTCCGCGGCCCGAACGGCATCGCCTCGCGCGTCGCCGCCCAGCATTCGCAATGTTATGCCAGCTGGTACGCGCACGTACCGGGACTCAAGGTCGTCGCGCCTTATACCGGCGCCGATTACAAGGGCCTCTTGAAGTCGGCGATCCGCGATCCGAACCCGGTCATCTTTCTCGAACACGAGCTCGTCTACGGCGAAAGCTTCCCGGTACCGCAGGACCCGGAATTTCTGGTGCCGATCGGCAAGGCGCGGATCGCCCGTGCCGGCGAGCAGGTAACGATCACTGCCTTCTCGCGCATGGTGAAGCTGGCCTTGCAGGCGGCCGAGGAGCTGGAGAAGGCCGGGATTTCCGCCGAGGTGATCGATCTGCGCTCGCTGCGGCCGTTCGATGTCGAGACCGTCGTCGCCTCGGTCAAGAAGACCAATCGCATTGTTGCGGTCGAGGAGGGTTGGCCGTTCGCCGGCATCGGCTCGGAGATCGCCGCGGTCATGATGGAGGAGTGCTTCGACTGGCTCGACGCGCCGGTAAAGCGGGTCGCCGGCAAGGATGTGCCGCTGCCCTACGCCGCCAACCTCGAACGCCTCGCGGTGCCGCAGGTCGAGAACATCGTCGCCGCCGCGAAGGAAGTGGCTTATCGCTAATGCCCTGAATGTCATTGCGAGCGAAGCGAAGCAATCTCGTGATGGGCATACGCATTCCATCGAGATTGCTTCGTCGCGCCACGCGCTCCTCGCAATGACGAAGAACCGGGTGATCTAGGACATGCCGATCGAAATCCTGATGCCGGCACTGTCGCCGACGATGACCGAGGGCAACCTCGCCCGCTGGCTGAAGAAGGAGGGCGACGAGGTCCATTCCGGCGAGGTCATCGCCGAGATCGAGACCGATAAGGCGACGATGGAATACGAGGCGGTCGACGAAGGCCGCATCGGCAAGATCATCGTCCCCGAGGGCACGCAAGGCATCAAGGTCAACCAGCCGATCGCGGTGCTGCTCGAAGAGGGCGAGGACGCGTCGAGCCTCGCGCAATTCGCTGCCGCGCCGGCCTTAGCAAAGACGGCTGAGCGCGCGGAAGTCGCGCCGCCGCCGGTATCGCCCGAGCCGAAGACCGAGCCGGCACCCGCCGCGCAGCCCGCGCCGCGGCCTGCCGTCAATGGCCAAGAGGGCCGGGTCTTCGCCAGCCCACTGGCGCGGCGCATGGCGCACCACGCGGGTCTCGACCTGGCGGCGATCCGCGGCTCCGGACCGAACGGCCGGGTCGTCAAGGCGGATATCGATCGGGCGCTCGCCTCGCCCGGCGCTGCGCCGATCCGGCCGGCCGCGCAGCCAGCCGCGGCGGCTCGGCCGGTTGCCCCGGCCGGAGCGCCGGTTTTCGCCCCCGTGTTCGCCAAGGAGCAGGTGCTCGCGCTCGCCGGCAACCCGCCCTACAGCGAGAGGCCTCACACCGCGATGCGCCGGGTCATTGCCCGGCGGCTCAGCGAGTCGAAGCAGACCGTCCCGCATTTCTACCTGTCGGTCGATTGCGTCATCGACGACCTGTTGAAGATGCGCAAAACCCTCAACGCGAAATCGGAAACCCGGATCTCGGTCAACGATTTCGCGATCCGCGCCGCCGCGCTCGGCTTGCGCCAAGTGCCGGCGGCCAACGCATCGTGGAGCGATGATGCGATCCTGTTATGGGAGCGGGTCGACATCGCCGTCGCAGTCGCGCTCGACGACGGGCTGATCACCCCGATCGTCAAGGCGGCCGACCAGAAGGGGCTGGCGCAGATCGCCAAGGAAACCAAGGACCTGGCCGAGCGCGCCCGCGCCGGAAAATTGAAGCTCGAGGAATTCCAGGGCGGCACCTTCTCGATCTCCAATCTCGGCATGTTCGGCATCCGGGAGTTCGCGGCGGTGATCAACCCGCCGCAGGGCTGCATCCTCGCGGTCGGCGCCGGCGAAGAGCGGCCCGTTGTGCGCGACGGGCAGCTTGCTGTCGCCACCGTGATGACCTGCACCCTGTCCTGCGACCACCGCGTCGTCGACGGCGCGGTCGGCGCGCAATTCCTGCGCGCCTTCAAAAAACTCGTCGAAGACCCGCTGACGATGCTGCTGTGACCGAGCCGCCGTAGGGCGGGTGGACGCCGGCGAAGACCGGCGGTAACCCGCCGCGCCGGTCTGTAGGGCACAGAATGGCGGGTTGCGCTCCGCTCCACCCGCCCTACATTGCCCGCGCAGTGCGGGAGAGGGTGACGTGGCAGACGGTTCTTTTGACCTGATCGTGATCGGCGGCGGGCCAGGCGGCTATGTCGCGGCGATCCGGGCGGCGCAGCTCGGCATGAAGACCGCCTTGGTCGAGCGCGAGCATCTGGGCGGCATCTGCCTGAATTGGGGCTGCATTCCGACCAAGGCCTTGCTGCGCGCTTCCGAGATCTATCACCTGCTGCACAACCTCGATCAGTTCGGCTTCTCGGCGAAAGACATCGCCTACGATCCAAAGAAGGTGATCGCCCGCTCGCGCGCGGTGGCAAAGCAGCTGTCGAACGGGGTCGCGCATCTGATGCGCAAGAACAAGGTCACCGTGTTCGACGGCCAGGGCCGGCTCGCCGGCAAGGGAAAAATCGCCGTTGCCAAGGACGGCAAGCCGGTCGCCGATCTGTCCTCGGAGCACATCGTGCTGGCGACCGGCGCTCGGGCGCGCTCGCTGCCCGGCCTCGAACCCGACGGCAAGCTGGTCTGGACCTACAAGGAGGCGATGGTGCCGACGGCGATCCCGAAGTCGCTGCTGGTGGTCGGGTCGGGCGCGATCGGCATCGAATTCGCCAGCTTCTACCGCGACATGGGCGCCGAGGTAACGGTGGTCGAAGTTCTAGACCGGGTGCTGCCGGTCGAGGACGAGGAGATCTCGGCTTTCGCCCGCAAGAGCTTCGAGAAGCAGGGGATCAAGATCCACACCGGCGCGACGGTGAAGTCGCTGAAGAATGCGGGCGACAAGGTGACGGCGCAAATCGAGGCCGGCGGCAAGGGCTCGGACGTCACCGTCGAGCGGGTGATCCTGGCGGTCGGCATCGTCGGCAATGTCGAGGATATCGGCCTCGACGGCACCAAGGCCAAGATCGAGCGCACTCATGTCGTCGTCGACGAATGGCTGCGCACCGGCGAGCCCGGCCTCTACGCGATCGGCGATCTGGTCGGCCCGCCCTGGCTGGCGCACAAGGCGATGCATGAGGGGGTCATCTGCGTCGAGAAGATCGCCGGCCTCAACGACGTGCACCCGCTCGATCTGCGCAACGTTCCGGCCTGCACCTATTGCCGGCCGCAGGTCGCCAGCGTCGGGTTGACCGAGAAGGCGGCGCGCGATGCCGGCTACGAGGTCAAAACCGGGCACTTCCCGGCGATCGGCAACGGCAAGGCGATCGCGCTCGGCGAGCCCGAGGGCATGGTCAAGACGGTGTTCGACGGCAAGACCGGGGAGCTATTGGGCGCGCACATGATCGGCGCCGAGGTCACCGAGCTGATCCAGGGCTACGCGATCGCCAAGACGCTGGAGACGACAGAGAGCGAGCTGATGCGCACGATCTTCCCGCACCCGACGCTCTCCGAGATGATGCATGAGAGCGTGCTTGACGCTTATGGTCGCGCCATTCACTTCTGACCGATGAGCCTTCCGGGTCAGGATGCTGCCTCGGGGATTACCGCGGCCGGTAGGAGTAGCTGACAGCACGGCATTCCGCAGACGTACTCGACCTTGACAAAATCGCCGGGCCCAAGCGCCCCGATCCGCGCATCGTAGAGTGGCCGCATAGCTGTCGCCTTTCGCGTCGTTCCTCGATTGTGGGAAACTGATTCGCCCGTCCATTGACGCAATCCGTCGAAGCCCCGGCAGGGGATTGCCGCGGGAAAATCGTTGCTGTGCCTTGCATTGGCGTGCGTCAGGCGGGGTGGCGATCGGACCCGTGCCCCGGCGGGGAGTTAATCTACACCGTCCGTCACGCATCGATGGGGGAGACGATGGGGATCGGAACGGCGCGATATTTGCCTTTAGGCATTACCACGGACGACCGATGGGGTGCCGCCCGCCGGCGAAGGCTCGCGGCAATCTGCGCGTTATTCGCTCTCGCGGCGACTGGCTTCGTGATAGCCGAAACAGCTCACGACCGCATGACCACGAAGCCGACCGATGCCCGCGCGGATGGCGTAAGCCCCGGCACGGCGAAAGCGCCGGTCAGACCGGCCGCCACGACCGAAGCGGCTAACTTCGTGGCGACGGCGACTTTGCCAGAAACCGTGCCTGTAACGGCACCCAACGCAGCGGAGGCGATCGAGGCTCCTACTGTTCCGGGGGCCCCGCCTGAAGCGCCCAGCTTACCTACGGTGCTTCGAGGAGCCGGCAGCAAGCCGCGTTGAGGTCAAGGGTTCGGAGCTTTTCCATGGATCGTCCGGACGACCGGCCGTAGCGCGCGCGACCTCCGTGCGCGGGCCAAGCCGACCACCTATATATGCATCCCGATGGGTGGCTATTCGTTGATGGCAAGGATGATGGGAAGGTGGCAAATCTTGTCTCTAAGCGGTTGTAATTGTTGGTAGGCAGAAGGATGAACCTTCCGATCGCCGAAGCGCAGCCGCGCGAGCGCCATCCCGAAAAGGTATCGCGGCCGGACGCCCCGAGCCCGCGCAAGCCGCCCTGGATCCGGGTCAAGGCGCCGGGCTCGCCGGAATATCACGCGACGCGCCGGCTGATGCGCGAGCTCGACCTGCACACGGTGTGCGAAGAGGCGGCGTGCCCCAATATCGGCGAGTGCTGGAAGGAAAAGCACGCGACGATGATGATCCTCGGCGCCGTCTGCACCCGCGCCTGCACCTTCTGCAACGTCGCGACGGGACGGCCGGATCGGCTCGACCCGCACGAGCCGGAGCGGGTTGGGGAGGCGGTCGGCAAGCTCGGCCTCAACCACATCGTCGTGACCTCGGTCGATCGCGACGACCTCGACGATGGCGGCGCCGGCCATTTCGCCGCGACGATCCGGGCGATCCGTGCCGCCGCGCCGCGGACCACGATCGAGGTGCTGGTCCCCGATTTCCTGCGCAAGGACGGCGCGATCGAGATTGTGATGGCGGCGCAGCCCGACGTCCTCAACCACAACCTCGAAACCGTGCCGCGGCTTTACGCCGAGGTGCGGCCCGGCGCGCGCTATTTCCATTCGCTGCGGCTGTTGGATCAGGCGAAGCGGCTCGCTCCGGCCGGCTTCACCAAGTCCGGGATCATGGTCGGGCTCGGCGAGGAGCGCGGCGAAGTCCTGCAGGTTATGGACGATCTGCGCGCGGCGCAGGTTGATTTCCTGACCATCGGCCAATATTTGCAGCCGACGCCGAAGCACCACCCGATCGCCGGTTTCGTTACCCCGGAGGAGTTCGAGAGCTACCGCCGGCAGGCGCTCGGCAAGGGCTTTCTGATGGTGGCGGCTTCGCCCTTGACCCGCTCCTCCTATCACGCCGGCGAGGATTTCGCCCGATTGAAGGCGGCCCGCGCCGAAACAACCCCCGGGCAGCTGGTCTAGAAACTGTGACGCAGTTTCACAGTTCCACAGTCCCGGCCTAGCAGCGATGCCGACGCATGCCGAAGAGCGGGTGCTGCCCTACACGCCCGAGCAGCTCTTCGCGCTGGTCGCCGATGTCGAGCGCTATCCCGAATTCCTGCCCTGGTGCGTCGGCGCGCGGGTGCGCGAACGCCGGGCCGATTTGATCGTCGCCGATCTGATCATCGGCTTTCGCATGTTCCGCGAGCGCTTTACCTCGCGCGTCAGGCTCGACCCGCCGCGCCGCATCGACGTGGAATATACCGACGGGCCGTTCCGCTATCTCAACAATCACTGGATCTTCGAGAAAGTGCCGGGCGGCTGCCGCCTCGATTTCTTTGTCGATTTCGAGTTCAAGTCGCGCCTCCTGCAGCGGGTGATCGAACTGCTGTTCCACGAGGCGGTGCGCCGCATGGTGACCGCGTTCGAGACCCGCGCCCAGCACCTTTACGGCAAGCCAGCCGCCGATCCCGCGACCAAGCCGGCGGAGTAGCTCTCGCAAGGGGGGAAGGCCTAGGCGAGGCCGTAAACATCGACCCGTGCGTCGTAAGTCGGGACGTAGACCTTGCCATTCGCGACAACCGGCGGCGTGAACTTGCAGAAGTCGAAGGTCAGGTTCCAGTCCTGGCTGTCCCACAGCACCCGGAGCTGCTTGCTGCCGTCGCCGAAGGTGCCGAAGGCGGTCGCGTCGTAGGCGAGGAGGCGGCCGGGGCTGACCCTGGTGTTGGCGTCGAAATAGGGAATGCAGGCCCATAAGACCGCGGTGTTCGGCGTGGCGCCGTCGGCGGTCAGGCACATCATCGCGCCGGGCATGCCGCCGAATGGCACCGGGGCTTGCGCCGACGCCACCTCGGCGCTGCCGGCGAGATAGGTCGCCGCCCCGCTGGCGCCGACGCTCCACGCCCGCAGATTTCCGTTCTCGCCCCAGCAGAACAACATCGGGCCATGCTCGGTGCTGCGCCAATAGACCGGGGACCCGTGCTGATGATGCGTGCGCTGAAAGAAATGCTGGTTGAGGGTCGAGATGTCGTTCGGCGTCGGGCTCACATTCGGTCCGGGATAGAAGGTGAACCATATCGGCGGTGCGGCGAGCTTGGCGTAATTGCCGGCGGGCGCGTCGAGGTCGTTCGGCTGGGTCTTACCCATGGCGTTCTTCTTGACGACGTAGAGGACGCCGTCCTTCCCGGCGCCCGCCAATAGGCCAAGATCCTGCATCAGCACCGGGCCGCCGGAACCGAGATCCATGTCGTCCCAGCCCTGGTCGTGCGCAATCGTATAGACGCGCAGGTTTGTCGGTTGAGGCTCGGTGAATTCATCGCCCGAAGCGTCGAGGCCGGAGCGGCCGTCATCCGTCCACGGCGTCCACCAATCGACGACCGCGAGCGAGCCGGGTTGACCGCCGGCGGGAGGGGCGTATTTGAGCTTCAGGAAGCTCTCGGCCCAATCGGTCACCGCGTCGAAGGTGCCGTTGCCGGTCATGCAATAGAGAAAGCCGTCGGGGTCGGCGACAAGCCCCGACCCGGCCTGCCAGATCCCGGCGCCAAAGCCCTTCGCGGCAGACGCCCACGCAGCCGAAACCCGCCACGAACTCGTGTCGCAGGCGATGATCCAGCCGCGGCTGTCGCGGCTTGTTTCCCTGACCGAACCGAAGGGGATGAACACCGTCCCGCCAGCCAGCAGCAAGGACGAGCGCTGCTTGCGGACGGCCGAGGCGAATTGCTGCGGCGGCAAACCGTGGCCGGGCTGGTAGGTCGCTCCCTCGAGGTTCAGCGGCGGGTGTGCCGGCTGTCCGTCGACGATGCTGACGGCGTGCAGCCAATGCTGTGCGTTCTGCGCCGAGCCGTCGGGGCTCTGCCAGGCGCAGGCGTACATCACGCCGGCCGCCTGGTCGATCACCGGGGTCGAAAGGATACCCCAGTGATCGTTGATCAGGTGCGCGTCGATATCGCCCGAACCGTTGATCGGCGTACCGAGCAAACGGTCCCAGACCGGCGTCCCGTCATTCGCATCGAACGCGAAGATCCGGTTCGCCATGGTCGCGATCAGGACGAGATCGCGGGTCTGGCCATTCGGCAATCTGACAGCGGGCACGATCAGCGGCTGCGCTTCGGCGCCGCGACGATCTCCGGGCAGCTGCAACGAAAACAGCCGCTTGATGCCGCGACGGCCCACCGCCGCAGCAGTGAGCAGGGTTTCCTCGGTGTTCGCGCCGTCGCGCCCATTGCCGTAGGCGCGGGTCAAGACAGCGATGCTCATCCCGGCCACCGCTCCCGGTCCGTCGCCCTTATTCCGCGGCGAGGGCGGGCCGCTCCTCGGCGATCAGGCGCTCGACCATGCGGCGCATATGCATGCGGTTGGCGTCGGAGGCGATGTCGACGAGACCCTGTTCGCCAAACTCGCCAAGCCGCGTCTGCTGCGCCTCGACCATTGTCTTATCCTCGACGAAGGTCGGCGCGATCTCCTGGTAGAGCTGCTCGGTCGTCTCCGGCTCGTTCTGGCGATACCCATTCGCCACCGACCAGAAATAGTAGCAGCTGGTTTCGGTCTCCGGCGTCAGCCCGTGGAACAGCCGGAACTGGAAGCGGAAGTCGCGCTCCGGATCGGCATAGTCGCTGCCGGCGTCGGCGGCGCCGGTCCACTGCAGCACCGTGCTCGGCGCGACGAACTCGAATTTCTGGCAGCGGTCGATGCGGCCCTGGAACCCGGCCGCCCTGACATAGCTCGGCGGCGGCAGAGAGTTCTTCATCCAGCGGGTGAATTTGAGCCCGGTCGCGGTGCGCTCGGTCTTCATTTCGGCGTCGACATGCGCCGACGGGTTGCCGCCGACCGTCTTGGCGTGGAGATAGCCGAGATGCGTCAGGTCCATCAGATTGTCGACCATCAGCATGTAATTGCCCTTGATCGGGTAGCAATCGTGCTTGTTCGGCCACTTGGCCTTGGCCTTGTCGTTGTGGTAGGGGAAATCGACGATCCTCGCCGGGTCGGCGAACGCCGGCTCGCCCATCCACAGCCAGACCAGCTGGTCCTTTTCGACGACGGGGTAGCTGTGCACCCGGGCGTCCTCGGGAATGCGCGATTGCCCCGGAATACGAACGCAGCGCCCGGAGCCGTCAAACACCAGCCCGTGATAGCCGCATTGGATCCCGTCATCGACGACCGTGCCCATGTGCAATGGCGCGGCGCGGTGGCAGCAGCGGTCGGCGAGCGCCGAGGCCTTGCCCGAGGCGTCTCGGAACAGCACGACCGGGTCGTTGCAGATGCGGCGGGCGAGCGGCTCGGGCCTGACCTCGTCGGCCCAGGCGGCGATGTACCAGGCGTTGCGGAGCAGCATCGGGTGGCTCCTTCTCGGGAGTGCGGCGGATTGCCGCCGAGGATAAGCCGTCGCCGTTGCGGTGAAAAGGATCAGCCCGGCCTTGCCTCGGCTTGCAGCATTTCGAGCGCCTCGACCAACGCCGCCCGGCGTACCTCGGTGCGGTCGCCGGAAAAGACGCGGCGCTCGACCCGGCAGGCGCCGTCGCGTCGCGCAACCCCCAGATAGATCAGGCCGACCGGCTTTTGCGGCGTGCCGCCGCCTGGACCGGCGACGCCGGTGATCGAGACGGCGAGATCGACCCCGGCGCGCGCCACCGCACCGCGCGCCATCGCCGCGGCGGTCTGGGCGCTGATCGCGCCGTGCTGGGCGATCGTGTCCGACGGCACGCCGAGCAATTCCATCTTGGCTGCGTTCGAATAGGTGATGAAGCCGCGCTCGACCACATCGGACGAGCCGGCGATCGCAGTCAGCGCCGCGGCGACGAGGCCACCGGTGCAGGATTCCGCGGTTGCGAGGTGCCAGCCGCGGCTGCGGCAGTCGGCGAGCACCGCCTCGGCGAGCGCCAAGGTTTCAGGGTCAAACACCGAGAACTCCCTCGCCGATCAGCAGGAGCAGGACAGCGTAGAGCGCCGCCACGACATCGTCGAGCATGATGCCGAGCCCACCGGCGACGCGGCGCTCGATCGTTCGCGCCGGCCAGGGCTTGGTGATGTCGAACAGCCGGAACAGCAGGAATGCCGCGGCAAACCAGCGCCAATCGAGCGGCACCCCGAGCAGGGTCAGCCATTGCGCTGCCACCTCGTCGATAACGATAAAGCCGGGGTCATGTTTTCCACTCGCTCGCGCGACCCGACCCGCCGCCCAACAGCCGGTCGCGAAGCCTATCGTCACAGCGACGGCGAGTGCTGTGACCCCGCCCAGGTCGCGGATGATGTAGGCGCAGGGGAGGGCGGCTAACGACCCCCAACTCCCCGGCGCCCAAGGCAGCAGCCCGGCCCCGAGCCCGGTCGCGATAAGTGCTGCGGGATGCCAGAACGGGAGCCCGATCGCTGGTCGAGATTGCTTCGTCGCTCCGCTCCTCGCAATGACAGCCCCCCTTGTTGTCATTGCGAGCGCAGCGAAGCAATCTCGGCGGAACGGACTACAGCGGCAGCCGCACGGTAGCGACCGCCTGCGCGGCGATGCCCTCGCCGCGGCCGGTGAAGCCGAGCTTCTCGGTCGTTGTCGCCTTGACGCTGACCCGACCGGGCGAGATTTCGAGGATTTCCGAGACCCGCTCGATCATGCGGTCCCGATGCGGCGCGATTTTCGGCCGCTCGCAGATAATCGTCACATCGACCGCGGCAATCGCGCCGCCGCGCTCGCGCACCAGCGCGGCCGCGTAGGCGAGAAACCGGTCGGAGGAGGCGCCTCGCCAGCGCGGGTCGCTCGGCGGGAAATGCATCCCGATATCGCCGGCGCCGATCGCGCCGAGCACCGCATCGGTCAGCGCATGCAGCCCGACATCGGCGTCCGAGTGACCTATGGGCGCCACCTCGTGCGGGATCGCCACGCCGCAGACCATCACATGGTCGCCCGGGCCGAAGGGGTGTACATCGAAGCCTTGGCCGACCCGCACATCGCCCTGGCGCGCGGCGAGCAGCCGCTCGGCCGCAGCGAGGTCGTCGGCCGTGGTCACCTTCAGATTGTCCTCGCTGCCGGCGACGACGAGCGGGGCGAGCCCGGCCGCTTCCGCCACCGCGGCATCGTCGGTCAGCACGCGACCGACGGCGGCACGATGCGCCGCCAGGATCGCGTCGAAATGAAAACCCTGCGGGGTTTGCGCCCGCCACAGCTTCGACCGATCGATCGTCCCGCGGATAAACCCGTCCTCGACGCGTTTGATCGTATCGCCGAGCGGCAGCGCCGGGATTGCCGCCGGCGCTCGGTCGAGGCCATCGATAACCCGGTCGATCAGCGCCTTGTCCGGGAACGGTCGGGCGCCGTCATGGATCAGCACCCGCGCTGGCTTGCGCTCGGCCAGGGCTTCGAGGCCGAGCCGCACCGAATCCTGCCGCTCCGGCCCGCCTGGCACCGCGGGCAGCACAAGAAGGCCGGCAAGGGCCTGGTCGAGGATCGTGCGATCCTCCGGCCGGATCACAACCAGAACGCCATCGACCCGCGGGTGTGCGGCGAACGCCGAGACCGCATGCCGCAGGATCGTGCTGTCTCCGAGGCCGAGATACTGCTTCGGCAACGCGCCGCCGAACCGGGAGCCGCGGCCGGCGGCGACGACCAGAGCGCAGGTCGAGTTCATGATGTAGACTAACCGAGGAACACGGCACGGGCCAGCGGCGGGCCGGAGCGGGCAGGCGATCTGTTGACGCTCGACCGTCGTTTGTTCCGCCAGCCATGTTGCGGTGCAGCAAAGTTTGGCTTAAACTGACTGCCTATATTTTGGGCAATTTAGACAGTTGGACATCCCCGTGAGCATTCATCTGGGCTCCGTGACGCTCGATCATCCGGTGATCCTGGCACCGATGTCGGGGGTCACCGATCTGCCGTTCCGGCGCATGGTGAAGCGCCAGGGCGCGGCGCTCGTTGTCTCAGAGATGATTGCCAGCGAGGCTGCCATCCGCGAGACCCGCCAATCGCTGCTGATGGCAAAGAGCAGCCCCGAAGAGCAGCCGATGTCCGTGCAGCTCGCCGGCTGCGAGCCGCTTGTCATGGCCGAGGCGGCGAAACTTAACGCCGACCGCGGCGCCCGCATCATCGACATCAATTTCGGCTGCCCGGTCAAAAAGATCGTCAACGGTCACGCCGGCTCGGCATTGATGCGCGACGAGCTGCATGCCGCGAAGATCCTCGAAGCGACCGTGAAGGCGGTCGATCTTCCAGTGACCCTGAAAATGCGCACCGGCTGGGACGACAGCCACCGCAACGCACCGCGTCTGGCCCGCATCGCCGAGGCCTGCGGCATCCGCATGGTCACGGTGCATGGCCGGACGCGCTGTCAGTTTTACGCCGGCAGCGCCGATTGGCGGTTCGTCCGCGAGGTCAAGGAAGCGGTCTCGATCCCGGTCGTCGTCAATGGCGACATCACCAGCCTCGACGAAGCCGACCGGGCATTGCGAGAGTCCGGTGCCGACGGGCTGATGATCGGCCGCGGCTGCTATGGCCGGCCCTGGTTCATCGCCCAAGTCATCGAATGGCTGCGATCGCGCCGTCGCTTGCCCAACCCGCCGCTCTCGACCCAACTCGCGATCCTGCGCGAGCATTACGAAGCGATGCTGTCGCATTACGGCACCCCCGGCCTGCACATCGCGCGCAAGCATCTTGGCTGGTACTCGAAGGGGCTGCCCGGCTCGGCGGAGTTCCGCGCCGCCGTGAACCAGACCGAGGAAGCGGGCCGGGTGAAGGCGCTGATCCGCGCCTTCTACGAGCCGCTGCTCGAGCGTGAGGCCGCCTGATGGCGATTTCATTGCGCCGCGCCCGCTCCGCCAGGCAGGCATCCGAGCCGGCTCGCCGATCGGCGCTCCTGGAAGCGGCGTTGCTCGCCGCCCTGCCCGATCCTGTGATCGCGGTGGATCGGGCGGGCATCGTCAGGTTCGTCAATCCGGCCGCGGAGCAGTTTTTCGGGGTCAGCGCCGCCGCGCTGAACGGCAGTCCCATTGCCGACTACGTTCTGCCCGACAGCCCGCTATTCGGCCTGGTCGAGGCGGTCCGGCGTACCGAAGGCTCGATCGCGGAATACGATGTCGCCGTCGCCGGGCCGCGTTTCCCGGCGCGAACCGTGAGCATCCAGGGCGCGCCGGCGGGCGAGGGGGCGGGTTTCGTCGTGCTGTCGCTGCATGAGCGATCGATGGCCGACATGATGGACCGCCAGCTGATCCACAGGAACGCCGCTCGCTCGGTCACCGCGATGGCGGCGATGCTGGCGCATGAAGTGAAAAACCCGCTCTCCGGCATACGCGGTGCGGCACAACTGCTCGAACAGGACGCCGACGAGGCCGGCCGCGAGCTGACCAGGCTGATCTGCGAAGAGACCGACCGCATCGTCGCCCTCGTCGATCGCATGGACGCTTTTTCCGATGAAGCGCCGGTCGCCCGCGATGAAGTCAACATCCACGAGGTGCTAGACCGGGTCCGCAAGATTGCGCAGACCGGGTTCGCCCGACACGTGATGCTGATCGAGGAGTATGACCCGTCGCTGCCGCCGGTTCCGGGTGATCGCGATCTTTTGCTCCAGGTCCTGCTTAATCTGGTCAAGAATGCTTCCGAAGCGGTGGCCGATTCGGATGGCGAGATCATCCTGACCACGGCCTATCGCCACGGATTGCGCCTCGCCGGCCCTGACGGCGGCCGACGCCATGTGCCGCTGATGGTCTCGGTCGCCGACAACGGTGCCGGCATCCCGGAGGAGATCAGGCCGCATCTGTTCGATCCGTTTGTTACCACCAAGCGCAACGGAACTGGCCTCGGTCTTGCACTCGTCGCCAAGGTGATCGGCGACCATGGCGGGGTCATCGAGTTCGACAGCGAGCCGGGACGGACGGTGTTTCGTGTGTTTTTGCCGGTTGTGACGCCCGCCGGGCTCGCGCAGGACGGAAGCGGCTGATGGGCGCGACAATACTGGTAGCTGACGACGATCGGGCGATCCGGATGGTGCTGAACCAGGCGCTCGCCCGGCTCGGGCACGATGTGCGAATGACCGGCAATGCGGCGACCCTGTGGCGCTGGGTCGCCGACGGCGACGGCGATCTCGTGATCACCGACGTGATCATGCCGGATGAGAACGGGCTCGACCTGATTCCGCGCATCAAGCGGGTGCGGCCGGATCTGCGCATCATCGTGATGAGCGCTCAGAGCACGCTGTTGACCGCGGTCAAGGCGACCGAGCGCGGCGCCTTCGAATATCTGCCCAAGCCGTTCGATCTGCGCGAGCTGGTCAACGTCGTCGAACGAGCGTTGAACGTGCCGCAAAGCACCTCGACGGCGGCTCCAGACGAAGTCGAGGAGCAGCTGCCGCTGATCGGCCGGTCGCCGGCGATGCAGGAGATTTATCGCGCCATCGCGCGGCTGATGGGGACCGACCTCACGGTCATGATCACCGGCGAGAGCGGCACCGGGAAGGAGCTGGTCGCACGCGCGTTGCACGATTTCGGCAAGCGGCGCTCCGGGCCGTTCGTCGCGATCAACATGGCGGCGATCCCGCGCGAGCTGATCGAAAGCGAGCTGTTCGGGCACGAGAAGGGCGCCTTCACCGGCGCGACCGCGCGCAGCATGGGGCGTTTCGAGCAGGCCAAGGGCGGCACGTTGTTTCTCGACGAAATCGGCGACATGCCGCCCGAGGCGCAGACGCGGCTCTTACGGGTATTGCAGGACGGCGAATACACCTCGGTAGGGGGCCGCGTGCCGATCCGTGCCGACGTCCGCATCATCGCCGCGACCCATCGCGATCTGTCGCACCTCATGCGGCAAGGGACATTCCGCGAAGATCTGTTCTATCGCCTGAACGTCGCGCCGATGCGGCTGCCGCCGCTACACGAGCGAACGGACGATATTCCAGCCCTGGTGCGTCATTTCGCGTCGCTGGCGGCCCGCGAGGGATTGCCGGCCAAACGGCTCGATGACGCGGCTTTGGAGCGGTTACGCCGCTACCGGTGGCCTGGCAATGTGCGCGAGTTGGAAAATCTGGTCAGGCGCCTGGCTGCTCTGTATCCGCAGGAAATCATTGGCGCTGATGTTGTCGAGGCGGAACTCGCTGAGGCGACCCACGCGGAGATGCCGACCGAGACCACGGCCGGGGAGGGGCAGGGGCTCGCCGCGGCGGTCGAGCGCCATATAGTTGATTATTTCGCGGCGCATCGCGGCGCGCTGCCGGCTTCCGGCCTTTATGACCGCGTGCTGCGCGAGATAGAACGCCCGCTGATCGTGGCAACGCTGGGCGCGACCCGCGGAAACCAGATCAGGGCGGCGCATTTGCTTGGCCTCAACCGCAATACCCTGCGCAAGAAAATCCGCGAGTTGGACATCCCCGTGGTGCGCGGCCTAAAATAGGCTACTGCGGTCGGCAGCACCGGTATGAGTTTCGCCGCCCGGCGGAAATCGCCGTGTGGTGATCGCGGGGGAAAATGGTCGGCAGAGTGTTCTCGGCGCCGAAGTTTTTAGGAATGGCTGCATGAGCCTGGCGCGCCAGGTCCGCAGCTGGGCCGGCGGCATCGCCCTGTCGCGCAAGATGGCAATCGCACTGGCGTCGGCGGCGCTGGCGTCGGGGATTGCCACCTATCTGGCGCTGACCGGCGCGCCGCCCTTCGGGCCGCGGCCGGCGGTCGTTCTGTCCTTGCTCAACCTCGATCTCGTTCTGCTGCTTCTGTTAGCGGCGCTGGTCGCAAAGCGCCTGGTCGAGGTCTGGGCCGAACGGCGGCGCGGCCTCGCCGGCTCCAGGCTGCAGGTGCGGCTCGTCGGCCTGTTCAGCCTGATCGCCGTGCTGCCGACGATCATCGTCGCGGTGTTCTCATACTTATTCTTCAGCTTTGGTATCGAATCCTGGTTCAGCGACAAGGTGCGCACGGCGATCTCGGAATCGGTCGCTGTCGCTGACGCCTACGTCAAGGAGCATCAGCAAGCGATTCGAGCTGACGCGCTGGCGATGGCGAACAACCTTGAGCGCTCCGCCTCGACCTTTCAGCTGAATCCGCAATATCTCGCGCCGATGTTGACTGCCCAGGCGGCAATGCGCGGCCTGACGGAGGCGGCGATACTCGACCGCAATGGCACGATGCTGGCACGGACGGGCCTCGCCTTCGCCCTCGGTTTCGAGGACATCAGCCAGGATGCGCTGCGCCGCGCCCATCAGGGCGAGGTCGTGATCATTACCGACGACCAGGAAGAGCGGGTGCGCGCGCTCGTCCGGCTCGACGAGTTCAGCGACCTTTACCTCTATGTCGGCCGCTTCATCGAGCCGCGGGTTTTGGCTCACCGCGACCAGACGCATTTGGCCGCCGCCCAGTATGAGCGCCTCGAAGGCCAGCGCTCCGGCTTCCAGATCACTTTTGCCGTGATCTTTATTCTGGTGGCGATGCTGTTTCTGGCCGCGGCGATATCGATCGGAATTCACTTCGCTGCCCAGCTCGCCGACCCGATCAGCCGCCTGGTCGCCGCGGCCGAGCGGGTGCGCTCCGGCGACCTAGCCGCTCGGGTGCCCGAAGGCGAAAAAGACGACGAACTCTCGTCGCTAAGCCGTGCCTTCAACCGGATGACCTACCAAATCCAGGCGCAGCAGCGGGAGTTGATCGAGGCCAATCGCCAGCTGGACGAGAGGCGGCGGTTCACCGAGACGGTGCTGACCGGGGTGTCCGCCGGAGTTATCGGCCTCGATCGAGTCGGGCGGATCCACCTACCCAACCGCACGGCATCGGCTCTGCTCGGGGTTGATCTCGATCTGTCGATCGGCGAAGACCTGGTTGAGGTTGCCCCGGAGATGGCGGGTCTCCTCGATGAGGCAGCCCGGCGGCCCGACCGGCTGGCCCAAGCTCAGGTCCAGATCGCCGGCAGCAACGGAACCCGAACCCTGCTGGTGCGCATCGCCGCCGAACAGGACGTCGAGGAGGTCAGCGGCTTTGTCGTCACCTTTGACGACATCACCGAGCTGCTGTCGGCACAGCGCAAGGCCGCCTGGGCCGACATCGCCCGCCGGATCGCCCACGAGATCAAGAACCCGCTGACCCCGATCCAGCTCTCGGCGGAGCGTTTGCGGCGGAAATACCTGAAAGAGGTGAAGAAAGACCCGGAGACTTTCAAGATTTGCACCGACACGATCATCCGCCACGTCGAGGACATCGGACGGATGGTCGACGAGTTCTCCTCTTTCGCGCGGATGCCGGCGCCGGTTCTGAAGCCCGAGGATGTGACGACGATCGTCGAACAGGTGGTGTTCCTGCAGCGCACGGCGCATCCGGAAATTGCCATCGAACTCCGTTTCGCCGAACGGCCGCTACCCTTGCGTTGCGACGCGCGGCTCCTCGGTCAGGCGGTGATCAATATCGTCAAGAACGCAATCGAATCGATCGAGGCGCGAATCGTCGAGAGCGGCAAGAGCCCGCCAGGGCAGATTCGCGTCGCAGTGGGCGAGCGCGACGGCGAGGTCATGGTCGTGGTCGAGGACAATGGCAAAGGCCTGCCGCAGCGCGGGCGCGAACGCTTGACCGAACCGTATGTGACGACGCGGACGAAGGGCACCGGGTTGGGCCTCGCCATCGTCAAGAAGATCATGGAAGATCATCAGGGAGAGCTGATGCTGGAGGACCGCGACGGTGGCGGAGCACGGGTTTGGCTGCTCTTTCCGAGCGATGCCCGTGCGATTGTCCGCACCGATTCGCCAGAGACGGCCCCGGAGCTGAGTTCGGTTACCCATGGCGCATGACATCCTGATCGTAGACGACGAAGCCGACATCCGGATGTTGATCGCCGGTGTGTTGAAGGATGAGGGCTACGCGACGCGCGAGGCCGGTAACAGCACCGAGACCCTGGCCGCGATCCAGGCGCGCCAGCCGACGCTCGTCATCCTCGACATCTGGCTACAGGGCAGCGAACTCGACGGCATCACGATCTTGCGCCGGTTGCGGGCTGAGATGCCGTCGGTGCCGGTGGTCATGATCAGCGGTCACGGCACGATCGAAACCGCAGTCGAGGCGATCAAAATCGGCGCCTATGACTTCATCGAGAAGCCGTTCAAGGCCGATCGTCTGTTGCTGGTCATCGCGCGCGCGATCGAGGCGGCGCTGTTGCGGCGTGAGAATGCCGAGCTGAAGCTGCGCGCTGGCGGCGAACTCGATCTGGTCGGCGCCTCGCCGGCGATGAACCAGCTGCGCCAGCAGATCGAGCGTGTCGCGCCGACTGGCAGCCGGGTCCTGATCACCGGCGCGCCGGGCTCGGGCAAGGAGGTGGTCGGCCGATTGCTGCATACGCGCTCGCGGCGCGCGCCGGGTCCTTTCGTCGCGGTCAATTGCGCGACGATGCGCCCCGACCGGCTCGAGATCGAGCTGTTCGGCTGCGAAGCAAGCAATGATGGCTCGCCGCGCAAGGTCGGCACGTTCGAGCGGGCGCATGGCGGCACCCTGTTCCTCGACGAGGTCGCCGACATGCCGCTGGAGACCCAGGGCAAGATCGTGCGCGCCTTGCAGGAGCAGACCTTTGAGCGTATCGGCGGGTCGAGCCGGGTGGAGGTGGACGTCCGGGTCGTCGCCTCCTCGAACCGCGATCTCGCCGGTGAAATCAGCGCCGGACGGTTTCGCGAGGATCTGTTCTACCGGCTGAACGTGGTGCCGATAAAGGTGCCGCCGCTGCGCGAGCGATGCGAGGACATCCCGCTGATGGCGCGGCACTTTATGACGCGCTCGTCCGAAGCGGCGCGGCTCGCTCCGCGCGAGATCGGCGAGGACGCCATGGCGGCGTTGCAGGCCTATACCTGGCCGGGCAACGTGCGCCAGTTGCGCAACGTCGTCGATTGGCTGTTGATTATGGCGCCCGGGGAGGCGCGCGAGCCGATCCGCGCCGACATGCTGCCGAACGAAATCACGGCGATCGCGCCGACCGTGGTTAAATGGGACAAGGGCAGCGAAATCATGACCTTGCCCCTGCGCGAGGCGCGCGAAGTGTTCGAGCGCGAATATCTGCTGGCCCAGGTCACCCGGTTTGGTGGCAACATCTCGCGCACTGCGGCCTTTGTCGGGATGGAGCGCTCCGCTCTGCACCGCAAATTGAAGTCGCTCGGCGTTTTCGGCAACGACCGCCCGCTGAAGGTCGGAACGTGACCTGATGTCGCGCATCGCCTACGTCGACGGCCAGTACCTGCCGCACCGTTCCGCGGGGGTGCATATCGAGGACCGCGGCTATCAGTTCGCTGACGGGGTCTACGAAGTGCTAGCGGTCGTCGGCGGGCATTTGGTCGACGAGGCGCCGCATCTGACGCGGCTTGCCCGCTCGCTGGG
>DASYOB010000045.1:0-3097 GCA_036008175.1 Allostellaceae bacterium
CTTACGATGAAATCGGCCCCATCCGCGTGCTCGTCGCGGTAGCCGAAATCGATAAAAACCGTCCTACAGCCCACGCTGCGGCCCGCGGCCACGTCGCTCGCCCGATCTCCGATCATGAAGCTCCGCGTGCAGTCAATCCCCAAGCGCGCCGCTGCCCGGCGCAGCATGCCGGGCTTCGGCTTACGGCAATCACAGGCCTCGTCGTGGCGGTGATAGCATGCCTCGATCGCATCGACCGGCAAGAGCCCCGCAAGCCGCCGATGCATCTCTTCAACCGTCTCAATAGGCGTTCGGCCGTACCCGACATCGGGCTGATTGGTGACCACGATCAGCCGGAACCCGGCTGCCTTCAGCCGCGCCGTCGCCTCGCTTGCCCCTTCATAGAGCCGGAAGTCTTCGAGGCGACGCGGGGCGAAAGAGCGACCGTCGCGAAATTCCGGTACGGTCAGCACGCCGTCGCGGTCGAGGAACACCGCGTGCACGCCAACGCCCGCGCTCACCATTTGGTCCGTTGCGTCTGCAGTAGCGGGTGAGACACGAGACAGTGCCAGACGACGCCCTGCATCCCCTCCGACAACGGCGTCACCCGCTCCGGATCGACCGGCGGAATGACGACGACGGCATCGCCCTTCCGCGCGGTATAGCCGCTGCTGCGGCCGACCACGCCGAATACCTTGGCGCCGCGCTCCTGCGCTAGGTCGATGGCCCGCACAAGATTGACGCTGATGTTGCGCTCTGCGTCGCCGCCGCCGACCGAAAAGATCAGCAGCGCGTCCTTCAGGCCGAGCCGGCTGACTTCAAGCCAGCCGGCAAATACCGTGTCCCAGCCCTCGTCATTGGTGCGTGCAGTCAATTCAGAGACGTTGTCGATCGGCGAATACGCCTCGATGCCGCACAGCTTGCGGAAATCATTGACGGCGTGGCTGCAATTGCCGGCGCTGCCGCCGACGCCGAGCAGAAACAATCGGCCGCCTCGCTCCCGCAAAGCGGCAAGTTCCACCGCCAGCCGCTCGATCGTCGCCATGTCGATCTCCGCCGCAATGCGGGACACCGAGGCAAAAAATTGCCGAACGTGATCCGCCATTCCCCGCCACTAACAATTGTATCCTTGCCTAGCGCTGATACCCGATGTGCTGGTGCATTGCAATCCTGGGGCCCGAGGCGCTAGGAATACCCGATGATCGCCCCTTTGAACGGTCGCGCCACGCAGCGGCGCGGTCCGCTCTCAACTGCCTCTCCGTGATGCCCTCCACCGTCGTCGGTTTTGCCGGGATGACGCATCTCGGGGTCGTGTCAGCTGTCGCCACCGCGGCGCGGGGCTTCGCGGTCATCGGCTATGACGAGAACCCGGACCTCGTCGCTCGGCTACAAGCGGGCGAGATGCCGGTCGTCGAGCCGGATCTCGACGCGCTGGCCGCCCAACACAGCGAGCGCATTGCCTTTACCGCAGACCCCGGCGATCTGACGTGCTGCGATGTCGTTTACATCGCGGCCGATGTTCCGACCGACGACGCGGCCAAAAGTGATCTGGCGCCGATCTCGGCCCTGATCGACCGGGTATCCCGACAGCTCCAGGGCGACGCTGTGCTCGTCATCCTTTGCCAGGTTCCGCCCGGCTTCACTCGCGCCATTACCGGCGTGTCGCCGCAGCGACTGATCTATCAGGTGGAGACCCTCGTCTTCGGCCGCGCGGTCGAGCGGGCGCTTCATCCCGAGCGCTTCATCGTCGGTTGCGCCGATCCGGCGATCCCCTTGCCGCCGTGCTACCGCGAGGTGCTGGAGGCGTTTGGCTGCTCGATTTTGGAGATGCGCTACGAGAGCGCCGAACTGGCGAAGATCAGCATCAATTTCTGTCTCGTCGCCTCGATCGGCGTCGCCAACACTCTGGCCGAGCTGTGCGAGGCGATCGGCGCGGACTGGTCGGAGATTGTCCCCGCCTTGCGCCTCGACAAGCGGATCGGCCCGCACAGCTATCTGAGCCCCGGGCTCGGCATTGCCGGCGGCAATCTGGAGCGCGACCTGCGCACCGTGCTCGACCTTGCCGCCCGGTCGGGCAGCGATATCGGCATCGTAGAGGCCTGGATCGCGAATTCGCGGCATCGCCGCGATTGGTGCTGGCAGGTTTTGCACCCACGGGTGCTGGCGAATAATCCGGCGGCGCGGATCGCGGTGCTCGGCCTTGCCTACAAAGAGAATACCCACTCGACCAAGAATTCTCCGGCCTTGGCGCTCCTGGATCGACTGCGCGGCCACGACGTGCGGGTGCACGACCCGGTGGTTCCGGCTGCCGTCGCGCCAGGCGCAACGGGCTGCGCCGACCCGCTCTCCTGCGCTGCGGGCACCGATGCGCTAGTCCTGGCCACGCCCTGGCCGCAATATCGCGAGCTTCGGATCGACGATCTCGCCAGGGTGATGGTCGGGCGGGTGCTGATCGATCCCTTCCGTCTGCTCGACGGCGCTGCGGCGGCGCGGGCCGGCTTCGAATATCACACGCTAGGGATGCCAGCCCTGCTGCCCTGCTGAGACGAGCCTGCGTCATGCTAAGTCACGGTAATGCCGCCCCGGTGCCACCCACCCGAGTGGTCGTGATGGGAGCGGGCGGCTTTGTCGGGAATGCGGTCGCGTCCCGGCTGGAGCGGGACGGAGTCGCCGTGCTGCGGCTCGGCCGCCGCGACATCGATCTCCTAGCGCCGGGCGCCGCCGACCGGCTCGCCGAGCGGCTGCAGGCCGATGATGTGTTCGTCGCGGTTTCCGCCTTGGCACCCTGCCGCAACTCCGCGATGCTGCGTGACAACATGATCATGACGGCGACGATGGTCCGCGCCGCCGCCTCGGTGGCGCTAGCGCAGATCCTCAACATCAGTTCCGACGCAGTCTATGCTGATTCGCCAACGCCGTTGACCGAAGCTTCCCTGAAGGCGCCGGAATCGTTGCACGGCGCGATGCATCTCGCTCGCGAACTGATGTTTGCCACCGAGGCGAAGGCGCCGCTCGCGACCTTGCGCCCGAGCCTGCTCTACGGCGCGGCCGATCCGCACAACGGGTATGGTCCGAACCGGTTTCGGCGGCTGGCTGCGGCGGGCGAGCCGATCGTGCT
>DASYOB010000046.1:0-19409 GCA_036008175.1 Allostellaceae bacterium
GTCGCCACCTCGATCAGCTCCGGGTTTTTCGAAAATGTCGGCTCGACTCGGCGCCAGGGGATCGAGACCGGCCTCACCTACAAGGACGAGAACTGGTCGGTCTATCTGAATTACAGCCTCGTTGACGCGACGTTCCAGTCGACGCTGACCTTGCCATCCCCCGACAATCCGTTCGCTGACGCTAACCGCAGTATTCGCGTCGCACCGGGCGACCGCCTGCCCGGCATCCCCGAGCATCAGCTTAAATTCGGCGTGGACTATCACCTAACCCCGGGTTGGACGGTCGGCGGCGTGCTGAATTACTACAGCGACCAGTTTCTGCGCGGTGACGAATCCAACCAGAACCCGCCGCTTCCCGGCTATGTCGTGGTCAATCTGCACAGCTCGTACAAGGTCACTGAGAATTTCGAGCTGTTCGTCAACATTCACAACCTGCTCGACGCGCGTTACGCCACCTTCGGCGCGTTCGGCGATCCGGCCGGGGTCGGAGCGCCCGGGATCCCCGCCGGCGCCGTCGTCGGCAGCCCCGGTGTCAGCACCCGCTTCGAAAGCCCGGCCGCGCCACTTGCCGTGTTCGGCGGAGTCCGCGTGCGGTTCTAACCTCACGGCTGACAGACCGGTGCAACGGAGCGACCAGCATGTTCCTCCAATCGCAGGTTAGACCGCCTCGATCTCTTTTCGACGAGCGCGTGCTCAGGGTAATTTCTGACTGAATCGCGGCCGCGGGAGGTTGCCAATGACAGTAGTGGAAGCATGGAATAGGCGCTGGGCGACGCCGGAGGGACGCGCCGAGTGGACCAATCCTCACCCCGCGGTCCAGGCGCTCATCCCCGAGCTGAAGGCGCGAGGCGCCCGTACCGCGCTTGATCTGGGCTGCGGTGTTGGCCGGCACGCGCTGCATCTCGCGGCAGAGGGCTTCGCCGTCGAAGCGATCGACGGAAGCGCCGCCGGTGTTGCCGCGACGGCAAAGGCTGCGAAAGCGCGGGGCCTGCCGCTGCTCACGGTGCGCCAGGGGTTCATAGACGAGCTGCCCTTCCCTGAAGCGGCTTTCGATTATGTCCTGTCGTGGAACGTCATCTATCACGGCACGCTTGGCGATGTTGGACGGCGGCTGGCCGAGATCTGGCGCGTGCTGAAGCCGGGCGGCCTTTATCAGGGGACCATGCTGTCGACCCGCAACGCCAATTACGGCGTGGGACGAGCCGTTGCGCCTGATACCTTTGTTATCGACGAGGTTGAAGAGAAGTCGCACGCCCATTTCTACTGCGATGCGGCGCGCCTCGTTTCCCTGTTTGCTGGCTTCGAGTTGCTGTCAATGAGCCAGGAAGAGCAGGGCAAACCCGGCGCATGGCATTGGCACGTTGTAGCCGAGCCTAAGAAGTGATCGGAGCCACGGTATTGCAGACGGGGTTTGAGACGCTTCGATCTGACAGAAAAGCCGATGGTCCGCCGGTTTACTCCTGCGGGTAGCGCCATGCCTGCGCTGGCTGCTGCGCCGTCTCGTCGATGGTCCATTGCGGCAGTGATAGGCCGTCGGTCACATCGGTGAACACCATCCGCACCCGGGTGCCGATGCCGACACGTTTCACCATATCGGCAGGCGCCAGCTTGCCGTCCGGTGTGCAGAGATTGCCGACGACGCGCAACGCCTCATCCGCTGTCGGTTCGCCCTTCTGGGTGTCGAGATCGACGAGCAGGATCAGATAGGGGGTGAAGTCGCGGAAGGCCGGCTGGATCGCGTGGTGCACCTCGGTATAGGAGTGCACTGCGCCCTTGCCCTCGACCTGCCGCCACGTCGATTCCAGCGTCGCGCACCACGGGCACGCGGTAGTCGGCGGATAGCGCAGCCGGCCGCAACCGGTACAGGCCTGCAGGTGAAAATCATGTTCGGCGCAGTGCCGGAAGAATTCGAGGTTCTCGACTTCCAGATCGGCCAGTTGCAACGGCATGCCGAGATAGGTGGCCTGGATTCCGGGCATTTCTTCTCTCCTAAAACTCACCCCTCTCGGCACCAAGATTGCTTCGTCGCTTCGTTCCTCGCAATGACACCCTCTTTCGTCATTGCGAGCGTAGCGAAGCAATCTCGTCGAGAGGAATCCTGAACTTTGCAACCGCTCATAACCGACGCGGTCAGCCGCGGCGCATGACTATCGCCGAGCCGGTAGACGGGTTGGCCCAACCGAGATTGGCGCTGACCTCGACGTTCCTCACCTGCCGGCAGCCGCCCTCGCGGTAGTCGAAGGTGTGCTGGCGCTTGCCGTCGGCGCCGACCGGGCATGAGTCATCGACGTCGTGGCGCAACTGCCGCACGTTCTCGATGACCATGTTCATGCCGTGGGTGTAGCCCTCGCACAGGTGGCCGCCGCTGGTGTTGTTCGGCCGTTTGCCGCCCAATTCGATGGCGCCGCCCGACACGTACTGCCCGCCCTCGCCCTTTTTGCAGAAGCCGTAATCCTCGAGCTGCAGCATCGTCGTGAAGGTGAAGGCATCGTAGGAGCCGGTGATGTCGATGTCGTCCGGCCCCACCCCGGAATTCGGCCACAGGATCTCGCGCGCGTAACGGCCGGCGACGGTCGAGATCGGCCCGTGCTGGTAGTGCATGTCGAGCCGCGGCTTGTTGCAGCGGCCGACAACGCCGCGGATCAGCACCGGATGGTGCTTCATGTCGCGGGCGCGCTCGGCCGTGGTGACGATGACGCAGGTTGCGTTGTCGGTCTCAACGCAGCAATCCAAGAGATGCAGCGGCTTGCAGATAAAGCGGCTGTTGATCACGTCCTCGATCGTGTAGCGGCGCTTGTAAAAGGCCTTCGGGTTGTTCGAGGCGTGCTTGCTGTGCGCGACCTTGACCGCGGCGACCTGCTCGGGCCTGGTGCCGTAATCGTGCATGTGGCGCATGAAGGTGGGCGCGAACATCTGTCCGGCGCTCTGCCAGCCATAGGCGCGGCTGTGGATCATGTCGCCGGCTACGGGCGCCGCCGAGCGCGCGCCGGTGCCGCCGATGCGCACCTGGCTGAACCCGTTCATCGAGCGGAAGATCGCGACGGTCTTGCACAGCCCCGCCTCGATGACACCGATCGCGATGCCGACGAGCGCCTCGGTCGAGGACCCGCCGCCGACCACATCCATGTAGAAATTGAGCCGCATGCCCAAATCCCCGGAGATGAACGTCGCCGAGGTCGAGTCGCCGCCCGAGTAATCCAGCATGCCGTCGATGTCGGAGGCTTTGAGCCCGGCGTCGAGCATCGCGTTCTTGACCGCCCAGGTGCCGAGCGCCCGCGTGGTCTTGCCCGAGCCGCGGGTGTAGGTGGTCTCCCCCACGCCGACGATCGCGTATTTGTCGCGCAGGTATTTCGGGGTCGACGCATCGACCTCTTGTCGCGGCAATGGCATGGCGTCTCTCCTGATTTAACCGTCGGCACTCCGGCTCCGATGCCGCTCATCGACCGCCCAAATCCCGTCTGAAGGCGCTTGGGCTGTCATTTCACCGGCATGACCTCGTCGGCGGCCTTGATGATGTCCTGGTCCGGGTGGGCATTGCAGTATTCGCTGAGCGCCTTGGCGTCCTTCACCGTCTTGTCGGCATACATGATCGGCGGCGCGTTCTCTTTCGTATAGTACCCTTCGAGCCAGGTCAGGATCGTGCCGATTTCATCCTTCGGCCCCCCGATAAACTGCTTGCAGGTGATCTTCGAAAAATCCAAATCGTCCGCCGCCAATGCCGAATCGGCAGCGAACAGGAACACGAGAATAGCGGCAGCGCATTTAACGATCACCGAATGTCCTCCCTGACACCAAAATGACAAGTGTTTCGTCCAGATACTTACCACAACCGATAGAACTTCAGTGCGGTGTTGTGGAACATCGCGCTCTTCTCGTCGTTCGAATACGGCTCGGCGATGCGCTTGAACGCATTCCACAAATTGGAATAGCTGCACATCCCCTTGTCGACCGGGAAGTTGCTCTCGAACATCGAGCGGTCCGGGCCGAAGGCGGCGATGCAGGCCTCGATCGTCGGGCGCCACGCCTTCGCCAATTGCTCCGAAGAAGGCGCCGCATCCTGCCGGCCCATCTCGAAGCCGCTGAGCGAGGGCATGCCGAGCCCGCCGAGCTTGATGTAGACGTTGGGGAACTGCCCGAGCTTGGCGATCTGGGTGCTCCACTCGGCGAAGACTTCCTCGCGCTTGTCGGCATAAGGGCCGACCCCGAGCGCGCCGCCGATGTGGTTCAGCACGATCTTGGTCTCGGGAAAGGCGCGGGCGAGATCGACGAGGTCGCCGAGCTGCGAATGGAACATCCACGCTTCGAACGTCAGGTTCAACGGCGCCAGCGCCGCGAAGCCCTCGCGCCACGCGCGATCCATGTAAAGGCCCTCGCCCGAGCCCGAGGTGAAGATCCGCAGGCTCGGATCGCTGTGCCAGGTGGCACCGTTGCGGATACCGCGAAAGCGTCCGCCCGAGAGGATGATGTGCTGCTCCAGGATGCCCTTGGCGCGGCTGCCGACGCGGAAATCGACATTGCCGACAATGCCCTGGCAGGCGCGCGCCTCGCCGTATTTGCCGCTCTCGCTCATCGCCGCGACGCCGGTGACGAATTGCGTCTCGCCGAGCGAGCGCAGTTCCGGCGGCCCTTCGGCGCGGTACATCTCGCGGCATTCGAGAAACACCGTGGCGCGGATGTTGTGGCCGCTGTTCAGATCCTCGAGCAGATCGTGGAACAGGTAGCGGTTGCCCGGCCGATCCCACAGATGATGGTGCGGGTCGATGATCGGCCGCTCGGGATCGAGCGCCGGCTCCTGGGTCGCGGCGAGCCACTCCTTGCGGATCGGCAGATGACGCGCCGGGGCGGCTGAATGCGACTGCATCGATGCGTCCTCCCTAACTCTTCACCCAAGTCTGCGTCGCCGGCGCGCCGAATGCCATGCTTTTGAGCAGCCGCCGAACCGGCGGTGACCTGCGTATTGCGAATAGGTCGCCGAGACTTCCACAGCCTATGATGGGTGGTTCAAAAGCCAACCCAAGAAAAGCGCGGGGATAGCATGAGCGCCCGGGACGCATGGTTCGTCGCATCGGCCTTGGCGATTGTCACCTTCGCGGCGATCCCCGACGGGCCGCGGGCGCAGCAGACCAGCGCTCCGTCGCAAGCCTCCGCGGCGCCGCAGGTCCAGATCGACGGCGACGACCTTGGCGGGGTTGTCACCAGCCGCTTCGGGCCAGAGGCCGGGGTCTGGGTCATCGCAGAAACGCGCGATCTCGGCACCCGCTTCGCCAAGATGGCGGTCACCGACGAGCGCGGCCGCTATGTCATCCCGGATCTGCCAAAGGCGAAATATCGCGTCTGGGTGCGTGGCTACGGACTCGTCGACTCGCCGAAGGTCGACGCCGAGCCCGGCAAGCTGCTGGACATGACCGCCATGGTGGCGCCGAGCCTCGCCGCGGCGGCGCAGTACTATCCGGCGGCGTACTGGTATTCGATGGTCAAGATCCCGGACAAGAGCCGCTTTCCCGGCACCGGCGACAAGGGCAACGGCATCCCGCCTGAGTTCAAGGCCCAGGACCAGTGGCTGAACTTCATCAAGACCAATGGCTGCGGCAACTGCCATCAGCTCGGCAATTATGCGACGCGCACGATGTCCGAAAAGCTCGGCCATTTCGACTCGTCGCGCGACGCCTGGGCCTACCGCCTGTCGGTCGGGCCCGCCGGAACCGACATGGTCCGCTTCATCACCCAGCTGATGACCCCCGATGGCGGCCACCTCGCCGCGCTTGCGGACTGGACCGACCGGATCAAATCAGGCGAATTGCCGAGCCGCAGCCCGCAGCGGCCGGTCGGCATCGCGCGCAATCTCGTCGTCACCGTGCGCGACTGGCTCGACCCGAAGCATTACTTGCACGACCTGACCGTCACCGACCGGCGCCAGCCGACGGTCAACGCCAATGGCCTGATCTACGGCTCGGCCGAACTGTCGACCGACAACCTGCCGATCCTCGACCCGGTGCACAACACCAAGACGACGATGCAGGTGCCGGTGCGCGACCCGCAGAACACGCCGAGCTCGGCGCTCGCCAACCCGGTGGTGAACCCCTCGCCCTATTTCGGCATGGAGCAGACTTGGAACAGCAAGGTCAACGCGCACAACCCGATGATGGATCAGAGCGGGCGCATCTGGTACACGGCGCAGAGCCGCTCGCCGAGGGACATTCCTGCCTATTGCAAGAAGGACTCGCCGTTGCGGTCGGCGCAGCTTTATCCGCTCGATGTGCCGCACGATGGTTTTTTCCAGAACTCGCGGCAGGTCACGGTCTTCGATCCGAAGACCAAGGAGTTCACCTTTATCGACACCTGCTTCGGCACCCATCACCTGAACTTCGCCGAGGACGCCAACAACACGCTGTGGCTCAGCAACAATACCGGCGATCAATTGGCCGTCGTCGGCTGGATCAACACCAAGCTGTTCTGGGAGACTGGCGATGCGGCGAAGGCGCAGGGCTGGACCGCGCTGATCGTGGATACTAATGGCAACGGCAAGCGCGACGAGGGCTACAACGAGCCGGGCCAACCGGTCGACCCCAGCAAGGACACAAGGCTGCCGTTCGGCATGTACGCGATCGCCTATTCGCCGGCGGACAAGACGATCTGGGGCTCGAACCTGACCCATCCCGGCTACATCATCCGCCTCGACCCGGGACCGAACCCGCCCGACACGGCGCTCGCCGAGATCTACAAGCTCCCGCTCCCCGGCTTTGGCATCCGCGGCATGGATGTCGACCGCAATGGCGTCGCCTGGCTGCCGCTCGACAGCGGCCATCTTGCCAGCTTCGATCGCCGCAAATGCAAGGGGCCGCTCAACGGGCCGGGCGCCGAAAAGGGGGAGAAGTGCCCCGAGGGTTTCACCTTCTACGCCCTGCCGGGACCCGGCTTCCAAGGCGATCCGGGCGCCGAGGAGAACCCGTATTTCGTCTGGGTCGATCAGCACAACATTCTGGGGCTCGGCGCCAACGTGCCGATCGAGACCGGCAACCAGTCGGATTCGCTGCACGCGCTGGTCGGCGGCCAGATCGTCGAGTTGCGCGTCCCTTATCCGATGGGTTTTTTCGCCAAGGGGATCGACGGCCGAATCGACGACCCAAATGCCGGCTGGAAGGGCCGCGAATTGTGGGTTACGTCGGGAAATCGTACGCCGCAACACATCGAGGGCATCGATGCGCCGGCGCCCGGCGCCCCCGGGGCGACGCCAGAGACGCTGTCGAGCCCGCTGGTCGTGGAGTTCCAGCTGCGCCCCGACCCGCTCTCGCATTGAGCCGCCTCAGGTCAGATTTTATCGCCCCTCCCTTCGTCATGGCCGGGCGTGACCCGGCCATCCAAGGAATGCGTGGATGCCCGCCACAAGGCCGGGGCATGACGGTCAAGACGGCGTTCCCCCGACGGCCGAGATCGGAGTGGCTGCGGGCGGGGGCTCGGCCTGAGCCGCGGCCTGCCAGCTAGGCGATTCGCCAAGCCGGTCGATTTCGGCGCGACCCTCCTCACGCGCGTCGCCTTCGGCATCGTCGAGCTGGACTTCCGGCAGACGGTCGTCCGACCAGCAGATATTCGCCCGCTGAAGTTTGACCAGCACATCAAACAGCAGCCGTTTGGCTTTCAGGTCGGAGCCTGAGGCCTGGCCGACGAGGCCGGCGAAGATCGCCTCCGCCTGCGTCATCCACGAGCCGTCCGGCTTCGGAAACCCGGACCGGAGCGACAGCGCCTCGCCGAGCAGCGCCACCAGGGTCTTCGTGCGGCGCGGGCGGCCACCCGGGTTGCCCGACTGGCCCTTCTGGAACCGGTTTTCGATCGGCGGTTTGCCGTAGCCGACCGCATAATCTCGCGATTGCTCACTCATCGGGTGTCCCCGCGTTCACGATACGTACTTGTTAATTGGTTTTGCGCTACAATATTGTCAAGCACGCAATCCAAGGCCGAGCTCGTACTTTTTTGGAGCTTATGCGTCGAATGAAATTCCCTGATAAATTGCGGAAAATTCCCTGTTCTGAGGGAATTCTGAAGGAGGTTCTATTTCGCGCTCTGACAGGTCGGCATGCCGAGCTTCCGGCGCAGCGCCTGGGCATCGAAAGGGGCGCGGACCTTGGCGTCATTGTCGAAATAGACATAGACGGCGCGCGGCTGACGGCGCGGCCGGTTGTCGGGGTCGATCAGCCTGGCGTCGTTCGCTTCGCCGCCGGCCGACCACGTGGCGATGCGCGCCGCCCACCAATCGAGCGCCTCGTCGGAATAGCCGCTGGCGTAAAGCTCCTCCGAGCCGTGCAGGCGCAGATAGAGAAAATCGGCCGTGATGTCCTCGGCATACGGCCAATCGACCGTATCGGCAAAGACAAGCGCGAGCCGATGGCGCCGCAAGAGCAGAACGAACGCCGGATCGAGAAAGCTGGGATGTCGGATCTCGATGGCGTGGCGCAGCGGACGGTTCTTTTCGGTGCGGGTCCAGGCGCGGCCGGCGAGCCGGTGGTCGTGGCGTCTGGCGAGCGCGGCGGCGGCCTCGGTATCGCGCGGCAGCAGCGTAAAAAACGCATCGAGCCGGGCCTCGTCGAAGCGGAAACGCGGCGAGAACTGCCACAATATCGGGCCGAACTTCTGCTCCAGGCGCAACACGCCTTGCGCGAAAAAATTCGCCAGCGGCGCTTCGATGTCGCGCAGCTGCTTCATGTGGGTGATGAACCGGCTGCCCTTCACTGCGAAGACGAAGCCGTCAGGCGTCTCGTCGTGCCACTGCGCGAAGAAGTCCGGGCGTTGCAGCGAATAATGCGTGCCGTTGATCTCGATCGTGTCGAAGTGACGGGCGGCGTAGGCGAGCTCGTCGCGCTGGCGCAGTTTCTCCGGGTAAAAGCTGCCGCGCCAGCCGGCGTACCGCCAGCCGGAAATACCGATCCAAATCCGGCCCTGCCGTATCGCCTCTCGCGAGCTTGCGGCGCTACGGCTCATAGCCAGCTCCCGCGGCGCCGTGCGAGCTCAGCGCGGTGGTTCCTCCCCCGCGGCGCGGGGGAGGGGGACCATGCGCAGCATGGTGGCGGGGGCAGGCGTGCGAGCGGAACCGTCTGCCCCCTCCGGCTCGCTTCGCTCGCTACCTCCCCCGCCGGGCGGGGGAGGAACCGCGCCTCTTTTGTGCAAACTCGCCTTTCGGGGCGGAGGGGGTATTTCATCGGTCAGCCTCAGGTTATAAGCCCGCCATGCTGACGATTTCGGGCCTCACCTACCGCATCGGCGGCCACACGCTGCTGCACGAGGCGAGCGCGCAGCTGCCCGCCGGCAGCAAGGTCGGCCTCGTTGGCCGCAACGGCGCCGGCAAATCGACCCTGCTCGCGCTGATTCGCGGCGCCGTGCAACCCGATGCCGGCGCGATCCAGCTGCCGCGCGGCTGCCGTATCGGCTTTCTGGCGCAGGAGGCGCCGGGCGGGTTGGCAAACCCGCTCGACACCGTGCTCGCCGCCGATACCGAGCGCACCGCGCTGCTCGACGAACTCAATGCGGGGGCCACACCCCTGCATATCGCCGAGATCGAGGAGCGACTCGACGCGATCGGCGCGCGCGCAGCGCCGGCGAGGGCCGGGCGCATCCTGGCCGGCCTTGGTCTCGACGCGGGGATGCAGGCGCGTCCGCTTTCCGAGCTGTCGGGCGGCTGGCGCATGCGGGTGGCGCTCGCCGCGGTGCTGTTTGCCGAGCCGGATTTGTTGCTGCTCGACGAACCGACCAACCATCTCGACCTCGAGGCGGCGCTATGGCTGGAACGCTTTCTGCGCCGTTACCGGCACAGTTTCGTGCTGGTCAGCCACGACCGCCAGCTGCTGAACGCGGCGACGACATCGACCCTGCACCTCGATGCCGGCAAGTTGGCGCTTTACTCGGGGGCGTTCGACACCTTTCTGCGGGTGCGCCGCGAAAAAGCCGAGCGTCAGGCGGCGCTTGCGCGGCGGCAGCAGCAGCAGCGAGAGCATCTGCAGGGCTTCATCGACCGCTTCCGCTACAAGGCGAGCAAGGCGCGCCAGGCGCAGAGCCGGGTGAAAGCGCTGGCCCGGCTCGAACCGGTGGCACTGATCGCGGATGCCGGGCCGGTCACGCTTCGCCTGCCCCAGCCGCCGGAACTGAGCCCGCCGCTGCTCGCGCTCGACCGGGTCAGCACCGGATATGCCCTAGGCGAGCCAGTGTTGTCCCGTCTCGATCTGCGCCTCGACCCTGACGACCGCATCGCGCTGCTCGGCGCCAACGGCAATGGCAAAACGACGTTGGCCCGCCTGCTTGCCGGCCGCCTTGCTCCGCTGTCCGGCCAGATGACCCGTTCGCCGAAACTGAGCTGCGGCTTCTTTGCCCAGCATCAGATCGAGGAGATGCGGCCGGATGCCTCGGCCTTCGACCATCTCGCCGTGCTGATGCCCGAGGCGCTGCCCGAGATCGTCCGGGCCCGGCTCGGCGGCTTCGGTTTCGGCCAGGACAAGGCCTTTGTCCCGGTCGGCGAGCTGTCGGGCGGCGAGCGCGCCCGTCTCAATCTCGCGCTCGTCACCCATGATGCGCCGTCGCTGCTGATCCTCGACGAGCCGACCAATCACCTCGACATGGAGACGCGCGAGGCGCTCGTAACCGCACTCGCCGACTATTCCGGGGCCGTCATCCTGGTCAGCCATGACTGGCACCTGGTTGAGCTGGTCGCCGATCGGTTGTGGCTTGTAGAAGGGGGCACGGTGCGGCCCTTCGATGGGGATATCGAGGCCTATCGCGAGCGCCTGCTCGAAGGCGAGGATGGTGGTGCGGCGGATGCCAGCCGGCAACCTCCCGGTCGCCGCCGCGTCGACCGCCGCGACGCGGCCGAGCGACGTCTCGCAATGGGGCCGCTGCGGCAGAAGGCGCGGCTCGCCGAGTCGACGGCCGCGAGGCTGACCGCCGAGCAGCAGACACTCGACCGCAGCCTCGCCGCGCCGGGCGCCTTTGGCGGCCGCGGCGCCGCACTGGAGGCAGCGCTCAAACGCCGGGCGGAACTGGCTCGATTGATCGAAGCGGCTGAGGCGGAATGGCTCGCCGCTGAGTCGGCGATCGAGCAGATGGCGCAAGCCTAATGCCGGCTGCAATTCATGCACCGCTACTCGCGCGGCCAATGGCCGCAGCGCTCCTCGATGTCACCCGTTTGACAGGGGCGCCGCGCCCAGTTTATCCAATAATCAAGGAAAGAGATGCTTTCCTGCACAGTCTATGCAAGCCTGTGCTTAAGGCTGCTCGTCGCCACACATTATAGGCCGCGCCCATGGCTGAGACACCTGCGATTAGCGACCGCAACCTAGAGGCGACGACCCACATTTCGCTGAAGCGCGAGCCCGCCTGCTTTGCCTTTCTTTCGGCGCGTTCTGTGTCGCCGCCGATGCCGATCGACTCAATCAATCTCGACCTTGCCTCAGCCGATTACTTCCAGGGGCGGGCTTCCCTGTGGACGACGATGGAAATGCGCTCCTCGGTCAGCAACGACCGGCCGACCGCGATCCTCGGCTTTGATGAGACATTTTTGCGGCCGTTTGCCCGCGCCCTTGTGGAGGCATCGACGACCCGCGCCGCCTATCGCATGACGATCCTCAGCGAAGCGCGCGAGAGCGAACGCTGCCGAGTGGTCGAATACGTGACCGGACCGGGCAAGCCGCTCAAAGAGCTGGTGCTTCAGCCCTTCGACAACGTTGTCCTGGTCACCGCGACGATAAAGGAAGGCGAGGAGACACTGTTCCAGCTGCCGCGTACCGACAGCTTTCTGCGAGCTTTCGCCAAGATGGCCTACACCGCCGACCAGGCGCTGCACGAGCTGCTCGAGGAGATGGAGCGCCTGGCCCGCCGCCATAGCAACGACGCGGTCAGCGCGCCGGAATAGCGTTCAGTCGGCCTTGCCGTTCGAGCTCGTTTTAGACCGCGGGCCCTCCGTCGCCACTCTTTTGTCGACAGCGTAGGCGAGCGTCGAATCGAGCGCTGCCGCGCGGCGTCTAGCAAACGCCGCTCTTCTCGATCAGTTGGGTCAAGACGTAGGGGCCAAAAAAGCTGCCGTCCATCGGCTTGGCGAAAAGGTACCCCTGGCCGTAGCCACAGCCGCTGGCCTGCAGGATGTTATGCTGGGTCGCGGTTTCAACGCCTTCAGCGATAACCTCGGCGCCGTAGATGCGGGCGATCCGCAACAGCGCCATGACCAACTCCTTGCCGTCCTCGGTGTCGAGACGGGCGGTGAAATCGTGGTCTATCTTGATCGTATCGACTTGATAGTGCCGTAGCGCGCCCAAAGCCGAGTAGCCGGTGCCGAAATCATCGAGAGCAAGACGGATGCCGAGATCCTGCAATTGAGCGAGAACGGTACGCGTGATCTCGGGATTGCGCATAACCGCGGATTCGGTGATCTCGAGCTTGATCCGGTCCAGCGGAAACCCGTTGCAATCAATCTCGCTCAAGGTTGAGAGCAGCAGCGAGGGATCGTCGAACTGCCGCGCCGAGACATTGACGCTGACCCAATCAAGCATGTCGCGGCCGTAAAGCATTTGCCAGACCTGCATCTGGCTCACCACTTCGCGCAATACCCAACAGCCGACCGGCACAATCAGTCCGCTTTCTTCGAGCGCCGGCAGGAATGCGGCCGGCGCGAGCAGCCCCTCGGTCGGATGCTGCCAGCGCAAAAGGGCCTCCGCGCCGACCACCCGGCCGTCCTCGAGGCTTAGGATCGGCTGGTATTGCAGCACGAATTCATGTTCATCGAGAGCCCGCCGGAGCTGGTCGAGTAAAGCTAGGCGGCGTCCGACGGTGCTGGTCAGCGTCGGCTCCCAGGCCTTGGCCCCATTCGGACCGCGAGCCTTTGCTTCCTGCAGCGCCACATCGAGATCACGCAGCACGTCGTCCTCGTTGTGATGCGCCGGACCGGTAATGATGAAGCCGATATTCGCCGTGAGGCGGATGCGCTGCTCGCCGACGATCACAGGATTGGCGACCAATTGCAGCATGCGCCGGGCAAATGCCTCGGCATAGGCGAGGCTCGGAGCTGCGTTGCCGAGAATGATCCCGAATTCATCGGCGCCCAGCCGGGCGACCATGGCGCTCCCCTCTCGGCCGGGTACGTCGTCGGATATTGCAGCCGGAATCGGGCGCGATCGGGTAGCTTCAAGCAGCCGATCGGCAATGGTCTTCAGCACGCGATCGCCAACCCGCGTACCGTAGAGATCGTTGATACCCTTGAAATTGTCGATGTCGAGAAGAAACACCGGCATACCGTCGCAGCGTCCCCTGACAGTTGCCAGCGTCGTGCGCAAACGGTTGAGAAAACGATGGCGGCCGGCAGTCCCGGTCAGCCGATCGGCGGTGCCCTGCGAATATGTCTCGGTGACGACGTCGTGCAACGCCGCGATAACGCCGAGGATGCTGCCATCGCCGCCGAATCGGGGGCGAACGCTGATGGCGCGATGATGAAGCCTCCCGGCCGCATCCCGCTCGACGCTACTGCACCCCTCGACAACCTGCCCGCACAGGGCACGCCGCTGCAGATCGGCAATCTGGGCCCCGGTGGCAGGATCGAATTCGTCATGGCGTTGCCCGTTAAGCACTAGCACGCCCAGCTCGAAGGCATCGAGCCACGCGGTGTTCGCCGCGACATACCCGAGGTCGCGATTGAACACCGCAACCCCAGTCGGGATGTCGTCTACAAACCGCGTGATCCACTCGGGCGAGGGCGTTTCCACATCTTGGCTGAGGGTGCGAGCCATGGGGAAGCTGATCAGGGTTGCCATGGCGCGCAGTTTTCTGCGGGCGCCCTTAAGAAATTGTGAAATGAAACCGCTTTTTCGCCGATTATTTATGGCGAATACCCGGATTAACCATACTTGCGGAGTACGTGCAGTCGTCCAGAAACGAAAGGGGGGCCGAAGCCCCCCTCTCGCCATCTTGATGTAAGCGCCTCGCCGCAGTCGTCAGTGTCCGCTCGGCCGCGGCCCGCCCGTACCCATCGGCATCGGCGCCGGCGCCGCCATGGGCGCGATGCCACCACCGGTTTGAATGCGCGACAGTTCCTCGCGATTGAGCTGCTCGGTCATTCCGTTGTCCGCACGCGCCTTACCCGTCCCGCGCATCCCCTGCCGGGCCACGCGGTGGGGACGCGCGCGATGATGCGGGGTCGCGGCCATCGGCTCGGCGGGCGCCGCGCTGGCAGCGGGCGGTGCGGCCGGGGCTGACGGGCTCATAGGCGCGCCTGTCTGGGCCCAGACCGGGGCGGCGATCGCAAGTGCCGCGGCGATCGTGACGCCGTTCAAGAGATGCTTCATACCTCTGTCCTCTGTGGCAGTTCGGAGCTCGACAATGCGCTGCTAAGGCTGGAGTAAACTCGAGGGCGGCCCTTCCAGGCCTCGGGCCTGAAACAACACATCCGTTGTCTCGTTCCCGCGAGCCGCAACTGTTGGTGTTTGCGTGTTCGACCTCAATCATCATCGATAATATGGTCGGGGCTGATGGCTTTCAAGCGCGCCGGTCGTGTTCAATGCATGGGAGTAACGTGTTCCGCGAGGCCGGATTGTCGCACTGGCGCGTCCAATGGGGGCTTGTCCTCGGCTTCGGCTTCAGCCTGGCGTCGGCGCCGCCGCTTGAAGCCGCCGAGCGCGATGCGCTGGCGATCGGCATTACCCAGTTCCCGTCGACCCTCAATCCCAATATCGACGCGATGGCGGCGAAGAGCTATGTGCTCGGCTTGGCGTTGCAGCCGTTCACCGCCTACGACGCCGAGTGGAAGCTCGTCTGCCTCCTGTGCGCGAAACTGCCGTCGATCGAGAACGGGCTGGCAGTTCCGGTCGACTTGCCCAATGGCAAGAAGGGCATCGACATCACCTACACGATCCGCCCCGACGCCTATTGGGGCGATGGCGTGCCGGTCACATCCGCCGATGTTGTCTTCACCTACGAGGTCGGTCGCAACCCGCAGAGTGCGGTCAGCAGCGGCGAGCTCTACCGCCGGATCAGCGGGATCGACGTCAAGGACGACAAGACCTTCACGATGCACGTCGACAAGCTGACCTTCGACTACGCCGCGATCAACGATTTCGTCCTATTGCCGTCGCATGTCGAGAAGGAGGCTTTCGCCGATGCGGCGCAATACCGAGTCCGCACGCGATACGCGACCGACCCCACCAACCCGGGGCTCTACAACGGACCCTATCGAATCAGCGAGATTGCCGCTGGATCGCACATCCTGCTGGAGCCGAACCCGCATTGGGCGGGTCCGCCCGGGCATTTCAAGCAGATTACCGTGCGCACGATCGAGAATACCGCCGCGCTGGAGGCCAATCTGCTGTCAGGCACGATCGACATGGTCGCGGGTGAGCTCGGGCTGCCGCTCGACGAGGGGCTCGCCTTCGAAAAGCGCCACCCCGATGCGTTTCATATCGTCTACAAACCGGGGCTTGTCTACGAGCACATCGATCTCAACCTCGATCAGCCGGCCTTGGCCGATCGGCGGGTCCGCGAGGCACTGATCTTCGGCCTCGATCGCGATGCGATCAGCCGGTCGCTCTTCGCCGGCCGCCAGCCGGTCGCCGACAGCTTCGTCAACCCGATCGACGCCGGCTACAGCAACGAGACGCCGCATTATCATTACGATCCCGCGCAGGCCGGGCAGCTGCTTGACGAAGCAGGGTGGCAGGCGGGACCGGACGGCGTTCGCCGCGATGCGCACGGAAACAGACTCTCCCTCGAACTGATGACGACGGCGGGCAATCGCTCGCGCGAACTGGTCGAGCAGGTCGTGCAAAGCCAATGGCGCAAAATTGGTGTCGATGCGCGCATCAAGAACGAGCCAGCCCGGGTGCTGTTCGGCGAAACTGTACCGCACCGCCGGTTCGACATGGCGATGTATGCCTGGATCAGCTCGCCAGAAAACGTGCCGCGCTCGATCCTTCATTCGAGCGAGATCCCGAACGACGCCAACGGCTTCGCCGGCCAGAACGCTTCCGGTTTCAAAAGCGAGGCAATGGACCATTTGATCGACGCCCTCGAAATCGAGCTCGATCAGGACAAGCGCAACTCGCTGTGGGCGGAGGCGCAGCGGCTTTACGCAACCGAGCTGCCCTCCTTGCCACTGTATTTCCGCTCCGACGTTTTCATCCTGCCGAAGTGGCTCAGCGGTGTCCGCCCGACCGGAAACCAGTCGCCAACGACATTGTGGATCACCGATTGGACGGCGCAACCTTGACCCGATGATGCGCTTCACCGCCATCCGGCTCGTCGAGATTGCGGCCATGCTGGTGCTGATGTCGTTCGTCATCTATGCGCTGATCGGGTTGATGCCGGGCGACCCGATCGATCTGATGCGCTCAGCCGATCCCAGGATGAGTGCCGTCGATGTCGCGCGTCTGAAGCTTGCCTATGGGCTCGACCGACCGCTGCTCGAGCGTTATCTCGCCTGGGCGCGCGAAGCGCTTGCAGGGGATCTCGGCTATTCTCGCCTGTTTGCCGAGCCTGTCGCAGCCGCGCTGTTGCCGCGCCTCGGCAATTCCCTGGCGCTGATGGGGTCGAGCTTTGTCATCGCCTTCGCGGTCGCGCTCGGTCTAGGCACTGTTGCGGCGCGACGGCCGCAGTCCCGGCTCGATACCGCGATCAACCTGTTCTGCTTTGCCGGCGTCTCCGTGCCGACGTTCTGGCTCGCGCTGGTGCTGATCCTGGTCTTCGCCGCCGGCCTCGGCTGGTTGCCCGCGAGCGGCATTGCCGCGGCGGGGACGAGCGATATCGGCGACCGGCTGCGGCATCTTGTTCTGCCCGTCGCGACGCTGAGCCTGGCCAGCGCCGGCGGTTACACGCGGTATGTGCGCGCGGCGATGCGCGAAGCGCTGGGACAGGATCACATCCGCACGGCACGCGCGAAAGGCGCCAGCGAAGCGCGGGTCGTCTTCCACCACGCGCTGCGGCCGGCTCTGGTTCCGGTGACGACAATCCTGGCGCTTTCCTTCGGCGGCTTGGTGTCGGGCGCCCTCGTCACCGAGACCATGTTCGCCTATCCCGGTATGGGCAAGCTGATCTTCGACGCGGTGATGGGCAACGACTATAACCTCGCCCTCTCGGCGCTGTTGCTGGCGGCGGCGACGGCGATGCTGGCCAATCTCGCCGCCGATCTCGCCTATGGCTGGCTCGATCCGCGGGTCGTCTATCGGTGAAGCTGCCGGTACTGCTGCTGGCGGCGATCGCGATAGCGTCCTTTGCCGGGCCGCCGCTCGCCGCGGCGCTCGACATCGATCCCCAAGCAGTCGAACTCCTCGACCGCCTCGCCGGACCGTCGGTGTCGCATCCGCTCGGCACCGACGAACTCGGCCGCGACGTGCTGTTCCGTCTGCTCAAGGGCGGCCGCGTGTCGCTTTCGATCGGCATCGCCGCGGCGATCGCAGCAGCCGCACTCGGCACCGCAATCGGGCTCGCCGCCGGTTATCTCGGCGGCTGGACCGACCGTGCGCTGATGCGCGCGACCGATGCACTGATCGCGCTGCCGTTGCTGCCGCTGCTGATCGTTCTCGCGGCGATCGATCTCGACAAGCTCGGCCTGCCGGCCCGGCTCATCCAATCCGATGATGTCAGCTTGGTGCGCATTCTCGCGCTCACGGTGCTCGTCGGCTGGACCACGTCGGCGCGTCTTGTCCGCGGCGCCACGCTCATTACCCGCAACCGGGATTTCGTGCGGGCCGCGCGCAGCCTCGGTGCCGGCACGCCGCATATCCTGTGGTTGCACATCCTGCCCAACGTGCTCGGCCCGCTGATCGTTGCGGCGACGTTGAGCGTCGCCGACGTGATCCTCCTCGAATCGGTGCTGAGCTTTCTCGGCCTCGGCATCCAACCGCCGCTCGCCAGCTGGGGCAGCATGTTGAGCAACGCACAGGAGTTGATTGCCACAGCGCCAATGCTGGCGGTCTATCCCGGACTGATGATTTTCCTGACCGTAATCGCCTGCAACCTGTTCGGCGATGCGTTGCAGCAGCGTTTGGATCCACGTCAGCGTCGAAGCTGATCGAAAGACAGCTGCCGCCGTCCCGACGCCACCCACAAAGAAAAACCGCCGCGCGGAGCGCGGCGGTTTAGCAGAACACCGGGGCCTTTCGGCCCCGGTTTTCCTGCGGCGAGATCGCTTATGGGAAGACGATCTCGACCCGGCGGTTCTGCGGCTCGCGCACGCCGTCGGCGGTCGGAACGCGCTGGTCGTTCTTGCCGCGGCCGCTGACCACCATCGCCTGCCGCGCCACACCGAAGCGGGCCAGAGCGTTGGCGACGTTGTTGGCGCGCCGCTCGGACAGCCGCTGATTGTACCCGGCCGAACCGGATGCGTCGGTGTAGCCAGTAACCTGGATCTGCACCGGAGCTCCCGCACGGAACGCGTCGGCGGCCTGCTGGATGATCCTCATACCGTCGGGCGTGATCGTATCCCGATCCCAGTCGAAGAACACCAGGAACACCCGGCGCGTCACGAGCGGTGGCGGCGGCGGGGCTGGCGGTGCCACGACCGGCGGCGGCGCGCCAAAGCGCATGCTCAAGCTCGCAACCAGGCTGTTCGTCGAGTACCCAGAGGTGAACTTGGACCCAGCCGCAGTTTTGAAGGTCGGGTCGGTAGTGGCGAGGTAGCGGTAGTCGAGGTCGAAGGCCAGCGCCGGATTGATGTTGTAGCGGACACCGGCGATCGCCTGATAGCCAAACTCCCACTGGGTGTCGTGCGCGAAGCTGCCCCCGAAGGTGCCGACGCCCGGAACGATGACGGTGTTAGTGCTGAAGCCGTCGCGCAATTCGACAGCGCCGATACCGGCGCCGATATGCGGGGTGATCGCCCACGGCAGGTTCAAGTTCGTGAAGTCGTAAATCAGGTTGGTCATAAACGCGTAGGCGTTGCGATCGCCCTTTGCCGCGACGCCAAACCCGGAGAAGTTAAAGTTGGTGATCCCGTTTTGCTGGAAGCGGAATTCTTCCTCCAACCGCCACGGACCCCATTCGTAGCCGGCGCGCGCGCCAACGTTGTAGCCGTCGTTGAAGCGCTCATTAGTCCCAACGCCGGTGCCGACGATGTGCCCGGTCTGGTCATCGAGATTAGTATATCCACCCTCGACGCCGAAGTAGATGGCACCGGGCCCGGTGGGCAGCGGAAACCATTGCGCCTGCGCGTCCGCCCAGCTGAACGCCATGGCGAGCGCGACACTGGCGCCTAGCAGAGACCGGATCCTCATGCGACACCCCACGCATAACACAAAAGACGAGAGTTGCTCGTCCCTGGTTAACGTCTACCATCCACTTTTGCGATGGCAACCGGTTTCTAGCTCGCCAAATCGTTTCTCGCCTGAAGGGTGATGTTTTTGCCACACTCCGCCCATATCGGACCACTAAAATACCCGCAAACAGCTCCGCCGGCC
>DASYOB010000047.1:0-6251 GCA_036008175.1 Allostellaceae bacterium
ATTTGGCCCCTCCTCCGGTTCCGACGCTTCCCGGTCAACACAGAGCGCGTCGGCGCAACAATTGATTGCACCGCTTGATAATCGCCGTTTCGCAACAAGACCTGTGACGCACATCACAGATACAAAGAATGGTACGAAAAATTCTCTGACCTCGCGGGGTGCTTATTTGTTCGTTGCCCAATTCTGTAACCCGGCCAAGTGCGATGGTGCTGTGGCGAGCCGGCGGCGCCGATAACGCTCGCCGCAGCAGCGCAAGTGTCGAAAACTGCGGTATAGCTGCGATCAGCCGCCAGAACGAAGCTGAGGGCAAGACATGAACGACACTGCGGTTCGCCAGACTCGCCGTATTTCCCAGACCGAGCTCGTCCGCTTCATCGCCACGGCGTATCGTGCCGTCGGCATAAGCGTAGCGGACGCGGACAAGGCGGCCGAATTGATGGCCGCCTCCGACATCTCCGGCGCCGACGGACACGGCGTCTTCCGCCTGCCGCAATACATCCGCCGCATTAAGGCGGGCGGGCTCAACACGAGTCCCGAGATCCGCGTCATGCGCCGCGCAAAGGCCACCGCCCTGGTCGATGGCGACAACGGGCTCGGCAGCCTGGTGGTGGCACGCGCCGTCGAGGAGGCGATCACCCTCGCCCGCGAGAACGGGGTAAGCTGGGTCGGGGTGCGCCATGGCAACCATGCCGGCGCCGCTGCGGTTTATGCGGCGATGCCGCTCCGGCACGACATGATCGGACTCTATTTCGCGGTCGGCAACGCCAACCACCTGCCGCCCTGGGGCGGGATCGACATGCTGTTGTCAACAAATCCGATCGCGATCGCGGTGCCGGCGCTCGAAGAGCCGCCGCTCGTCCTCGACATGGCGACGACGGTCGCCGCCTACGGCAAGGTCAAGGTCGCGGCGCAGCAGGGCAAGACGATGCCCGAGGGCTGGATGATCGACCGCGAGGGAAAACCGTTGACCGACCCGAACCGCGCGGATGACGGCTTTCTGTTGCCGATCGGCGGCTATAAGGGCGCGGCCTTGGCGCTGATGTTCGGGCTGTTGGCCGGCACCTTGAACGGCGCCGCCAACGGCGAAGACGTCGTCGATTTCAACAAGGATGACAGCACCCCGACCAATACCGGCCAAGCGATCTGCGTCATCGACGTCAAGGCCTTCGCCGAGCCGATCGCGTTCAAGCGCCAGGTCGACGCGGTGATCCGTCAATTGCATGGCTCGGCGCTGTTACCGGGCTTCGACCGCATTCGCCTTCCCGGCGAAGACCGGGCTAGCCGCATCGCCGAGCGCACCGCCCACGGCATCCCGATCCCGCAGGCCTTGAGCGCCGCCCTCGACCGGATGGCGGCTGAGCTCAATATCGCGCCATTGTTCGGGTGAGCTATGTAGGTGGAGAAATGACCATTCTCGTCGAGAACCGCGCCGGGTACCGGGTGATCACACTGAACCGGCCGGAGCGGCTGAATGCGCTCACCGCGAAGATGGCCAGCGCGCTGACGGAAGCGCTCGGGGCGGCCCAGGCCGATCCGGAGTGCCGCGCGCTGTTGTTGACCGGCGCCGGGCGCGGCTTTTGCGCCGGGCAGGATCTGACCGCGATCGCCGATGCGCGGCCGGCCGAGATAGCGGCGCTCTTGGAGCAATACAATCCGTTGATCCGCAGATTGCGCGCGCTGTCGATCCCGATTGTCTGCGCGGTCAACGGCGTCGCCGCCGGCGCCGGTGCCAATCTGGCGCTCGCCTGCGATATCGTCCTGGCGGCGCGGTCGGCCAGTTTCGTGCAGGCCTTCACCCGGATCGGCCTCGTCCCCGATTGTGGCGGCACCTGGTTCCTGCCGCGCCTCGTCGGCGCTGCGCGGGCCCGCGCCCTCGCGATTCTGGCCGAGCCACTCCCGGCCGAGACCGCGGCCGAATGGGGTCTCATCTGGCAGGCGGTCGCGGACCAGGAGCTGATGCCCAACGCCGAGACGCTCGCCGGTCGGCTGGCGACGCAGGCGACTGCCGCGCTGGCGCTGACCAAGCGCGCCCTCGATGCATCAGAGAGCAATACACTCGACGCGCAGCTCGACCTCGAACGCGACCTGCAAGCAAAGGCGGCCGAGAGCCTCGATTTTGCGGAGGGGCTGCGCGCCTTTCTTGATAAGCGTCCGCCGGTGTTCGGCAAGACGAGAAGCTGAACGGCGTTCATCCCGCCGCATGCCAGCCCGGCAAAAATGGGCCCGGTTCTTGCTAGGAAATCCGCGAAAACCTGCGATAGAGTCAGGGTAGGTTGCGAGTTGATGCCTTCGCGCAGTTTTTGGCCATGTCCTAGGGAGGTTTTGTGATGCAATACCGGCGTATCTCGGCAGACTGCCATCTGGACATGATCTGGCTGCCCCCCGACCTGTTTACCTCGCAGGCGTCGCGGGCGTTGAAGGAGCAGATGCCGTTTGTCGCCGATCAGCCGGACGGCACCAAGCGCTGGGTCGACAACAACGGCGCCGATTACGGCATGGCCGGCGGGGTCGGCGCCTCGGGCACGCCCTATGTCCCGGGCAAGCAGCTGCGTGTCGACAAAATGGCCGAAGCCGGCCTCTATGACGACTTCAACAAGAAGGGTCTGCGCCGCCCTGGCGACCCGCACCTGCGGGTCAAGGAACTGGACCGCGACGGCGTCGACGCCGAGGTCATCTACGGCATCCTCGCTGCTTGCGCGAAGATGAAAGACCCCGCGGGCGCGAACGAGATGCTGCGGATCTACAACGACTTCATGAACGATTTCTGCAGCCATTACCCGCAGCGCGAAATCGGCCTCGCTTGCCTGCCCTACAGCGACATCGAGGCCGCGGCGGCCGAGGTACGGCGCGTCGCCAAGCTCGGCATGAAAGGCGTCGAGCTCAGCTGTTCCTGGCACATGACGCCGATGTGGCATCCGATGTGGGATCCGCTCTGGGAGGCGGTCAACGAAACGCAGCTGCCACTGCATTTCCATACCTTCCCGTCGATCGACCCGGAGCTGCGTAAGCAGTATGAACTGCCGATCCAGCGGCGGATGACCTATGCCGGGCTGTGCCTGTTCCAGATGACGCTCGGCAATATCCTGACCGCGCTGATGGGCGCGGCCGTGTTCGAGCGTTTCCCGAACATCCGCGTCGTCTTCGGCGAGAGCGGCATCGGCTGGATCCCCTACGTGATCGACCGCATGGATTTCGAGTTCAAGGATCAATACCAGGACCTCAAGCTGAAGATGCTGCCGAGCGAATACTGGCGCCGCCAGTGCAAGGCGACCTTCCAGTTCGACCGCGTCGGCACCAAGCTGATCGAGGAAATGGGCGTCGAGACCCTGATGTGGGGTTCCGACTATCCGCATCCGGACGGGGTGTGGCCGGAATCGAAAAAATATATCGAGGACCAGTTCAGCCATCTCCCGGCAGACATTACCTATAAGATGACCTGCGAGAACGCGGGCAAGTTTTACGGCCTGATCAATTAAATCGGCTGCCTCTCACCCCCGACCCTCTCCCCGCTTACGGGGAGAGGGAGTCCGAGGCGGAGCCGAGGACAGGTGAGCGGCTAGCGTTCACCCTTGGGTGAACCGCCTCGCGGCTTCCGTATGGGAACGTTAAAGACCCGCCGGCCTCGCCGGCGGCTACGGCGTTTGTATCGGCGTAGGGCCCGACGGGAGGAATTTGATGGACCGGACCATCGAGCAGCGCACGATGCGCAAGATCTATCTGCGCATCCTGCCGTTTACCGGGCTGCTCTACTTCATCTGCTATCTCGATCGGGTCAATGTCGGCTTTGCCGCCTTGACGATGCGGCAGGATTTGGGTCTCAGCCAGGCCGCCCTCGGCCTCGGTATGGGAACGGCGTTCTTCATCGGCTACTTCATCCTCGAAGTGCCAAGCAACGTGATCCTGCACAAGGTCGGCGCGCGGTTGTGGATCGCGCGCATCATGATCACCTGGGGCTTGTGCTCCGGCGCGACCGCCTTCGTGTCGGGCGAATGGAGCTTCTATACTGTCCGGTTCCTGCTCGGCCTCGCCGAGGCGGGCTTTTTCCCGGGCATGATCCTGTTTTTCACCTACTGGTTCCCGCCGGTGCATCGCGGCCGGATCATCGCCGGTTTCATGACGGCGATTCCGATCTCGATCGCCTTGGGTGCGCCGGTCTCGACCACGATCATGGAATTGCATGGCTTCCTCGGCCTTGCCGGATGGAAGTGGCTGTTCCTGCTCGAAGCGGTGCCGGCGGTGCTGCTCGGCATCGTCTGCCTGCTGTTCCTGACCGACCGGCCGGAACAGGCGTCTTGGCTTGCTGCTGACGAGAAAGCCTGGCTCGCCGCCGAACTTCAGAAGGAGCAACGCAACGTCGAGTCGACGCGCAGCTACTCGGTGTGGCAGGCGCTCTATAACCCGCGGGTCATCGCGTTGTCGGTGATCTATTTCGGCGTCGCCGCCGCGAGCGTCGGGCTGGTGATGTTCCTGGCGCAGATCGTCAAGGAGCTGGGTCTGTCGAATTTCTGGACCGGTTACGCGGCGGCAATTCCGTACGTTGTCGGGACCATCGGCATGATCATTGCCGGTTTCGTCACAGACCGCATGGGCGAGCGCCGCTGGAATTGCTTCGCGCTTTGCCTTTTCGCGGCCCTCGGGCTGCTGCTCGCTGGGCTGACGCACGGCACCTGGTGGTCGATCGCCGCCCTATCCATCGCGACAGTCGGCTTCTACGGCATGAAGCCATCCTTCTGGCCGATGCCGTCTCTGTTCCTGACCGGGACCGCCGCGGCCGCCGGGATCGCCTGGATCAACGCGCTCGGCAACCTCGCCGGGACGATCACCCCTTGGGTGGTCGGCACGATCAAGGACACCACCGGTAGCTTCGGCGGTGGTCTCTTCGCGCTTGCCGGATTTGCGCTGCTAGCGGCGGTCGTGACGATAATCGGGCTACCGGCTGAGCGCCGCCGCGCCGCGCTTTCCCCCGCCTTCGGGGCTCCGGCCGAGTAACCTTGCGGAGGGCCGGCGTTGTCGCAACCCCGGCCGGCCGCTAAGGTGCCCGAGTCTCGTTTCACCGGCGCTCGGGAGCCGCCCATGCAGAGTGACGTGTCGCGCATCGCCCATGGCGGCAAGCGGCTCTACAGCGCGCGGGTCGGCATCCTGATGCTGGAGACGAGTTTCCCGCGGATCCCCGGCGACCCCGGCAACGGGCTGACCTGGCCGTTCCCGGTGCTGTGGAAGGTGGTGCCGGGCGCCACACCGGACCGCGTCGTGCGCCATAAATCGACCGGCCTGACTAACGCTTTTCTCGACGCCGCGGCCGAGCTGGTGCATCTGGGCGCCGACGGCATCACCACGACCTGCGGGTTCCTGTCGCTGTATCAGCAGCAGATCGCGGCGCATGTGCGAGTGCCGGTCGCGACATCGAGCCTGATGCAGATCCCGCTGGTCGAGCGGCTGCTGCCGCCGGGGAAACGGGTTGGCGTTCTGACCGTGCATGCGCCGAGCCTCGCCGCCGAGCATTTCATCGCCGCGGGCGCCGATCCGGAGACCCCCGTCATCGGCACCGACAGCGGCCGCGAGTTCAGCCGCGTCATGCTTGACGAGAAGCACACGCTCGATGCCGCGGCGGCAGAGCGCGACATCCTCGACGCTGGCGAGGCGCTCGTCTCGAAGCACGACAACATCGGCGCGATCGTGCTCGAATGCACCAACATGTCAGCCTTCGCCCGCGCGCTCTCGGACCATCTGCTGCTACCGGTCTACAGCTTCTACAGCTTCGTGACCTGGTTCCACTCAGGGATCGCGCCGCGCGATTTCGGGCCGCCCGGTAGCGGTCCGCGCGAGTGGCGCGAGCGGTGAGGTCCAGGATCACCGTCCGCTTCGCCACCGCCGCTGACGTGCCATTGCTGCTGCGCCTGATCCGGGCGCTGGCGACTTTCGAAAAGTCGGCCGATGCGGTGGTCGCGACCGAGGACGATCTGCGCCGGTATGGCTTCGGGCCTGAGCGGCAGTTCGAGGCGATCCTCGCCTTTCTCGACGGCGAGCCAGCCGGATGCGCGCTGTTCCATACCCGGTTCTCGACCTGGCTCGGCCGGCCGGGGCTTTATCTCGAAGACCTCTTCGTCACCGAGGAGGCGCGCGGCCACGGCGTCGGCAAGCGCCTGATGACGCGGCTCGCCGCGATCGCGGTCGAGCGTGGCTGGGGCCGGATCGATTTCCATGTGCTCGACTGGAACCCGGCGCGCGAATTCTACCATCGGCTCGGCATG
>DASYOB010000048.1:0-16441 GCA_036008175.1 Allostellaceae bacterium
TCTATACGCGCCGCCGCATCTCCAACTACCTCGTCGTCACCCTATCGCTCGGCGCGACAGCGTTCGGCCTGCTGTTCCTTATCTTCGTGCTGGGGACGCTGCTGACCAATGGCATCGGCGCCCTCAGCCTCAGTCTGATTACGCAGGCGACCCCACCGCCCGGCAGTGCCGGCGGCCTGACAAACGCGATTTTCGGCAGTCTAGCGATGACCGCGATCGCGACTCTGGTCGGGACGCCGACGGGCATCCTCGCCGGCACTTTTCTCGCCGAATATGCGCATGGCAGCCGGCTCGGCGAACTCGTGCGCTTCATCAACGACGTGCTGTTGAGCGCGCCATCGATCATCATCGGACTCTTTGTCTACGCGCTCCTCGTCGTGCCGATGGGCCATTTCTCGGCCTGGGCCGGTTCGGTGGCGCTGGCGATCATCATGATTCCGGTCATCGTGCGGACGACCGAGGACATGCTCAACCTGGTGCCGAGCACGTTGCGCGAGGCGGCGGCGGCCTTGGGCGCGCCGAAATGGAAGATTGTCGTCACCGTGACCTACGGCTCGGCGGTGCAGGGGATGCTGACCGGAGTCTTGCTGGCGGTCGCGCGCATATCGGGCGAGACCGCACCCCTGCTATTCACCGCGCTCAACAACCAGTTCTGGAGCACCGACCTCAACCGGCCGATGGCGAACTTGCCGGTGGTGATCTTCCAGTTCGCGATGAGCCCCTACGCCGATTGGCAGGTGCTGGCCTGGGCCGGCGCCCTGCTGATCACCGCGGCGATCCTTGTCCTCAACATCGGCGCGCGTTTCTTCGCGTCGTGGAGCGGCCTCCAGAAATGAGTTTGTCCTTGGCAACATCAAATCCCCCGCCGTCCGAAATGGCGATGCAGCCGAGCGCGAACGCGTCGGTGACCCCGTTTCCGGTGAAATGCCAGATCAAGAATGTCGGCTTTTATTACGGCAAGTTTCACGCGCTGAAGAATGTCAGCCTGCCGCTCCACGACCGGCGGGTCACCGCCTTTATCGGCCCGTCAGGCTGCGGCAAGTCGACCTTGCTGCGCATTCTCAACCGTATCTACGAGCTCTATCCCAACCAGACCGCGACCGGCGAGGTCCTGGTCGATGGCCAGGACATCCTGGCGCCTGGGCTCGATCTCAACCTGGTGCGCGCGAAGATCGGCATGGTCTTCCAAAAGCCGACGCCGTTCCCGATGTCGATCCACGACAACGTCGCTTTCGGCATCAAGCTCTACGAGCGGCTGCCGAAGTCGGAGCTGGACGACCGCATCGAGCACGCCTTGCGGCGGGCGGCGCTCTGGGACGAGGTCAAGGACAAACTGCGGCAGAGCGGGCTCGGCCTCTCGGGCGGCCAGCAGCAGCGCCTCTGCATTGCCCGCGCGATCGCGGTGCAGCCGGAAATCCTGCTGCTCGACGAGCCGGCCTCGGCGCTCGATCCGATCTCGACCCAGCGCATCGAGGAGCTGATCGCCGAGTTGAAGAGCGACTATTGCATCGCCATCGTCACGCACAACATGCAACAGGCGGCGCGCAGCTCCGACTACACGGCCTTTATGTATCTCGGTGAACTCGTCGAGTTCGACGAGACCGAAAAGATCTTCACCACCCCGCGGGAGAAGCGCACCGAAGACTACATCACCGGCCGCTTTGGATGAGAGGACAGGCAAGGATGGCTGCCGAACACATCATCAAGAGCTATGACGAGGAGCTCGGCCGGCTCAACAAGACAATCGTCGAGATGGGCGGGCTCGCCGAAAGCCAGCTCGCCGCCGCGATCGACGCGGTCGCCAAGCGCGACAGCGAGCTCGCGGTGCGGGTCGTCGAGGGCGACGCCAAGGTCGATGAGCTCGAGCGCGAAACCGATAATCTGGCGGTCCGCATCTTGGCCCTGCGCCAGCCCATGGCGCGCGATCTGCGTGAAATCTTCGCCGCGTTGAAGATCAGCAGCGATCTCGAGCGGATTTGCGACTACGCGGCCAATGTCGCCAAACGCTCGATCGCTCTGGCGCAGACCCCGCCGATCCAGCCGGTGCACGCGCTGCCCCGCATGGGCACGCTGGCGCTGCGGCTGGTCAAGGATGTCATCGACGCCTACATCGAACGCGATGCCGACAAGGCGCTCGCGGTCTGGCGCGGCGATGAAGAACTCGACGAGATGTATTCGAGCCTGTTCCGCGAGTTCCTCACCTACATGATGGAGGACCCTCGCAACATCGGGCCGTGCACGCATCTCTTGTTTATGGCCAAGAATATCGAGCGGATCGGCGATCACGCCACCAATATCGCCGAGAACCTCTATTACCTGGTGCATGGCACGCCGCTGACCGAAATCCGGCCCAAGGGCGACAAATCGAGCCTCGAAGTCGTCGCGCCGGACCGGGCGGCCGCGCGGTAGAGGGGGCGGCGCCATGAAGCCAATGGTGCTGATCGTCGAGGATGAGGCGCCGCTCGTTACCCTGCTGCGCTACAATCTGGAAAAAGAGGGGTTCGCGGTCTGCTCCGCCGGGGACGGCGAGGAAGCGCTCTTACAGATCTCCGAAAACAAGCCCGATGCGGTGCTGCTCGACTGGATGCTGCCGCTGGTTTCGGGGCTGGAAGTCTGCCGCCAGATCCGCCGCGCGCCGCAGAGCCGGTCGCTGCCAATCATTCTCCTCACCGCGCGCGGCGAGGAAGCCGATCGGGTGCGCGGGCTCGACAGCGGCGCCGACGATTACATCGCCAAGCCGTTCAGCTTGCGCGAGCTGACCGCCCGCTTGCGCGCGGTGATCCGGCGGGCCCAGCCCGAGGCGGGGGCCGAGATCCTGCAGTTCGACGAGGTGGCAATGGACCTCGCCGCGCACCGGGTGACGCGGGCCGGCAAGCCCGTTCATCTCGGCCCTACCGAATTCCGCCTGCTGCGTCATCTGATGCGTCACCCGCGCCGGGTGTTTTCGCGCGAGCAGCTGTTGGACGCGGTCTGGGGTCACGACGTCTACGTCGAGGTGCGCACCGTCGACGTGCATATCCGCCGTCTGCGCAAAGCGTTGAACGCCGAGGGCGATTTCGACATCGTGCGCACCGTTCGCTCGGCCGGCTACGCCCTCGACCGCGCCCGCGATTGAGCTCGCCGGCGGCCCAACGGTTCGGCGCGAAACGCCTCCGCCAGCCTCAGCCGGAAAGTCGCCAGCGCAACATATCGCCGCCGCGAAACGGGACCACAGTGGTGTCGCCAGCGCCGATATGTTGCGGCACGGCGACCGGCTCGCGCCGCAACGTCACCCGCAATTCGTTGACCGGAAGGCGGTAGAATTTCGGGCCGCTCAGCGAAGCAAAGGCTTCCAGCCGGTCGAGCGCACCTTCATCTTCAAAGACTTCGGCATAGATTTCGAGCGCGCAGACGGCAGTGAAGATGCCGGCGCAGCCGCACGCTGTCTCTTTGGCGAGAACCGGATGCGGGGCGCTGTCGGTGCCGAGGAAAAAGTGCGGGTCGCCCGACACCGCCGCCCGGCGCAGGGCGAGGCGATGCTTTTCGCGCTTGGCGATCGGCAGGCAATAAAGATGCGGGCGCAAGCCGCCGGCGAAGAGCGCATTGCGGCTGATCACCAGGTGATGCGCGGTGATCGTCGCCGCCAGATTGGCGCCGCCCGAGCCGACGTACTGCACCGCCTCCTCGGTGGTGATGTGCTCGAGGACGACGCGCAATTCGGGCAACCGGCGGCGCAATGGGTCGAGCACCCGGTCGATAAACACCGCTTCGCGGTCGAACACATCGACCTCGGGGTCGGTGACCTCGCCATGGACCAAGAGCGGCATGCCGAGCCCAGCCATGCGCTCCAGCACCGGCATGACCCGGTCGAGATCGGTAACCCCGAAGGCGGAATTGGTCGTCGCGTGGGCCGGGTAGAGCTTGACCGCGGCGAAGACGCCCTCCTCGAACCCGCGGGCGATTTCCCGCTCCTCGCTCGAGTCGGTCAGGTAGCAGGTCATCAGCGGGGTGAAGGTGAGACCCGCCGGCAGCGCCGCCAGGATGCGCCGGCGATAGGCCCGCGCCGCGGCGATTTCGGCCACCGGCGGCGCCAGGTTCGGCATCACGATGGCGCGGCCGAACTGCCGGGCGGTGAACGGCAACACCGCGGCCAGCATCGCGCCGTCGCGCAGATGGACATGCCAGTCGTCCGGGCGGCGCAGGCTGATCGTGTCCATTTTCTCCGCCATTTCTTAACCTATATCAGCATAGACTAGGCGGAGGCGGGCGGGCTACGGCCGCCCGGCGCCGCGCGCGGTCGAAACATTCGGGAGAGGTCGCGTGATATGAGCGGATGCATCGTCGGCTGGGCGCACAGCAAATTCGGCAAGCACGAGGGCAAGGACATTGAGCAGCTGATCGTCGAGGTAACCAACGCGGCGCTTGCCGATGCCGGGGTCGCCGCGGCCGATATCGACACCATCTATCTCGGCACGATGAACGGCGGCTTTGTCCGCCAGGAGTTTCCAGCGTCCCTGGTGTTTCAGGCCGATCCCGGCTTTCGCTTCAAGCCGGCGACCCGGGTCGAGGACGCCTGCGCCACCGGCTCGGCGGCGATCCATCAGGGATTGAACGCGATCGCTGCGGGCAAGGCGCGCCTGGCGCTGGTCGTCGGTGTCGAGAAGATGAGCGAGGTCTCGGGCGCGCAGGTCGGCGATATCCTGCTGGGCGCCAGCTACCGCAAGGAGGAGGACCGGATCGAGGGCGGCTTTGCCGGCATCTTCGGCCAGATCGCGCAAAGCTATTTCCAACGCTACGGCGACCAGTCGGACGCCTTGGCGCGAATCGCCGCCAAAAATCACAAGAACGGCGTCGCCAACCCGCTGGCCCAGATGCAGAAGGATCTCGGCTACGAGTTCTGCCGCACGGTTTCGGACAAGAACCCGATCGTCGCCGGCCCGCTCAAGCGCACCGATTGCTCGCTCGTTTCCGACGGCGCCGCGGCGGTCGTGCTCGCCGACACCGCGACCGCTCTGAGCCTGAGGAAGGCGGTGATTTTTCGCGCCGCCGAGCAGGTCAACGACTTTCTGCCGATGAGCCGGCGCGATGTAACCGCCTTCGACGGGCCGGCGCTCGCCTGGAAGCGGGCGTTGGCAGCGGCGCGCCTCAGCCTCGATGATCTCGACCTGGTCGAAACGCATGACTGCTTCACGATCGCCGAATTGATCGAGTACGAGGCGATGGGGCTGACGCCCAAAGGCGAGGGTGCCCGCGCGATCCTCGAAGGCTGGACCGAAAAGGACGGAAGGCTGCCGGTCAACCCCTCTGGCGGGCTCAAATCGAAGGGGCATCCGATCGGCGCCACCGGGGTCTCGATGCACGTGCTCGCGGCGATGCAGGTGACCGCAAGCGCCGGCGGCATCCAGGTGCCGGGTGCGGCGCTAGCGGGGGTTATGAACATGGGTGGTGCGGCGGTCGCCAATTTCGTCAGCATCTTGGAGCCGTTGCGGGGCTGAGTCATTTCGGGGGGCGGCCCGAAGCGCCGAGCGCGCAAACCCAAGAAACACTGGCAGTTCCAATATATCTGCGCTCCGATGTTCATGGGTTCCGGGTTCGCGGGCTGCGCCCGACCCCGGAATGACAGCCTTTGATATTGATTCACGCACTGTTGCGCGGCGGCGGATAGGAGGGGCGGCATGGGGGATTTTCGGGCTCTGGTGTTGCACGAGGAAGGCGGCAAGGTCGTCGCGCGCCTCGAGGCGGTTGACGGAGCGCGGTTGCCGGCGGGCGAGGTTACCGTCACGGTCGAATATTCAACCCTCAATTACAAGGACGCGATGGTGCTGCAGGGATTGGGCCGGTTGGTGCGGAGCTATCCGCACATTCCCGGCATCGATTTCGCCGGCACCGTCGAGCGCTCGGATGCGCCCGAGTTCCAGCTCGGCGACCCGGTCGTCCTGACCGGCTGGCGGGTCGGCGAGACGCATTGGGGCGGCTATGCCGAGAGGGCCCGGGTCCAGGCCGCCTGGCTGGTTCGCCGGCCCGAGGGGCTGGGCGCCGCCCAGGCGATGGCGATCGGCACCGCCGGGCTGACCGCGATGTTGGCGCTGATGGCGCTGGAGCGGCACGGGCTGCGCCCCGGCGAGGGCGAGGTCCTGGTCACCGGCGCGGCGGGCGGCGTCGGCAGCGTCGCGGTGGCGCTGCTCTCGGCGCTCGGTCATCGTGTCGTCGCCGCGACCGGCCGGCCCGAGCAGCGCGACTACCTGACCGGGCTCGGCGCCGACGATCTGATCGAGCGCGCCGCCCTTTCGGCACCGCCGACGCGGCCGCTCGACAGCGAGCGCTGGGCCGGCGCCATCGACGCCGTCGGCGGCAATACCCTGGCGACGATACTGACCCAGCTCAAATACCGCGCCAGCGTGGCCGCTTGCGGGCTCGCCGGCGGCAGCGGTCTACCGGCGACGGTGATCCCGTTTCTGCTGCGTGGGGTCAACCTGCTGGGCATTGATTCGGTCATGTGCCCGCGCGAGGAACGCATCGAAGCATGGCGGCGCCTGGCCGCCGACTTGCCGCGCGAACGCCTCGAACGGATCACGCAAACCGTGCCGCTTTCCGCCTTGCCGGAACTCGCGCCGCGGATGCTGATGGGAGAGGTGCGCGGGCGCACGGTTGTCGATCTCGCAGCCTAGGGCAGGCGGGAATTTTGAGCATGTTCGCGCGTTGGCGAAACATGAAGAAAAACCCCGCCGAAGCTGCCGCTCGAACCCCCGCGCAACGCGGCCAGATCATCCAGCGCGTTATCGTCGATGATTGGACCTGCGCCGAAGCCGCGGCCGCCGCCGGCCTCCCCGAGCAACTCGTCGATGCCTGGGTCGCCGCCTTCCGCCAGCGTGGCATGGCGAGCCTGCGCCATGCTGCGCGCAACCCGGTTGCCGGCGCGCTCGTGCGCCTGCGCTTGGGCCGGCCGGCCCGCTCGGTCTGGGCTGTGCTCACCAGCGGACTTGGCCGATGGTTTTTGCCCAATCGCTCGACCGAGCCCGCTTCGCTGCGCCGCTCGCAGGACGATCGCCGAGGCGGGTCCTAGGCCCGATCCTCTGCGTTCAACCGGAACTTCGTCGCCGGACGGCGCTGGCGCCAGCCGTGTTAACCGTATGAGTACTGTTGTCCACAGTTAAACTGGTGCATGATGCCGGCGAATCGGCCGCTTTCGTGTGGGGCGAGAGCGAACCGCCGGGGGTCGGGGGATGCGGAACAACGCTTGCGCGCGGCGCATGGTGCTGCGCGCGCTGGCGGGCTGTGCGACATTCGGATCGGGGCCCGATTTTGCATTGGCGCAGCCGCCAGGCCGGGCTCTCCCGTGGTGGAGAGTACCGCCGGAAAAGCCACGCCCGCCTTATTTGCCGATGGTGGTGCTCGATCCGGGACATGGCGGCGCCGATCCCGGAGCAATCGGCCCTGACGGCGTCTATGAAAAGAACATCGTCTATGCGACGGCCCGTTATCTCGCGCGCGACCTGGCCGCGACCGGCCGCTTTCAGGTCGCGCTGACGCGGGGCCCCGACGAGTTCGTGCCGTTGCGCGAGCGGGTGGCCAAGGCCCGGACGCTGCATGCCGATCTATTTCTGGCGATCCATGCCGATGCCTTGCCGGACCCGAGGATGCACGGCTTGTCGGTGTTCACCCTGTCGGCCCAGGCGTCCGACCGCCAGGCGGCGGCGCTCGCCGACAGCGAGAACCAGGATCTACCCGATGGCTTCCGGTGGCCGCGGGAGCCGCGCGAGGTCAGCGACGTTCTGATCGACCTCGAACGCCGCGAGACCAACAATTCATCCCTCGAATTCGCCGGCGACGTCGTCATGGCACTGAGGCGCGAGGTCGCATTGCTCGAAAACCCGCAGCGCTCGGCTGCGTTCGTGGTGCTGACCGCGCCCGATATCCCGTCGGTTCTGGTCGAGCTCGGTTGCCTGTCGAACCCGGTCGAGGAGCACCGGTTGGAGCAGCCGGCCTATCAGCAGCGACTCGCCCGCGGGCTGGCGCACGCGATCGACGCTTATTTCGCGTTCCGGCGCGCCGGATGAGAGCCCCGCTTTGCTTATGGCGGCGGCGGGAAGCGGCCGATCCAGTGACGGGCGATGTCCTCGCGGCGGCAGATCCACACGCGGTCATGGCCGCCGATGTACTCGATAAAGCGGATCAAGGCCTTGGCCCGGCCAGGGTGACCGGTCAGCCGCATATGCAGCCCGACCGACATCATCCGCGGGCATTCGGCCCCTTCCTCATAAAGGAGGTCGAAGCTGTCACGCAAAAAATTAAAGAAATCCTCGCCGGAGCCGAAGACGCCGCGGCCGAATTTCGAATCGTTGGTGGTCAGCGAATAGGGCACGACCAGATGCGGCTTGCCCGCGACCCGCACCCAATAGGGCAGCTCGTCGTTGTAGGTGTCGCTGTCGTAGAGGAACCCGCCATGCTCGACCAGCAAGCGCCGGGTGTTTTCGGACGGGGCATAGCGGCAATACCAGCCGAGCGGCGTTTTGCCGGTGGTCTGGCGGATCAGCGCCACGGCTTCGGCGATCTGCCGCCGCTCTTCCACCTCGGTCAGCCCCGGATGGTTGGTCCAGCGATAGCCGTGGCTGCAGATATCCCAGTCGCTGGCGGCGATCGCCGCCGCGGCCGGCGGGTTGGCCTCGAACGCGCGGGCGCAGCCGAAGATCGTCACCGGCACCCTGAACCGGGTGAAGATGCGGTGGAGCCGCCAGAACCCGACACGCGCGCCGTATTCGAACATACTCTCTGCGGCGAGGTCGCGGCCCTTGACCCCGAGATCGCTGCCGAGCATCTCGGTCAGCCCACCCTCGGAGACGCCGTCGCCGGCCGGATAGGAGAGCTCGGAACCCTCCTCGAAATTGATCACGAAGTTGACGGCGATGCGCGCCTCGCCAGGCCAGCCGGCCTGCGGCGGTCTGGCGCCGTAGCCGACAAAGTCGCGGGTCATGGCGTTGCTCCAGGCCGAGCGGGATACCAATCCTCACGACAGATCTCGTCGAGCGAAAAAGGACATGTTCGAGGCAGCGCAGCGCTGGCGTCGGGTTCGCCGTATTGACCCAGGCCGGCCGCCGCACGCTTTCGTGCGTCCGCGTACAGTTTATCCAGAGCCGTTTCCGCGTCTCGCCTCAGTGTTGGACTGATCTTGTCCGACAGAGTCTGGCGCGCATCGAGCACGGTCTCGATCCATGCGAAATGCGGCGGCTCGGCTGGCGAATAGGCGAGCTTCAGAAGATGCTCGAGGACGCGGCGCACTTGGCTGCGCACCGCGTCGCGCTCGCTCTTGCCCAAATCCTCAATTTCCTCGGCGACGTGCTCGCGGTCGAAGCGGTTGTCGGCAATGGGCAGCGAGCACAGCACAGCGGCCTGGTGCTGGGTCCAGGCATAGAAATCGTCTTCGTAGCGCGGCCCATCGGGCATGGTCGTCTCCGCTCCAGCGGGAGGTCACCCGGCAACCTACGCCCTGAGCGGGCCGGAGCGAAAGGCTACCTGAAAGGCTGGCGCGAAAGTCTGCCGCTGGTGGCTCGGCTTTGGCCGCCGATCGGCAACGCAAAGCTGCGTCGCGATCGGCAAAGCCTGTAAGCTCGCAACTATGCTGGCACTCTTTGACAGCCGTAACGGCCGCCGGTCGCCCGCCGATTTCGCCGGCGCTCCGCTGCCGCCCGAGATCGTCTGGCTCGACCTCCTGAGGCCCGAGACGGAAGAAATTGCCTTCGTCGCGCGCACCACCGGGCTCGACGTGCCGAACTTTGAGGAGCTCAGCGAGATCGAAAGCTCCAGCCGGCTGCGCCGCCGCAACGGGGCGCTCTATCTGAGCGCGCCGCTGATCTTCCGCGCCGATTCCGATCGACTGCTGGCGACGCCGGTCGGCTTTGTCCTGACCCGCGAGCGCCTGATCACGGTGCGGTTCGAAGAGCTGACCGCCTTCGCCGCTTTCGCCGCCGGCGATTTCGCCGCGGCCGGCGCGGGCAGCGCCGCGGTCTTTGCCGGATTGATGGACGCGATCACCGGTCGCCTCGCCGACATTCTCGAAAAGATCGCCGCCGATCTGGACGACGTCTCGCACCGGCTGTTTCATGTTCCGGCGAGCGAACCTCTCGAACCGCAGGCGCCGGCGCGCGCCAGCGCCGATTTGCGGATCATTCTGCGACGGGTCGGCCATAGCGGCGATCTTGTCTCGAAGATCCGCGACAGCCTGCTCGGGATTGGGCGGATCGTGCCGTTTGCCGCGACCGGCGCCGGCGAATGGCTGTCGCCCGAGACCAAGCAGCGCCTCGATACGGTGCGCCAGGACGTGGTTTCGCTCAGCGATTACGACACCCATCTCGTCAATAAAGTGCAGCTGCTGCTCGACGCGACCTTGGGCCTGATCAACGTCGAACAGAACAATATCATCAAGGTGCTGACCATCGTCTCGGTGGTCGGTATCCCGCCGACCCTGGTCGCCAGCATCTATGGGATGAACTTCAAAGGCATGCCGGAGCTCGGCTGGAGCTGGGGCTATCCTTACGGGCTGGCGGTGATCGGGCTCAGCGCCGTGTTGCCGCTGTTATGGTTCAAATGGCGCGGGTGGTATTGACACCCCTAATTGCAAACGCCCCCGGGAGTCCGGGGGCGTTTGCCAGGGTTTATGATTCGCCAGGGTTATGAATGGAGTACCAGAGCCGCTCAGGCAGCCTGCTTGTGCTCCACCTTTTGCTCCACCGCCTGCGGCTGGCCGGTGATCTCGATCTTGCGCGGCTTCGCCGCCTCGGGCACTTCGCGAACCAAATCGACATGGAGCATGCCGTGGTCGAGGCTGCCGCCGACGACTTTGATATGATCGGCGAGGCTGAAGCGACGCTCGAAGGCGCGCCGGGCAATGCCGCGGTGCAGGTAGCGGCCGTCATCCTCTTCCTTTTTCGCCTTGCCGGTCACGAGCAGCGAATTCTCGTGCACGGTGACCTCGACCTCGTCGGGGGCAAACCCAGCCACCGCCATGGTGAGGCGATAGGAGTCTTCGCCGGTGGTCTCGATATTGTAGGGCGGGTAGGAGAGAGCGGCGCCATCGACGCGGCTCGCCGCATCGACCATACGGGTCAAGCGATCAAAACCGATCGTGGAACGGAACAGCGGGGAAAAATCGAAACGGTCCATAACCATATTCTCCATTGAGCAACATGGGATTTAGCAACCGCATCAGCGCCGGCTGCCAGTCTTGTTGTGCGAACCCGAAGCGGCGATCGCACGTCAAATCAGATAGTCATTGCCAAACATTGGTCAAGGGCTGTGCCCTGGGAATCCGGTCGGAAATTCGCTCATGGTTTAATGCCAAAACCCTGAAAGCGCTTGTTGAAGCGGGCCAGCTGGCCGCCACTATCGACCAGCCGCTGCTGCCCGCCGGTCCAAGCCGGATGCGATTTCGAGTCGATGTCGAGGCGCAGCGTATCGCCCGCCTTGCCATAGGTCGATCGCGTCTCATAGGTGGTGCCGTCAGTCATCACCACTGTGATTGGATGATAGTCCGGGTGGATCCCCTGCTTCATGCCGCTGCCTCCAAGCCGGCCCGGGTTATAGAACAGCATCGCCGGCGCGGCAATGCCGGCGCCGTAGACCAGCACCGGGTCCCAGGCATGCTCGATACACAGCCCTTACAATTGCCCTTACAATTGTGGTCCGGTCCGCCGAATCCAACTCGGCAAAAAACGGCGGCGCCTGGCTGTTGCCGGCGCCGCCGCCGAGCTCGGCTGGAAAGACTATCGGTTGGTGCCGCTGCCGGACCCAAGATGGCCGCCGGTCACCGGTGACGTCGAGCTGCCCGCTCCGGTATTGTCGTTGGTCAGGTGATAGGCCTGCGCCTGCTTCAGCTGCTCTTTGGTCATGTCCAAGGTGAGCCGGTTGTTGTCGCTCTTGATATTGGCGAGCGGCACTGCGACGTACTTACCGCCCATGCCGAGGAAGGTGCCGACATCGACGACCGCCGACGACACCCGGCCGTCCCGGTCGACGATCAGGTCCTCGACTTTGCCGATGTCGCGGTTCTGCACGTCATAAACCGTGCTGCCGATCATCTTGCTGGCGCGAAACTGATCAGATTGAATCCGATCTCCGGCCGGGTTCGTCGAGGTGGCGTCGGTCGCCATCGGCGCGGTGGTGGGCGCCGTGTTGCTCTGGGCGAAGGCGAGCGGCGCGGTGGCCATCAAAACCGCCGCAAATGCCGCGGCCGCAGGTGATTTGGTCAACATCTCTCTCCTTTTCAGGGCTGGCACTGTCAACAGCCTGTTTGACAGCATAAGAAACAGCGGGTGAGCTCGATCGGTTCCATTTGAGCGGGCTTAGATCACATGGAACAGGTAGAGAAGAATTAACACCGGGATCGGAATCCCGAGCATCCACAACAGAATTCCTCTGCCCATCGTCAAAATACCTCCGAAATTTGGCGCCGCGCCGGACGGTCAGGACCGCGACGCACCCGATTGATACCGACCCGGATGGTGGTGACCTCGGGGCGGTTACTTCTTGCCGGCGATCTCCCGCGCGGCATCCTTTATCTTGCCGATCGCGCCTTGAACACGGCCCTTGCTTTGTTCCTGCCGGCCTTCGGCGATTGCTGCGGGATCGTTGGTTGCCCGGCCCACACCTTCCTTGATGGCGCCGGTGACTTTCTTGACGCCCCCGATTATGCGATCCTTGTCCATTGCAATTGCCCCTATGTTCTCTCGATCGAAAGTGGAACAAGCGGCTTTGGCGAGTGGTTCCGGGCCTGTTTAGCAACGGCGAGGATCGATCCGGCGGAGCTTTTCCGCGCCGCGGATGTTAGCGAGGCAAGGGGATGCGGGATCCCTGCAGCTAATTGGAGTGATAGCAATGGACGACCAGCGGATGGGTGATGCGGCAAACGAAATGGCCAATGCCGCGGGAGCGAAGCTGAAGGAAACCCTCGGCCGGGCCGGGGACACCGTCGCCGCTGTCAGTGAAACCGCGAAAAACGTTGCCGGCCAGGCGCGTTTGGCCGGCATTGAGGCTGGCGCTCAGATACGGCAGGCGGCCCAGCAGGCAGGCACTCAGGGGGCGCAAGCGCAGCGCTACGTGAGCGAAACGACGGCGGCGTACCCGCTGACGGCGCTGCTGATCGCGGCGGCCATCGGTTATGGTGTGGCGCGCTTGACGATGCGCTGATATCGATGCTGATGCCGGGGAACGCCGCCCGCGCCGAGGATTGCCACCCGCGGGCGGCAATCGGAGTCCCCCGCTGGCCAGCGGCGAGGGAATTCCAGCGGGCGCGTGTGCATCTCCCCGCCACCGTTTAGAATTCGCTACGGTGCAATAGCGATGGCCGATCCGGTGCCGCCGAGCACCGTCCGTGCAAACGATATCAGGCCGCGCGGCGGCGCCGGGATGCTGACGTTCCTGACTCTCGGGGTGATCGTCGCTGCGCTCTATTTTGCGCGCGAGGTTCTGGTTCCGCTCGCTCTGGCGGTGCTGTTGAGCTTTCTGCTGGCGCCGGCGGTGCGTTGGCTGCGCCACCTGCGCGCCGGACGGGTGACCGCCGTCGCGGTCACGGTGCTGATCGCGTTTCAGGTCATCCTCGCCTTCGCACTGATCGTCGGCGAGGAAATGTCGATGCTGGGGCCAGCGCTTCCGGAATACCGGCACAACATCGAGCTGAAGCTGCGGGTTCTCCCGACGGCAATACCCCTGCACCGCGTCGCCACCATCCTTCATCGGCTTACCGCCGATCTGAAGCGCTCGCAGGCGTCGACCCCGGTGCCGGTGGGTGCGCCGGCCAGCGCCGGCGGGGACAGCGCCGAGCAGGCTAAGCCGTTGCCGGTCGAAATGGTCCAGCCGGAACCGACGCCGCTCCAGATCGCCGAGAGCGTCCTCGGGCCGTTGCTGCGGCCGCTGGCGACCGCGGGGCTGGTGATCGTGCTGGTCGTTTTTATCCTGCTCGAGCGCGAAGAATTGCGCGACCGGGTGCTGAGGCTCGCCGGCGGCGGCGATCTGCACCGCACCACCGAGGCGATGAACGAGGCGGCGCAACGGGTCAGCCGCTACCTCTTGTCGCAGCTTTCGGTCAATGCCGTTGAGGGCACCTTGATCGGCATCGGCCTGGCGGTGATCGGGATCCCCAATGCGGCCTTGTGGGGCATCCTGGCGGCGCTGCTGCGCTTCATTCCCTATCTCGGCATCGTCATCGCCGCCTGTTTTCCGTTGGCGCTCGCCGTCGCCGTCGACCCCGGCTGGATGCTGCTGGCGTGGACCGCGCTGTTGTTCGTTGTCACCGAGCTGATTGTCGCCAATGTGGTCGAGCCTTGGCTCTATGCCGGCAGCACCGGCCTGTCCTCGATTGCGGTAATCATTGCCGCGGTGTTCTGGACCTGGCTTTGGGGTCCGATCGGATTGCTGCTGTCGACCCCGCTTACCGCCTGCCTCCTGGTTCTCGGCCGGCACGTGCCGCAGCTGCGTTTTCTCGACGTGATCCTCGGCAGCGAGCCGGTGCTGACCCCGGACGAGACCTTTTATCAACGCCTGCTCGCCAACGATCCGGAGGAGGCGACCGAGCAGGCCGAAGAATTTACCAAGGAAAAATCGCTGGCCGAGTTTTGCGACGAAGTGGCGATCCCGGTGCTGGCTCGGGCGCAGACCGACAGCGACCGCGGGATCCTGCCGGCCGAGCGGCGCGCCACGGTCAAGGAGGGTTTCGCCAAGATCCTCGAAAACCTGTTCGAAGATTCGGTAATCGACCCGGATCTGGCGCCCGAGAGCGGCCAAGCGGCGCCGCAGCACAACGAGTTTGTCGCCTGCATCGCCGGGCGCAACGAGCTCGACGAAGCGGCGGCGATGCTGCTCGCCAGCCTGTTGCGCTCGCGCGGCCACGCCGCCTACGTATTCCCGGCCGACTCGCCGGCTGCACTCGGCGGCCATCGGGTGGCCTTGCGAGACGCCACGGTCATCTGCCTGTCATTGATCAGCACCGGCTCGGCGGCGCGCGCGCGCCACATCGTGCGCCGGCTGCGGCGGCGGGCGTCGCGGGCCCGCATCATGCTCGGCTTCTGGGGCCATGGCGATATCTCGCCTGCCGATGCGCAGGCCGCCACCGCGGCCGACGCGGTGGCGACAACGCTCGCCGAGGCGCTCGCCGATATCGAGGGGCGGTTGACGGTTCCGGCGCCGCTGATCGCGGCCGAGGCCGGCGAGAGTGCGCAGGGCGCCGCCGCATGACGCCGGCACGAGATCAACGGGCGCGGATTGCGCGAAAGCGCAGCCTGACATAATCGGCGATCCAGGCGCCGCTCTCGTCCATCAGGATCGGGCGCAGCAGGTCGACGATCTCGCCTCGGGCCGGCGCGCGCTCGGCGGGCGGCAAGGTCCCGAAAAAATCCTCGGTAAAGATGTCGAGCCAGGCTTCGAGCCCGGCCGATAGCGGGGTCGGGCGGGGCACGATGGCGATCTCGTCGACCGCGAAACCGGCCGCTTCGAGCTTGGCTCTATAGGCGGCGGCCGAGGGAAACCACCACGGGCTCAAGCGCTGCGCATCGAGCCCGCGGCGGGCCAGAACCGCGCGGATCGCGACCATGATCGCGGCGGTGTTGTTGTGGCCGCCCATCTCGCCGACGAACCTTCCGCTCGGCTTCAACGCACGATGCACGCCGGCGAGCACCGTTTCGGGCGGGCGCATCCAATGCAATGCCGCGTTCGAGAACACCGCGTCGAATTCGCCGTCGAATTTGAGGTTCTGACCGGCCACGACCCGCGCGTCGAGCCCGCGCGCCCGGGCCGCGGCAACCATGTCGGGCGCCGCGTCGACCGCGACCACCACGGCCCCGGCGGCGGCGATCTTCTCGGTCAGCACCCCGTCGCCGCAGCCGAGATCGAGGATATGCTCGCCCGGCAACGGCGCCAGCAATTCGAGCACCGGCGCGCCCAGCGCCGGGACGAAGTGCGCGGTCTCGGCATAACGTTGCGCCGACCAATGCTGCCGCGAAAGCTGCTCCATATTCGAACCTCTGTCTGATGCCGAAATCACCGTCACCATCCTGCCGCCGCTTCGGCAGCAAATCAGCAGCAAAAAGCCCGGCCTCAGCTCATTCCCGCTCTGGTGCTGCGGGTCACGGGGAGGCGCGCCTTCGAGGTGCGTCAGCCTGGGACGGCCATGCACTGGGTGGTTGGCGGCGTTGACGCGCGGGCAGGCGACAGCGCGCATGCTCGCCTGTATAAATATGGCGGATCGATGAAAGCCGCCCGCTGATTTCGTTGCTGCAGTCTCCCTCGTTGCGGAAGGCGGGCCGGGCGGGCCCCGCGGCGCCGACGCTACGCCTTGCGCCGGGGGGCGATCACCGCGAGGCCGCGAGCGATGAGTGAAGAAGCGGCGCCGCCGGTCGCCAACCGGGCCGCGATCACCGCGACGGTCATCTGCGCCTGCGTCATGCAGGGGCTCGACACCACGATTGTCAATGTCGCC
>DASYOB010000049.1:0-3268 GCA_036008175.1 Allostellaceae bacterium
CTCCCAACCCAGCCTCGTGCCGGAGATAGCGGTTGAGCGGCCGGGCGCGTCGCGAGAGTTCGGGGCTGTGCAGCATGATCCCGCCGGGGCCCCTCAGACCCCTGATTGTCCCGCCCTTGGGGTCTGCGAGGCTGTCATAGGTTCGCTGCCCCGCGTCATCCAGCTGCTCGCGCCGCGGCAACGGCAGCCTGCACCCGGACTCTGGATCGACACCCTCAGGATACATGGCTTTCCTTCGACTACAGGCGCCTCCAGCCTAGCCGATATTTATTCAAGGCCATCCTGATCCAGGCGACAAGCGCCCTGCCACGTACGCCGATGCCTAGCAGAAGGTCCTCAATCCCCGGCTAGCGATGTGGATTCGGCTGAGTTTGCATGCAAGTTGTTGATTCTGCCTTTGTTCTGGCGGGATGGTAGCTTTCACCCGCGGGGTGCGGGGGGACGAGAGTGGCGGATCGGCTGGATTTCGAGATCGACGTTGAACTGGAAACCGGGCTGGTCACCGGGCATGCGGGGGTTCCCGGATTGATCGAGGCGTTTCGCCAGACCAGGACCGCGGCGGTGATCGACCGGGAGATCAAGCTGAAGAGCCGCAAGCGGGGTCTGAGCGTCTCGGAGATGGTCGAAAGCCTGTTGGCCATGTGGGCGGCGGGCGGTGAACGCGCCGAGGATCTCGATCAGTTTCGCCAGGACAAGGCGCTGGCGCTGCTGCTGGGCCACGACTTGCCGGCGGCGCAGACGGCGCGCGACTTTCTGGCGCAATTCCATGCCGAGGACCTGCCGCTGCTGCAGGACGGCAAGGCGCCGGTCGCCGCCGAGACGGTGCCGCTGTTGGGTTTGGCCAAGGCCAATGCCGAACTCGTCCTCGATCTGCAATGCCGTCGGCCGGTGAAGACGGCAACCCTGGATGTCGACGCCACGGTGATCCACTGCGACAAGCGCGCCGCCAAACGCTCTTACGACGGCAATCGCGGGTACCAGCCGGTGCTGGCGCTGTGGGCCGAACAGGACGTGATCGTCGCCGATGAGTTCCGCGACGGTAATGTTCCGGCCGGATCGGGCAACCGCCGGGTGGTCGAGAAGGCGCTCGCGGCGCTGCCCGGCGGCATCGACAAGATCTATCTGCGCGGCGACAGTGCGCTGTACGAGCACGATCTAATGCGCTGGCTCGACGAGCAAGCGATCGGCTACGCGATCTCGGCCGATATGAGCCCGCAATTGGCCGAATGTATCGCCGCTCTGCCCGAAGGTCATTGGAAACCCGACAAGCCAGAGATCGACGCGATCCGCGAGTGGGCCGAGGTCAATTACCTGCCCAGCGACGGCATCTGGAAAAAGGATGCCGTTTCGCCGCGCCGCTATCTCGCCATCCGCATCCGCCCGCGCCAGGGCGAACTGCTGCGCGACGGCAACCGCCTACGTCACTTCTGCATCGTCACTAATCGTTCCGATCCCGAAGGCGGCAGCGGCCTCGATCTGATCCGCTGGCACCGGCAGAAGGCTGGCACCATCGAGCATGCCCACGACGTGCTGATGAACGAACTCGCGGGCGCCGCGCTGCCCAGTCAGAAGTTCGGCGCCAACGCCGCCTGGCTGCGCCTCAACGTGATCCTCTACAACCTGCTGTCCGCATACAAGCGCGTCGGCTTACCCGAGGAATTGCACACCGCACGGCCCAAGCGGCTACGCTTCTTGCTGCTCAACACCGTCGGTAAGGTCGTCCGCCACGCCCGCGAGACCCTCCTGCGTTGCACCAAGCAGATCGCCAGAGCCCTCGCCGGCCCGCCGCGAACCCGCTTCTCCCTCAAACGCCCCGCCTTAGCCGGGGTTTGAGGTCCCTCGTGTCCTTTGCCTCACGTAGCGGATCGTCTGCCACTCTAGGTTGGAAACCGCATCGGGTCCGCCGCACGCGAGCGGGACACCGGTCGTCTCGCCGGTCGAAGGGCACGGATGCTCCCGTTGAAACGCGCAGGTTACCGCATGCGGGGGAGTGCCGGGGCAAGAGTTTCTCAAAAGCGGTTCAAAAGGACCGCTGTGGCGAGGCGCCAGCTCTGCAACAGATCCGGGGCGGCCAGATGCTGATCGAAGGCGTCGTATCCCGCCCGTTTCAGCCGCGCAAGGGAGCGTCGAGCGATTACTGCGGGCAACAGCGCGGGGAGCGCTGCGCGGTGGATCGGGTGAACTCGGGCCGCTTCAAGGCGGCGGAAGGCAGCCGCCGCGAGTTCGGCGGCTGCGGCACGGAGGGCCGGAGTGCTGCGCAGTGCGCGGTAATCCTGCTCGGAGAGCCCGGCACGCTCGACGATGTCTGTCGGAACGAGCCGCCGGCCGGCGCGAGCGTGGAACGCCATCGCGCGCAACAGCCCAGCAAGCGCATAGGCGATGCCGACATCTTGCGCCGCCTCTCCCGCAGCGGAGTTGTGCACCCCGAGGACCTCTAGGGCGAGATAGATGAGCCTTGCGGAGGTTGCCTCGGCATAATCTTCGAGGGTTTGGAGGCTTGCTGGCGGCTGATCATCGAGATCGGTCTCGCGCGCATTGATCAGCCGGTCGAAGTGATCGCGGGTCATCGGTAGCTCGCGGATCGATCCAGTCAGCGCCTCGACTACCGGGTGATGGCGGACCGGACCGCCCTCAAAGGCGGCGGCGATATTTTCGCGCCACCATTGGAGCCGGATCTGGCCGAGCATCGGCTCAGTGACGCTTTCGCGCACCCTTGCAATCTCGTAGTTGAAGGCGTAAAGCGCGAACAGCGCCTCGCGACGCGCGGCCGGAGCAAACAGCACCGTTTGATACCGGTCGCGGTCGTGGCGCCGCACCAGCGCCGCGACCGGCGAAAGGCGATCCGTGCGAGCGGAACGTCGCTCCGGAACCGGTGTTTCTCGACTGACCTCTTTCACATAACGCGGGATGGTCGCCATGGCTTTCGAACTGCCGCCCCTGCCCTACCCGAAAAACGCGCTCGAGCCGCATATCTCCGAGCGGACGATGGATTTCCATCACGGCAGGCATCACCAAGCCTATGTCACGAACCTGAACAACCTCGTCAAGGGCTCCCCGATGGAGAGCCAGTCGCTCGAGGACATCATCAAGGCCACCTACCGGGACTCGTCAAAGACGGGCGTCTTCAACAACGCCGCGCAAGTGTGGAACCATACCTTCTTCTGGAACTGCATGAAGCCAAACGGCGGCGGCTCGCCGAGCGGACAGGTCGCGCAGGCGATCGACCGCGATTGCGGCGGTCTCGACAAGTTCAAGGAGCAGTTCAAGG
>DASYOB010000050.1:0-1503 GCA_036008175.1 Allostellaceae bacterium
GGGCGCCTCGTCGAGTTTCATGCGCTTCGCGTCTTGGTGCACCTCTCCGATTGCTTCCGGGCGGAAAGTGACTATATAGCGGGCATGAACGGCGGGCCCCTCGGGGCTCGTTTTGGTTTTCAGCCCCAAAAACACGGCCCCATAGGCCCAATGAACCTGCGCAATATCGCCATTATCGCCCACGTCGACCACGGCAAGACCACCCTGGTCGACCGTTTGCTGCAGCAATCCGGCTCGTTCCGCGAGAACCAGCGGGTGGCCGAGCGCGCGCTCGATTCCAACGATCTGGAGCGCGAGCGGGGCATCACCATCCTGGCCAAGGCCACTTCGCTGGTCTGGAAGGACACCCGCATCAACATCGTCGACACGCCCGGCCACGCCGATTTCGGCGGCGAGGTCGAGCGCATCCTCAACATGGTCGACGGCGCGCTGGTCCTGGTCGACGCCGCCGAGGGGCCGCTGCCGCAGACCAAATTCGTCGTCATCAAGGCGCTCAAGATGGGGCTGAAACCCATCGTCGTCATCAACAAGGTCGATCGCTCCGACGCCCGCCCCACCGAAGTCGCCAATGAGGTGTTCGACCTGTTCGCGGCGCTTGACGCGACCGAAGAGCAGCTCGATTTCCCGATCCTCTACGGCTCAGCCAAGCAGGGCTGGATGGCGGCCAGTGCCGAGGGGCCCAAAGACCAGGGCATGGCGCCGCTGTTCGATCTCGTCGTCCGCCACGTCGCGCCGCCGAAGATCGAGGACGGCCCGTTCCGCATGCTGGGTACGATCCTCGAAGCCAATCCCTATCTCGGCCGCGTCGTTACCGGGCGCATTTTCGCCGGCGCGGTGAGGCCCAATCAGCCGGTCAAGGTTTTGGACCGCAACGGCAACCTGATCGAGGAAGGCCGCGTCACCAAGGTCTTGGCCTTCCGCGGCCTGGAACGGGTACCGATCGAAGAAGGTACCGCCGGCGACATCGTCGCCATCGCCGGCCTGCCCGACGCCTTTGTGTCGCACACGCTCTGCGCGCCGGAAGTCACCGAGCCGCTGCCGGCGCAGCCGATCGATCCGCCGACCCTGACCATGACGTTCCGCATCAACGATTCGCCGCTCGCCGGCACCGAGGGCGACAAGGTGCAGAGCCGCGTCATCCGCGACCGCCTGCTGCGCGAAGCGGAAGGCAACGTGGCGCTGCGGATTTCCGAATCCACCGAAAAGGATTCCATGGAAGTCGCCGGCCGCGGCGAACTGCAGCTCGGCATTCTCATCGAGACCATGCGGCGCGAAGGATTCGAGCTTTCGGTGTCACGGCCCAAAGTGCTGTTCCAGCACGACCCGTCGGGCGAACTGCTCGAACCGATCGAGGAAGTGCTGATCGACGTCGACGAGGGGCACTCCGGCATCGTGGTGCAGAAGATGGCGGAGCGCAAAGGCGAGCTGATCGAGATGCGCCCGTCCGGCGGCGGCCGGGTGCGGCTGATCTTCTTTGCGCCGACCCGCGGGCTGATCGGCTAT
>DASYOB010000051.1:0-18756 GCA_036008175.1 Allostellaceae bacterium
CAACCAATACACCGCCCAGCTCAGCGTTTCCTACACGCCCGATGTGTTCGGCGGCACCCGCCGCACAGTCGAGGGTTTGCTCGCTGAGGAAGAGGCTCAACGTTTTCAGCTCGAAGCCGCGTATCTGACGCTGACCTCGGGCCTCGTCGCCGCCGCGCTCGGCGAGGCGGCGCTGCGCGAGCAGATCGCCGCCACCAAGGAAATCGTCAGAATTCAACGCGACTCGCTCGAGATCCTGCGCCGGCAGTTCGCGCTCGGCCAAGTGGCGGGGCAGGATGTCGCGGCGCAGGAAGCGGCGCTGGCCCAGGCCGAGGCGACCTTGCCGCCGCTGGAAAAGCAATTGGCGCAGCAGCGCGACCTGATCGCGGTCCTCGCCGGTCGGGTGCCGAGCGATCAGCCCGCTGCGAAATTCGAGCTGGCCTCGCTGCAATTGCCGCAGGATCTGCCGGTCAGCCTGCCGTCGAGCCTGGTCGAGCAGCGGCCGGATATCCGCGCCGCCGAAGCCAGCCTGCACGCGGCCAGCGCCGCGATCGGGGTGGCGGTCGCGGCGCGGCTGCCGCAGATCACACTCGCTGGCAATTACGGCAACACCGCGCTCAGTCCGCTGACGATCGCCAGCCTGTTCGGGCCGGGGACCTCGTTCTGGACCGTCGCAGCGAATGCCTCACAGACCCTCTTCGACGCGGGCACCCTGTTGCACAAGCAGCGTGCCGCCGAAGCGGCGTTCGATCAGTCGGCGGCGCAATACAAACAGACGGTGCTGACGGCTTTTCAGGATGTCGCGGATACCCTGGAGGCGCTGAAATCCGACGGCGACACGCTGAGCGCCACGGTGGCATCGGAGAAGGCCGCAAAGCAAAGCCTCGATATCGCCAGGCGGCAGTTGGCGGCGGGCGCGGTCCACTACCTATCGCTGCTGAACGCCGAGAACACCTATCAACAGGCCCTGATCGCGCGGGTCCAGGCCTCGGCCGCCCGCTTCGCCGACACCGCGGCGCTGTTCCAGGCGCTCGGCGGCGCCTGGTGGCATCGCAGCGACGTGCCGCCCGAAGGCGAGGGCCTGTTCTCCTTTCCGGCCTTTTTTACTCCCTGAATCGTGGTGCACGCGTTTATCTCTTGGTCGCGTTTACCTCCTGAGACCGACGCGCGCCGCGCCCACAAGGGAGTTTCATGGAATATCTTGCCCAGCCCCTGCTCGATTTCATCAGGGCGCATTCGGATTGGGCGGCGGTGGTCATGTTTATCACCGCCTTTGGCGAGTCGTTTGCTTTCGTCAGCCTGCTGTTCCCGGGCACCACGGTATTGATCGCTGCCGGCACGCTGATGTCGGCCGGGACCCTGCCCTACGGCCCGGTAATGGTCGGCGCCGTCATCGGCGCCGTGCTCGGCGATTCCGTGTCGTATTGGATTGGTCGGCGCTTTGGCGGAGCCATTGCCGGGCTGTGGCCGTTCAGCCGAAACCCCGACCTGCTGCCGCGAGGCATCCGCTTCTTCGAGCGGCATGGCGGCAAAAGCGTTTTCATCGGCCGCTTTTTCGGCCCGATCCGCGCGGTCATCCCGCTCGCCGCCGGGATCATGCGCATGCCGCGAGGCCGGTTCTGGGTCGCCAACATGACCTCGGCGATCGTCTGGGCGCCGATGCTGCTGCTCGTGGGCGACGCGGTCGGCGAAGCCGGCGAGCGGCTGATCGGCTCCGCCAACACCGTGTTGCTGGTGTTTGGCGGGCTGACCCTGTTCGGCCTTGCCGGGGTGATCTGGGCGGCGTTGCGCTTGGCCCGGCCGAAAGCCTGAGTCAGCCTAGCGCCCGCGACTCCCGGTGCCGGTCGCAGCCTCGGCCGCCGGGGTGAACCGCGCATGCGCGCCGATATAGGTATCGACATAACCGACGAGGGCCTCGGCCTGCTCGACAAAGAAATGATCGGCGCCCGGAATTTTGCGGTATTCGATTTTGATGTCGCGCTGGTGCGACAGCTTGTGCACGAGCTTCTGCACCGACTCGGGCGGCACCGTCGTGTCCTGATCGCCTTGCAGGATCAACCCCGATGACGGGCACGGCGCGAGAAAGCTAAAATCGTAGCTGCTGGCCGGCGGCGATACCGAGATGAACGCCTCGATCTCGGGCCGGCGCATCAGCAGCTGCATGCCGATCCAGGCGCCGAACGAATAACCGGCGACCCAGCAGGTGGCGGCGTTTGGGTTGTAGCCCTGCAGCCAGTCGAGCGCGGCGGCTGCGTCGGCGAGCTCGCCCTCACCGCGGTCGAAGCTGCCCTGGCTGCGGCCGACGCCGCGGAAGTTGAAACGCAGCGTCGAGAAGCCACGGCGGACGAAGGTCTGGTAGAGCGTGTAGACCACCTTGTTGTTCATCGTCCCGCCATGCAGCGGATGCGGGTGCAGCACCAGGGCCATCGGCGAGGTGCCGCCGCGGGCGTGGTGATAACGGGCCTCGATGCGCCCTTCCGGGCCGTTGATGATTACCTCAGGCATGCCAATTCCGGTGCTATTCCGAGTCCGGTGCTCAGGTAAGAACGGAGCGCTCGGGAGAAGAGCCGCTTCACCCTGCCGCCACTTACTTGATCGCTGAAGTCGGACAATTATATGCTCGTATCGGTGCCGCGAATGCGGCCGCGCGCAAGCGAGGCCCGATCGCGGTCTGACGATAACATAGTGACTGCAATGCTCTTCCAAAACCTGCGCGACGAGATTGATGCGACTCTCGCCCGCGATCCTGCTGCCCGATCGCGGCTCGAAGTGGTGCTGTGCTATCCCGGGTTTCAGGCGCTGCTCTACTATCGGGTGGCGCATTGGCTGTGGCAGCGCCGGTGGCGCCTCGCCGGTCGATTCGTCTCGCATCTGGGGCGGATCACGACCGGCATCGAGATCCATCCCGGCGCCGTGATCGGCAAACGCCTGTTCATCGACCACGGCATGGGGGTAGTGATCGGCGAGACCGCCGAGATCGGCGACGATTGCACACTCTACCAGGACGTGACCCTCGGTGGCACCTCGCTGGAACGCGGCCAGAAGCGGCATCCGACGCTCGGCAACGATGTCATCGTCAGCTCCGGCGCACAGGTGCTCGGGCCCTTTCGCGTCGGGAATGGCGCGCGCATCGGCGCTCAGGCGGTGGTGCTGAAGGAGGTGCCCGACGGCGCCACGATGGTTGGGATACCGGCCCATCCGGTTGGCAGGGGCACACGGCAGCCGACCGAGGCGATCTTCGAGCCCTATGCGATCACCGGCGAGATCCCGGATCCGATCGCCCGCGCCTTGACCGGTCTCCTTGACGAGGTCACCGCCTTGCGGGCACGCGTCAATGAGCTTGAAACCGAGCGCACGCCAACCGGCACTGCCGCCGAGGCCCCGGCGCTGGAGCAGCGCCGGCGTCGGGTGGCGAGGGCGAACCCGTGAGGCTCAGCACCAAGGGCCGCTACGCGGTGATGGCGATGGTCGATCTCGCCTGCCACTGCAAGGGTAACCCGATATCGCTCTCCGAGATCGCCGAGCGGCAGGAAATCTCGCTGTGCTATCTGGAGCAGCTCTTCGCGAAGCTTCGCCGCGGCGGCCTCGTCAAGAGCGTACGTGGCCCGGGCGGCGGTTATCTGCTGGCGTACGACCGCGACGATACAAGGATCGCCGACATCATCATCGCCGTCGACGAGCCGATCCAGGCAGTTCGATGTACCCCCGGATCCACGATCGGCTGCCGCGGCGACCGCAGCCGATGTCTGACCCATGATCTTTGGGAAGAGTTGAGCAACCAGATCCATCTTTACCTGAACTCGGTCTCGCTCGGCGATGTCTGCGAAAAGCGGGTGCTCGGCACCAGCGGTCTTTGCCAACGCGAGGGCTACCGCGCCGCGGCAGCCGTGTGAACCCAAGAATGCGTTTTGAGTATGTCGCGCCAAACCTATCTTGATTGGAATGCCACCGCGCCATTGCGGCCGGAAGCGGCGGCGGCGATCAGCGCCGCGCTGACCGAGAGCGGCAATCCCTCCTCGGTGCATCGCTGGGGCCGCGCCGCCCGGCAACGGGTTGAGCGGTCGCGCGAACAGGTGGCGGCACTGCTCGGCGCGCCGCCTGAAGGCGTCGTCTTCGTCAGCGGCGGCAGCGAAGCAAACCATCTCGCCCTGATCGGCAGCGGACGCGAGCGGGCGCTGGTTTCAGCGGTCGAGCATCATTCCGTGTTGCACGCGATGCATACAGCCGAGTTAATCCCGGTCGATGGCGACGGCATCGTCGATCTTGAGCGACTTGACCGGATGCTGGCTGACGATCCGCGGCCGGCGCTGGTCTCGGTCATGTTCGCCAACAACGAGACCGGGGTGATCCAGCCGATCGCCGATATTGCCCGGATTGCCTACGCGCACGGCGCGCTGTTCCACTGCGATGCGGTGCAGGCGGCTGGCAAAATGACGCTCGCGGTCGACGCGATCGGCGCAGACCTCATCAGCCTGTCGGCGCATAAGCTTGGCGGCCCGCCGGGCATCGGCGCCCTGGTGATCGCCAGCGGTGTCGAGCTTAAACCCATGATCCGCGGCGGCGGGCAGGAGCGAGGCCGCCGTGCCGGCAGCGAGAATTTGCCGGGGATCGCCGGTTTCGCCGCGGCGGCCGACGCCGCGGCCTCAGAGATCGCCGAATACGAGCAGGTCCGCCACCTGCGCGACAAACTGGAAGCAGCAATTGCTGCGGTCGCTCCCGATGCCGTCGTGGTCGGCGGCGGCGGCGCGCGACTGCCGAATACCTCGGCGATCGCGATGCGCGGCATCTCGGCCGAGACCCAAATCATCGCGCTCGATCTCGACGGCGTGATGGTCAGCGCCGGCGCGGCGTGCTCGTCTGGGAAGGTCGGCCCGTCGCACGTCCTCGCGGCGATGGGCGTGCCGACCGAGATCGCCGGGTCGACGATCCGGGTCAGCCTCGGCTGGACAACGAGCGATGCCGACATCGCGCATTTCTTCGATGCCTGGACGGGGCTCTATCGGCGCCATCGCGGTCGCATGAACGCGGCGAGGGCGGGATGAACGATTCCAGCTTCCCGACGCCGAAGCGGCCGAACGCGTTGCCGATCTACCTGGACAATCAGTCCTCGACCCCAATCGACCCGCGGGTAATCGAGGCGATGCTCCCCTATTTCACCGAGCATTTCGGCAACCCGCATAGCGAGAGCCACGTCTATGGCCGCAACGCGATGGCGGCGATCGAGGCCGCGCGCGCCGATGTGGCGCGGCTGATCCATGCCGATCCGCGCGAGATCGTGTTTACCTCGGGCGCGACCGAAAGCAACAATCTCGCGCTCAAAGGCGTGGCGCATTTCGCCCGCGCCCACCCGCCGGCCGGTTCGGCCCCGCGCGATCACATCATCACGCTCACGACCGAGCACAAATGCGTGCTGGAAAGCGCCGCCGCACTAGAGCGCGAGGGCTTTGCGGTCACCTACCTGCCGGTCGAGGCGAATGGCCTCGTCTCACTCGAAACGCTCGAAGCGGCGATCACCGAGCGTACGCTGTTGCTCTCCATCATGGCGGCGCATAACGAGATCGGCGTCATCCAGCCGCTCGCCGAGATCAGCGCCTTGTGCCGCGCGCATGGCGTGCTGTTTCATACCGATGCGGCACAGGCCTTCGGCAAGATCCCGCTCGATGTCGAGGCGATGAAGATTGATCTGATGTCGATCTCCGGCCACAAGATCTACGGCCCGAAAGGCGTCGGCGCGCTCTACATCCGGCGGCGGCCGCGGGTCAGGCTGCTGCCGCTGATCGATGGCGGCGGGCAGGAGCGTGGCTTGCGCTCCGGCACCTTGCCGACCCCGCTCTGCGTGGGCCTCGGCTGTGCCGCGGCGCTGGCAGCGGCAGCGATGACCGAGGAGGCGCCGCGGCTGCTTCGACTGCGCGAGCGTCTATATCGCAACCTGGCGCGCCGGGTGCCCGGGCTGCGGCTCAATGGCGATCCGGAGCACCGGCTGCCCGGGAGCCTCAACCTGTCGTTCCCTGGCGTCACCGCGCCGGAGCTGATCGAGGCCTGCCCAAGCGTGGCGATGTCGACCGGCTCGGCCTGCACTTCGGCCGCGGTCGAGCCGTCGTACGTGCTGCGTGCACTGGGTCTGCCGGACCCGGTGGCGAACGCTTCGATCCGCCTCGGTCTCGGCCGCTTCACCACTGAGGCGGAGGTCGATTTCGCGGTCGATGCGATCGCTTCGGCCGCCGTCCGGCTGCGCGAAGCCGCGCCGGCGAGCGGGGAGATGACGGAAGCCGCGGCAATCCCCACATCTGGTTGACGAATTTTTTTGACCCGGCGACAGAGAGCATCGGGGGAGCGATAACGATGGCGATGGCGCAAAAGCAGGCTCTGTTGGTGACGGATGCGGCGGCGGCGCGCATCCAGGCGCTGCTGGCCGGTCGCGGCAAGCCCTCGGTCGGGGTGCGGGTCGGGGTGCGCTCCCGCGGCTGCTCGGGGCTCAGCTACACGATCGAATATGCCGACGAGAAGGGCAAATTCGACGAGATCGTCGAGGATAAGGGCGTCACCATCCTGGTCGATCCGAAGGCGGTCATGTTCATCCTCGGCACCGAGATGGATTACGTCGAGGAGAAGCTGGAATCCGGCTTTGTCTTCCGCAATCCGAACGAAAAGGGGCGCTGCGGCTGTGGTGAATCTTTTCACGTTTAGCCGTTTCTAGTCGCGTGAAGCTGTTCCAGATCGAAGAGCCCGACGGCGCGCCGTTTGATCCCGATGCGCCCGGCGCCGCGGTCGGCATCGATGCGACCGGCGCGAGGGGCGAGGTCGCCTTCGCCATCGGCGGCAACGCGGTCTCGCTTGAGGATCGCGAGGGGTTTGCCGTCGAGTTGCCGGTGCCGGCGGCCGGGGCAGCGGCGAAGGATTGGCAGACGTTTTTTGAGGGCGCGCGGCTGCGCGCCGAACGGGCGCTCGGGCGGCCGGTCACGCACGCTGTGATCGTCATGGGAGCCGCCGTCGAGCCGATCGTCTTGGATCGGATGAAGGGCGCGGCCGAGGCGGTCGGGCTGTTTCTGTTGGATGTCATGTCGTGGAAGGCGGTCGGCACCGCCGAGCCACCTTCCCTCGCCGCCGCTGTCCTGGCCGAAGACCTGGCGCCGCGGCCCGAAGCCCCGTAATAGAGTTCGTCCATGCCAAAGATGATTTTTCTCGAACGCGACGGCACGCGCCGGGAGGTCGACGCGCCGCTCGGCCTCTCCGTTCTCGAAATCGCCCACCAAAACGACATCGATATCGAGGGCGCGTGCGAGGGCTCACTGGCCTGCTCGACCTGCCATGTCATCGTCGATCCGGAGTGGTATGAGCTGCTGAAGGAGGCGAGCGAGGACGAAGAGGACATGCTCGACCTTGCCTTCGGCCTGACCGCCACCTCGCGCCTCGGGTGTCAGATCATCATCACCGAGGAACTCGATGGCCTGACTGTCAGGCTCCCGACGAGCACCCGCAACCTACTGCTCGGCTGAGCCATGGCCGGCGAGCTGTTCCGGCGACTCGCCGCCGCCGCCGGCGCGGCTTGGCCCGCCTATACCCGCCATGAATTCGTCCTTGCCGTAGCGCGCGGCGACCTGCCTGAGGCGGCCTTCCGGCGCTATCTCGTGCAGGATTATCTCTTCCTCCTGCATTTCGCCCGCGCCTGGGGGCTGGCTGTCTACAAATCCGAAACGCTCGCCGAGATGCGCCGCGCGCAGTCGCTGGTCGCCGCGACGCTCGATGTCGAGATCGGGCTGCACATTGAATACTGCCGCCGCTGGGATCTGACGCAGGCGCGTATGGCGGCGGAGCCCGAGGCGCTGGAGACGATCGCCTATACCCGCTTCGTGCTCGATCGCGGCCTCGCCGGCGACCGGCTCGACCTCGAAGTCGCGCTGGCGCCCTGCATCGTCGGCTATGCCGAGATCGCCACCGAGCGCATTGCCGATCCGGCGACGCGCCTCGACGGCAACCGCTACCGCGACTGGCTCGAAATGTATGCCGGCGCGGAGTACCAGGACCTCGCGCGCGAGGCTACGGCCGCTCTCGACGAGCAGTTCGCCCGGCGCGGCGGCGAGGGCCGATTCCCGACATTGGCGGCGAGCTTCGCTACCGCCACCCGGCTCGAGGCCGATTTCTGGCAGATGGGCCTCGATGCCGCTCGCTGATATCGATCTTTCCGGCAACCCAGCCAACCATCGAGTCGTCGTGGCGATGTCGGGCGGGGTCGATTCCTCGGTGACCGCGGCGCTGCTGGTGCGGGCGGGGTTCGATGTGGTCGGCATCACCTTGCAGCTCTACGACCACGGCGCCGCAACCGCGAAGAAGGGCGCGTGCTGCGCCGGCCAGGATGTGCACGACGCGGCGCGCGTTGCCGAGCGGCTTGGCGTCCCGCATTACGTGCTCGATTACGAGGCGAGGTTTCGCGTTGCGGTGATCGAGGATTTCGCCGAAAGCTATCGCCGTGGCGAGACGCCGATCCCGTGCATCCGCTGCAACGAGCGCATCAAGTTCCGCGACCTGCTGGCGACGGCGAAGGACCTCGGCGCCGATGCGCTCGCCACCGGCCACTACGCCCGCCGCGTGGCCGGGCCGAACGGGCCGGAGCTGCATCGGGCTCGCGATCCGGCCCGCGACCAGAGCTATTTCCTCTACCGCATCACCCTTGAGGAACTCGACTTCCTGCGCTTCCCGCTCGGGGGCCTGGGCAAGGACGAGACCCGCGCGTTGGCGCGCGAGTTCGCGCTGCCGGTAGCGGCCAAGCCGGACAGCCAAGACATTTGCTTTGTGCCGCAGGGGTCCTATGCGGCGCTTGTCACTCGGCTGCGGCCCGATGCCGGTGAACCCGGCGACATCGTCGATCAAAGCGGCCGGGTTCTCGGCCGGCACGGCGGCATCGCTCATTTCACGATCGGCCAGCGCAAGGGGCTCGGCATCGCTGCCGCGGAGCCGCTTTACGTGCTACGCATCGACGCCGATGCCCGCCGGGTCGTGGTTGGGCAGAAGAGCGCGCTCGCCGAGACGCGGGTGCGCTTGGCGGAGCTCAACTGGCTCGGCGCGCCGATGACCGCGGGCGAGGGGATACTGGTCATGGCCAAGCTGCGCTCGACGCAGCCGCCAGTGCCGGCAATGCTTCACACGGCATTTCATGACGGTGAGGCCGAGCTGGTGCTCGACGGACCGGCCGGCGCGGTCGCACCCGGGCAGGCGGCGGTGCTGTACGACGGCGAGCGGGTCCTCGGGGGCGGTTGGATCCGCCGGCAATGCGCTGCTGCGGCTTGATCTCCCGAGCTTGACCCTGAGCGGGCCATCTCCTATATGCGGGGCCTCCTCGGCGGGGTAGCTCAGCTGGTTAGAGCAGGGGAATCATAATCCCAAGGTCGGGGGTTCAAGTCCCTCCCCCGCTACCACCGAAATCGATACAGCGTTCCGGATTTGTTGCTGCTGTGCGTTCCTGGCCGTCGCGAAGGCGAGGACGCACGGCAGGAGGCCGTGGGCGGTCATCCTCTTGCGGCCGCTTTGCTCAGCCGAAGCGAAGTCGGCTTCGACGATCCGGAACCGGGCGTTTACCCAACAGAAAAACCGACAGTCGCTACCCTCAAGCGGGCGATCGGCGCGTTGCCGAGCCTCCTCAAGCTGCCGGACGCTAACTAGCGCATTTGAGAGATTTGTTGCCGCATTACGGCGAGAAGGGCATCAAAGCGGCCACCGTTATTTTGTATCCATCGCGAGAATTCCTCGCGCTGCGTCACCCTCATGCTCTCGCCGCCAATGCTCAGATCAGTGATCTTGAACTGCCCGTGACGATTGATCAGCGACCAGACAAGCTCGACACTGTTACCGCCTGGGCGAGAGATCTCGCTGGTGACGACAGCTTGCCTGCCAGATGACCGCCCGCCCGTAACTCGAAAGGGTGCGGCGCCGATCTGGTTGAGCTGCGTGCCGAAGGTCCGCACTGTGTATTCCGCATATAATCTAAAGTATTCCTGCTGCTGTAACGGCGTTGCTATGCTGCGGTAGCGCCCGAGTGCAAACTCAGCGCTACCATCACCATCAAAGTAATGCTCGAACAGCCCGCGCAACGAGGCGTCACGCTGCGCGGGCGCGACGTTCGGCCCGAGCGTCGCCATACCCTGCGCCGCGACATAAGCAACCACTGCTTGGGGCTCGCCCAAGCCCGTGGCGCGCTCAGGAAGCATAAGAAGCGAAAGAGTGAAGATGAGACCCGCGGCCACCGTGAACCGTCTGCGGGGGACCGCGGCCGTGTAATTCGCTGAAATCGCCGGCATGACCTCAACTCCCGAATATCCGAAGGCAACAAGTAGAAAACTGGTTCAAGCGGAAACCGACCTGTGCAAACCATCATGAGCCGGCCGGCATGGATTTTGGAGCGCCGTTCAAGCCCCCGCAAGGTTAGCTTGCAGATCGTTGATCGATATCAGCGCTTCAGCTTCAGTCGCTTCGTGAGCGTCCAGCCGAATGACCGGTTTCCACCCGGACCTCACCTCCTAGAGCTCGGCGCTAATGGCGGCTAAGGGAGATAAAACCAGCTAAGCGCCACTGGTCCGCCCCTCGACCGCTTGGCGCCGATTCCAGCCATTCTTGGCCTCGCGTCAGAGGTCAGCGAAACGCGGGAATGACCTTCGCGGCAAATAATTCTAGGTGGGTTTGCGCCCAGCGTGGCGGCAGCCCGGGTGGCAGCGTCCAGGTGTAGAAATGCGTGATCGGCACGGTGTCTGCCAAGTTGCGGATCGTCCGTATTGCGGTATCGGGATCGACCACCTGCAGCAGTCCACTTTGCTTCAGTGCTTCTCGATCGTTCAGGTGCGGGGCGAGAGGCTGAAGGCCGCCAGCCTGAAGCCACACCGAGTAATTGTTGACCTGATAGATGACGTGATCGGCGGCCTCGGCAAAAGTTTTCTCCGGGTCCTCGGATACGATTAGAAACCAGAAGCCGCTTGCAAAACGAAGGTCATCTGTCGGCCGGTTCTCCTTCTCCAGCTCGGCGACATAGAGGTCATACACATCTCGGTTCGCACCTGGCACGGTGAAACCATCGCCGAAGCGGGCCGCTCGGCGCAGCGCCGCCGGGGTGAAGCCGCCGAGCCAGACCGGCGGATGAGGTTTCTGGATCGGCTCGGGCGCCACCCTGACGTTCTGGAAATCGAAAAACTCGCTCTTGAAGGTGATGGTTTCGCCCGCAAGGGCGCGGCGAATGATTTCGAGGGATTGGTCGGTGCGCGCGCCGCGCTCCTTGGAAGACACGCCGAAACCCTGAAACTCTTCGCGTTTAAAGCCGATCCCGACGCCGAGCTCGAAACGGCCGCCCGAGATGATATCAACGGTCGCAATATCCTCGGCAAGGCGTATCGGATTGTGGAATGGCATCAGCAGCACGCCGGAGACGATGCGGATCCGGTTGGTGCGGGCGGCGATCGCCGCGGCGGCGGGCAGGATCGAGGGAAGATAACCGTCTTCGATGAAGTGGTGCTCGGACAGCCAGACATCATCAAACCCGTTGTTTTCGCCCCAGGCGATCTGATCGAGGATTTCGCGGTACAGCCGGTCGGCGGGTTGGCGCCACTTTGCCGGGTTGCGGAAATCATACCAAAGACCGAAGCGTATCTTTTGAGACACATGGCTCATCATGAGCCTCCTGCTGAATTGGGGATCCGTCAACGCACTTGATCAAATTTGCGCCGCGCCGCCGTCGACAAAGAGTTCAATGCCAGTGACATAAGCGCTGTCGTCCGAAGCAAGAAACACCGCGGCCTTGCCGAGATCGTCGGGCGTCCCCATGCGGCCGAGCGGAACGGTCGCAACGGCCGCGGCTTTTTCCTCCTCCGTCATGAAATGGGACATGCCAGGCGTATCGGTGTACCCGGGGCTCAACACGTTGACACGGATGTCGCGCCCCTTAAGGTCGACGATCCAGGTACGGGCGAACGAGCGTACCGCGGCTTTCGACGCGTTGTACACCGAGCAGGCGGCGAAGCCCTTAATCGACACCATAGAGCCGGTGAGGATCACCGAGGACCCCCGGGCCAGCAATCGCAGCGCCTTTTGCACGGTAAATAACAGACCACGCACGTCGGTATTGAATGTCTTATCGAACTGCTCCTCGGTGATCTCCCCGAGCATGCTGAATTCATAGACCCCGGCATTAACCATCAGTACATCGATGCGCCCGGCTTGTGCCTTGATTGTTGCGTAGATGCGGTCGAGGTCCGCGAGGTTGGTGCTATCGCCCTGGATCGCTGCGGCATCGCCGCCGATCGAGGTGACTGCCTCATCCAGTTGTAACTGACGTCGGCCAGTAATAAATACGCGCGCGCCTTCTTGCGCGAAACGCCTCGCGATGCCAAGACCGATGCCCGCACTGCCGCCCGTCACCAATGCGACTTTGCCTCTAAGCTTGCCTGCCATCGTGCACTCTCCTTCGGATTGCGCCGCCAGCGGCGACATCCATCGACGCGCTTCTGGGATGTTCGCTCTTCGGCTAGCGCGGCGGCACGTTCGCCAGCAGCGGGCCGAGCCCTTCCGCCATCGTCAGATGGGCGATCACCGCATCGCGGAGCCGCTGGTACGGTAATCCGGCCAGCATCGCGGTCTGCACCGCGGTCATCACCTCGCCGGCTTCGGCGCCGATCATCGTGAAGCCGAAAATGCGATCGTCGTTGCCGATCAGGGCTTTCATGAAGCCGCGCGTTTCATCGGTCGTGTGAGTGCGCAGCACCGCGCCCATCGGCAGGCGCGCGACCCGCACCGCGATCCCTTGGTCTTCGGCCTCGCGCTCGGTTAGCCCGACATGGGCTAACGGCGGATCGGTGAACAGGCAGTACGGAACGATGCGGTCGCGAGCTGTTCGGCTGCCGCCGGCGAGGTTGTCCTTGATGATTCGGAAGTCATCGACGGAGACATGGGTGAAGTGCGGGCTGTCGGCGCATTCGCCGATCGCCCAGACATCGGAGGCAGTCGTTTCCAGCCGCTCATTCACGCGGATGTAGCCGCGGGCATCCAATTCGACACCAGCGTCCTCGAGGCCGATCCCGGCGGTGTTCGGAATGCGCCCCGTCGCGACCATAATGTCGGTTCCCTGGAGTTCCTGGTCGCCAGAGGAGGTGCGCATAGTGACGCTGACCTTGTCTCCGGAGCGGCCGCGGACACTACTAACGCTCGCTCCCGTCAGAACTTGAATGCCTTCATCACTGAGGATGCGCTGCATCTCGTCTGCGACGTCGAAATCCTCCTGGCTGAGAAGCCGCGGCCCGGATTGGACGATCGTCACGCGGCTACCAAAACGGCGGAAAGCCTGAGCCATTTCGATGCCGACATAGCCGCCGCCGAGCACGATCAAGTGCGCCGGCACGTAGGCCAGTTCGAGAGCCTCGATATGGGTCAGCGGCGCGGCGTCTTTCAGACCGGGGATGGCGGGTATGGCCGGATGCGTTCCGAGATTGAGAAAGACCTGATCACCCGTCAGGACACGAGTCCCACCCTCTAGGGTCACTTCGAGTGTCTTTGGCGCCGCGAAGCGTCCCTGGCCGACAATCAATTCGGTGCCGGTCGCGGTGAAGTTCTGCACATGCAGCTCGACCTCATGGCGAACCATGTCGCGTTTGTGACGCAGCACAGTCGGCATGTCGATTGTGACGCTCTCTGTGGTGACGCCGAGCGACTGAGCATTGCCTGCGAGATAGGCGACCCTGGCGCTCCAGAGTTCCGTTTTGCTCGGCATGCAGGCGATGTTGGGGCAGGAGCCGCCGACCCATCGCCGCTCCACCAGGGCCGCGCGCCGCCCGGCTTGCGCCAAATGCCAGGCGATCAGCTGGCCTCTCTGTCCGCTTCCGAGCACCAGCACATCAAAGTGTTCGGGTTGAGGCATGAGCTTACTCCAGGATTAATTGTGAGAGGACGGTGCTTGAGAAACCGCCGAGAGCGCCGGACTCGAAGACGGTAAGCGCCTCACCTCCGTCAGTCGGCATGGTATCGATGATCGCCGGCAGCCGATTGTTGGGCGAAAGCGCAAGAAACTCGGACTTGAATTGATCGCCGGCGCTGATGTCGACCGGATGAATGGTGTAGTCGAGCCCAGTTTCCTCTAGAAACATCGTGATCTTGTGGCCATTGGGGGTCGGCCAATAGTAAAGCTCGATCATAGCTTTACCTCCGGATAAGAATTTTGGCTGGCGGCTTAGCTATGCGCTGCGTCACTGGTGGCGGTGGCAAGTACCACCCGCTGGACGTCCTGTTTCAGCAGATAGACCGACACCGCCAAGAGCACGACATCCTTCATCAGAAACGGAACATTGCCGGTCATCGCAGGAAAGCCGCCGGCGGCTGCGTCCCAGCCCTCGGGCATGAAAGGAATAATCGTGACAGTGGCTATGAAGGTGCCGGTTGAACCGAGCGCCCCGAGAATGCCCAGCGGCTTATTCCAAAACCCCAAGAACATCAGCGTGCCAAACGTCCATTCCGAGATGCCCAAAAACAAAGTGGCGCCGCGCATGCCAAGAGCCGGATAGAGCCAAAAGATCAGCGGGCCATTACTGATAAACGGAATCAGTCGGTCCACCTCGTATGCGAACCACTTCTGATATCCGAAGAAAAAAAACATGATCACCATCGACGCCCGCAGCAGGTGATAGTCAGCGTCTTCTCTTAGAAGGCCAAGTTTGACGAGGACGCTTGTCAGCACGTTTATCAAAACTTCGGTGGTGGCAGACCGGATCGTGTTGCCCGCGTCGGTAAGAGTTGCTGGCTTGTTGGTGAGTGGGTTCATGGGACTTCTCCGGCATCGAATACATCTTGCAGCCGCTAGCGTCGCTGAGGTGTGGCTGCGCGCATGATCTCATCGTAGAGCCTGTCAATGTCTGGCTGGACACGGACATCCCGCTCGCCTGCTCTGGTAGCTTCCTTGCTTTCGACCTGCTGTTCCGTCAGCGGCGGTTGACGGCCGTTGACAATAGGCCCGGGTCGGGTTTGCGCCGCTGGGCTGCCGATCAAAGGTGCGAACGATAACGATAGCAGACATGTTTTGATGAGCTTGACGAACACTCCGTTAGAAAGTCGGCGGAACCGGGAGCTCGTCTGCGAAAGTTCAATTCACAGCGCCGGCCGTGTTTCTAGGGCACAGACATGTTGTCGGGCGGTAGCACGGCCCGGAGTTGAGCCGCTTGTCGTTCGAGGTCCTCGGCCATCTGCAACCGCGCGTCCCAAATCCAGATGCTGCCCGCATGGTCCGCGTTCAATCGATGCCGGGCAGCAAGTTGCTCCAGACGCTCAATTGTGCTGAGCGCCGCTTCGGCACTGTCGGTACCCCTTATGAGGGCTGTTTTGCTCGCGACAGCGACGGACTGCGTCATTGTAGGGCACTCCGTTCGACGCTGGCGTGCGTCGCCGAACACTTACGGAGCGAACCCCTGTAGTGGTAGCAGCTGCGGTGGATTATCGATTATTCCCAACCGGAATGTTCGATAGCCTATCAAACAGGCGAGCTTGGATTCGCTCTCGCGCGAAGATGCGGCAACGCGACGGCGATCTCGGTCGGCTCCAACCGCGTGGTGTAGTCGGCATCGACGTAGGAAAGCACTACGATCCCGTTCCGATCGATGATGTACGTGGCCGGCAGCGGCAGCACCCAGCGATCGGGACCCTTTTTCAACCCCTCAGGGTAGCCGAGCGCAAGATAGGCGCGCCGGAATTGCGGAGCCACTGTGAAGGCGATGCGACAACGGGCGGCGATCCTGCATCCCGGATCTTTGAGGATCGGGAAGCTTGAATAGCTGTCGGCACTAGGAAGCGGCGAAAGGCCAATTAGCGTCGCACCAAGCCGCTCGATTTCCGAATGCGCCTCGGCCAACGCCTGCAGTTCCAGGCGGCAGAACGGGCACCAATCGCCCCGAAAAAAGCTGACAACCGCAGGACCGCGATCGAGGGCTTCGGAGAGGCTGACGAAATCGCCGATGTTGCTCTGGAGCCTGAACAGCGGCGCCCTTTCACCGGCCTTTAGCGCTTGCCTCACCAAGCCCGCTCGCACCAGTTCCGCGACGGAGCCCTCCAAGGCTGCGACGATGCCTGGCGGAGTGCTGGCCGCGAAAGCGCGCCGGCGCGCATCAAGTTGCGCCTTCAAGGACATGTGGCACCAATTGAACGCACCCGTGGAATCGGCGAGAATCGCCCATTAGCGGTCCCTGGCAGCAGCCTTGCCGTGGTAATATCATTCATTCCGGAAGGGAATAATGATGGATCGGCTCGCTGCGATGGAGGCCTTCGTCCGCGTTGTCGATGCCGGATCGTTCTCCGGCGCGGCAAAACAGCTCCGCGTCGGTCAACCTGCCGTATCCAAGACGGTCGCGCAGCTAGAGGGCCGGCTTGGCGTGCGTCTACTGCTGCGGTCGACGCACGGCCTGACACCAACCGAGGCGGGCCGAAACTTCTACGACCGCGCCAAAAGGTCGATCGAAGAAGCCGAGGAAGCAGAGCTCGCTGCGCGCGGCGCCGCAGCGGCGCTCACGGGTTTACTGCGGATTTCTGCACCGGTGACGTTCGCGCGGCTTCAAATAGTACCGCGGCTGCCCTCGTTCTTCGCCGAAAATCCGGCTCTCGAAGTCGATTTGGTTCTTGAAGACCGAAGCGTCGACTCGATAGCAGCCGGCATTGACGTGGCGCTTTGGATGGGCCCTTTCGTCGATTCATCGCTGATCGGGCGCAAGATCGCGATGTGCCGAAGAGTCGTCGTTGGCGCACCCGCATATTTCGATGTCATGGGTGTTCCCCGGAACCCGACCGACCTTCTCGGGTATCAGACCGTCATTTATGACCAGCCTCAGGGCGGCCAGGCCTGGACCTTTCGTCAAGGATCGGCCGAGGTTTCCGTAACAGTGAACGGAAGGCTTCGCGTGAGCGCGGCCGAGGGTGTGCGGGAGGCAGTGTTTGCCGGTCTCGGCGTTTCCGTCGGTGGATCGGAATGGATGTTCACGCCTGAACTGAAGTCAGGAGCGGTCAAGGTCGTGCTGGAGGACTGGTCATTGCCGCCGGCCGAACTTTGGGCGGTGTTTCCGACCGGGCGGCAGGCGAGCGCCAAGGCTCGCGCCTTCGCGGTCTTTATGGAGCAGCAGCTTTCAGGAGGCGCTGATTAACGGACGAATATCAGCCAGACCGGCTCTAGAATTCGCTGAATGCGATGTTGAACGAATGGCAGCTTCGGGGGCAACTCCTGCCCTCTCGCGTGCGTCGCATCGTCGGCAGTTCAGCGGCGCATCTGAGACCCTCCGGCTACAGACCGAGAATGCCTGCTGAGCGCCGATTGCGTTGAAAACTCGTAGATGATTACTTTCGATCGATCTTCGTGCAATAATGGTTCACTTTTTTTCTGCGGGAATCATTCTTGTGTCGGGCAATGTGCAACTAACTCAAATATTACTCAAAAAAAGGGCTCACTGAGTTTTTCAACACAATCCGCCGAAACCGGCCGTTGGGATGCTAATGGCTAACGGATCAGATCAATTCCGACCAGAACGGAGAACGGTAGTTAATGAATTCATGTCGTGTCAGGCGGACGATCGCATCAAACGGCTCCGGATCGAGGCCGATCTGGAGGCCCAGTCAGACGGTATGAGGATTGTCGGTCCGATCTCCAAAAAAAGCGTTTAGAGCGAGTTGGCCATCGGGATTACAGCCGTACGGCCAACCGGGCCGTAAAGTGGTTACGGGAACAATTGTTCGCCGGTATCGGCATCCTCGACGGTAATCGCGCTGACCGGGCAGTTCTTCGCCGCTTCGAGGATCTTCTCCTCGCTGTCGCCGGCCGGATCGACCGCTTCGGACTGGCGGTTGTCGTTGAGCCGGAAGACATTCGACGCGAACGTCTCGCACATCGCGTTGCCGACGCAGACGTTGTGATCGACCCGGATGCGCAGGTTACGAGCCATCGCCGCCTCCTATTGCCAATGGATCGGCAGCGACTTCAGCGACCGGAAGGTGATGCTCGGCTGGTATTCCAGCGCCTCGTTATCGAGCCGGAAACCGGGAAAGCGCTCGGCCAACGCCTTGAACACCTCCTGGCCCTCGACCCGCGCCAGCGTCGCGCCAAGGCAATGATGAATACCGGAGCCGAAGGCGACGTGCTGGTTCGGCCAGCGAGTGATGTCAAAGGTGTCCGGCTTCTCGAACATCTCTGGGTCGCGATTGGCCGAGGAAATGAACCAGCGGACGCGATCGTTCTTTTTCAAGGCCTTGCCGCGCATCTCGACATCTTCCAGCGCAATGCGCTGGATCGATTTAACCGGCGAATCGTAGCGCAGGCACTCTTCGGTCGCCAACTTGGCCGCGCCGGCCGGGTCCTTTTTCAGCTCCGCCCATTGGTCGGGGTGCCGAATGAAGGCCAGCGTGCCATTGCAAAGCAGGTTGATCGTCGTCTCGTGGCCGGCTAGCAATAAGAGCGAGGTGTTGACCAGCACCTGGTGGCGGGTGAATACACCCTGCTTTTCGCCGCTTGCCAGCACCGAAATGAAGTCGTCGCCGGGGTTGGCGATGCGTTCGTCAACCAATGGAGAGACGTACTCGATCATGCCTTTCATGCCCTCGGTCAGCGGCTTCATCCGGTCGTATTCGCCGCGGCCGATGTAAAGGAGCTTTTCGGCCAGCTGCCGGATGTAGGGCCGATCGGGTTCGGGAACGCCCATCATCTCCGCGATCACCAGCACCGGGAGCGGGGTGGCCAAGTCCCGCATCACGTCCATCCTGCCCTTCTCCTCGACCGCGTCGAGCAGA
>DASYOB010000052.1:0-16851 GCA_036008175.1 Allostellaceae bacterium
CCTTTCCACCGACGGCTGAGCCGGGGAACGTCTCTTCAGGGGCATGAAGAGCGGTTCTCGCCGACAAGGCCGAATGGCCGTCGTGGGTTCCGAAAGCGGTCACTGGCTACCGATGACAGGCGACATAGGCGTTTGGATCAGGCTCTTAGTTCCTAATCTGCGGCGCATGCATTTGATAGATGACGGGCGCGAGCGGCATCCTCGATCATGCGCCGCTCCATCTCTCGGACGATCTATTTACTCTCCGTCCGTCCGGCCAGCCGTGCTCCTCCGACATCGGCTTGTAGCCGAGCTTGGGTTTTCCCTGCTTCGCCTACGCTCGCTTCGCCGCAACGCGCTCCCGCTTCACCGCAAGGTGCCGCATTGTTGCGTCGTATGGCTCGATGAATTTCTCGATGCCCTCGTCTTCCAGCTGGCTGGCGACCCGATCGAAATCGATCCCGAGCCGCTCTAGCGCCGCCATGATGCGGCGTGCCTCGTCGACGCCGTCCTCGATCGTCTCCGCGACCGCGCCGTGATCGAGAAACGCGGCGAGGGTCTTGGGCGGCATCGTCGTGACCGTCCTCGGACCATGCCGCGAACCGATCAGCGGCTCGACATACATCAGCTCCGGATAGGCCGGATTTTTCGTGCTCGTGCTGGCCCATAACAGGCGTTGCAGCCGGGCTCCCCTGGCGCTGAAGTTCCGCCACCGCGTATGGGTGAAAATACGTTTGCAACTTTGATAAGCGAGCTTGGCGTTCGCCACCGCGGCCCTGCCGAGCAGTGTCTGCCGATCCGGGTCTTGCTTCGCTCCACCGGCGCGGTCGATGAGCTGACCCAACAGCTCATCGACCAGGACGTCGATGCGGCTGAGGAAGAAGCTGGCAACCGACGCGATCGCGTTGATCGGTTTGCCGCCCGCTGTGCGGCGCTCGAGCGCCTGTTTATAGGCCTGCGCGACGGCTTCGTAGCGGGCAACCGAAAACAGTAGCGTGATATTGACGTTGATGCCCTCGTAGAGCAGTTGCTCGATCGCCGCCAGGCCGGCCAGGGTCCCGGGAATCTTGATGAACAGGTTTGGGCGGTCGACGATGGCGGAAAGGCGACGGCCTTCGGCGATGGAGCCTTCGGCGTCGTGCGCGAGGTGCGGCGAGACCTCCAGGCTGACATAGCCGTCGAGCGCGTTGGTCGCGTCGTAAACCGGCCGCAGGATGTCGCAGGCATCGCGGATGTCGGCGGTAACCAGCTCGTCATAGATCTGTTCGACCGACCGGCCCGACGCGGCGCCGCGTTCGATCTCGCGGTCGTATTCGTCGCTTTCGGTAATCGCCTTGCCGAAGGTGGCGGGGTTCGCGGTAACCCCGGACACGCCTTTTTCGACCAGGTCCGCCAACTCGCCGGTTCGGAGCATGCGGCGGCTCAGATCATCGATCCAGCAGCTTTGTCCGTACGCGGCGAGCAGCCTCAGCGTGTTCGCGCGCGTTGCGGGAGAAGACGATACGGTGGTGTCGTTCATGTCGGACCTCGCGACGGGCTTTTTGCCGGCACCCCGATACAACATCACGATTGGGCAATCGAGTTAAGCGGGACGCGCTGCCGAAAACCTGCGCCTCGTGACGAGGCGTGATGCTACCCGCGTAACGACCCTGGCACGGTCCTGTTCCGTACCGCCGCCATTCGATGCCGTCGCGAGCGGAAACCAACGCCTTACGCAGGTCACCCTACGATCCAAGAAGACGCTCCGGGGGAAGCCAGTTTCGCCGGCTCGCGACGGAGACGGCTGGAGGAGTAGCGATCGATTTTGTTCCCGGATGTCCGAATCGCTAGCATAGCGGTCACTATCGATCGAGCGGGTCAGGTGCCGCTGCGCCCGATTGCGAAGCGAGGCGACTTCCCAGTAGCATGAACGCTAAGCGGCTCGATCGGTCTGCCATGCGCGTGGTTCGGCAGTGCCCGGGCATGGGAAGCAAGCTTCGATCCTGAGTCCCAAGCCATCGGCTGGCGATCGCATTGGGCCACCAGGCATGGTCGCCAACGAGTTCTTCTAGCTTGTCGCGGTTTTGCCGCAGCCTTCGGTATTTACCGACGATTCATGGGTTTGGCGCGGCTGCTAATTGGACGATCACTGGGTGGACCTGATGACCGGGGTTGGATGGCTCCAGATAGCGGTGTTTTTCGCGATCGTGATCGCGATCACCCGTCCGCTCGGCTGGTACATGGTGCGGGTGTTTGCTGGCGAGCGGACCCTGCTCAGCCCCATGCTGCGGCCCGTCGAGCGCTCGATATACTGGTGCTGCGGGATCGCCGAGACGGAGGAGCAGAGTTGGCAGCACTATGGGGCGGCCCTGGTCTCCTTTAGCGCCGCCGGCTTCGTCACCCTCTACCTGCTGCAACGGCTGCAGTGGTACCTGCCACTCAATCCGCAGGGCCAAGCCGGGGTCGAACCGGTGCTGGCGTTCGACACCGCGGTGAGCTTCGTCACCAACACCAACTGGCAATCCTACGTGCCGGAAACGACGATGGGATACCTCGTCCAGATGGCAGGGCTCACTGTCCACAATTTCGCTTCGGCGGCGGCGGGCATTGCGCTGGCGCTCGCGCTGATCCGCGGCTTTGTCCGGCGCGAAGCGGCCGGCATCGGCAATTTCTGGATCGACCTGACCCGTTGCACGCTCTACATCCTGCTGCCGATATCGGTCATCCTCGCCTTAATATTCGTCTGGCAGGGCGTACCGCAGAATTTGAGCGGCTACGTCAATTTGACGACGCTCGAAGGCGCACCTCAGATCATCGCGCAGGGGCCGGTTGCCTCGCAGGAGGTGATCAAGGTGCTCGGCACCAACGGCGGTGGGTTCTTCAACGCCAACTCCGCCCATCCCTACGAGAACCCGACGGCGCTGACCAACCTGTTGCAGATGCTGCTGCTGACCGGGCTGGCGGCCGGGCTGACCAATGTGCTCGGCCGAATGGCCAAGGACGAGCGGCAAGGCTGGGCGCTGTTCGCCGCGATGGGCATCCTGTTGTTGATCGGCGTCGTCAATGTCTACTGGGCGGAGGCGCGGGGCAATCCTGGTTTCACCGGGCTCGCGATCGACGCCGCGCCGAGCGCGCTGCAGGCTGGCGGCAATATGGAGGGCAAGGAAGTTCGGTTCGGCATCGCATCATCTGCCCTGTTCGCGACAGTCACCACCGATGCTGGCGGTGCCGTCAACGCGATGCACGACAGCTTCATGCCCCTGGGCGGCATGGTGCTGCTTGTCAACATGCTGCTCGGCGAAGTCACCTTCGGTGGCGTCGGCTCGGGCCTTTACGGAATGCTCGCCTTCGCGATCGTCACGATGTTCATCGCCGGGCTGATGGTCGGGCGGACGCCCGAATACCTCGGCAAGAAGCTGGAGGCGCGCGAGGTGAAGATGACGATGCTGGCGCTGCTCAGCTATTCGTTCTCGATCCTAGTCTGCACTGCGCTCGCCGCGACGGTGCCGGAGGGATCGGCGGGGATTGGCAACCCCGGCCCGCATGGGTTCAGCGAGATCCTCTACGCCTACGCCTCGGCCACCGGCAATAACGGCAGCTCGTTTGCCGGGTTGTCGACCAATACGGCGTTCTACAACCTGACCCTCGCGGCGGCGATGCTGATCGGCCGGTTCCTCTTTGCGATCCCTCTGCTGGCGGTCGCCGGATCGCTGACACAAAAACAGCACCGCGCCCCGTCATCCGGCTCAATTCCGACGCACGGCCCGCAATTCGTCGGCCTGCTGGTGGCCGTCGTGTTGATCGTCGGCGGCCTCGGCTATCTGCCCGCCCTGTCGCTCGGGCCGATCGCTGAACAAATCGCTCTGAACCGGGGCGTCCTGTACTTCGGTCGGTGAGCCGAACTCAACACAACAGCGGCATCGGTTTCGCCTGGCCGGATCGGCGACGGCCGTCGGACCGCCGGCGCGCTGCTCGGTTGCTCCTATGCTGCGCTGGCGACCTCGACGCGGGCGGAATGGTTGCCCGAACAGCAGCCAAGCACATCGCTAGCGATGCCTCGCGGTGCCGGCCGGCGGCAATGCAGCTGTATGCTTGTGCGGACCAGATCGCCAAGAGCGAAGAAAATGGCCGTTCTTTCAATAGGTTGACGAATCGGCTTCTGATTTCCGGTTATTCTGGCCGGGTGAGTGCCCTCTCTATAGGATGCGCCGGCTGGAGATTCGATCGCGCGCGGCCTCAGGTCGATCTACCCGGCGTAGCCGGCTGCTGGAGCAGTAGCGGGAGGCTTGCGCCCGCGGGTCTTGTGTCGGGACTACCCGGCCTATTGCGGTACGATGCTGGACACTGCGCTTGTACTTCTCGTGATTTCCGGCTTGCTGGTCGTTGTCGGCCTAAGCCAGCCAATTGCCGTGCGCCTGCGCTTGCCCCCCTCTGTCGTTCTCGCGGTGGTCGGTGTCGCGATCGGCGCTTCCCCGGCCATCGCCACGCGGCTGGGCGTACCTGGGCTGCTCGACACGACCGCGGGGCTTTTTGCCGATCTGCCGGTAAACTCCGTCACCTTCATATATGTCTTTCTGCCGCTTCTCGTCTTCGAGGCGGGCATCGTCACGGACGTTAGGCGCAGCATCGATGATGCCGCTGCCATTCTCGTGCTTGCCATCATTGCCACTGTCGTCACGACAGCCGTGATTGGCTATGCGCTGTGGCCGTTCGCACAGGTGCCGCTCGTAGTATGCCTGCTGCTTGGCGCGGTGGTGGCGACCACGGATCCGGCTGCCGTCATTGCGATTTTTCGCGATGTCGGCGCGCCGCCGAGACTGACGCGCTTGGTCGAAGGCGAGGCTTTGCTCAATGACGCGGCGGCGATTTCACTGTTTGCGGTGCTGCTCGAGATCATTCTGACCGGACGCGAACCGGACGCCATCGCGGGGCTGGCCGAATTCACTGTCTCATTTGCCGGCGGCGGGATAGTTGGCTTTCTCGCCGGTCGGATTCTTCTTTGGATTGTCCCGGTGATGCGCGACGACCGGTTGGCCGAAGCGACGCTCACGCTCGCCTTCGCCTATCTGGCGTTCATCGCCGCCGAACGGCTGTTTCACGTATCGGGGGTGGTGGCGGTCCTGTTTTCAGGGCTGACCGTCAGTGCCCTCGGCCGGTCCCGGATCACCCCCGAGAATTGGTTGTTCCTGGTCGATTTGTGGGAACAGATTTCTTTCTGGGCGCGATCGCTAATTTTCGTGCTCGCCTCGATTTTGGTGCCGCGGCTCCTCACAAACATCGGCTTTGATGACGCGATCCTGATGGCGGTACTGCTCGTCGCCGCGTTCGGGGCGCGCGTTTTCGCGCTCTTTGTGCTGCTGCCGCCGCTAGAATGGTCAAGGCTTACCCAGCGGATCAATCGAGCCTACAAGATCGCAATTACCTGGGGCGGACTGCGGGGCGCGCTTACCCTTGTGCTGGCCTTGGCCGTTACAGAAAACTCTGCGCTACCGTTGGAGATCAAACGTTTTGTCGCTGTGCTTGCGACGGGCCTGGTGCTGTTCACGCTTTTTGTTAACGGCACCACCCTGCGACTGGTCATCGGTCTGCTGGGGCTCGACCGGCTTTCACCGCGCGACCGCGCGTTGCGCGATCGAATCCTTGCGCTGTCCTACGCCGACGCCCGCGCGGCGACGCAGGACATCGCCGAGACCCATGCGCTTTCCCCGGCCGTCGTGGAACGAGTGCTGGCCGATTATCAATCGCTGATAAGCGTGTCCGAGAAAAAGACCACAGACCGCGGCCTGACCGAACGCGACCGACTAGCGATCGCGCTGGTAGCGCTCGGCAATCAGGAGCGGGTTTTGGCACTGGCGATGCTCAAGGACCGCATCGCCTCTCCGGCGTCGGTGCAGAACCTGCTTGGCGACGCCGATGGCTTCGCTGAAGGCGCCCGGGCCGAGGGGCGCCTCGGTTATCAGCGGGCCGGCGAGGCGGCGCTCGCGTTTCCGAATAGTTTCCGGATTGCCTATTTTTTGTACCGTCGGCTGAGGATTGTCCGGCCTCTAACCAATCGGCTCTCCGAACGCGTGGAGTTGCTGCTGGTTATGCGGTTTGTGATCGAGCGCCTGATCGCCTTCAACGACCAGCAGATCCACGTACTCTTTGGCGAACGGATCGCTGAATTGACCGGGGAGATCGTTACCCGCCGCCGCGATGCGGTTATCGGGGCTCTCGACGCGCTGCGCCTGCAATATCCCGACTATATCGTCGAGCTTGAAGCGCGCTTTCTCCGGCAATCGGCGCTGCGCAAGGAGATCACCCGGTACCAGAACCTATTCGAGGAGGGGCTGATTACTCGTGAAATCTATGATGACCTGCAACGCAACGTGCAGGGCGCTCGTGCCACGCAGGCGCCGCCCCGATTCGATATCGGTCTCGATACCCAACATCTAGTCCGCCGCCTCGACATCCTGGCCGGGCTCGACGATCCCCAGCTCGAGCGCGTCTGCAAGCTGTTGCACCCGCGCTTCGCGATCCCGAATGATCGCATCATCAAAAAGGGAGAGCGGGGCGATACGGTCTATTTCATCGCGTCGGGAGCGGTTGAGGTAGTCCTGCCGGAGCGACGCGTGCGCCTCGGCAGCGGCGAGTTTTTCGGCGAGATGGCGCTGCTAAGCGGGCAATTGCGGCAAGCCGATGTGGTGGCGCTCACCTATTGCCAGTTGCTCGAGCTGCGCCGGGGTGATTTCCAGCAGTTTATCAGGGGTAACCCGGAAGCGAGGGCCACTATCCACCGCGTTGCCGAGACCCGGCTCGCAATGAACCGGGCGGCACAGCCGGCGAAAGACAAGATGACGGCGGTATAGCAGGTTAGCATCTCGCTAGTGGTTTACAGGTGAGCCGCGCAAATCGTCGAACAGCTCCCTTATTTGTTGGAACGACAACACATTGGTTGCCGGAGGCCGGTCGATGTGCGTTCAGCCTTGCCAGGTCGCAAAGACCTGCCGGGTGGATATCGATATATGCGAGCTGGGCTACCGGCGCGGCCTCTCGCCCGTCCGGCAGCGCGGCCGACGGTGACAAAGAGCTTGGGACATCTCGGGCGCCATTGAGGAAGCAGCTTCACGGGCACGCCCGCTTTGCCGCATCCTGCCGCGTCAAAGCCTCCGGAGACGACGACCATGCCTGCGAGCCGGCCGAACATTCTGTGCATCGTCGTTGATGACTGCGGCTATGCCGATCTGAGCTGCACCGGCCAGCCAGATTACCAAACCCCGGCGCTCGACCGCCTCGCCGGCGAGGGCATCCGCTTCACGCGGGCGTACGCCAACTCGGCGCTCTGCACCAATACGCGGGTCGCGCTGATCACCGGCCGCTATCAATACCGTCTGCCGATCGGGCTGGTCGAACCGTTGCGCTGGAGCGACCGCGAGGCGCCGGAAATGGGCATGCCCCCCGGTTTCCCCACATTGCCGACGTTACTGCGGGGTGCCGGTTATCGCACCGCGCTGATCGGCAAATGGCATCTCGGGTATCCGCCGCACTACAGCCCACTGAAGAGCGGCTATGACGAGTTCTTCGGCGTGATGGGCGGGTTCACCGGCTACTACACGCATATCGGCGACGGCGGCGAACTGGACCTCTACGAAGGCGAGACCCCGGTCGAACGGGTGGGCTATGTCACCGACATGTTGAGTGAACGGGCGGCCGCCTGGGTCGCCGCGGCGGCGGCACGGCCGGAGCCCTATTTCCTGAGCCTCCATTACACGGCGCCGCATTGGCCGTGGTCGGCGCCGTCAGTCGAGGCGGCGGCACGCCGTCGCGAGGTCGAGCGCACCGAGCTCACCGAAGGCGGGAACACCCGCATATACGGTGAGATGATGCAGATCCTCGATCGCGGCATCGGCCGCGTGCTCGACGTCGTGCGGCAGGAGCCGGGCAGCGACAACACGCTCGTCGTATTTACCAGCGACAACGGCGGTGAGCGCTTTTCGAATATTTGGCCTTTTGTCGGTCGCAAGTTCGACCTCTTAGAGGGCGGGCTGCGGGTGCCACAGATCTGCCGCTGGCCGAATCAAATCGCGCCGGGGCGGACGACCGATCAGGTTTGCATCACGATGGACCTGACCGCGACGTGCCTTGCGGCGGCCGGGGTCGCGCCCGCCGCCGACTACCCGCCCGACGGGGTTAATCTGTTGCCGGTATTGACGGGCCGGGCGCCGGAATTCGAACGCACGCTCTATTGGCGCATGCGCAACCGCTATCAGCGGGCGGTGCGGCGCGGTGGCTGGAAATACCTGAAGGTCGCCGAGCGTGAGTTCCTATTCGACATCGAGTACGACCCGCGCGAACGCGGCGATCTTTCGAAACGACACCCCGATTTGCTCGCCGAGTTGCGCGCGCAGTGGGAGACCTGGGATAGCGGCATGCTGCCTCTGCCGACAGACGCGGTCGTGCCGATGTCGAACTTGTCCGAGATGCTATGGTAGACCGAAAGGGAGCCTTCGAGCGGAGGCGACAGCGGGCTCGGCACCGCGAGTAACCCGCTCGCAGTTCAGGGTGCCGACCTTGGGGACCGATGTTGCCGATCGCTAATTACGCCGGCGCCGACACTCGTCGAACCGCGGCTTTGGGTTAGGCCTCGACACCGTCGCGCTCGCCGCCTTCGGCGAGTTTTTCGAGCGCGTGGGCCCGTGTCGTCTCGAGCAGACGACAGCGCGCTTCCGGACCACGGACATCTGCGGCGACAAGCGATTTCCCGACCAGGTTTCCGACGCATTCCGATGGCGCCCGGCTCGGTCATCGCGTCGGAAGCCACCACCGTGCCGGCTGCTTCCAGCGTGAAACCGCCAGCGAGGCTGGATAAGCCGACATAGAACCTGTCGCTCTGCTTCGGAGAGCAAATCGTCGCTCCAGTCGAGGGTCGCCGAACCACCGGGCACGCGCCGGCTTTTCAAATAACGGTGCGGCGAGGCCGAAAGACTATCTGGCCTGCAATCGTCGGTCGCGCCGGCAATCTGGTCCCATCCCCGATGGGTTGAAAACCGCAAAATCAACGGTTTCGCGGGATATACTTATCTTTAACGAAATGTACATTTATCTGAGCCGAAATGATCGCGGCATTTGCGAAAAATTTTGGCAAATTCTCCCTCAGGTTTACTTCCACGTGCCCAAAAATGATGCGAAGTTAACTCGCCGTTAACCATAAGACGCGAGGAGGAGGGGATGCCTAATCAAGGCGATCGTGCGCAGAACCCGATTGTAAGGTGTGGCAAGCTTCTCAGCTTGGCCGCACTGGTTTCGCTGCTCGTTCTGCCGCTCGGCCAGGCCGCGTGGGCGGACGAAGATCATGGCAAGCGGGAAGATCATGGCCGAACGAAGGGCGAGGCCGGCGCGGATAGAGCGCTGCGATTGCTGACCCTCGTTCCAGTTCCGGTGAACGCCGCGAACACCACGGCCGGCGCGATGTACTCGTTTGACATCAGCTTCGTCGACCAGGCCACTCAAACCTACTATCTCGGGGATCGCTCGAATAAGGCAGTCGACGCGGTGGACGCCGAGACGGGCCAGTTTTTGGAGCAGATTTCTGCAACTCCGGCTTTCGCGGGGGCCGCGGCGAGCACTAGCGTATCCGGGCCGAATGGCGTGGTAGCCGCCTTTCCTTGGCTGTTCGCGACGGATGCCAAGAGCCGGGTCGTGTCGTTCGACCTCAGGACCACCCCACCGACCCAGGTCAGCGACGTCACCACGAGCCCCGGCGACCCTTTCCGCGCAGACGAACTCGCCTATGACCCGCAGCATGGGACGCTGCTGGTGATCAACAACGCCGACACGCCGCCCTTCGCCACCTTGATCAGCGTCGACAAAAACACCGGCAAACTCACGGTCGGGACGCGGCTCACATTTGATACGGCGCACACCGGTATAAACGCTCAGAACGGCGCCGAGCAACCCGTCTGGGACGCCGACCTCAACAGGTTCTTCCTCTCGATCCCGCAGATCGGGGGGCCCGCCGGCGGACCGGCGGCGGGGCAGCCACTCCCGGATGGGGCCATCATTAAAATCAACCCATTCTCAGCGACTGTCGAGGCGAGCTATCCGGTGCATCTTTGCGGCCCCGCCGGCCTCACCCTCGGGCCGAACCAGGATCTCTTTATCGGCTGCAATACGGTCTCCGATACGCAGGGGAACGTCTGGAATCCGGCGGGAACAGTTCCTGCCGATCCCCGCGACGTGATCATCGACGCGAAGACGGGGAACATCGACGCCAACGTGTTCGGCGTCGGGGCTGGTGACGAGGTCACGTTCAATGCCGGCGACGGCAACTATTACGCCACCGGCAGCGGCAGCCCGCAACGACCTTTGCCTGCCGCCACAGCGCAGGGCTCGACCCCGGCCGGCGTGGTGGACGCGAAGGACCGCGCGCTTCTACAGCTGTTCCCAACCTTCAACGTGCCGGCAGTGACCACCGGCACTGCACAGCACCCCGCCGGGACCTCGCACTCTATCGCCGCCAACTCGCACAACAACCTTGTGTTCGTGCCGCTGCCGGCGAACAACACCTTCTTGAGCCCCGACGGAAAGGATAATTGCCTGACCGGTTGCATCGGCGTGTTCGGACATCCGGACGAAAGCGCGGCTACCGACTAGAGGCGAACCTCAATACCAGCCGGCGCCGCGGTCTTTTGACCGCGGCCCCGGCGGAACGACGGAGAACCCGCCTGCCTCGCGCAGGCGGGTTCTTATTTTCCGCCGAGCCGGGTTAACCATGATTTGCCGCGGGTTAACTACGATTTGCGCCGCCGGCCGGACGATTACCGCCAGGAAATTTATCTTTTAGTCACATAGAATGTACACATTGCGCTCCGGATTCGAACCGAATTGGCGGCCCGGGCGCCCGGGACCGTGAGCAAAAAAGGGGCAGAACATGTCGTGGCGGCAGTTGGCTTGCGCGGTCGCGATGTCGATCGCGGTGACGGCGAGCGGCATTTCATACGCGGACGACGGTAAAGACAAGCACGACGGGATCGACCCATCCCGCGTGCAGCAGGGATTCGACGCCTCGCCGATCCCGAAGGACCAGCTGAACTTCAAGGGCAAGGACCCCTACCTGGTCGGGCTCGGCGCCTACCTCGTCAACGCCGCGGCGGATTGCAACGGCTGCCATACCTTCCCGCGGTTTTTGCGACCGGGCAAACCGGGCAATCACCCGCAATACGGCGACCCGTATTTGGACGCTCCGCCAAGCGTTCCACCCCAGAGCCTCACCGGCCAACTGACAGCAAACACCAACATCACGCACTTCCTCGCCGGCGGCCGGTGCTTCGGTGCCTTTCAGTCACGCAATCTGACGCCGGACGACAGCGGCAAGCCTCGGGGCCTCACCGAAGCGGAGTTCATCCAGGTGATGCGGACAGGCAAGGACGTTTCTTGCAGCAAACCGAATCCGCCTAAATACGGCGGGGTTACCGACCCGGTTTGTTCGATTCCCGATCCGCCCGGTGCTGGCGTTACGTACAATCCCGATGTCCTGCAGACAATGTCTTGGCCCACCTATCACAGCATGACCGACACCGACCTCAAGGCGATTTACGCCTATCTGAGTGCGCTGCCACAGACCACGGCCTGCAACACCGGCAACCTTGGGTGCGCCGGATTTAACGACCAGAACGGCACCCCGTACCCGAAGGGCCCTACCCCTCCCGGGTTTTACGCCTATGACCTAAGCAACACGGATCCGACTTGTCCGAACCCGCCGACACCGCAATAAAGGCGGCGCCGGCATCCGGCGGCGCTGGGGATCGCGCCGCCCGAGGGAGAGTTTAAAGAGCCCGCCTGCGGATGCAGGCGGGCTCTTCGTTTCAGGCACCGCATCGACAGTTTTGTCACGTTCTGCGAATATCCTTCACCCATGACGGTCGCTAGCATCGAGCCTCCGGCGCCGGAAAGGGCCGCCGACGATACCGCCGACGAGTTGCTGCGCCTCGGCGATATCCTGCTCGCCAGCGGCGCGATCGACCGGCGCACGCTCGACCGGGCGCGCCGGGTGGCGGCCGAGACCGGCGGGCGGCTCGACCGGGTGATGACCCAGCTCGGCATGATCAGCGAGCGCGGCCTCGCCGAGGCGCTGGCCGAGCTGGTCGGGGCGCCCTTGATCGGCCCCGCCGATTACCCGGAAGCGCCGCTGTTCACCGATCGGCTCAAAGCCAAATTCCTGCGCAAGGCGCATATCCTGCCGATCGCCGCCGACGGCGACGAGGTCGTGCTGGCGACGGCCGATCCGATCGACCGTTTTGTCCGCGAGGCGATCGCGGCGGCGCTTGAGCGGCCCGTGCGGATAGCTGTCGCCGTGCCGATCGAGCTCGAGGCCGCGTTCGACCGGCTCTACGCCGAGGCCGAGGGCGGGACAGACGCCGGCGGTCTCCTCGAGGAGATCGTCGCGGCGGACGAGCCGAGCGAGGAAGACGCCGAGCGCCTGAAGGACCTCGCCAGCGAGGCGCCGGTGATCCGGCTGGTGAACCAGTTGATCGCCCGCGCCGTCGAGACCCAGGCATCGGACGTCCACATCGAGCCGTTCGAGGACCGGCTGCGGGTGCGCTACCGCTACGACGGCGTGCTGCACGAGGTCGAGCCGCCGCCGGCGCGGCTGCAGGCCGCCATCATCTCGCGGGTCAAGATCATGGCCCGGCTCGACATCGCCGAGCGCCGGCTGCCGCAGGATGGCCGCATCCGCCTCAGCGTGCGCGGCCACGAGATCGATTTTCGCGTCTCAACCGTGCCGTCGCTCTATGGCGAAACGGTCGTGCTTCGGGTGCTCGACCGCACCGCCGTCGAGTTCGATTACGACAAGCTCGGCCTGGCGCCCGACATAAGACAGGGGATCGAGCGTGCGCTCGAGCTGCCGAACGGCATGGTGCTGGTCACCGGGCCGACCGGCAGCGGCAAGACGACGACGCTCTATACCGGCCTGTTGCGGCTGAATTCGGTGGCGCGGAAAATCGTCACGGTCGAGGACCCGATCGAATACCAGCTCGCCGGCATCAACCAGATCCAGGTCAAGCCGCAGATCGGCCTCAATTTCGCGAACCTGCTGCGCTCGATCCTGCGGCAGGACCCGGATGTCATCATGATCGGCGAGATCCGCGACCTGGAAACCGCCGAGATCGCGGTCCAGGCGGCGCTGACCGGGCATCTCGTGCTGTCGACCTTGCATACCAACTCGGCCGCCGCGACGGTGACGCGGCTGCGCGATATGGGGCTGGAGGACTACCTGCTCGCCGCGACCCTGAAGGGGGTGTTGGCGCAGCGGCTGGTGCGGCGGCTTTGCCCGCATTGCAAATCGCCCGAGGAGATGCCGCCGGCGCTGGTCGAGCGCTTCGGGCTCGATCGCCTGGCCGCGAATATCGTGGATTTGCCGCTCTATCGCCCGGTCGGCTGTCTGGAATGCCGCGGCACCGGCTATCGCGGCCGTCGTGCGATCGCCGAGTTGCTGCTGCCGAGCCGAACAATCGACCGGCTGATCTTCGAGCGCGCCAACCACACCGCGATCGAGCAGGCCGCGGCGGCCGAAGGGATGCGGCCGATCTTCGATGCCGGCCTGCTCGCCGTGCTCGAGGGAGACACCACGATCGAGGAGGTCATGCGGTGTATCCGCGGCGAGGCGTGAGGCGATAATGCCGTCGTTTCGCTGGTCGGCGATCAACGGCACCGGCGAAGTCGTGCGCGGGGTGGTCGAGGCGCCCGATCGCAGCGCCGTCGTCGATCGGCTGCAGCGCCAGGGTCAGATCGTCTTGCGCGCCGATCCGGTGGGCGGCCGCCGCTCGCTCGGCGAACTGCTGCAGTTAGAGCTGGGCCGCCGTCGCGGTCTCGACCGGACGAGCCTCGGCGAGGTGACGCGAGAGCTCTCGATCATGCTCGGCGCCGGCCAGGATCTCGACCGCGCGCTGCGCTTCGTCGTCGACAACGCCGGCAACGAGCGGACGCGCGCGATCCTTGGCGAGGTGCGCGACCGGGTGCGTGGCGGCAGCTCGCTGGCGGCGAGCCTGGCCGCCGAACCGAACAGCTTTTCCCGGCTCTACATCGGCATGGTGCGTGCAGGAGAGGCAGGCGGCACGCTGTCGGAGACGCTCGACCGGCTGGCAAGCCTGTTGGAGCGCGAGCGCAGCCTGAAGGCGAACCTGCGTTCGGCGATGATCTATCCTGCGGTGCTGGTTGCCGCGGCGATCGGCTCGATCGTGCTGTTGCTCGACTATGTGCTGCCGCAGTTCACGCCGATTTTCGAGCAGGCGGGCGCGCAGCTGCCGGCCTCGACCAGAGCGCTGATGCTGCTCGGCGAGATCGTCGGCGCGGCAGGCCCCTATGTGCTGATCGGCCTCATGGTGGCCGGTCTGCTCGGACACCGAGCGCTGACGTCACCGCCGATCCGACTCAAGTTCGACCGGCTGCTGCTGCGATTGCCGCTGATCGGCGCGGTGATGCGCGAAACCTTGGCGGCGCGACTGACGCGCACCCTAGGCACCCTGTTGCAGAACGGCATGCCGCTGATCGCCGCGCTCGGCATCGCCAAGGAGGCGCTCGGCAACCTCGCCGCGGCCGAGGCGGTCGACGCCGCGGGGCTGAAGGCGAAGGGCGGCGGCGGTCTCGCCGGACCGCTGGGCGAAGCGGGCGTCTTCCCGCGGCGAACGATCCACCTGCTGCAGCTCGGCGAGGAAGCCGCTCAGCTCGCGGCGATGGCGCTCAAGGCCGCCGACATTCACGAGGAGCAGGCGCGCCTGCTGGTGCAGCGGATCGTCGCGCTGGCGGTTCCCGTCATCACGATCGTGATGGGCCTTGCCGTCGCCGGCATCGTCGGGTCGCTGCTCACGGCGATGCTGAGCCTCAACGACCTCGCGGTTTGAGCGCGCGATGCAATCCGCCGACGCTCATGCACACGAATGCCGGCAAGCTGGCTTCACGCTGATCGAGATCCTGGTCACCCTCGCCATTCTTGCCTTCGCCGTGGTCCTGGTGGTCGGCTACAAGCCGCCCTGGAGCCGCACGCTCGGACTGCGTGGCGCCGCAGCGCAGATCGCCTCGGGACTGCGCACGGCGCGCTCCGAAGCGATTGTGCAAAACCGGCCGACCAGTTTCGAGGTCGACCTCAAAACCCATCGCTTTCAAATCGGCTCAGGCCCGATCCGACAACTTCCCCCGGGCCTGAGCCTCGTGCTGCTGACTATCACCGGAGAAGAGCGCGACGCGCAGACCGGCGGCATCCGCTTCAACCCCGATGGCAGCTCCAGCGGCGGCCGCATCTCGGTAGCCGACGGTCGCCGCACGATCGCGGTCGGGGTCGACTGGTTGACCGGGCGGGTCAGCGTGGCGGATGCACCGTAATCGCGCCGTCGGAAAAGATCGGGCAAGCGTGCGGGGCTTTACCCTGCTCGAAGTCGTCGTCGCGCTGGCGATCGCGGCGCTCGCGCTGGTCGGGTTGTTCCGCGCTGGCAGCGGCGGGCTGTTTGCGGCAGATACGGCGGCGCGGGTCGACGAAGCGGTCGAACGCGCCCAATCGCATCTTGCCGCTTTCGGTCGAACCGGGGCGGTGGCGCCAGGTGAATTGGAAGGCGATGACGGCGGCGGCTATCATTGGCGGCTGCGGGCGACGGCGATCGCGCAGCAGCCCGACGTCGCACAGCAGGGGCTGGGGCGGGCGTTTGCCGCACCGCAACAGGCGGCCGGTCCTCCGACATTGTACGACGTCCAGGTGATGATTTCTTGGCGTGGCGGCGGGCACGACCGGTCTGTGGTTCTCGAAACCCGGCGGCTCGGCGTCGCCCCTGCGGCCGAGTAGGCGTCATCCAGATGGGCAACCGGTGCGCCGCGGAACGCGGGTTCACGCTGCTCGAAACGCTCGTCGCGGTAACCGTTCTCGGCTTTCTGATGATTGGCCTCACCTCGGGGGTGCGCACCGGGCTCGCCTTCTGGAACGCGCAGACCCGCCGTACCGCGCAAACGGCGGAGCTCGATTCGACCACCCGCGTCCTGCGCAACCTGTTGACCGAGATACCGACCCTGGCGGCCGGTGCGTCGGGCGCGGCGCCGGTCGCGATCGGCTTCAAGGGCGAGCCGGACCGGCTCACCCTGGTCGGCGATCTGCCGACCGGGCTCGGGGGCGCGCAGCGCGTGGATGTCACCATTCAGCTGAATGCCGACCGTGTCGTGATGGTCTGGACCCCGCATCGTCATGAGACCCCCGGCGGAGCGCCGCCGGCACCGACCGAGACCGAGCTGATCCGCGGCGTCGATCATCTGCAATTCGCCTATTGGGGAGCGACCGGGCCGAATTCGCCGCCGGCGTGGCTGGCGCAGTGGGACAGCGCGGCCCTTCCCGAGCTCGTCCGTGTGAGCCTTGGCTTCGCCAAAGGCGATGTTCGCCATTGGCCCGAGCTGATCGCCGCGCCGCGGCTGTGGAACCCGCAGAGTTGACCGCGGCTCGGCCAGGGATGGGCGCCGCCCGTCGCACGGCCGCTGGCGAAAGATGTTTCCCCGCGCGGACTCGTAACCTTGCTGCAAGAAACCGGCTGTATAATCGACACTCGTGATTCTGATCCGATGCCGCCTCTTGATGTGCGGTTATTTCGCATCATTGCCACAGGACATTTCCCGCCGGATAATCTTCCCTTAATGCGATCCGCTCTCTAACTTGCGGATATAATTCGGGTGGGATCATCCGAGAGTCAGCCTCGGTGGATATGGTTCGCGAGTTCCTTAGCTGGTGGTTTGTTCAGCTTGCCGATTTTCTTCCCGAACGGTGGCGCCGGTTTGGTGCGGGGAAGATAGATGCTGTCGTAATCGCGCCGGCAAGCCCGCTTTCGGAGCCCATCGAAAGCGTTGTTGGCACTCTGCGGCGCAATGGGCGCGAGACGATGCTGG
>DASYOB010000053.1:0-35023 GCA_036008175.1 Allostellaceae bacterium
AGAGCCCGCGGTTTTCCTCGGGGTAGACGATATCGGCACCGCCGGCGACGACGGCAATCGAGCCGGTATCGAGCGCGCCGAGATGCGCAGCGGCATCGATTCCGCGGGCCATTCCCGAGATCACGACGATGCCTGCTTCGCCCAGCCCTGCGGCAAGCTCGCGCGCGAGGCGGCGGCCATTGGCCGAGGCGTTGCGGGCGCCGACCACCGCGACCATCGGCGCGAGCAGCATTTCCGGGTGGCCGAGCACGGTCAATGCCGGCGGCGCGTCCTCCACCGCAACCAGGGCCGGCGGGTAGTACGGCTCGCCCCAGCAGATCAGCCGTGCGCCGAGCCGGTCGAGCGCGGCAAGCTCGGCTTCGGCCGTACCGCGACTCACTGCGGTAACCGGCCGGGAGAGCCGCGGCAGCGCGTCGAGTGCGGCGGCGGCCGAGCCGAAGCGGCGCAACAGCGCGTAAAACGTGACCGGCCCCACCGTCTCGGTGCGGCTGAGGCGTAGCCAGTCGAGGCGCTCCTGCGGTTCGAGCTCGCGCGCGGGCAGGGCGTTCTACCCTTCGCCGAAGGAGATCCGGCCCTCGGTGCCACGGATCAGTCGCCGGATGTTTTCGTGATGGCGCAGGACGATCAGCAGCGCGATGCCGGCGATCAGCGCCGCGCGGGCGGGGTCGGCGATAAAGCCGGCGGCGACCGCGCTGACCACCGCCGCGACCAGCGCGGCGAGCGAGGAATATTGGAATATAACAGCGGTCAGCAGCCATAGCGCGGCGGCGGCGATCGCCAGCGGCCAGGCGATCGCGATCAGCACGCCGAGCGCGGTCGCCACCCCCTTGCCGCCGCGAAAGCCGAGCCACACCGGGAACATATGGCCGAGGACCACCGCTCCCGCCGCGGCAAGCATCGCATCGGCACCCCAGTTGGCGCCGATCAGGCAGGCGGCAAACCCCTTCGCCAGGTCGAGCAGCACGGTCAGCGCGGCGAGCGCCTTGTTGCCGGTGCGGAGCACATTCGTCGCGCCGATATTGCCGGAGCCGATACGGCGAATATCGCCGAGACCAGCGAGCCGGGTCAGCACCAGTCCGAACGGGATAGAGCCGAGCAGATAGCCGATCGCGGCGGCCAGAACGATGCCGGTCATGATCGACGAGATTGCTTCGTCGCTCCGCTCCTCGCAATGACAACCCATTTGGCCGTCATTGCGAGCGAAGCGAAGCAATCCCGATGACGTGAATACATGTCGCTTGCTAACTTTCCCGCGCGAAGATCGTGCGGCCGTCTACCACGGTCTGCTCGACCTGGCCCTGCACTGGCCGCCCGTCGAAGGGCGCGTTCTTCGATTTCGAGCGGAACCGTTCGGTGTCGATCCGCCAGGGCATGTCGGGGTCGAACAGCACGAGATCGGCCGGCGCGCCGGGGGTCAGCCGGCCGATCTCGAGCCCGAGAATGCGCGCCGGGTTGACCGTCAGCCGGCGCAGCACCTCGAGCAGCGATAGATGCCGGTTGTGGTACAGCTCCAGCGATAGCGGCAGCAATGTCTCCAGCCCGATGATGCCATACGCCGCCGAGCTGAACGGCAGGCGCTTTGAATCCTGGTCCCACGGCGCGTGATCGCTGGCAATTGCGTCGATCGTGCCGTCGACGAGTCCGGCCACGACGGCCTGCCGGTCGGCCTCGCTGCGCAGCGGCGGCGACAATTTGGCGAAGGTGCGGTAATCGCCGATCGCGGTCTCGTTCAGGCAGAAATAGGGAGGGGCGGTGTCGCAGGTCACCGGCAGTCCCGCCGCCTTTGCTTGCCGAATGGCATCTATTGCGGCGGCGGTCGAGACATGAGCGGCGTGGTAGCGGGCACCGGTGATCCCGACCAGGCGCAGATCGCGCTCGATCATGATCACCTCGGCCATCGGCGTCACCGCCGGCAATCCCAGCCGGGTCGCGATCTCGCCCTCGGTGACCTCGCCGGCGCCGCCGAGGCTCGGCTCCTCGGGGTGCTGGATCACCAGCTGGTCGAAGCTGCGCGCGTAGGCCAAGACCCGCCGCATGACCAGCGCGTCGGCGATGGCCTTGACCCCATCGGTGAAGCCGAGCGCCCCGTTTGCCGCCAGCAGCCCGATTTCGGTCAGCTCGCGCCCGGCGAGCCCCTTGGTCGCGGCGGCGTAGGTATGGATTTTGGCGAGCTTTGCCTCGCGCGCGCGGCGGGCGAGGAATTCGACGACCGAGACGTCGTCGACCGGCGGCTCGGTGTTCGGGAGCGTCACCATCGTGGTGACCCCGCCGGCGGCGGCCGCCTGTCCGCCGGTCTCGATCGACTCCATGTGCTCGGCGCCGGGCTCGCGCAACTGCACGCGCATATCGACGAGGCCGGGGGCCAGGCACAGGCCGGAAGCGTCGACGATTTCGGCATCCTCGCCGAAACCCTCGGACAAGCGCGCGCCGATCGCGGCGATGCGGTCGCGGTCCACGAGCAGATCTCCCGCTGCGTCGAGCCCGCTCGCCGGATCGATCAGTCGGGCACCGCGGTAGAGGCGTCGATTGCTGGCCATCAGAGCGCTTTGACCGCTCGCTCTTTTTCGTCATGGCCGGGCTTGACCCGGCCATCCACGAAACGAAAGACGTGGATGCCCGGCACAAGGCCGGGCATGACGAGTTGGAAGGGTTGGAGCGGCATCAGCGAGCTACTGAACCGGCGGGTTGTTGCCGAGATCGCGGCTCAGGATTTCGAGACAGGCCATCCGCACCGCGACCCCCATCTCGACCTGCTGGCGAATCAGGCTCCTGTCGATATCGTCGGCGACGACGCTGCTGATCTCGACGCCGCGGTTCATCGGCCCGGGATGCATGATCAGCGCGTCGGGCTTGGCGAGCTTCAGCTTGTCGTAATCCAGCCCGAAGAAGTGGAAGTATTCGCGGGTCGACGGCACAAACGAGCCGTGCATGCGCTCGGTCTGCAGCCGCAGCATCATCACGATATCGACATCCCGAAGGCCCGCCGCCATGTCGTGAAACACCTCGACCCCGAGCCGTTCGACTTCGGCCGGCAACAGCGTGCGCGGTGCTACCACCCGCACTCGCGCGCCCATCACGTTCAGGAGCGCGATGTTGGAGCGCGCGACCCGGCTGTGCAGCACGTCGCCGCAGATCGCGACGGTAAGGCCGCCGAGCCGGCCCTTGCGGCGGCGAATTGTCAGGGCGTCGAGTAGCGCCTGGGTCGGATGCTCGTGGCTGCCGTCGCCGGCGTTGATGACCGCGCAGTCGACTTTTTCCGACAGCAGCAGCACCGCACCCGATTCGGGATGCCGCACCACCAGCACATCGGGGTGCATCGCGTTCAGGGTCATCGCCGTGTCGATCAGCGTCTCGCCCTTGCGCATCGAGCTGGCCTGCACGGCCATGTTGATGACATCGGCGCCGAGCCGCTTGCCAGCGACCTCGAAGGAGGTGCGGGTGCGGGTGGAATTCTCGAAGAAGCAATTGATCAGGGTACGGCCGCGCAGCCGCGCGGTCTTTTTCTCGGCCTGGCGGTTCAGTTCGACATAGCCGTCGGCGAGGTCGAGGACAAAGTTGATGTCCTCGGGGGTCATGCCTTCGATGCCGAGCAGATGCCGGTGCCGGAAGCTGTGTTCCTGCATGAGGCCGGGACTATAGGCACCGCCCCGGCGAGCAGCAAGGCAGCTTGCGGTCAGCGGCAGCTTGCCGCCGGCATCGGATTAATTCCGATTGATGTGCTTTCAAAGCCCGGCAAAGTCACGATGCAGATGAATGGCGGCTGAGATATTGTGGCCGTGCCCAGCTCGGCTGCAGATACGGTGGCCGGGACAAGCCCGGCCACGCAGAGTTGAAGCGAACTATTTCTTTTTTGGGGCAGCGCGTGAAGCGGTTTTCGGCTTCGCCCGTGCCGTCGTTTTTGCCTTGGTCGTTGCGGCGCGTTTGGCAGGCGCCTTCGATGTTGTCTTCGCCATGACCTTCCCCCATGTAGTGCGAAGGCCTCAACGCTACACCAAATGTTGAATTCCAGCAACGGCAATCCCGCCTTCGGTGGCAGATGAGCGCAAATAAATGTTGACGATTGGCCGCGACACCTCGGCTCTGCTGCTGATCGACTTTCAGTCGCGGCTGATGCCGGCGATCGAGGGTGGCGCAGCGGCTGTCGCCAATGCTGGGCGTCTGCTCAACGCGGCGCGAATGCTCGAGATCCCAGTGCTGGTCACCGAGCAGAACGCGAAGGGGCTCGGCCCGACCGTGCCCGAGCTTTTGCCCACCACCGACGACTCGGTCTTTCACAAGATGAGTTTCGATGCCTGCCGCATGCCGGGCTTTCTCGACCTGTTGCCGGAGCGTCGGCATCTCGTCATTGCCGGATGCGAAACGCATGTATGCGTCATGCAAACGGCGCTCGGCCTGATCGCTGGCGGCCGGCGGATCTGGCTGGTGCGCGACGCGGTCGGCTCACGCCGCGCCGAAAGCAAGGAGACAGCGATCCGCCGCCTGGAGCGCCATGGCGCCGAGATCGTCACCACCGAGATGGTAATCTTCGAGTGGCTCGGAACCGCCGAGCATCCGCGCTTCCGAGACGCGCTGGCGCTGGTCAGGTGATCTCGGCTCGCCCCATCGCGTCCAGGAAGCCTTGCAGGATGTATGCGGCGGCGACGCGGTCGACGATCTTGGCGCGGCGCTTCCGGGTCATGTCGTGCGCGATCATCTCGCGGGTGACCGCGGCGGTGGACAGCCGCTCGTCCCAGAAGGCGAGCGGCAGATCGCGCAATGCCAGCAGATTGCGGGCGAACTGGCGCACCGACTGGGTGCGTGGGCTGTCGCTCCCGGTGAGAGCGAGCGGCAGGCCGATGACGAGTCCGCCGACGTCGTGCCGGTCGACAAGCGCGAACAGTGCCGCCGCGTCGTCGCGGAACCGGCCGCGGCGACGGATGGTTTCGAGCGGGCTGGCAATGACGAGCCGAGTGTCGCTGAGCGCAAGCCCGATCGTCTTGGTGCCGACATCGAGGCCCAAGAGGCGCCGGCCGGGCGGCACCGCCGCGCGCAATTCGCGTGGGTTGTCGAGAAGCATTCTCGATCATAGCCAAGTGCTGGAGATTGCAGGATCGCGGTTTTCGGGCCATCTGTGACCCGACTGGGCAATCCTTTGCCGGAGACACTTGAAATGGCGTTGGACAAGGCCGCCGTGGCGCATATCGCCGCCTTGGCGCGCATCCGGCTCGACGAAAACGAGCTTGAGCCGCTAGCCGCGGAGCTGTCGCACATTTTGACCTGGGTCGAGCAGCTCGCCGAGGTCGACACCGCCGAGGTCGCGCCGATGACCAGCGTCGCGGCGATGCGCCTGCCGATGCGCGAGGATGAGGTCACCGACGGCAATCGCCGCGACGAAATCCTCAAAAGCGCGCCGCAACAGGCGAGGGGGTTCTTTGCGGTGCCGAAGGTGGTCGAGTGACGTCGATTCCCTCGGCGCTGACCGACCTCACGCTCGCCGAGGCGCGCGCCGGGCTGGCGGTGAGGCAATTCTCCGCGCGCGAGCTGACCGAGGCGTATATCGCGGCCATGGAAGCGGCGCGGCCGCTTAATGCCTTCATCACCGAGACGCCGGAACGCGCACTTGAAATGGCCGCCGCCTCCGATGAGCGGCTGGCGCGCGGCGAGGCGGGCCCGATCGAGGGCATCCCGATCGCGATCAAGGATCTGTTCTGCACCAAGGGCATCCTGACCACCGCCGCCTCGCACATCCTCGACGGTTTTCACCCGCCCTACGAATCGACCGTGACCGAGAAATTGTGGGCGGCCGGCGGGGTCATGCTCGGCAAGACCAACATGGACGAGTTCGCGATGGGCTCGTCGACGACGACGAGCCATTACGGCCCGACCGAGAACCCGTGGCGCAAGCCCGGCGACAACCGGCCGTTGGTGCCCGGCGGCTCGTCGGGCGGCTCCGCCGCCGCCGTCGCGGCGCACGCCGCGCTCGGCGGGACCGGCACCGATACCGGCGGCTCGATCCGCCAGCCGGCGAGCTTCTGCGGCATTGTCGGGCTGAAGCCGACCTACGGCCGCTGCTCGCGCTGGGGCGTCGTCGCCTTCGCCTCCTCGCTCGACCATCCCGGCCCAATGGCGCGCACGGTGGGCGACGCGGCGATCCTCTTGGGCGCGATGGCCGGGCACGACCCGCGCGACTCGACCTCGGCGCCGGTGCCGGTGCCGAATTTCGAGCAGGCGCTGACCCGCGACGTCCGCGGCCTCAAGATCGGCATCCCGCCGGAATACCGCGCCGACGGCATGCCGGCGGAAATCGAGGCGCTGTGGCAGCAGGGTATCGCCTGGCTGCAGGAGGCCGGCGCGGAGCCGGTCGAGATCTCGCTGCCGATGACCAAATACGCGCTGCCGACCTATTACATCATCGCCCCGGCGGAGGCGTCGTCGAACCTGGCGCGCTATGACGGCGTCAAGTTCGGGCTGCGCGTGTCGGGCGACAGTCTCGACGACATGTACGAGCTGACCCGCGCCGCCGGCTTCGGCACCGAGGTGCGCCGGCGTGTGCTGATCGGCACCTATGTACTGTCGGCCGGCTATTACGACGCCTATTACCTGAAGGCGCAGAAGGTGCGCGCCCTGATCGCGTGCGACTTCGCCAACGCGTTCGAAAAGGTCGACTGCATCCTGACCCCGACCGCGCCGTCTGCCGCCTTTGCCATCGGCGAAAAACAGGACGACCCGATCGCGATGTATCTGAACGATCTGTTCACCGTGCCGGCAGATCTCGCCGGCCTGCCGGCGATATCGGTGCCGGCCGGCCTCTCGGCCGATGGGCTGCCGCTGGGGTTGCAGGTGATCGGCCGCGCTTTCGACGAGGAGATGGTGCTGCGGGTCGGCGATGTGATCGAGCGCGCCGCCCAATTTACCCACCGTCCCTCTTTCATCGCGGGGGAACGCTGATGGGGTTCCTCGGTTGCTTTAAACCGTCATGGCCGGGCTTGACCCGGCCATCTCTGGGGATCCCCGGGTCAAGCCCGGGGATGACGGAGTAAAATTGGAATGACCGATCTGATCGAGGGGCGGACCGGGCAGTGGGAGGTGGTGATCGGCCTCGAAGTGCATGCCCAGGTGACCGCCAAGGCGAAGCTGTTCTCCGGCGCCGCGACCGATTTCGGCGCCGAGCCGAACACCCAGGTGTCGCCGGTCGATGCCGCTTTTCCCGGCATGCTGCCGGTGATCAACGGGTATTGCGTCGAGCAGGCGGTCCGCACCGGGCTCGGCCTCGACGCCGAGATCAACCTGCACAGCGTCTTCGCCCGGAAGAATTACTTCTATCCCGACCTGCCGGCCGGCTATCAGATCTCGCAATACGAGGCGCCGGTCGTCGGCCACGGCCGGGTCGTTCTCGACATGCCGGACGGCTCGACCCGCGAGGTCGGCATCACCCGGCTGCATCTGGAGCAGGACGCCGGCAAGAGCCTGCACGACCAGCACCCGAAAGAGACCTATGTCGACCTTAACCGCGCCGGCATCGGGCTGATGGAGATCGTGTCGGAGCCGGATCTGCGCAGCGCCGAGGAGGCCGGCATTTATCTGCGCAAATTGCGCTCGATCCTGCGTTATCTCGGCACCTGCGACGGCAACATGGAAGAGGGCTCGTTGCGCTGCGACTGCAACGTCTCGGTGCGGCGCCCTGGCGAGCCCCTCGGCACCCGCTGCGAGATCAAGAATTTGAACTCGGTGCGCTACGCCGTCGAGGCGATCGAGCACGAGGCGCGCCGCCAGATCGAGGTGCTCGAAGGCGGCGGCACGATCCGGCAGGAGACCCGGCTTTACGACACGGGACGCGGCGAGACCCGGCCGATGCGCTCGAAAGAGGACGCGCACGATTACCGCTATTTTCCGGACCCGGATCTCTTGCCCCTGGTGCTGGACCCGGAATGGGTCGAGCGGCTGCGGGCCGAATTGCTCGAACTGCCGGATGCGAAAAAGGCCCGCTTTGTCGCTGATTTTGGGCTGCGGCCCGAGGATGCCGGGGTGCTGGTCGGCGAGCGTGCCACCGCCGAGTATTTCGAGAGGGTCGCCGACGGCCGCGATGCCAGGATGGCGGCCAACTGGGTCATGGGCGATCTATTCGGCGCGCTGAACAAAAAGGGGCTCGGCATCGACGAATCGCCGGTCGCCGCCGAGCGCCTCGGCGCGCTGATAGACCTGATCGCCGGCGGCACGATCTCCGGCCGCATCGCCAAGGACATCTTCGCCGAGATGATCGAAACGGGCGCCGACCCCGCCGCGCTTGTCGAAGAGAAGGGTCTGCGTCAGGTCAGCGACGCCGGCGCGATCGAGGCCACCGTGGATGCCGCGCTCGCCGCTCACCCCGCGCAGGTCGCGCAATATCAGACCAATCCCAAGGTACTCGGCTTCTTTATTGGCCAGGTCATGAAGGCGACCGGCGGCAAGGCCAACCCCGCGCTCGTCAACGACCTGTTGCGAAAAAAACTGGCGAGCTAGTCGCCGGCCTCGAAAATGAGGCGGTGGATGCCGCGCAAATTGCGGTAGCGTTCGGCGTAATCCATGCCGTAGCCGACGACGAAATCCTCGGGAATCTCGAACCCCACATAGGCGACCGGGAGGTCGACCGCGGCCGCCGCCGGCTTGCGCAGCAAGGCGCAGAGCGCGAGGCTCGCGGGCCCCTTCTGTCGCAGCCGGGCGAGAATGGCCGCGGCGGTCCTGCCGGTGTCGAGGATGTCTTCGATCACCAGCACGTCGCGGCCGGCCAGATCGAGCGCATCGAGGCCGGCGAGCGCGATGTTGCCGGACGATCGGGTGCCCGCGCCGTAGGAGGCGGCGGCGACGAAATCGATTGCGACCGGGATTTCGATCTGCCGCATCAGGTCGGCGGCGAAGATCGCGGCGCCCTTCAGCACGACGACAAGGCTCAGCCTTTTGCCCTGGTAATCGGTCTCGATGCTGCGGGCGAGCGCCGCGACCCGGGCGCGGATGCGTCGCTCGGAGATCAGCAGCTCAAGCCGCTCGGCCATGCCGCTTGCTCCGCTTCGTCATTCCGGGGGATGCGCTGGACAGCCGCCCGAGCCATCTCTATAAGGCGCGGCGACCCGGCGCCCAGGTAGCTCAGTTGGTAGAGCAACGGACTGAAAATCCGTGTGTCGGTGGTTCAATTCCGCCCCTGGGCACCACTTATTTTCAATGACTTAGGTCGCAGTAGCGGCCTTTTTTCATGTCGCAAATGCCAACGACGAAAACCGAGGATTTCCGCGGGTTTCCAACCCCTCCGAAAAATTCCTTGCGACAAGCATGCGACATAATCAGGCGTCTAGAGAGCATCGGATAGCCCGTCCAAGCATCGTGCGTCGGCGGCGTCATGTTGCAGGATGTCGCGACATGACAGCGGTCGGGGCTCGCTAGATAACTTTGTCGCGAAGTCGGAATGTACCATATCATGCGGGCATGTTGTCGCCATCGCCAGCGGAAGAGCTCATCGCCGAGGCGCTGCGGCGGGTAGAAGAGGCCGAGGCGGCGACAGATCGGGCCGACGCGACAACTGCTGTCCTTGCCAAGGCCGAAATGGCGACGCGGCGGGCCCGACCCGCGCGAGTTACCGCCCAAGGGTCTGCGCACCCCCCCGAAATTTCCACTGAATGGCGGTGGCGATTGTCGGACCTAGTATTGAATTTGAGCGCAAGAAACGGGTATCGCCTGGTTGCGTCTGACCCTAATCTTCGACCGGATACCGGCCGAGATCGAGCTAATGAGCAAGGCTCTGGATTTTGCACACCGCGCGGCATCGGCTTGGATCGACGGTCTCGATACCCGGTCGGTCGCCGCGCGAGCGACACTCGAAGAGTTGACGGCGGCCTTCCGCGGCCCGCTCCCGGAAAGAGGCTGTCCGCCTGAAGACGTGCTCGCCTGGCTAACCCAACACGCCAATGACGGTATGCTGGGCACCGCGAGCGGCCGATTTTTCGCCTGGGTGATCGGCGGCGCCATCGAAGCCGCTCTGGCCGCTGACTGGCTGGTCGCGACCTGGGACCAGAATGCAGCGCTCTATGTCTGCGGGCCTGCCGCCGCAGTCATTGAGGATGCGGCCGGAGAGTGGATCAAAGAGCTGCTTGACCTGCCGCGCGAAGCCTCCTTCGCCTTCACCACCGGGTGTCAACTGGCTCACATGACGGCCTTGGCCGCCGCACGACATGCTGTGCTGCGGCGCGTGCAATGGGACGTCGATACGGACGGCCTGTTCGGCGCGCCACCCATCACTCTGATGACCAGCGACCAAAAGCACGGCTCGGTCGAGCGCGCCGCTCGGTATCTCGGCTTCGGCCGCCGGGCGATCCTGCCGTTGCCGACAGACACCTCGGGCCGGGTCGCGCGGGCTACGCTCGAAGACGCCCTATCATGCCAGTCTGGCCCTATTATCCTGGTGTTGAACGCTGCCGACCTCAACGTCGGCGTATGCGACCTTTTCGCGGAGCTCATCCCCGTTGCGCATGCGGCCGGCGTCTGGGTCCACATCGACGGCGCCTTTGGCCTCTTCGCGCGCGCAAGCCGTAAGCACCGTCAACATCTGGACGGGGTGGAACTGGCGGACAGCTGGGCGACCGACGGTCACAAGTGGCTCAATGTGCCGTTCGATTGCGGGATCGCGATCGTCCGTGATCGCGACGCCCATCGCGCAGCCATGACGCTGAGCGCCTCATATATCGAGCCCCAGTCGAGGGCGCGTGATCAGATCGACTGGAATCCAGAGTGGTCGCGGCGAGCTCGGGGAATTCCAGTATACGCGGCCCTTAAGGAGATGGGACGTGAGGGTGTCGAGGCAATGATCGATCGCTGCTGCGCGCACTGCGAAGCCCTGGTCAACGGGATCGGCGTGCTGTCGGGTGCTGAGGTCGTCCACCCGGCGACGCTCAACCAGGGACTCGTCCACTTCCGGCGTGACGGTCAGACACCGGAGCAGGACGACGCCTTCACCGACGAAACCATCGAGAAGATCAACGCCACGGGCGAGGCTTTCTTCTCCGGCACGACCTGGCGCGGTCGGCGCGCCATGCGGGTGAGCGTGGTGAACTGGCGGACGAGCGCAGGGGACGTGGAGCGCACCATTGCGGCTGTCCGGACCGTGCTTTCCTACGCGTCATGCCCAAGCATATCGGGATCGTCGGATGCTCGGCGCAAGGCGCGGCGCTTTGCTACGCCGCTCCGACGCTCGTTGCCGCGCGGCCGGTGAGCGCGCCTCGATGCGCTTCCAACTAATCGGCGTATCCCTCGCGCTATTCGGCACCGCTCTGAGAAGGTCCGGATTGGGGGCATTCCTTGCCATCCGGTCGCCTGTCAACGAGCGTCGGCTTCGGGTCGAACCCGGCCGCCGGCCCTCGACTGACGAACGGCAGTAGAGGGGGTGGAAAGCGGACCCTGTACTTCCGTAGCCGAAGCGACACCCTTGCCGCCGGAACCGTCAACCGAGCAAAGCGGGGTGCCAGGTCAAAAAGGGCTAACGGTGGCCCTTTATGCCCGCGCGACGTTGCCGCATTTTCGGGCATGGAAAGACATCGCAAGGGGCGGCCTTAGTCGCAGAGTCTTCGTTGCCGGCTCTTGATCGAGGGTTGGCGCCCTGCAACAAATAACGGCCGTTTTGCAACATGGCTCATAATAATCAGTGCCTTATGAGGCAAATTCACGGACTGAAAATCCGTGTGTCGGTGGTTCAATTCCGCCCCTGGGCACCACTCTTTCCTCGACGCCGCCCGCCCATCATCGCGAGCCGGCGGCCTGCCATTCCTCCGCAAAAAATACGGCCCTGCACATGGCAGGGCCGGTAGCGTGCGTTCGCGCGGGATGGGTGGTCAGTGCATGCCGGGCGACATCGGCATCATGTTGTCGTTGAGATGCCACATGATCCAAACCGAGCCGGTCAGGACCAGGAACACGATCATCATGCCGAAAGCGAGGGCGATGATGTTGTTGGTATGATCTGGTCCGGTGCCCATGTGCAGGAAAAACACGAGATGGACGCCGATCTGCGCGATGGCGAGCACGATCAGCCCCATCGCAACGCCCGGACCCCACAGCAAATTCGTTTGCGCCACGACAAAGGATACCGCCGTGAGCGCGATCGCGAACACCAGCCCGGCCGTATAGGTCAGAAAATCGGCGGTCGGCTCTTCGTGCCGGACGCCGGGGGTGCGGTCATGGAGATGGATGATCTGCTCTTCGGCCATCAGCGGCCTCCTATCAGGTACACCAGCGTGAAGACCCCGACCCAGACGATGTCGAGGGCGTGCCAGAACAGGCTGAAGCACAAAATGCGTTGCCGTACATTCGGCCGGAAGCCCTTCACCGCGACCTGCGCCACCATGTAGACGAGCCAGAGGAGGCCGCTGGTGACATGCGCGCCGTGGGTGCCGACCAAGGTGAAGAACGACGAAAGGAAGGCGCTCTTCGATGGCCCGGCGCCTTCGCCCACCATGCCGGCGAATTCCGAGATCTCGATGCCCAGGAAAACCGCTCCGAGCGCGAAGGTGAGCGCGGAGAAAACATAGAAGAGATCCGCGCGCGCCCGTTCCATCGACAAGGCGGCGAGCCCGCAGGTGTAGCTCGACACCAAGAGGGCCATGGTCTCGATGAAGACGGTCTTGAAACTGAACAGCTCACGCCCGGTCGGTCCGCCGGCGGCATTGTCCTGCAGCACCGCATAGGCGGCGAACAGTCCGGAAAATAGGATGATGTCGCTGAGCAGGAAGATCCAGAACCCATAGGCGACGACAATCCGCGTCGGCGCCGGACCGCCCCCGCCGCGACCTATCGCGGCCTCGGTCGAAGCGAAATCGAGGGTGGCGATGCTCATGCCGCTCTCCCGAGGCCCGGCCGGGACTGTTCGATTCTTGCGACCTCGGCGGCCGATATTTCGAACTCGCGGTTCTCGCTCCAGCCGAAGGCCATCATCGTGACCGCGGCGCCGAGAAGGGCGAGGATCGCCAGCCACCAGATGTGCCAGATCAGGGCAAAGCCGGTCAGCACCGCAAAGAAGGCGCTGACGAACCCGGTGGGGCTGTTGCGCGGCATTTCGATCGTCTCATATGTCGGCGGGAGTTCGTCCAAATCCGCTTTTTTCTTCATCTCCCAGAACCAATCGACCTCCCCGACTTCGGGCATGATCGCGAAATTGTAGGCGGGCGGCGGCGACGCGGTCGCCCATTCCAAGGTGCGGGCGTTATACGGGTCGCCGGTCAAATCTCGCCGGCTCGCGCGCGTGCGGATGCTGACGTAGAGCTGTGCGATCTGGCAGAGGATGCCGAGGAAAATAACGACGGCGCCCGCCTCGGCGACCAGCAACAGCGGTTGCCAGCTCGGATCGGAGATGTGCTGGAGACGCCGGGTCATGCCCATCAACCCGAGCATGTAGAGCGGCATGAAGGCGAGATAGAAGCCGACGAACCAGCACCAGAAGCTGGCCTTTCCGAACCGCTCGTCGAGGGTGAACCCGAAGGCCTTCGGGAACCAGTAATTGTACCCGGCGATCGCGCCGAACAGCACGCCGCCGATGATGACGTTGTGGAAATGGGCGATCAGGAAGACGCTGTTGTGCAGGATGAAATCGACCGGCGGAATTGCCAGCAAAACGCCGGTCATGCCGCCGATGACAAAGGTCACCACGAAGCCGATCGAAAACAGGACCGGGGTGGTGAACACGAGCCGGCCGTGGAACATGGTGAACAGCCAGTTGAACACTTTGACCCCGGTCGGCACCGCGATGACCATCGACATCAAGCCGAAGAAGGCGTTGACGTTGGCGCCGGCGCCCATCGTGAAGAAATGATGCAGCCAGACCATGAAGGAGAGGACGCAGATCGCCAGGGTCGCCAGCACCATCGAGCGGTAGCCGAACAGCGCCTTCCCGGAAAAGGTCGCGAACACCTCGGAGAAGACGCCGAACGCGGGCAGGATCAGGATGTAGACCTCGGGATGGCCCCAGGCCCAGAACAGGTTGACGTACATCATCTGGTTGCCGCCGGCCTCATTGGTGAAAAAGTGCATGCCGAGGTGGCGGTCGAGCAGCAGCATCGCGAAGGTCGCGGTCAGGATCGGAAACGCGGCGATGATCAGCATGTTGGAGGCGAGCGCGGTCCAGCAGAACACCGGCATGCGGAAATACAGCATGCCCGGCGCGCGAACTTTCAGGATCGTGGTCACCATGTTGATGCCGGCGAGCAGCGTGCCGACACCGGAAATCTGTAGCGACCAGAGGTAATAATCGACGCCAACATCGGGCGAGAACGCCAGCTCGGAGAGGGGCGGATAGCCCATCCAGCCGGTGCGGGCGAAATTGCCGATGAACAGCGACAGGTTGACGAGTAGCGCGCCCGACGCGGTCAGCCAGAAGCTGACCGAGTTCAGCACCGGGAAAGCGACGTCGCGCACCCCCAATTGCAACGGGACGGCGAAGTTCATCAGCCCGACGACAAACGGCATCGCCACGAAAAAGATCATGATCGTGCCGTGCGCCGAGAAGATCTGGTTGTAGTGACCAGGGTCGAGATAGCCCTCGGCGCCGCCGACCGCGATCGCCTGCTGCGAGCGCATCATGATCCCGTCGGCAAAGCCGCGCAGCAGCATCACCAGCGCCAGGAACACGTACATGACGCCGATGCGCTTGTGATCGACGCTGGTCAGCCACTCCTTCCACAGGTACGGCCACCAACCCATCACGGTGACAATCGCGAGGATGGCCAGCGCACCGAGGATCACCACGATCGAGGTGACCAGCGCGATCGGCTCGTTGAACGGGATGGCGTCCCAAGTCAGCTTGCCCAGCATTCTCAACCCCCCGTCCGCGGCTTTGTCGCCGTTTCGACCGCGTCCGCTTGTGGCGTCGGCGGACACCACGCTCCGTCGGCGCGCGTCTTTTCGCCGGGGTTCGTCGTCAGACCGATAATCCGGTCGAACAGCTTTGCATCTGCCGAGCTGTAGGTGGTTGGCGGCACCGCGTGGCTCGGCTTCGCCAGCTCCGCATAGGCGCGGTCGTCGAGCGCCGGACCGGAGCCGCGCACCTTCTGGACCCAACCGTCGAATTCGCCGGCGGGCACCGCCTTAACGACGAAGCGCATGTCGGCAAAGCCGTCGCCGCTGAAATTCGCCGAGATCCCGGGATACTCGCCGGGCTTGTCGGCCATCAGATTGACGCGGCTGGTCATGCCCCCCATGGTGTAGATCTGGGTGCCGAGCTGCGGCACAAAGAAAGAATTCATCACCGTCGCCGAAGTAAGATTGAAGTTAACCGGCGTTCCCGCTGGTACGACGAGCTGGTTTACCGCAGCAATTTGCTGGTCGGGGTAAATAAACAGCCACTTCCAATCGAGCGAAACGACATCCACCTGGAGCGGCTTGGCGTCCGAGGAGATCGGGGCGCGCGGGTCCAACTGGTGCGAGCCGATCCATTCGACCCCGCCCAACAGGATCACGACCAGCGCCGGGATCGACCAGATGACGAGCTCTACGCCGCCCTCATAGTCCCAATCCGGGCTGTGATTGGCGCGGGTGTTGCCCGCCCGATACCACCAGGCGAACCCCAGCGCCATCAGGATCACCGGAACCACGACCACGAGCATGATTTCCGTGGTGTTGACCAGCAGCAGCAGCTCCTGCGAGGCGATCGGCCCCTGCGGGTCCAGCACGCCGGCCTGCTGACAGGAGGCGAGCAACAGAGCCGCCGCGCACAGGACCAGCGAACGAGATATGCCCCAGTGAGGAACGTCCCAGCGTCGATGCCCGGACAGCGGATGCGGTGAGGGGTGGTATGGCGCGCGCGAGCTTACGTAACGCCGGTCCTGCATGCAGCGCTCCTCTTTCCGAGGGTTGGCACCCAATAGCCGGCTCGTCGGGCCAGTCTCCCCTGGCGGAGCTTAGATGAAAATACCGCGGCTTGCCAATACCGCGCCTGCGGTTTCGTAGATCGCGCAGCGTGCCTGTCGGCAACCCTGGCGATATCAGCGGTTTCCTTTGCGATTTCCTCGGCGCTCGCGGTATTTCGTGAAAGGCTATTCTTCTGACAAACGATATTCGGGAGGGAAACCAGGGCTCGGCGATGGCCGAAAGCGGCCGGGCTCGCTGGCTCATCGGGCGTTTTGCCGCCTTGACGGCCGGGCTGGATCTGGCGCTGAACTATGGCGCGGAATTGCACATAATCCGGGCCTTGGCGTGAAATGATCCGTGCCTGCGCGCTTCTCCTCATTGTGCTGGGCTCGCTCGCGGCGCTGCCGGCCTGGGCGGTCGATTGGGGCCAAGCGCAGACGGTCACGATGAGCGAGACCGAATACCGTTTTAGCCCGAACAAACTGACGCTCCGGCGCGGCGAGCCCTATCGTCTGCACCTCGAAAACCGCGGCAAGGAACTGCACGAGTTCACCGCACCCGAGTTCATCAGATCGGCCAAGATACATAACCCCGAGGTGCTGAACGCGGACAAGACCGAGATTGTGGTGAAACCCGGCGAGGCGAAGGATCTGCTTTTTGTGCCCAAAGCGGCCGGCCGCTATCGCTTCATCTGCGCCGACCACGATTGGGCCGGGATGGTTGGCAAGATCACCGTGAAGTGAAGCGAAGTGAAGCGCGCTGGGCGTCGCCGTTGCCGGGTCGGTGCAGGGTTCCTATCATCGCACCTTCCGGGTCGATAACGCGGGGGGCGAGCGATGGACAAGCGGCGCAGCATCGAGGTCAGCGGCGTCAAACACGTAAACCCGATCCCCAGCGCCTGTCGGCGTGGGCCGTTCGTCGTCTCGGGCGCGATCTCCGGCGCCGATCCCGACACCGGCAGGGTGCCGGCCGATCTCGACGCGCAATGCCGGCAGATGTTCGACAACGTGCGCCGGATCATGGAAGCGGCCGGCGGCACGGCCGATGACATTATCAAGATGAATGTCTGGATCTCCGACCGGAAATTGCGCGAGACGATGAACCGCTATTGGGTCCAGATGTTTCCCGATCCGCATTCGCGGCCGGCGCGCCACACGACCGCCCACGCCGATTTCACTCCGCCGATGCAGATACAATGCGATCTTCTCGCCGTGATCGGCGAGGGTTGAGGAGCGGTATATGAAAATCGCCGACATCCGCGCGATCGCGCTGTCCTGCAAGGTCGATCCGCCCTATGCCAGCGCCGCCGGGGTGCAGGGCCGACGCGCCGGGCTCCTCGTCGAGGTCGAGACCGACACCGGCATCGTCGGCATTGGCGAGGCGGGCATGGGCGGCGGCGTTACCGCCGATGTCATCGCCAAGGATTTGAAGCCGCTCCTCGTCGGCGAGGACCCGCTGCTGATCGAGGGGCTGTGGCAGAAGATGTTCGCGCGCACCCGGCAATACGGCCGACGCGGCCTCGTCATGCAGGCGATGAGCGGCATCGATATCGCGCTCTGGGACATCGCCGGCAAGATCGCAGGCATGCCGGTCTACCGGCTGCTCGGCGCCTGCCGCGACCGGGTCGAGGCGTATGCCAGCGGCGGCTTCTATCAGGAGGGAAAATCAGCCGCCGATCTCGCCGCCGAGGCCGAGGGCTACCGCGCCCGCGGCTTCAAGGGCATGAAGATGAAGGTCGGCCGCAACCCGTCGACCCAGACGCATCTGCGCCAGCTGATCGGCAACGCCGAATTCTGCGAGGTCGACCCGAGCGAGGATCTGGCGCGGGTCGCCGCGGTACGCGAGGCGCTGGGCCCCAAGGGCAAGCTGATGGTCGATGTCAATTGCGCCTGGAGCCCGGCGATGGCGATCGAGATGGGCCGAGAGATGGAGCGCTATAAGCTCTACTGGATCGAGGAACCGGTCGCCACCGACGACATCGACGGCAGCGCCGCCGTTGCTGCCGCGCTCGCCACCCCGATCGCCGGCTACGAGACCGAGCTCGGGCTCTACGGCTTCCGCGAGCTGATAAGCCGCGGTGCCGTCGATATCGTGCAGCTGGACCTCGCCTGGTCGGGCGGGTTTTCCGAGGGCCGGCGCATTGCCGCCTATGCGCACGCGCATCACCGCATGGTTGCGCCGCACGCCTTCGCCGGCGCGGTGCTGCTCGTCGCCTCGCTGCATTTCGCCGCCGCAATCCCGAATGGGCTCAATCTCGAATGGGACCAGAACCCAAACGCGATCCGCGAGGAATTGCTGAAGGACCCGCTGCGGCTCGAAAAGGACGGCACGGTCAAGGTGCCGGAGCGGCCGGGGCTCGGCATCGAGCTCGACCGCGCCGCGGTCGATAAATATCGGTTCGGCTGAGACGCGGATGTCGGCGCCACCGCTGTATACGATCGGCTACGAGAAGGCGCGGCTCGCCGATGTCGTCGCCGCGCTGGGCGCGGCCGGGGTCGTCACGCTGATCGACGTGCGCGACCGGCCGATCTCGCGCCGGCCGGGGTTTTCGAAGCGGCAACTCGCGGCGGCGCTGGAGGAGGCCGGCATCCGCTATGTCGGATTGCGGGCGCTCGGCACCCCGCCGGAAGGCCGCGAGGCCGGACGGCGGCGCGAATGGGACCGTTTCTGGGGGATTGTCGAGGACCGGCTCGCCACCGCCGAGGCCGAGCTGGCCTTCGCGGAGGCGGCGGAGACCGCCATCGCCGGCCCGAGCTGCCTTTTATGCTACGAGGCCGACTGGCAGCGTTGTCACCGTCGCCGCGTCGCCGAGATCCTCGCCGGGCGGCATGGCTTTGCGGTGCGGCACCTGAGCGCCGCCGCCTGATGCAAACGCGCTAGGCCATGAACTCATAAGCGGGCCGCTTAGGTCGGCTTGCGACCCGTTTGAGCCATTCGTTGCTGGTGGAAGACATCGCGTGAGCGCGCCCTGGGGTCGATAGCTTCTGGTAAGACGGAACGCGATTAAGGTGCTAATCTTGATCGGCAGCTATTTAACGATTTGGCGAAAATGCCCGCGATCCGCCGTCTCGCCGCGATCCTTGCCGCGGATGTGGCGGGATACTCGCGGCTGATTGGCGCTGATGAGCAGGGCACGCTGGAGCGGCTCCGGGCGATCCGCACTGAGCTGATTGATCCTTCGATCGCCGCCTATAACGGCCGCATCGTCAAGACCACCGGCGACGGGCTGTTGGCCGAGTTCGCCAGCACTGTCGATGCGCTGTGCTGCGTCGGCGAAATTCAGGCGCAGATGGCGGAGCGAAACTCCGCGCTCACGCCGGAGAGCCGCATCGACTTCCGCATAGGGATTCACCAGGGCGACATCGTCGTCCAGAATGGCGACATCTTCGGCGACGGGGTCAATATCGCCGCGCGCTTGGAAGGCCTCGCCGAACCCGGCGGCATCTGCGTCTCCGCGCGTGTTCAGGAGGACGCCGCCGGCAAGCTCGACTTCGCGTTCCGCGACATGGGCGATCAAGAGCTCAAAAATATCGCGCGACCTGTTCGGGCCTATGCGATTGACGCCGCCGCGCTCGCGCGCCCTTCCTCCGGCGTCAAGTCAGTTGATCCGACAGCGCGGCTCTCTGTTGTCGTGCTGCCGTTCGCCAACCTGTCACCCGATCCGGAGCAGGAATACTTCGTCGATGCGATTACCGATGACCTAACGACGGACCTGTCGCGCATCGCCGACAGCTTTGTAATCGCCCGGAGCACCGCATTTACCTACAAGGGAAAAGCAGTCGATGTAAGACAAGTCGCTCGCGAACTTGGCGTCCGCTACGTGCTTGAGGGAAGCGTGCGGCGTATGGGCGAACGAGTCCAGGTCAACGTGCAGCTTATCGACGGCGACACCGGGTCGCATGTCTGGGCCGACCGCTTCGAGACTAACCGCCGCGATCTCGCCGAAGCGCAAAGCGAGATCACGGGCCGCCTTGCCCGCACGCTCAATCTCGAACTCGCGGAGGCCGTCGGACGTCGAGTCGAGCAGGGGCGGGCAGGCAATCCAGACGCCCGCGATTTCGTCATGCGCGGCTGGGCATGGTGGTACCGGCGCATGTCTCCGGCGCACCGTCAAGAGGCTCAGCGGGCGTTCGAGCGGGCGCTAGAGATGGACCCGCATTCCATCGAGGCGAGGATCGGGCTGGCCACGATCCTTGTTTCCAATATTGCTGATGGCTGGAGCGTCTGTCCCGACGTGGACCGGACGCGAGCCGAAGAATTGCTCCTTGAAGCGCTCGAACGCGATCCGAACCGCTCGATGGCTCACTACGCGATGGCAATGGTACGTCGCAGCCGAGGCCAATTGATCGAATCCAAAATGGAGTTCGAGGCGGCGATTGCGCTCGACCGCAACAACGCGCGCGCATACTTCAACCTCGGCCAGACCCTGGTTTTTCTTGGCCAACCTGAGGCCGCGATCCCGCATATTGAGAAGGCGCTGCGCCTCAATCCATACGATCCGAACGTAGCGGCCTTTTACTGGTCATTGGGAATGTGCCGCCTGCTGCTGGGCGACGCCGACAGATCGGTGGAGCTGCTGATCCAAGCGCGCGCCAGCAATCCGCGTCTTTTTTATGTATACCTGTGGCTTGCTGGCGCCCTCGGGCTGAAAGGCGATCTCGACGAAGCGAAGGCCGCCTTGGCGCAATCGATCGCGCTCAAACCGGAGATCAATTCGCTGGCGCGGCTACGCGAATACCAGCCGTGGATGATTAATCCGCCCTATTGGGCGCTGCGCGAGAAGACCGTGAATGTCGGATTGCGCCGCGCCGGTTTCCCTGAGGAGTGACGCTCTGTTGGCCAGAAGCGGACGCGACAGATCGCCTTCCTTATGCCGCCGACGCGAATGGCGGCGTTCCACGCAAAACGGACTTTTCGCCACACGTCGCTCGGCGGCTTTTTATGAGTTCACGACTTAGCCCGCGACGATCAGTTTTCGGCGATTGGCGCGCGTTGCTGCTTCAGCCGAGCCCGCCGCGCCTTCGTGGCCAATCGGCGCTCGCGCGCCGCGGCGCTGGGTGCGGTTCGCCGACGCGGGCGCGGGGGCGTCGCGGCCCGTTGGATCAGCGCGACGAGCCGCGCCAGCGCGTCCTGCCGATTGCGCTCCTGCGAGCGGAACCGTTGGGCGGTGATCACCAAGACGCCGTCCAGCGTGACCCGGCTGCCGCCGAGCCGCTCCAGCCGCTCGCGAACCGGCTGCGGCAATGACGGCGAGCGGCGCGCATCGAAGCGCAACTGCACCGCGCTCGCGACCTTGTTGACGTTCTGTCCGCCGGGGCCGGACGAGCGGATAAAGCTCTCCTCGATCTCGCGCTCGTCGAGGGCGATGCCGTCGATGATCGGGATCATGGTCCTTCAAACCGCAGCGGGAGTGGCAAGGTCCCCAAGCATATTTCAATCTGCCGCTGACGCAGGAGCAGATCGCCGACCATCCCGCCCGACGGTCTGCCGCTCGCCGGGTGGGGGTCAGCCTTCCGCGATTACCACTTCACGCCGCCGGGGCTGGTAGTGTAAGCCAAGGTGAGTAACGCCGTCCGGTCACGGCGGCATGCGGCTGCGTATTGTCAGGAGCAAACATGCCGAGGGTCAATTACCAGGCGCCGACCACGGTCGATGATGCCGTCAAATTGCTGGCCGGTGCCAGTGGGATCGCGAAAATCCTGTCCGGCGGGACCGACCTCTTGGTCCAGCTGAAGAGTGGGCGCTTGAAGCCCGATCTGATCATCGACACCAAGCGCATTCCCGGCTTGATCGGCATTCGCGAGGAGGGTGACGCCTGGGTGATCGGCGCCGCCACGCCGGGGGTGATGCTCAGCGAACACAAGCAGCTGGAGCACGCCTTTCCAGGGGTCGTCGAAGGCGTCGACCTGATCGGCTCGATGCAGATCCAGGGCCGCTGCTCGCTGGCCGGCAATCTGTGCAACGCCTCACCGGCCGCGGACAGCGTACCGCCGCTGATCACCGCGGGCGGCATCGCAATCGTCGCCGGCCCCAATGGCAGGCGCGAGGTGCCGGTGGAGAAGATCGTCACGGGGCCGGGGCAGACCTCGCTCGCGAAAGGCGAGTTCGTCGTCGAGTTCCGCCTGCCGAAGCCGAAGCAGCGCCAATCCGACGCCTATCTGCGCTTCATTCCGCGCACCGAGATGGACATCGCCGTGGTCGGCTGCGCGGTCAACGTGACACTCGACGCCGGCGGCACTTGCACCGATGCGCGGGTGTGCCTCGGCGCGGTCGCGCCGACCCAGGTCATCGTTGACGATGCGGCAAAAGCCCTCATTGGCCACAAGCTCGACGACGCCACATTGCAAAGCTTAGATGCCGCGGCGCAGCGCGCCTGCAAACCGATCAACGACAAGCGCGGCACCATCGAGTACCGCACCAAGGTCGCCGGCGTCCTCGCGCGCCGCACCGCCGCCATCGCATTCGACCGCGCCGCCTCGCGCGCCTGACCCAAGTCCAGGAGAAGCTCCCCCATGAGCAAGCATCACGTATCCACGGTCATCAACGGCGAGCCGATGGAGTTTCTGTGCGAAGCGCAGCAGACCCTGCTCGACTGCCTGCGGGATGAAATGGGCCTGACCGGCAGCAAGGAAGGCTGCGGCTCGGGCGATTGCGGCGCCTGCACCGTCATCTGCGACGGCAAGCTGGTGTGCTCCTGCCTGATGCTCGGGGTCGAGGCTGAAGGCCGGACAATCACCACGGTCGAGGGCGTCGCCCAGGGCGACAAGCTGCATCCGGTGCAGCAGAAGTTCCTGGAGCACGCGGCACTGCAATGCGGGTTCTGCACGCCTGGCTTCATCGTCGCGGCGAAAGCGCTGCTCGACGAGAACAAGAACCCGACCGAGGAAGAGACGCGCTACTGGCTCGCCGGCAATCTTTGCCGCTGCACCGGCTACGACAAGATCATTCGCGCCGTGCTCGATGCCGCCGCGGTGATGCGCGGCGAGAACCCACCGTCACCCGCCGCCTAGATTTAGGCCGGCGGTATCGAGGCGATGCGGACTGGTTCGCTGAGCACGCCGAGTAACGTCACCCCCGCGAAAGCGGGGGTCCAGGGCTAGCGACAGAGCCCTGGGACTCTGGATTTCCCGCTTTCGCGGGAATGACGCTTTAAGGAGCGATGGCATGAGCTATCTCGAAAAGGCATCTCTGAGGGTCGTCGGCACCCGTCCGATCCGTCCCGATGGCGTCGAGAAGGTCATCGGGCGGGCCAATTTCGGCGCCGACATGGTCATGCCCGGCATGCTGTGGGGCAAGGTCAAGCGCAGCCCGCACGCCCATGCCCGCATCGTCTCGATCAACGCGGAAAAGGCGTTGAAGCTTCCCGGGGTCAAGGCGGTCGTCACATCGGCCGATTTCCCCGAAATTCCGTCGGAAGAGGCGTTCATGGGCGAAGGCCCAATGAACTTCCGCGACCTCTCCTACAACTGCATGGCCCGCGGCAAGGTACTCTATGACGGGCACGCCGTCGCGGCGGTGGCCGCGACGTCGGCGTCGATCGCGGAGGAAGCGGTCGACCTGATCGAGGTCAAGTACGAGACGCTGCCCTACGTCATCGATGTCGAAGACGCGATGAAGTCCGACGCGGCGGTGCTGCACGACGATCTCTTCACCCAGGGCGTCGATCCGAAGCCGAGCAAACCCTCAAACATCGCCAAGCGCATCACCTTCACCAAGGGCGATATCGCAACCGGCTGGAAAGAGGCCGAGATCACGATCGAGCGGAAGTACACAACACAGCCGGTGCATCAGGCCTATATCGAGCCGCACGCCTGCGTGGTCTCGGCCGGCAATGACGGTCAGTGCACGGTCTGGAGTTCGAGCCAGGGCCAGTTCATGGTCCGCGCCTATTGCGCCAAGCTGCTCGGCATCGACCTTGCCAATATCCGGGCGATGCCGGCCGAGATCGGCGGCGGGTTCGGCGGCAAGACGCTCGTTTATCTCGAACCGGTGGCGCTGGCGCTGTCGAGAAAAGCCGGCCGCCCGGTCAAGATCGTGATGAGCCGGGAAGAAGTGTTCCGCGGCACTGGCCCGGCAGCCGGCGGCGTCATCGAGGTCAAGCTCGGCGCCAAGAAGGACGGCCATATCGTCGCCGCCGAGCTGGTGGTCAAACTCCAGGCCGGCGCCTTCCCCGGCTCGCCGGTAGGACCGGCCTGCATGTGCGGCTTTGCCATGTACGACATCCCGCATGTCAGCATCGTCGGCTACGACGTCGTGTCGAACCGGCCGAAGGTCGCGGCTTATCGCGCACCGGGGGCGCCGAATTCGACCTTCGGAACCGAGAGCTGCCTCGACGAACTGGCGCGCGAGCTAAAGATCGACCCGTTGAAGCTACGCGAGATCAATGCCGCCAAGGACGGCACCAAGGCGGCGCACGGCCCGACCTGGGCCAATATCGGCTATACCCAGACGGTCGATGCGGCCAAGGCGCACGCGCATCTGAGCCACAAGCTCGGCCCCAACCAGGGCCGCGGCATCGCCTCGGGGTTCTGGTTCAACATCGGCGGCGAGTCGAGCGCGGCCGTGCACGTCAATGAGGACGGCACCGCGACCGTGGTCGAGGGCAACCCCGATATCGGCGGCTCGCGAGCCTCGATGGCGATGATGGCCGCCGAGGTGCTCGGCCTCCCGTACGAGCAGGTGCGTCCGGTAGTCGCCGATACCAGCTCGATCGGCTTCAGTTTCCTGACCGGCGGCAGCCGGGTTACCTTCGCCACCGGAATGGCGGTGACGCAGGCGGCCGAGAAGGTCGTCGTCGACCTGAAAAAGCGCGCGGCGATGATCTGGGACATCAGCCCGGAGGCGGTCGATTGGAAGGACGGCAAGGCCTATCCCGCCGGCCCCAATGCCGGCAGCTTCGAGCCGCTGTCATTGCAGGAAATCGCGCTCAAATCGGGCCGCACCGGCGGGCCGATCTCGGCCGAGATCACGATCAATGCGCAGGGGGCGGGCGCCGGCTTCGCGACGCATATCTGCGACGTCGAGGTCGACCGTGAAACCGGCCACGTCAAGATCCTGCGCTACACGGCGGTGCAGGATGTCGGCCGCGCGATCCATCCCTCCTATGTCGAGGGCCAGATCCAGGGCGGCGTGACCCAGGGCATCGGCTGGGCACTCAACGAGGAGTACGTCTACGACAAGCAGGGGCGGCTCGATAACCCCGGCTTTCTCGATTACCGCATCCCGGTCGCCTCCGACCTGCCGATGATCGAGGCGGTATTGGTCGAGGTGCCGAACCCGCGGCATCCGTTCGGCGCGCGCGGCGTCGGCGAGGTGCCGATCGTGCCGCCGATGGCCGCGGTCGCCAACGCGGTCTTCGATGCGACCGGCATTCGCATGCGCGATTTGCCGATCTCGCCGCCGAAGCTGCGTGCCGCGATCGACGACCAGGACCCCCCGCGGCTCGCGGCGGAGTAGCGCGTCGTTGTCATTGCGAGGAGCGCAGCGACGAAGCAATCTCGATCAGCCGAGTACTGGTTGGCGCGAGATTGCGTCGCTTCGCTCGCAATGACAGCGAAGGCAGGATTTGAAATGCCGAAGGTCGTCCTCGCCGGAATGGCTGCCCGTCGGTTCACCGGCGGGCAGACCGAATTCGAGGTCGAGGCGAATACCGTGCGCCGCATGATCGCGGAACTCGACCGCCGCTTCCCCGGTCTCGGTCACCAGATCGACGAGGGCATGGCGGTGGCGATCGACGGCGAGATCTACCAGGACGCCTACCAGGCCCAGCTCGGCCCCGACAGCGAGATCGTGCTGATCCCGAAGATCGGCGGCGGCTGAGCGCCGGTCGCAAAAAAAACAGCTGCGGGCGGTGATGCCCGCAGCTGTTTTTCCAGCTTTACCGAGGATAGCCGTACGGATACGCGGCCGGCGGCGGATAGCTGCTGCCGTAAGCCGGATAAGCCGGGGTGCCATAGACGGGCGCGCCGGTTACGGCATTGGCGGTGCCGCCAACCGCACCAGCTGCGGTGCCGAGCGCTCCGCCGACCACCGCGCCGACCGGACCAGCCGCAGCGGCACCAGTCGCGGCGCCGGACCTTTCGCCCGCCGCCGCACCCGACACCGGATTGGACGGTGCGTAGTAGCCGGGCGCGTAGGTCGGCGCCGCATAACCCGGCTGGTAGCTGTAGGTCGGCTGCGGCTGGTAGCTGTACTGCGCGAGCGCCAGACTCGAAGTGCCGGCAACCAGAATGGCGGCAGTTGCCATCGTGCTTAGCGTTTTTCTCATTTACACTGACTCCATATCGGCAGAGTTGAAACGCAGGCAGGCGATTGCCGCTGCTCGTCAGGAAACGGTCGAGCAACCGCGGCGTTCCCTGATGGGCCGCTTTACGCTCCGCATCAGCGTACTGACGGTCGCCCGTAATAGTATTGGATCGGCGGCGGTGGCGGCGTGTAGTCGAAACCGCCGGCGCCCGGTGCAGCGCCGGGGAAGCCGCCCGGTGCGGTGTAGCCCGGCGCGTACGTCGGAGGCGATACTGGCGGCGTCGAGGTCCCGACGTAGTAATCGGGATCGCCGAGCGTGCCGCTGAAACCGGTGCCGTGCGTCCCGATCCCGACTCCGCCGGAATCACCGCCCAAGCCGGCGTTCAGCCCCTGCGCCAGCGCCGCCCCCGGCGCTCCAATGGCGATCAATATCGCGAATGCGGCGAGTTTGTTGCGCATGATGATCTCCTTTCGCGAAAGCAAACGCCGGCCGCGGGGTTTGTTCCCGGTTGCCGATGCGCAGCGCTCGCCCGAGCTTGCTCCCGGGCCGGGCTCGGTCGAAAATCGAAACAACAAGTATGGGTGACGCCGCGAAGCGGCGCGGAACGAGGGCGGGATGATCTACGACTACATTATCGTCGGCGGCGGTTCGGCCGGTTCGGTCATGGCCAACCGGCTGTCGGCCAGGAGCAGCAACGAGGTGCTGCTGTGCGAGGCCGGGCAGGACACGCCGGACGGCAAGGTGCCGCCGGAGATTCTCGATTCCTATCCCGGCACCGCCTATTTCGATCCGCGCTTCCATTGGCAGGAACTTAAGGTCCATACCGAAATCGTCTCGCACAACCGGCCGGAGGAGCGGCCGGCATTGCGCAAATACGAGCAGGCACGGGTGCTCGGCGGCGGTTCCTCAATCAACGGCCAGCTCGCCAATCGCGGCGCGCCGACCGATTACGACGAATGGGAAGCGCGCGGCGCCGCCGGTTGGAACTGGGAAGCGGTGCTTCCCTATTTCAAGAAGGTCGAGCGCGACATGGATTTTGACGGCCCTTGGCACGGCAAGGAGGGCCGGATTCCGGTGCGCCGAATCTTCCCCGATCTGTGGAATGGCCACGCCAAGGCAGTGGCGGAGGCCTTCAAGGACGCAGGCTACGACTACATCGAAGACCAGAACGGAGAATACCGGGACGGCTATTTTCCGATCACGATCTCCAACCTGTACGACCGCCGTGTTTCGGCGGCGATCGGCTACCTCGACAACGGCACGCGGCGGCGGCCCAACCTGACGATTTCGGCCGAAACGCAAGTGGCTGGACTGTTGTTCGAGGGCACCCGCTGCATCGGCGTCAAGGCGCTGGTGCAAGGGCAGGAGACCGAGTTCCGCGCCAACGAAGTCATTGTCTCGTCCGGCGCGATCCATTCGCCGGCGCATCTGTTGCGCGCCGGGATCGGCCCGGCCGGTCCGTTGAACGAGCTCGGCATCGAGGTGCGCGCGAATCGGCCGGGGGTCGGGCAGCGGCTGATGGACCACCCCTCGGTCTCTGTCTCGTCCTTCATGAAGCCGGAGGCGCGCATCAACGGCCTGACGCGCCGGCACATCCTTCTGGCGCTGCGCTATTCCTCCGGCGTCGACGATATCGCGCCCGGCGACATGTTCGTCGCGGTCGTCAGCAAATCGGCCTGGCATGCGGTCGGCGAACAGATCGCCTCGCAGCTGATCTGCGTCTACAAGACGCTCTCCGAAACCGGGCAGGTCCGGCTTGCCTTGCCCGATTGGCGAGCCGAGCCGATCGTCGAGTTCAACCTGTTGTCCGACTGGCGCGACCTTGACCGGCTGATGGACGGTTTCCGCCGCTTCGGCCGGATGCATCTGGGCATGGCCTTGCAGCAGGCGGTCAGCGATCCGTTCCCAGCCAGCTACAGCGATCGGGTGCGCCAGATCGGCGTCGTCAACGACAAGAACCGGCGGTTGACAAAATTCTTCGCCAAATTGCTCGACGGTCCCGACTGGCTGCGGCGCTGGCTGCTCGAGCGCTACGTCGTCGAGGGCTACCGCTTCGACCAGCTGATGACCGACGACGACGCGCTCGAAGACTTTATCCGGAAGGCCGGGATCGGGGTATGGCATGCCTCCTGCACCTGCCGCATGGGCGCGGAGGACGACCCGATGGCGGTCACCGACAATCAGGGCCGGGTGCGCGGCGTCTCCGGATTGCGGATCGTCGACGCCTCGCTGTTTCCGTGCGTCCCCTGCGCCAACACCAATTTCCCGACGCTGATGACGGCGGAGAAGATCAGCGACATGATGCTGTCCGGAACATAGAGTGCCCCGCACCCCGGTCCTCTCCCCGCAAGCAGGTGGGGAGAGGGACTCTTGGCGTGCCGCGGCAAACCCTCGCTCCGCTCAAGGCGCGAGGGTGCCCTCGGGCGACGCCGGGAGCGGGGCGATGGGCAGCGACCGCCGTGCCCGCACCTGCCGGGCGGCGGCCAGGTCGCGGCTGGTGCGGCGCTCCAGGTATAGACCCAGCCGCGACAAGGCAAAGCAGATCGCGAAATAGCCGAAGGCGACCGCGACCAGCACGTCGGCGGTGCTCCGCCCGGCATTTGATTCGCGGATCGCCATGCCCTGGCCCAGCAACTCGACAAAACCGACGATCGAGGCGAGCGAGGATTCCTTGATCGTGCTGACATAGACCCCGATCGTCGGCGGGATTATGACCCGCAAGGCCTGCGGCAGGACGATGAGGCGCATGATGCCCCAGTAGCGCAGGCCGAGCGCGGCAGCGGCCTCCCATTGTCCCTTGGGCACCGACAGGATGCCGGATCGGACGACCTCCGCCATATAGGCCGAGCAGTGCAGGCTGAGCGCCGAGATCGCCGCCGGGTATGGCGGGATGTCGATGTCGAGCGCCAGCGGCATCGCATAGAACACCAGGAACAACAGGATCACGAACGGCGTTGAGCGGAGCCCCTCGATATAGAGGAGGGCAATCAACCGCAGCGGCCGCCGGCGCGAGCCGCGCATCGCGCCGAGCACGATTCCGGCGGCGCTGCCGAGCACCAGCGCACCAAGGCTCAGCTTCAGCGTCACCACCGCGCCGCTGAGCAGCAGCAGCAGATAGTTCGTGAGATGGCCGCTGCCGATCATGTCCCGAGCGGCGCCCTTGCCGCACGGCCGGTCAACACGCGCCAGACGCCGCCGATCAGCTGGGCGCAGACGATGTAGAACAGCGCCGCCATGGTGAACAGCTCGAAATAGCGGAAGGTGGATGAGCCGACCGATTGCGTCTGATAGGTCAGCTCGCCGACCCCGATGATCGAGGCCTGCGCCGAGCCCAGCACGACCGCGACGACCTGATTGCCGAGGCTCGGCAAGGCGATGCGGAAGACTTGCGGTACGATCACGAGCCCGAAGATCTGCGCCGGCGACATGCCGAGCGCACTCGCCGCCTCGTATTGCGCGGCTGGAATCGCGGCGAAGCCGCCGCGAAAAATCTCAATCGTGAAAGCCGCGCTGTTGATGCTCAGCCCGAGAACCCCTGCGGTGAAGGCGTTGATCGGCAGGCCGTACACCGGCAGCGCATAGAACAGGACATAGAGCACGACCAGCAGCGGCACATTGCGCACGGTCTCGACGTAGCCGGCGCCGATCGCGCGCAGCAATCGCGAGTCCGAGATGCGCATCAGCGCGCCGATAAGCCCGCAAGGGAAACTGATCAGGATGGCGAGGGCGCTGATCTCGAGGGTCAGCAGCGCCCCGGCACCGAATACCGGCAGATAGGGCAGCAGGACCCGGAGGTTGAAATCGTACACTGCCGCGTCCCGGCGCCGCCGTCGTGCTGGGTGTTAGGTTTTCGGCGGCGCCTTGACAAAAGCGGGCGGCGGGCTGCCGAACCATTTCATCCACAGGGTGTAGTTGGTGCCGTCGTTGTTGATCTGGTGGACGAACTGGTTGAGCCACATCCACCAGACGAAGTCGCCTTGCGGCAGCCCGATCGAATCGTCCTCGGGGTCGCCGAGAGCCGCCACCGCCCGATACTTGCCGTTACTATTCTTGACGGTCCAGTTGACGAGCCCGTCATTGCTGCAGGTGGCATCGACCTGGCCGGCATCGATCGCCTGGACGATGTCCGCCAGCCCCGGCAGCTCGACAACGGTTGCGTGCGGCACGTATTTGGCGAGCGCCTTGGCCGCGGTCGAGCCGCGACCCAGCGCGATCTTGATTTCAGGCTTGTCGAAATCCTTCAGCTCCGCGAGCTCCTTGCGATCCGACCGGATCATCAAAGTCAGCACGTCCGTCGTGTAGGGATCGGTGAAGCCCACCGTCTTCAGCCGGTCGAGGGTCGGGGTGAAGGTCGCGATCGTGATGTCGGCCTTATGCGATTGCAGCATCGCGACCCGACCGGCGACGTCGGTGCGGATGAACTCGATCTGCACGCCGAGCTGCTTTGCCAGCTCGCCGGCGATGTCGATGTCGTAGCCCTGCAAATTCCCGTTCTCATCGGCAAACTGGCGCGGCTCATTGCCGGTGTTGACCGCGATGCGGACGCTGCCTCGGCGCAGCACGTCGTTCAGGATGCTGTCGGCGGCGGCCGGGTGCGCCGTGGCGATCAGCATCGGGGCCAGCGCGCCCAACAGCAGCATAGTCAGCGAAAATCGATGCATCTCGCGTGCCTCCCCGTGCTCGACCGTTACCCTGTGTTCGTCGGCGAGGCCGGATCCTCCTTGGAACCGGCCTCCGGCTGGCCATAGTATCGCGTGGCTCTCGGGAGGAAACCATGCGCTTCGGGATCTTCGACCACCTCGACGACAGCGGCGCACCGCTCTCCCGCCATTACGAGGAGCGGCTCAGGCTGATCGAAGCTTACGACCGCGCCGGCTTTTACGGGTATCACCTGGCCGAGCACCACAACACGCCGCTTGGCTACGCGCCGTCGCCCGGCATCTTCCTGTCGGCAGTCGCCCAGCGCACCGAGCGGCTGCGCTTCGGGCCGATGGTCTACCTGCTGCCGCTCTACCACCCGCTGCGCCTGATCGACGAAATCTGCATGCTCGACCAGATGAGTCACGGCCGCTTTCTGTACGGCGTCGGGCGCGGCATCTCGCCGATCGAGGTCGGCTTCTACGGGGTCAATTTCGAAACCGGCATGCAGCAATTTCGCGAGGCGTACGATGCCATCCGCATCGGCCTGACCGAGAACGAGCTGACCTATCACGGCAAGTTCTACGATTTCGACCACGTGCCGATCGTCATGAAACCGGTGCAGAAGCCGTATCCCGAGCTGTGGTACGGCACCAGCCGGCCGGACAGCATCCCCTGGGCGGCCAAAGAGAGCGCCAATATCGTGACCCTGCGCGACACGGTGCAGGCGCGCGCGATCATCGACCTCTACCGATCGGAATGGGGGAAGCTTGGCCGCGCCGAAGCCGATATGCCGCTGATGGGCATCAACCGCCACATCGTCGTCGCCGAGACCGAGGAGCGGGCGCGCGAGATCGCGCAGCGCGGCTACCGCCCGTGGCGCCGTCACATGGAATTGCTGTGGGCGAAATACGATGTGCCGTTTCCGCTCAAGGCGTCGCTGCCCGAGGAATGGGACCCGTTGCAGGCGCATGGCCACGCGATCGCCGGCACGCCGGCCCAGGTGCTGGATTTCGTCGCCACCCAGACCGAGGCCGCCGGCGCGACCTATTTCGTCTGCGACTTTGCCTTCGGCTCGATCACTCCGGACGAGGCAAGGCGCTCGGCCGAACTCTTCGCCGAAAGGGTCATGCCGTCTTTCGCTTGAAGCCCCTCTCCCGCATTGCGGGAGAGGGTGGTCGAGCCCCGGACCTGATCCGGGGCGAGGCCGGGTGAGGGTACTTGGTTTAGCGCTGACCCTCACCCTCCCATCGCTGCGCGATGGGCCCCTCCCTCTCCCGCGGTGCGGGAGAGGGGCTGTTTAGCCTCCAATTCGTCGAGCATCTTGTGGATGCGGGCGATCGGCGCGTCCTTGGGATAGAGGTTGTATAGCGCGCCGGCGAGCCGGACCGGGTCGCCCGAATAGTAGCGCTCGTATAGCTGCTGCCGTCCGGAGAAGGACGACACCGCGGCATCGAAGGCGAGCCGGAATAATTTAACCCGGCTCGGCGCATCGGCGTTGGCGGCCTGGGCGTAGGTCTCGACATCGGCCGCCGCCGGCCCAGACAGCTCGGCATAGGACGGCACCGCGACCAACCCGCCGGCGCCCAAAATCTGGATGATCTCGCAGGCGCGGATAAACATCTTCGGGAACATCATCCGCACCGTCCACAGCGGCATCTCAGCCGGGGTCATCAGCCCGGAGGCCGCGCTGATCGCGGCGTCGGCCTCGCTGGCCCGGATGCAGGCGCGCACGGACTCGGCATGCTCGATCAACTCGGCCAGCATGCCCTGCACGTGCAGGTGCGCGTCGATATTGGTCGAGCGCGCGATCGCCAGCCCGAGCGCCAGCATGAATTCGGCCTTGGCCAGATTCTTGGTCGAGGTCTGATGCATGATTTGCGGCATCGCGCCGGTGCGCTGGAACAGGCCGTTGCACATCTCGGGGTCGCGGTGGATGAAGACCCGCTCCCACGGCACCATCACGTCGTCGAACACCGCCAGCCCGTCCCCCTCGTCGAGCCGCGACGATAGCGGGAAATCCATCGGCGAGGCGGCGTTCTGGTGCACCACCGACGGCCGGCAGATGAAACGCAGTCCCGGGGTCGCCACCGGGATCGAAAAGCCGAAGGCGTAGGGCGCCGCCTCGGCATTGGTGGCGAGAAAGGTCGAGGGCATCACCAGGAGGTCGTCGGCATAGGCGCACAGGGTCGAGACCATGCGCGCGCCCTTGACGACGATGCCGGCATCGGTCTCCTTGACGATCTTGGCGGCCAGATCCTTCTCCTGCCGTTCGACCGGGCGCGAGCGGTCGACCTGCGGATTGAGGAGGGTGTGCGTCATGCACAGATCCCGCTCGCGGGCATAGAGGTGGTACGCGCGGATATTGTCGGCGAAGCGCGGGTCGCTGCGGCCGAATTCCGATGCCGCGGCGGCGAGCCCGGTCAGCATGACATTGAGGAAATCCGGGCTGCGGCCGAACATGCCGCAGGTCGCATCCATCCAGGTCTTGATCATCTCGCGGCGGCGGATCAAATCGTCGACGGTGCGCGGCTCGATGAAGGAGAGCCCGACCCTCTCGCCGCTCGACGGGGAAGCAAACGTCATTTGCTCGCGCAAGCCCTCGTCGTGCTGCATGTCGTAGAGCTCGGCGAGGCTCTGCGCCGCGCCAGCCAGACGCGGGTCGCGAGTCACATCGGCGATGCGCTCGCCGTCCATGAAGATCTGGCGACCGTCCCTGAGCGCTTCGAGAAACTCTCTGCCGGTGCGGATCGGCATCCTGAAATCCTCCCTAGAGACGCTCATGCCCGGGCTTGGCCCGGGCATGAACGACCCTTTTTTTGCGAATTCAGTGCTGTCGGTCTCGTCGATGGCCGGACCAAGTCCGGCCATGAACGACTGCAAAGTGCTCCCTTCCGGAATGGGCGGTTAGCTCTGCAGCAGCGGGCTCTGCTCGCGTTCGAGCACCTTCTTGACCGCCGGGCGCTTTAACAGCCGGTCCTTCAGCGCCGTGTAGTTCTTCAGCTGGTCGACCGGCAGGCCGATGCGCTTGCCCCAGCCGTAAAACACCAGCGTATAGCCGTCGGCCGCCGAGTATTGCGAGCCGAGGACGTAATCCTTGCCGGCGAGCAATCCGTCGATTTCCTGCAGCAGCTTCCAGAAATTCTCCTTGCCGGTCGCCTTCAGGTTGTCGTGCGCCGACTCGTCGGTGGCGAAGCGGCCGGGCCGCATGATGTGGGTAAAGGCCGGGTGCACCGTGTTCGACAGATAGGCCATATGCGACAGCGCGCGGGCGGTGCCGAGCGGGTCGGTCGGCAACAGTTTCGCGTCGGGAAATGAGCGCGCCAGATAGGTCAGGATCGCGACGTTCTCGGTCAGGATGCCCTCATCGGTCTTCAGCGCCGGCACCTTGCCGCGCGGGTTGACGCTGTTCAGGTACTCGGGCTTGGTCTGCTCGCCTTGCGCGAGCGCCACCGGCTTTGCCTCATACGAGGCGCCGGTCTCTTCGAGCGCGATGTGCGACGCCATCGAGCAGGCGCCGGGGGCGTAATAGAGCGTCAGCATGGGGGATCCTCCTTTTCTTCAACCGTCATTCCGGCCGGACCGAGGCGGAGAGCCGGAATCCATGAACACAGCCCTCTGGAATATGGATTCCGGGCTCACCGCTGCGCGGTGCCCCGGAATGACACCGAGAAGACTACAGTGCCGGCTCGGTGCCCCGCAGCCAAGCGTCGAGATCGGCCAGCGCCCGGCGCGACATCAGCGGCTTCCTGTCGGCGTGCCGGCCGGGATCGGGCGTTAAGGGCGGAAACAGCCCGAAATTGATGTTCATCGGCTGAAACGTGTGGGCCTCGGCGCCGCCGGTGATATGGCGCAGCAGCGCGCCGAGCGCGGTCGTCGCCGGCGGCGGCGATTGCTCCCGGCCGAGCCGGTCGGCCGCCGCGAAACGGCCGGCGAGGAGCCCGATCGCGGCGCTCTCGACATAGCCTTCGACCCCGGTGATCTGCCCGGCGAAGCGCAGCCGCGGCATCGCCTTCAGCCGCAATCGTCCGTCGAGCAGGCGCGGGCTGTTGATGAAGGTGTTGCGGTGCAAGCCGCCGAGGCGGGCGAATTCCGCGCGCCCCAGCCCCGGGATCATCCGGAACACGCGCTTCTGCTCGCCATGCCGCAATTTGGTCTGGAAGCCGACCATGTTGTAGAGCGTGCCGAGTGCGTTGTCCTGGCGCAATTGCACGACGGCATAGGGGCGATGGCCGGTCTTCGGGTCGCGCAGGCCGACCGGCTTCATCGGGCCCCAGCGCAGGGTGTCGGGGCCGCGCGATG
>DASYOB010000054.1:0-1949 GCA_036008175.1 Allostellaceae bacterium
GGCGCCGGCGTCTCGCTGCTGGCCGAGGGGCTGCGGCCGATCAGCCAGGACGCGCTCGGCGTCTATGACGACCTCGCCTACCACCCCTATGGCGTCCCGGCGACCGAGGAGGAATGCGAGGCCTTGGGCCGCACCTGCCAGGACGGCAGCTGCGTCGTGCTGCTGAACCACGGCCTCTTGACCTACGGCCCGACAATCCACGGCGCGTTGCAGCGGCTCTATCTGATGGAGCGCGCCTGCGAACTGGAGCTGATCGCGCGGCAGATGAACGCCAAGCCGGTGATGATCGAGCCGCATGTCGTCGCCGCCGCGGCCGAGCGCATGCAGGCGGTGCGCGACAGCGAGGCCTATGGCCTCATGGAATGGGAGGCCCTCGTGCGCACCGTCGAGAAAAAGGGCGCCGATTTCCGGAAGTGAGGGTAGGGGGCCGTTTGGTGTTATTTCACTGCTGATTGCCTGCGGAAGCAGCGAATGCCCCTCACCGGGCTCGCGATGCTCACCACCCTCTCCCCGCAAGCGGGGCGAGGGATTTGAGGTTCGGCGCCGCAATTGGCCCGACGACCCCCTCGCCCCGCAAGCGGGGAGAGGGTTGGGGTGAGGGGCTGCGTTGCTTCGCTGAAGGTTGCGGACGGCACCCAGGCTCGGTGTAGTCTCGCCCGCCCGCAAATGCGGGACGGTTGGCATTGGGGAGGAACGACATGCCCGTGAGCGGCGACAGGATTGCCTTTACCGGTTGCGAGATCACCGCTGGCGTAAGCGCCGCTTCCGGCGGAGGTGGAGGCGGGCAGCCGCACACGCATGGCCGCCGCGAGGTCGTCGTATCGGGCAAGCGGGTCAAGACCATCGACGTCCACGCGCATTGCGTCGTCCCGGACGCCGCCAAGGTCATCAACCACCCGCTCGAGGCGCCGGGCCTCCTATGGTCCAATGTCGGCGACCGCATCGCCCACATGGACAAGTCCGGGGTCGATGTCGAGGCGCTCAGCATCAACCCGTTCTGGTACCGGGCCGAGCGCGACGCCGCCGCCGAGCTGATCCGCATCCAGAACGATACGCTGACCGAATTCTGCGCCGGCGAACCCGAGCGCTTTGTCGCCTTCGCGACCGCGGCATTGCAATTTCCCGACCTCGCCGCCGAGCAGGTCGAGCACGCGGTGAAGCGGCTCGGCTTCCGTGGCGTCGGCGTCGCCGGCAGCGTTGCCGGCGAGGATCTCGCCAACCCCAAATTCCACCCGTTCTGGCAGAAGTGCGAGGAGCTCGGGGTGCTGGTCTTCATGCACCCGCTCGGCACCCGCGAATTGGAGCCGAGCGGCCGGCTCGCCGGCAACGGCCTCCTGACCAACACGATCGGCAACCCGCTCGAAACCACGATCGCGCTGTCGCACCTGATATTCGAGGGCACGCTCGACCGCTTCCCGGGCCTCAAGATCTGCGCCGCGCATGGCGGCGGCTTCCTGCCCTCCTACGCCAATCGCTCGGACGCGGTCATGACGACGTTTCCGAACCGGGTCGGGCCGTTTCCTAAAAAGAAGCCGACCGAGTATATCCGCGGCGGCCAGCTCTATTTCGACTCGATCATGTTCACCGGCGAGGGGATGCGCCACCTGATCGCCGAGGCCGGGATCGACCAGATCGTCCTCGGCACCGACTATCCGTTCCCGTGGAATACGGCGCCAGTCGACCACATCATGGCGATCCCGGGCCTGAGCGATGTCGACCGGGTCAAGATCCTCGGCGCCACCGCGGCAAAACTGCTCGGCATTGAGTCGTAGAAAAGGGGCGCATTCGGGCGGTCCACGCCCGTCACTCTGAAAGGATCAGTCGAAAGAAGATAAAAACGAAAGCGATAAGCTAGTCGATTCAGATCCTTTCAACTCTTTTGGGCCATATCAGGTGTAGTCTGATGTTACCCAAACAGGGTGAACGGTAATGGTTGAATGCGACGTCCT
>DASYOB010000055.1:0-2159 GCA_036008175.1 Allostellaceae bacterium
GGATCGAGCGCTTCCCGTGTCTTGCCCTGATGGATCGGATCGACCCACACGAGCACGCCATCCGCTACCAGCAGCTGCGCGCGAACCTCGTCCGCGAATTCCTCATCGTAAACCGCGGGCTCCGCATCGATGCCGAGCGCCGCGAGTTCTTCAAATACACGATAGAACCGACTGTTCTGCGGCGTGGCGGCGCGCCGCGTCGCGATATCGCCGCGGGACACGATCGCAATTTTGTAAGCCGTCACCTGCGCCTCCCGGGTCAACCGTAGGTGCTGCGGTCGAGCGGCACGGTTGTGCCGCCGATTGCGTGCCAGGCGGCGACGCCGCCCGTCAGCGAACGCGCGTCATAGCCGCGTCGGCGCAGCTCGACCGTGGTTTCGCCGCTCACCTGAAAACCGTAGATGCAGCAAACCACGATCAGACAGTCGCGCGGCAGATCATCGGCCCATTGCGCGATCGTGTCCGGTGCGCGAAACACCGCGCCTGGCAGCATGTCTATGCGCTTCGGCAAATCCACCGTCAGGCACACATCGAGCAGATAGGGCTTCGCCGGATCATCAGCGGTGAGCTTTTGCAGCAGTTCCTCGCCCGCAATGCGCGCCTCGGTCTCAGCCGGCGCACCGGCGGGCAAAAACACGCTCGGGTCCGTCTCCTCCCCGACGGCGGCGCGGTAGCGCGCATCGATCCGCGGCCAGTCGAGATTGGCCATCACCGCATCGACATAGGCCGCGGCCCGCGCGCCGAAATCGAGGTGATAGGCATGCTCATACATATCGATTGCCAGCACGGGCACGCCGCCTGGCAGCGCATGTGCGTGATCGGCGGCCCATTCGTTGACGAGCCGCCCGAGACGGGGCGACCAGACCAGCAGCGTCCAGCCCGAACCGCCGGCCTGCGCCTTGGCCATGCCAGTGAATTCCGCGCGCCAGGCGCTGAGGCTGCCGAAATCGCGCTCGATCGCGGCCGCCACATCACTACCCGCGGCAGGGTCGCCGCCGGCGCCGCCGAGCCCGTCAAAATAACTCTCATGCAGGATCACCGAGCCGCTCGCAATCAGCTCTTCGCGCTTCAGGCCGTTGATCTCGAACACCGGCGTGTACGCCCAATCCAGTTCGGCCAGACGCGCCTCGATTGCGTTGAGCCGGCGCAGGGCGCCGCCGTAATTATTCTCGTAATGGCTGACCAGCAGCCGCTCCGATAGCCCGTTCAACCGGTGCGGTTTGAACAGGAGCGGCCGGATCGATACCGGTGTTTCCATGGCTATTTCTCCCCGTCCGGCAACGGCCGGATCGCAAGACTGTCGAAATAGGTGACACTGTCGGCCTTGGTCCACAGCGCGACCTTGCCCGGGTTGGCAAAGGTCCCGTCCTGCGCCGTAAACAGCGGTTTGTCGTCGAAGGAGATGCTGAAATGCTCCCCTTCGGCCCGCAGAGCGAGCGTATGCCAGGCATTGCCAATGACCTTGATATCGGCCCCAGCGAGCTGCTCGCGCCTGCCCATCACCACCCGGTAAAAGCGCACATTGTCTTCCAGCGCATTGGCGCGCAGCACGTAGTAATCGTCGGGCGTCAGCAGCCGGACGGCGATGCCGCCAGCCTGATCGACAGTGCCGCCGACGGCTTTGAAGCGGACCGAGACGTCGAGGTCTTTGCCGGAGAACGGCTTATAGATCGCGAGCGGGAACCGGTAGCCGGTCTTGTCCTTGCTGATTTGCGCCAAGACCCGCCCGCCGGCCGCCGTTGCGTCGGCGATTACCGTCCATTCGCCGGGATCGCCCTCGCCGGTCCGCCACAGGGCGAATTCCGGCTCCAGGCTTGGCGCCAGGCGCGCAATATCCACCATCATCGGACCACTCCCTTGCCCCATCACGGCGCCGGCGCTTGCCACCACGGCTAGCCCCAGGGCGACACCAAAAAATCGGACGCGCGTCATCACACCACCCCGACCAGGCGCAGCAGCATGCCTGCGGCCGAGCAGGCGAGCAGCGTCGGGATCATCCCGGCCTTGAAACGGAAGATCGCGATCATGGCCGCGAGCGAGAGCAGGAGCGCCCAGAGATCGAGGCTGTGCAGCACCGGCACATCCAAGGAAAACCCGAAGTCCTTCACCCGATGCGCCTCGTGAAACCAGCTGTGCAGCGCGAACCAGATCGCGAGGTT
>DASYOB010000056.1:0-3451 GCA_036008175.1 Allostellaceae bacterium
CGTGCTTCGAGACGCGCCCGAGGGCGCTCCTCAGCATGAGGTAAGCTATTGCTGATATTATGGAGAATCCTCATCCCGAGGAGGCCGTGGAGCGGCCGTCTCGAAGAGCCTGCCCTCGCGAAGGCGGGGGACGCACGGCGCTGATCCAGCGGGTTTCAATTTCTTCTTCGCTGGGGTGGCGAGTGAATAGGCGGGGGGAATTCTTGCCCAGCCTCGGAGCTCGCCCCCTCCTCAAATCGCTGTGGCCGGGCTTGACCCGGCCATTCACGCCGTCCTTCTGCTCCGCCGTGCCGGTCGTCAAGACGCGGATACCCGGATCACGTCCGGCAAAGCGTGCTTTGCATCGCAAGGGCCAGCGCCGAGAGCAACCGTCGGCCGCTGCTACCGCCCGGCGGCGGCGCGCTCGCGGTTCAGATCGAGCAATCGCCCCAGCGCCTCCGACTCGCCGATGTCGGCCGGCCAGCCATAAGCCGCGGCAACCGCGGCGTCGAGCGCGCGATGGATATTGTCGAGCCAGGCCGGGCGCTCGTTGTAAAGATTGGTCAGGGTGCGTTTCTTCAGGATCGCAGCGGCCTTCTCGCTGACCGGGACGATGCGGTCGGGAAACCCCGCCACCACCTCCGGCACCCGCTCGACCAGATCGGCGGGGTTCAGCCAGGCCTGCCGCAACTCGTCGAGCCGCCGCGCCGCCGCCGCGATCGCCACCGCCCGCGTATCATCGGCGTACTCCTCCGCCGGGAGGTTCGGCGTCAGCCCCTCCGGAAAGGGAAAAGTCTCAAAACCAGTGCTCGGGGTGTATTGAGGGTCATTGCCGACGCCGTGCATTCCGCCCTTACGGAGGCTCCACGCTTCGTGAAAGCGACTGTGGAGAATTCCGAACATGGTGTCGTCGTCCCGAGCGATTACGGCGAGCCTTGTGTCAGGAAGTACGCTCGATTCAGCCCAGGCGAATATTCGATGTTTGGCGACGCGCGGCGATACGATAAACCGGATGAGGCCGGCTATCGCGCGCCGAAGCCCTGGCCGACACTCTTCGTGTCGCCACCACAGACGCCTCGTGCGGTCGCGCCGAACAGTCATACGATACGGTTTCACCGCTCGTTCGGCATAGGCGAACGGCTCTTGATATAGGGCGGCCTCCCGTTCTGACATTACGCAGCCGAAGTCGATAATCCATTTGTCAGGGTTTCGCGAAACCACCGCCTCCCCGTTTAGCCACGGCTTCACCACATCGGCGTTGGGCCTTCCGTTCGGATTGACCGGTTCGCTTAACAACTTTCTTGCCGAGCCGCCATCAATATCGAAGTCGCCGTATTTTTTTGTGCCCTCAAACGCGACCCCATTGTTTTCGGTCAATCGCTTTGCGTCTACTAAGCTGATGGTATCGCTCGTTAGATCAATGTTTATTCGCGGAACGATACGGCCATCGAGTTGCAAATCCTGTGAGCGCAATATCCGTCTTGCACAAATTATGGAAACACGTACATCTGCGCCATCCGCGGTCCATGGAATATCTGACCAAGCTTCGAATAACTGTATTCCATTCCAGCGACGTTGAAGAGGTTCGCGATTAGCGGGGCGGCGAATAGATTGCGTGGCTACTAGCCCAAACCTGAGAATTTTCTCGGCGGCCAGGAGTTCGGTCGCTTTCTCGAACCAATACACGACAAAATCACAATTTCCGGTGAGTCGACCGGAGAATAAATCTCGTAGAACCGCAGTAGGAGATTCGCCGAGGGTGCCGATCAAAGAGTGTGCGCCCAAAAACGGCGGGTTGCCGATCACCACGTCGGCCCGAGGCCAGTCCGCCTCCGACCCGTCTTCGTTCAGGATCGCGTCGCGGCATTCGATCGTGTCGAGCGGCTTCAGGATCGGGTTGCGCCCGACATCGAAGCCGTTGCGGCGCATCCATTGGATCTCGCCGATCCACACCGTGACCCGCGCCAGTTCGGCGGCGTAGGGGTTGATCTCGATGCCCTTGACCCCCTCCGGGCCGATGCGCGGGAATTCGCGTGGAAGCCCCAGGCTCTCGGCCTCGATCGCGACCCGATGCTCGATGTCCTTCAAGGCCAACAGCGCCAGATAGAGGAAATTGCCCGAGCCGCAGGCCGGGTCGAGCACGCGGAACGCGCGCAGCCGGTCGAGAAAGCCGCGATAGAGCGCGCCCGCCTCATTGAGCGCGCGGGTGCGCACCGCCGCCTGCCCGCGCCTCCCGCCGCGGTCGAGATCGGCGGCGATCTCGGCCTGGCGCGCCAGCTTCTCGATCTCGGCCTTGGCTGCCGCCCATTCGGCGAGCCACGGGCGGATGATCACCGGCTCGACGATCAACATGATCTTGTCGCGGTCGGTGTAGTGCGCGCCCAGCTGGCTGCGCTTGCCGGGGTCGAGCCCGCGCTCGAACAGCGTCCCCGAAAATGCTGGGGTCGATCTCGGCCCAGTCGCGCGCCGCCGCCTCGCGCACCAGTGCTATGTCCTCGCGGGTGAGCGGCAGGGCGCTGTCGTCGTCGAACAGGCCGCCATTGAACCAATCGACGTGCTCGAACCCGACCCGGCCGCCCACGCGCATCGCCGCAAACAGCGAGGAGGCCAACGCCGCGAATTCATCGGGGGTGCGCGCCGCGCCCTCGAGCATGCGCCCGAACATCTTGCCCGGCAACAAATCGACATCCTCGGCGAACATGCAGAAGACCAGGCGATTGATAAAATGCGCGACCGCCTGCGAGGGATGGCCGCGCTCGCGCAGGCGCTGCGCCAGGGCGGCGAATTCGCGGGCCGCCGCCTCGGTCAGCGCCTGCCGGGTCAGCCCTGGCTTCAGCCGCTCGGGGTCATTGAACGCCCATTTGAGCCAGCGCAACTTTTTCGGATCGGCCAGCTCGTCGAGCCCGATCTCGTAAGTATAGCTGACCGCATTGGTCCAGTTGGTGTGGATCTCGAAGCGGGCGAGATCGCACACGATCAGCAGCGGCGGGTTTTCCAAGGCCGGCGCGTAGCGCTGCAGCTGCGCATAGGCCGCGCGCAGATCCTTGCCGCGGCTCTTGTATTCCCAGCCGAAGCAGCCGCGTTTCCAGACATCGGCCCAGCCCTCGCCGCCGGTCGTCTTGGTCGCGCCCTTCTCGAACGCGTACCATTCCCCCTTTGGATCGACGTCGGTCGGATTGTCCTCGCCGAGCAATGCGCACAGATCGCGGAAATGCGACTGCGCCGCCGCGCGCTCGGTCAGTTCGGCCGCTCGCCATCTGGCGATAAAGTCAGTCGCGAGCACGATTTCCGCCGTTCTTCGGCAACAATGTTCGACCTGGACCCGCGTCGCCCTCAACCGCCGATCATCGCCGCCGCTGCGCGGTTCGACAAGGGCGCGATCACGACGGCGACCGTCAAATTACCGTTTTCTGCTGGTTCAAAGCGCCGGAAACTTGAATATCTGGAACGGGAATGCCAAGGGATGGAGCGG
>DASYOB010000057.1:0-5206 GCA_036008175.1 Allostellaceae bacterium
AACTTCAACCAATCCATTGCCGAACCGAACGGAGATTGTCCGATGCGCCACCCCTTCACCGCCCTGACCCTGATCCTCGCCACCGTCACGGCGGTCACGCTCGTTCCCGAGTTCGCCAGGGCGCAAGGCAAGTCGGACCAAGCGCCGCCCAAGGCGGCGCCGGTGAAGCCGTACAAGCCGCTCGCGGTGACGCCGCCCGGGCCGTACACCGATCCGGGCTTTGCCGCTTTCCGCAAGCAGCTTGGTGACGTGGCCCAGCACAAAGATCGGGCCGCCCTTGCCAAGCTGGTCGTGGCGCAGGGCTTCTTCTGGATTCAGGACAAGGACCTCGCGGACAAGCACAAGCCCGGCATCGACAACCTCGCCAAGGCCATCGACCTCGACGCCAAGGACGGTTCCGGCTGGGACGTTCTCGCCGGCTACGCCAACGAGCCGACCGCATCGCCGTTTCCCGAGCGTCAGGGCGTCCTCTGCGCGCCGGCCAATCCGCCCATGGATGCGAAGGCGTTCCAGGCCCTGCTTCAGGGTACGCAGACCGACCCGTCGGAGTGGGCCTATCCGCTGAAGGACGGGGTCGAGGTACGCGGCGCCGCGCAGCCGAATGCGCCGGTCGTCGATAAGCTCGGCGGCTATCTGGTTCGCGTGCTGGCGGACAGCGCGTCGAGCGACGACGCCAACCAGCCCGCGTTTCTGCACGTTGCCACGCCTTCCGGCAAAACCGGTTTCGTCCCGTCGGATGCGATCACCGGGCTCGGCGGCGACGAAATGTGCTTCAGCAAGGACGCGAGCGGCTGGAAGATTGCCGGCTATTTCGGCGGCGCCGGGGAGTAAGGTTGCGGGGGGCCGGGCTGCGTCCGGCTCTTGAACGGGCGGCGCTCCTGTAGGAAAATGGGGCGTCAAGCGAGGCTGGGCGGACGAGGGACAAGACCATGAACGTGCGCTTGCTAGCGGGGATCGGCGCCGCGGTCCTCTATATCTTTTCACTGCCGGCGTGGGCACAGGATCGATCGCAGGGGTTTCCCTTCTTCAAGGCGACGACCGAGGACGTCGCACCCGGCGTCGACCACGGCAATTCGAACTCAAGTCTGCCTGAGCAATTCCAGCGTCAGGCGGTGTACTATCGCTCGCAGCATCCCGCCGGCACCGTCGTCGTCGAGACCTCCGAGCGTCACCTCTACCTGATCGAGGGTCCGACGCGGGCCATGCGGTATGGCATCGGCGTCGGTCGCGACGGCTTCACCTGGCAGGGCCTGTTGCAGATCTCGCACAAGTCCGAATGGCCGGACTGGCACCCGCCGCCGGAGATGATCGAGCGGCAGCCCTATCTTCCGCGCTTCATGGCCGGCGGTCCGGGCAATCCGCTCGGCGCTCGCGCCATGCATCTCGGCAACACCGTGTACCGCATCCACGGCACCAATGCGCCGGAGACGATCGGCCACGCCGTTTCCTCCGGGTGCTTCCGCCTGGTCAACGATGACGTGGTCGACCTCTACACCCGCGTGGCGGTCGGCACGCACGTGATCGTACGGCAGAACTAGCGGAACGCAGGCGGGTTAGCCGCGAAGCGGCGTGACCCGCCTCGCTGTCGCTCAACCCACGCTACGACGTTACGGCTTCGCCGCCATTTGCTCCACCGAAGCTGCGGTCTGGCCGAACAGGATGGCGCGCTGCTCGGCGGTGCGGACGCCGCCCGGGCCCGGGTCCGGATTGACCTCCTTCGCCTTGGCGTAGGCGCGCTTGACCGGATCGCGCGCGTAGATCGCGTCCAGCCAGCGTTTGACGTGCGGGAAGTCTTCGATGTCCTGACCCTGCCGCTTCCAGGGAACGATCCAGGGATAGCTCGCCATGTCGGCGATGGAATAATCGCCGGCGAGAAATTGCCGGTTGGCAAGGCGCTTGTTCATGACGCCAAAGAGCCGGTTGACCTCGTTGCGATAGCGGTCCATCGCGTAGGGGAGTTTCTCCGGCGCGTAGATGTTGAAATGATTGTTCTGGCCGGCCATCGGGCCGAGATTTCCCATCTGCCAGAACAGCCACTCCACCGTCTCGTTGCGGCCGCGCAAATCCTTGGCGATGAACTTGCCGGTCTTATCGGCGAGATAGAGCAGGATCGCGCCGGATTCGAACACCGAGATTGGTTTGCCGCCGCCTGTCGGCTCGTGATCGACGATCGCGGGAATGCGGTTGTTGGGCGAGACGGCGAGAAACTCGGCCTTGAACTGCTCGCCTTTGCCGATGTTGATGGGAATGATCTTGTAAGGGAGCCCGGCCTCCTCAAGAAAGATCGTGATCTTGTGGCCGTTCGGCGTGGTCCAGTAGTAAAGATCCATCATGACAGCCTGCCTGTGGTCGTTGGGAATTCAATCTAGCGCGTTCGGAAGGGTACGCGAAGCTCGCCGGGCGCATTGCTGCCGCGCCCAGCCGGCAGCCATCCGCATCGACGCCGCCGGTAAGGAAATGACAACGCCGCCGGCCGCATAGTCGCCGCCGCGCAGGCAATCCCACCTCAAGCACGAGCCTGGCCATGGCGGCTATTCCTGCCGGCGCGCGGCAAGAAGACCTCGGCGCGCTGCGGCTGCTGATCGGCGCCAGCGCCGGCTTCGTAATGCTGACTGCGGCCCTCTACGCCTGGATGATCTCGTGGGGAGGACCCTTCCCGCGCGATGGCAGCAACCTCGTCGTCGGGCGCGATTTCCTGAATTTCTGGATGTACGGGCGGGCGGCATGGACGCCCGATCCGAGCCGGTTCTACGACCCGCTCCTCTACAGGGACGCGCTCGCGGCGCTGCTCGGCGCCGGCTATCCCGGCCAGAACTGGTCGTATCCGCCGAGCGTCATGCTTGCCGCCGCGTTGTTCGGCCGCCTGCCCTATCTCGCGGCGCTCCTCTGCTGGACCGCGCTGGGGCTCGCTCTCTTTCTTTGGGTCGTGCGCCGATACGCTAGCGACCGCAGACTGCTCGCCGCGATCGCGCTTTCGCCGGCAGCCGTTTTCTGCCTGATCTCCGGGCAAAGCTCGCTGGTGACCGCGGCGATGCTGCTGACGATCTTCGCCTGCCTCGATCGAAAGCCGATGCTGGCCGGCATCCTGCTCGGCTTGCTGACGCTCAAGCCCCAGCTTGGCCTGTTGTTCCCGGTCATGCTCGCGGCTTCCGGCCGCTGGCGCGTTTTTCTGGTGGCAAGCGCGACGGCCCTCCTGATTGCCGCCGTGACGGCCGCGCTCTTCGGCCCGCAGGTGTGGCTCGACTTCGTGCAGAAAGGCATCCCGGTCCAGAATCTCGTGCTGGTGGATCCGGACCGAATCGGCACCCCGTTCTTTCCGCCGATCTTCATGAACGTGCGCGGGACCGGCGCGAGCTACACCATCGCCATGACCGTCCAGGCCTGCTTTTCGGCCTTTGCCATCGGCGCGGTATTCTTCGCCTTCAGGCACCGCAAGGACGCTGACCCGCAGCTTTTGGCGGCGCTGTTCTTTGCCTGCTCGATCTGCGCCGTTCCTTATCTGTTGTCCTACGATACCCTGCCAGTAACTTGCCTCGCGGTGATGCTGCTGGGCGCCGGCACGCTCGATAGGCGCGGCCAGGTCCTTGCCAAGCTTGTCTATTGGCTGCCGCTCATCCAGATGGCGCTGGGGTCCGGCCATATTCCCGGCCCGGCTCTGATCCCGCCGGCGTTCGCGCTTTATGTTTTGATGCGACTCAAGGCTGACCGCGGCATGCCCACCGACGCCGTGCTCGCGCGGCCGGCCCCGGCGGCGGCGGCCCTTGAATAGGGCCGGCACGATCGCGCGACGCGCTATAGCGTTTCTACATTGCCGCAGACGCTGATAGGTTGCCCGGTAATATTGCGGCCGGCTGCCGAACACAGAAACAAAGCGGTTTGCGCCACGTCCTCCGCCGTCACCATGCGCCGCAACGAGGCCTTCTCGGCATACTGCTTTTCCATGTCCGCGTAGCTGATGCCGACCGCCTTGGCGCGTTCCCGGATCACGCGCTCGATGCGCGGTCCCGCGACAATGCCGGGGAGAATGGTGTTGACCCGGATGCCGAACGGCCCGAGCTCCTTGGCGAGGCTCTCGGTCATTCCGACGATCGCCCATTTCGTGGCGGCATAGGGCAGCCGGTACGCGTAGCCGAGGCGCCCGGCCACCGAGGAGATGTTCACGATCGCTCCCTCTTCCGCCTGCTTGAGCATCGGCACGGCGCGCCGCGTGCAATAGAAGTGGCTGTTGAGATTGACGTCGATCGTGCGCCGCCACTCCCGCGGATCGATGTTCTCCACTTCGCTCGTGGGGCCGGCGATGCCGGCATTGTTGACCAGCACGTCGAGCCCGCCGAACCTTCCCTGCACATCGTCGAACAGGCGGTCGATCGCGGCCTCGTCGGCGACGTCGGCCTCTTCGGCGATGATGCCCGGCTGCTCGGCGCGGCATTTTTCGACCGCTTCCCGCGAAATGTCGCAGACGTAGACGCGGGCGTCGTGGGCGGCAAAGGCCTCGGCAATGGCGCGCCCGATGCCCGCCGCTCCGGCGGTGACGAGGACGCGCAGGCCCGGCTTCACGCCCCCGCCTGTCGGATTGCTCATGGTCTTGCTCCCTCCCTGGCCGCGTTCCCGCGATTTGGTGCTATCCCGGAGGTTGACATCGGGCGAGGCGGAGTTCTAGCCAGTCCTGTCTTCACGACCACATGGATGCTCCTCGATGCATGTACTCATCATCGGCGCCGCCGGCATGATCGGCCGCAAGCTCACCGAACGGCTGGCGCGCGAGGGCAAGCTCGCCGGGCGGCAGATCACCGCGCTCTCCCTCATTGACGTCACGCCGCTGGAAAAGCCCGCCGGCTTCGGCGGCAAGGTGTCGCTCGCGACCCTCGACATTGCCGATCCGGGAGCCATTGCCCCGCACATCGCCGCGCGTCCCGACATCGTTTTCGACCTGGCCGCGGTCGTTTCCGGCGAGGCCGAGGCGGATTTCGACAAGGGCTATCGCATCAATCTCGACGGCACGCGCAACCTCATCGAGGCGATACGTCAGGAGGGCGCGAAGACGCCCTATCGGCCGCGCATGGTATTCACGTCGTCGGTCGCGGTCTTCGGCGCGCCGTTCCCGCCGCTGATCGGCGACGAGTTCTTCTCGACGCCGCTGACGAGCTACGGCACCCAGAAGGCGATCTGCGAGCTGCTCATTGCCGACTATTCGCGCCGCGGCTTT
>DASYOB010000058.1:0-15939 GCA_036008175.1 Allostellaceae bacterium
TCGTCATCCGCCGCGTGCCGAAGATCGATTTCATGCGCTGGCACCTCTACGGCTTCGCGTTCTCGATCCTGTTGGGTGGGGTGTCGATCGGCCTGTTCGCGACGATCGGGCTCAATTACGGCATCGACTTCAAGGGCGGCACGCTGATCGAGGCCAAGACCCAGGGGCCGGCCGACCTCGCCGGAATGCGCGCCAAGCTCGACGCGCTGCACATCGGCGACGCCTCGCTGCAAGGCTTTGGCAGCGCCGACGAGGTGCTGATCCGGCTGCCCGAACAGCCGGGCGGCGATGCCGGTCAGATGAAGGCGGTCGAGCTTGCGCGGCAAGCGCTCGGTTCGGACATCGACTACCGCCGCGTCGAGGTCGTCGGACCGAGCGTCGGCGCCGAGCTGATCCGCGCCGGCGCGCTCGCCACCGGGCTCGCGCTGCTCGCGATCCTTGTCTACATCTGGTTTCGCTTCGAATGGCAGTTCGGAGTCGGCGCGACGATTTCGACGATCCACGATGTCGTGACGACGGTCGGACTGTTTGCGATCTTCCAGCTCGAATTCAACCTGACGACGCTCGCCGCGATCCTGACCATCGCCGGCTATTCGATCAACGACACCGTGGTGATCTACGACCGGGTGCGCGAGTCGATGCGCAAGTACCGCACGATGCCACTGCGCGACCTGATCAACCTTGCGCTCAACGAGACGCTGTCGCGCACGATCTTGACCGTCAGCACCGTCGCGCTGGCCGTGCTGGCATTGTTGTTCTTCGGCGGCGAGGTGCTGCGCGGCTTCAGCATCGCGATGCTGTGGGGCATCGTGATCGGCACCTATTCCTCGCTCTTCATCGCGGCTCCGATCCTCTACTACGTGCAGCCGAACCGCCGCGCCATCGCCCGCACCGAGGAACCGGCGGCCGCCCGGGCCGAACGGGTCTCCCGCTAGGGTCGGCAAGTGGAGCTGACCCCGCTCATTCCGCCTGGGCGTCAGGTCATCGAGCGCTATGCGGCGAGCGGCTTCCGCGTCAGCGGCGCGATTTATGCCGGACCGGTGCTGGTGTTTCCCGACGTGACGCTGATCTGGGCGGAGGCGGCGTTGACGGCAGAGAGCCTTGCGCCGGTCGTCGAGCATGGCGAGGTCGAGCTGTTGCTGCTCGGCCTCGGCCGCCGCATGGGGCTGGTCGCGTCCGATCTGCGCGCCGCGCTCAAGGCAAGCGGCATTGTCATCGAGGCGATGGACACCGGCGCCGCCTGCCGGACCTTTAATGTGCTGCTCGGGGAGGAACGTCGCGTCGCCGCGGCGCTGTTGCCGCCGGTATAACGGGGTTGGCACGCCCTTTGCCTGGATGGAGGGGTAACCAGGAGCCTCCCCGAGAATGGCGCCCAGAGACGACAACACCGGAATTGCGGCTTTTGGCGTCGGCCATAATGGCGGGCCGCCGCTCGATCCGGGCGCCGGCTGGCGGCATTTCTGCTGGAAGAAGGCGCATGGACGGGCATGGAAGACGCCCCCGCGCGAGGTCGCGCTGGCGCGGCTGGCCCGCGCCGAGGCGCTCGGCATCAGCTATCGCGAATACACCTCGGCTCTGCTCGATAGGGGCATCCACCTGTAGCGAACCGGCGCGCGTCTGTGATCGGCAGCATCGTTGCGTCACACCAGCTCCACCGGTGATGATTGGAGTGTTGCAGCCGGCCGGGGGCACGCAATGAATGGCGAACTGAGCCGACGTTCGTTTATCGCCAGGACGGGCGCGGCGCTTGCCGCGACGATGCTTCCGAACAGCGCCACATCGGCGCGCGACGACCCAAGCGGCCTGGCGTACCGCGGCGCCGCCGATCTGGCCGACATGCTTACAAAACGGCAAGTCTCCGCCCGCGAGTTGCTCGATGCCGTCATTTCCCGGATCGAGGCGCTCGACGCAAAGATCAACGCCGTCGTCGTGCGCGATTTCGACCGGGCGCGATCTGCCGCCGATGCCGCCGACGCAGCGCTGGCCAAAGGCGAACGTCGGCCGCTGCTCGGCCTGCCGATGACGGTTAAGGAGCAGTTCAACGTCGCCGGAATGCCGACCTGCTGGGGCTATCCGAAATTCAAGGATTGGAAGCCGGAAGCCGACGCTCTCGTAGTGCAGCGGCTCAAGGCGGCCGGCGCGGTTATTCTCGGCAAGACCAATGTACCGAGAGGGCTCAGCGACTGGCAGAGCTTCAACGAGGTCTATGGCACGACCGACAACCCGTGGGATCTCTCGCGCACCCCCGGCGGCTCGTCCGGCGGTTCGGCGGCGGCGCTCGCAGCCGGTTTCGTGCCGCTGGAGCTCGGCTCCGACATCGGCGGCTCACTGCGGGCGCCGGCACATTTCTGCGGCGTCTACGCGCATAAGCCGAGCCTCGACCTAGTGCCGCAGCGCGGATCGGGATATCCTGAAACGCCCGCCATCCCAGTTCGCGGCGATATGTCGGTGATCGGCCCGATGGCCCGCCGCGCCGCCGATCTCGCGCTCGAACTCGACGTCATCGCCGGCCCGGACGAGATGTGGGAAGGCATCGGCTACAAGCTGGTGCTGCCGCCGCCACGGCATGACAAGCTCGCCGATTACCGGGTGCTGGTCATCGACAAGCACCCGCTGTGCCCGACCGCCGACAGCGTCCGCGGCGCCCTCGACGCGCTCGCCGACCGCCTCGTAAAGGCCGGCTGTACCGTCGGCCGCGAGAACGCCAAGATGCCCGACCTCGCCCGCACCACCCGCAATTACGCCGAGCTGCTGCTGGCGTTTTTCAGCGCCGACCTGTCGCCGGACGAGCGGGCGCGATACGAGGCCGAGGCGCAAGTGCTGTCGCCGGAGGACCAGGGCCTGCATGCCTACGGTTTGCGTGGGCTGACAGTCGGCCACCCGGAATGGCTGCGCGCGAGCCGGGTCCGCAGCGGCTTGCTGGCGCGCTGGCAGGCCTTGTTCAAGGACATCGATGTCGTGCTTTGCCCGCCGATGCCGACCCCGGCCTTTCCGCAAGACCAGTCGAAGCCGCGGGAGAAGCGCCAGATCGACATCGACGGCAAGAAGCTGCCCTATGACGACCAGATCGCCTGGGCCGGCATCGCCACCCTGACAGGGCTGCCGGCGACGGTCGCGCCGATCGGACATAGCGAAAGCGGCCTGCCGATCGGGGTGCAGATTATCGGCGGCTTCCTCGAAGATCACACAACGATAGCCTTCGCCGGACTGATCGAGCGGGAGTTCGGTGGCTTCACCCCACCGCCCGCGTTTTGATGCGCCTCACCGACACAAATTGCGAAAATAGGTATTGACAAATCCGGATCGATCTGTTACGAGTATGCCAACGTCGGAGCAATCCGGATTGCTCCGGTGGTGTCGCCCCAATCGGTTTCAGGTTCGACCGAGCACCGCCATCAGCTCGCGCCATTCGCGCGGGCTGAGGCCGCTGGAGGCCTGGTCGACCGTTTCGCCGCCAATCTTCCGGCGGATTACGTCAAGCGCGGCTGCCGAGATTGTGGCAGCGTTCATCCGGTATTCGACAAAGGCGTCGTAGGTAAGTGGCACCCAATGACGTAACGTTTCAAGCATCACCTCCGCATATGCTCTGATCTCATATTGAGCGTGAGGATCAGCACGTAACGAAAGGAAATGTATTAAATTGTGTAAGTTGGTCTTCCAATACCATTGTGTATATATGTTAGTAGGCAATACCATTCTTGCCAACTCACGAGCTAGACCATGCCGATTTTCATCTAAAATCTTGCCACTCGCGTCCTCGTTAAGCAATTTAGTATATGTCAGGTAATCTCGTTCTGCTTCTTTTTTTATTATGTCCAACACCTGCCTCGCTTCACCTGGCGGAAGGACTTCCTCCCGTCCTTGTCTATTGCTTTTCGATTGCGCCGCAAGGTCGCGAAGCTGAGATTGTTCTGCTTGTGGAAAAAGGTCAGGTTGCCCCTGCGCTGCGGCTTGCTCAATCGTTCTTTCACGACGTCGTGTCTCCAGATATTCAAAATCTGGAATGTAGAACTCCTTGTCGAGGATCGAATACCGCGCCGAATACTCGTTTACGTTGGCGGTGCGGTGCCGGATCCACTGCCGGGCGACAAAGATCGGCAACTTGACGTGGTATTTTATTTCGCACATCTCGAACGGGGTCGTATGCCGGTGCCGCATCAGATAATTGATAAGCCCGCGATCCTCGCTGACGCGCCTGGTGCCGCGCCCGTAGGAGACGCGCGCCGCCTGCACGATCGCGCCGTCATCGCCCATATAGTCGATGACCCGCACAAACCCGTGGTCCAGGACCGGCAGCGGCTCATACAGAATCCTTTCTAGCTCCGGTACTGTGGCACGCCGGGTCTCGTGCTTCGCTTCGCGCGCCTGAGCGACTTCCACTTGTTGTTCCCGGGTCAGCGGCATAAGCACTCCTAGACCGCCGACGATACGTCGGCGCGCCTAGACTAGCGCCTCAGCCGTAGGGGCGCGATTGCCTTCGTGCCTCTGGGACCCTATATCTTACCGCGTCGGGTAACCGACTATGGCGATAAACGGCTTACGGAATAAGCGTTGCGGACCCGGGGGCAGTACCCGGCGCCTCCACCAATTCCCGCCGGCCTCGCGAGTGCGAATCGGCCGGCAACCTGCGGGGGCGAACTAGGCTCGACGCGCGTAGTAAAGGTAGGAACCGTCGCCCGGCATGATACCACCGTTATCGGGTCATAACTTGATTGCGAACGATAACTTCGCAACTGAGGCTCTTGCCGCCTAACCCTTCGCGGGGTGAAGCTTAGCAAGTAACTCGCGGTTCGAGGGGCACCGGGCAACAGAAGCCCCTCACTTAATACGCCCGCGGGGGTTGCCGCGGTCGGGCAGGGGCAATGGCGCAGGATCTGTTCCAATACGACAAGATGGTCGAGCGCGCGCTGCGCGGCGTTGTCCGCGACGCGTTGCAGCGGGCGGCCAAAGAGGGACTGCGCGGCGCCCATCATTTCTATGTCGGCTTCGCCACCGAGCTGCCTGGGGTCACCATCCCCGATTACCTGCGCGAGAAATACCAGGGCGAGATGACCATCGTGCTGCAGCATCAGTTCTGGGACCTTGAAGTCGGGGAGGAATCGTTTTCGGTCACGCTGAGCTTCCAAAAGCAGCTCGAGCGTCTGACGGTCCCATTCGAGGCGATCCGCAGCTTTGCCGACCCGTCGGTGAATTTCGCGCTCGAATTTGCCGGTCCGCCGGTCGAGCCCGAGACGGCAAAGCTGCCCGCCGCCGTGCCAACCCAGGCCATGCCACAGCAGCAGACCGAGCCCGACGAGAAGCCGGCGGGCGAAGTCGTCTCCCTCGATCGCTTCCGCAAGCGCTGACCTTCCGGCCTCCTCGCGCGGGAACGACTATTGGGATTTTTACCGCGCGCGCGAACTCTGCTCGCTTGACGCCGGTCGCGAAAGGAAGATGCTGCGCGCCGCATCCGTTGGGAGCAGGGGCATGGACGACGCTGGTTTTCACGAGCTTTTCCCGCTGGGCCCAGACGAAACACCCTACCGCAAGCTGACCGGCGATTACGTCGCGGGCGCCTCGTTCGAGGGTGAACGGGTCGTCAAGGTCGCGCCCGAAGCGCTGACGCTGCTCGCGCGGGACGCGTTCGTTGACTGCCAGCACCTGCTGCGGCCCGGCCATCTGGCACAGCTGCGAGCCATTCTTGACGATCCCGAGGCTTCGGCCAATGACAGGTTCGTCGCCTTCGATCTGTTGAAGAACGCCAACATAGCCGCCGGCAAGGTCCTGCCGATGTGCCAGGACACCGGCACCGCGATCGTGATGGGCAAAAAAGGCCAGCGGGTATGGACCGGAGCCGATGACGCGGCCGCCCTCTCGGAGGGCATCCGGCGCACTTATACCGAAACCAATCTGCGCTACAGCCAGGTCGCGCCTTTGTCGATGTACGAAGAGGTCAACACCGGTGACAACCTTCCCGCGCAGATCGACCTCTACGCCGAGCCTGGCGAGGAATACAAATTCCTGTTCGTCGCCAAGGGCGGCGGCTCGGCCAACAAGAGTTTCCTCTACCAGCAGACCAAGGCGGTGCTGAACCCGAAGGGGCTCGTCAAATTCCTCGACGAAAAGATCCGCACCCTCGGCACCGCCGCCTGCCCGCCCTACCACCTTGCGATCGTCATTGGCGGAACTTCCGCCGAGATGAACCTGAAGACCGTCAAGTTGGCGAGCTGCCGCTATCTCGACTCGCTTCCAGCTTCCGGCAACCGCTACGGCCAGGCTTATCGCGACCGCGCCTTCGAGGCCGAGGTGCTGGAGCTGACGCGCGGTCTCGGCATCGGCGCCCAGTTCGGCGGTAAATATTTCTGCCATGACGTGCGGGTAATCAGGTTGCCTCGGCACGGCGCCAGCCTGCCGATCGGCATCGGTGTCTCCTGCTCGGCCGATCGCCAGATCCTGGGCAAGATCACCGCCGAGGGGGTCTTTGTCGAAGAGCTGGAAGCCAACCCGGCCCGCTTTCTGCCGGATCTCGATGCGGCCACGCTCGGTGGAGAGGTCGTCGCGATCGACCTCGACCGACCGATGGACGAGATCCGCCGCACCTTGTCGCAATACCCGATCAAGACCCGGCTCAGCCTGACCGGAACGCTGATCGTCGCCCGCGACATTGCTCACGCCAAGCTGCAAGAGCGATTAGACCGCGGCGAGGGGCTGCCGAAATACGTCAAGGACCACCCAATCTATTATGCCGGTCCGGCCAAGACCCCGGCAGGCTACGCCTCGGGTTCGTTCGGCCCGACGACCGCCGGCCGCATGGACAGCTATGTCGACCGGTTCATGGCCGCCGGAGGCAGTTTCGTCACCCTCGCCAAGGGGAATCGTGGATCCGAGGTGCGCGAGGCCTGCCGCAAGCACGCCGGCTTCTATCTCGGCTCAATCGGCGGCCCGGCGGCGCGGCTGGCGCAGGATTGCATCAAGAAAGTCGAGCTGATCGAGTATCCTGAGCTCGGCATGGAGGCGATCTGGCGCATTGAGGTCGTCGATTTTCCGGCCTTCATCGTGATCGACGACAAGGGCAATGACTTTTTCGCTGCCCTCTCCTGATAGTGCCGGCTCCGGAGCTGCCGGCGCGCGCGAATTTGGGGCCGGCTGATTGGCCCAGGACGGCTTTTCCGAGGCGCTGCTGCGGGGGGAGAAGACCGCCTGGGACGCCTTTGTGCGACGCTACGGCGGGCTGATCGTCGCTGCGGTCCGAGGCGTCGCCCCGCCGCACGCCGACATCGAGGATCTGACGCAGGACGTGTTCATTCGGTTGTGCAAGGACGATTTCCGCCTGTTGCGCACCTACGATCCGGCGCGTGCGTCGGTGTCTACCTGGATCACGATCGTCGCGCGGAGCACCGCGCGCGACGGATTGCGTCGGCGCCGCGGCGAGTCCGTGCCGATCGATGCCGTGCCTGAGGCGCAGCTCGCGGTCGACCCGGTGGAGCCGGTGCAGAAACTCAAGCTGCCCGAGGCGCTTCTCTCGCCACGACAGCGCGAGATCCTGGGGATGCTGTACGATCGCGAAATGGACGTGGCGGAGATCGCCCGGGCCCTCGATATCGATCCGCAGACGGTGCGAAGCGCTCACCACAAGGCCATGATAAAGTTGCGCGCGCACTTCAAGGCAGAAGTCGGATAGTCAGCGAACGTATAGGTTGCGGGGATATTGTGGCTTCTGCCATCGTAAAACCAGAGTGAGGAGAGAATTGCGGATGCGAGCCGACGGTCAACTACCGCGCCGGTCGAAAGATCGGGTGCTGTGGCAGCGCAGCCGTGAGACCGACGCGGCCGAAGACGAGGCCGCGCGCTTTCTCGACTTGGCCGCGTTTGCCGATGGACGGCTCGATGCCGAAGAGAGCGAGCGCGTCGGCGAATTGCTGGCGCGCGATCCGGCCGTTGCCAGTGATGTCGCCGCGGCGCGGGCGCTTGCCGCTGAGTCCTTGCCGCCGCTGCCCGACGGGGTCTTCGAGCGCGCTTCCGGGATGGTTGGTGGCGGCGACTCGCCGGGCGGCCAGATCATTGCCTTCCCGCAGCGGCGCCGGGGCGCGACCAATCTGCAAGGCCTTGCCCGTTGGGGTAGCCTCGCCGCGGCGATTGTCATGGCGGGTTGGCTGGGCTTCGCCTTGGGTTCCGATACCTCGATCGCGCTGACACGGGTCGGACCTCAGAATGAGGACGGCTTTCTGCGCGAGTTGCTCGATCCCTCCACCGGCTTCCTGCGCGACCTGACCGAGGGTGTGCAGACGTGAGTATGGTGACGGCCGGCCGTACGGCCGCGGCGAGGTCACCGCGACGCCATCTTCTGATCACCCTTGTGTCCATATCGGTGGCCTTGAACATTTTCTTTGTCGCAGGGGCTGCGTGGACCCGTCTGCATGCGCCGCCCGCGTCCGTGGGCTTGGAAGAACGCTATGACGAGATGGCGGCGGAGCTGAAGCTCGATCCGCAGCAGCGTGCGGCCTTTGACCGCTATGTCGCGACGATACGCCCGCGGGTGGAGGAAATGCGACGGCAGGTCGATCCGCTGATTGCCAGCGCCTGGGACGAGGTGGCCAAGCCGCAGACCGACACGGCCCAGGTCATGGGATTATTCGACCAGGCCACCGAGAAGCGGCGAGAGTTTCAGCGCGAGCTTGCGGGCCAGACGCTCGCCTTTCTTTCACTGCTGTCACCGGAGCAACGCAGCAAGTTTGTCGCTATTGTGCGCGAGCACCGCGCGCCCTGGTTCCATCCGCGCCCCCCGAGCCGCTGATTCATTTCGTCCCGAACAGCCGGTCGCCCGCATCGCCCAGTCCGGGCAGGATGTAGCCGTGATCGTCAAGACAGCGGTCGAGCGCTGCAGCCACAATCGGAACGTCCGGGAAAATGCGATGCAGATTTTCGACGCCTTCAGGCGCGGCGACGAGGCAGACGAGCTTGATCGAGCGGGCCCGCAACTCGACGAGGCGTGAAATCGCCGCCACCGCCGAATTTCCGGTGGCTAACATCGGATCGAGCAGGATGACGTCGCGCTCGGCTAAGTCGTCCGGCAGCTTCAGGTAATATTCAATCGCCTGCAGCGTTCGCGGCTCGCGGTAGATGCCGATATGGCCGACCCGCGCCGACGGCACCAGATCGAGCATGCCGTCCATGATCCCGTTGCCTGCCCGCAGGATCGAGACGAGGCACAGCTTCTTCCCGGCAAGCACCGGCACGCGGGTGCGTTCGAGCGGTGTGTCGATTTCCCGCTCCTCCACCGCCAAGCCACGTGTCGCTTCATAGCCGAGGAGCAGGCTGATCTCGCGCATCAGCTGGCGGAACTTCGACGTGCTGGTATCCGCCCTGCGCATCAGCGCCAATTTGTGCTGCACCAACGGATGATCGACAACCGTCAGCATGCGCGGCCGGGGCAATTCGGAACGCTGCGGCATGAGCGACTCCTCAAAAAAGGGTGCCGTCGCTGGCGATCGTCAAGGGCGGGCCGCCGTCAGGCCGGCGTTCGCGCGCGATTTCTCGCCCGGCAGCCCAGCTGCCGCCCTCCAGCACCTTGGCTAGGGGGAACTCGTCGGCGCTAACCCCGAGCTGGTCTCGTACGAGCGGTGCCGATCGATCAAGCAGCGCGATTGTCAGCGCCCGCCATTCGACGACGGGCTCGCTGAGGGGGTCGAGCGGAGTGCGAAGCAGAGCCTCGTCCCGCGCGACGATAACGCCGCAATCCAGAAACAGCCCGCCGTTGCGGTATTCCGCGAGGCCGGTCAGGCCATCGAGGTTGGTCACCCGAAAGCCGGCCTCGGCAAGCGGCTCGATCAACGAATAGACGAGCCATTGGCTGAGCTTGTGGAACGGCACGATGCCATCGCCGCCAATCACCGAATGCCGGCCGCAATCGCCAAGCGGCACGCCGCGAAGCTCGATGCGGCCAGGCCAAATCGGTCCGAACTCCCGAAGGAGCAGCCGGAGCATATTCGGCGCGGGTAACTCGTCTCTCCACGTCAACCAGTAATCGTAGAGATTACCGAGTCGCGTGGGACGAGCGAACAGTTCAGGCATAGCATCCGCCACCTCGCCCAGCCGGCGCAGCAGCAGCGCCCGTCCGTCGAGGCCGGCAAGCTCATTCCCCGGTCCGTGCTGGAACGCGGTGCCAAGCCGCTCTCTCGTAATTGCCATCAGCGCCGTCGCGTCGGCGCGCCAAGGGTTCTCCGGATCGGCCGAGAAAAGGCCGGCTTGCATCGCCCGCAGGCTGGCGACTGCGAGCCCCTCAGACCGCTCCAGCGAGAGCCCGGTTTCGGCTTCGCGATACCACCAGCGCGGCCCGGCGCCCGCGTCGAGCAGGACCGAGATCACAGCGAGATCGAGACGCGCCCGTGCACGCTCCGGCAAATCCGCACCGGGCGCGACGAGGCGCGCCCGGTCGACGCCGCCGGCATCGAAATGCCGCCAACGGCTGTGGAAGGGTACGGCGAGATCGGGATAGCGGCGGCGGGTGATCTCCGCGACCCGCCGCACCACTTCCTCGAGCCACTCGGAAACAACGCCGAAGTGGCGCGTCTCGCCGCGTTCGGCAGCGGCGAGGATCATCCCGCAGCGCTCGCGCACCGCGGCGGCGCTGAGTAGGTAGTCGGCGACGCCGCTGTCGGACTGGACCGCGATCTCGGTCACGCTCCGAGGCTGCGGCCCCGGGTGCGGCGCAGCTGCGTCGGGCTCGGCACCCCAGCGGGGGTGAAATAGCCGGCCGCCTTTTTTGCCATGATTTCCACTTGGGCGTCGCGCGGCACCAGCCGTTCGGGGATCGCCACCTGCTCGACCACCTCGATACCCTGCGCCCGGGCCGCCTTGTGCTTTACATTCGACATCGATACCCAGCGGTCGATGCGGCAAACGCCAAGCCAATGGAACACGTCCGGCATCAGTTCCTGGAAGCGCATATCCTGCACGCCAGCGACGCACTCGGTACGATGAAAATAGGTGTCGGCGCGGTCGCCGCCCGGCTGGCGCTTGCGCGCGTTGTAGACAAGAAATTTGGTCACCTCACCGAGCGCACGCCCCTCCTTGCGGTTGTAAACGACCATTCCGACCCCGCCCTGCTGCGCGGTGGCGGCACAGACCTCAACCCCATGCGCGAGATAAGGCCGACAGGTGCAGATGTCCGATCCGAAGACGTCGGAACCGTTGCATTCGTCATGCACCCGGCAGGCGATGACCGTGTCGGGCCGGCCGATCCGTTCGACATCGCCGAACAGATAGACCGTCGTGCCGCCGATCGGCGGCAGGAACACTTCGAGATCCGGCCGGGTCACGAGTTCGGGGAACATGCCGCCGGTTTCTTCGAACAACGTGCGGCGCAATTCCGCCTCGTCGACTCCGAAACGGGCGGCAATCCCCGGCAGGTGCCAGACCGGGTCGATCGCGGCCTTTGTCACCCGGATTTCGCCATTCGCGAGAACTACCCCACCGTCGGGGATGATCTCGCCCGCCTCGATGCGCTGCCGGATCTCGGGCAGATCGATCTGCGCCGTCGTTATCGCGATCGTCGGGCGCGCGTCGATCCCGGCGCGGATCTGCTCCTGGAAAACCTCGCCAACGAGATGGCCATAGGGATCGAGGGAGACGATCTTTGTCGCATCGTTCCATTGCGGCCAGGGCCCGATCCGCATCGCCGGGGAGGTGTCGGTCAGGTCAGGTCGGTGGTTCGGCGCCAAGGCCCGGGTCGCGACGGCCAGCGCACGATAGATCGCGTAGGACCCGCTATGGGAGCCGATCGCGTTGCGGTGCTGCGGTTCGGCCGGGCTGGCCACAACAGGGCCGCGCTCGCCGGCGCTGGCCGCGCCCCAGCGCAAGGGAATCATTCCGCTCCCTGCGCCGGCCGGATGGGAGGTCAACCGAATATGCCGCGGAATCGTCGAATTCATCATGGTTGAACAGAAGTCCCCCACAAAAGGCGAGCCTAACGGCGCAGCCGAAGCGCCGCAAGCAACTGTGATGCCAAGAAGGGATACTTCGATAATATGACCGCCCAGCGTCGGTGGCTCTGCTTCAATTTCGACAAGAGCCGGTGCTCGGCCCGTCGTATTATACCCCTTCCGTCAAACCTGGAGAGCGGCCATGGCCGAGATGCTCGGCGCGAGTGTCGCGCAGCTGGATCCGCGCAAGTTTCAGGATCCATTTCTCACCGCAAAGGGCGAGAAGCGCGCCCAAGTGGCGTTGTATTCGCTCGACACGCTGTGGTTCAACACCGGCACGCTGTGCAACCTGACCTGCGACAATTGCTATATCGAATCGTCGCCGAAAAACGATCGGCTCGTTTATCTGAGCGCGGCCGAGGTGGCCACCTACCTTGACGAGATCGCCGACCTACGGCTCGGCACGACGCTGATCGGCTTCACCGGCGGCGAGCCGTTCATGAACCCGGAATTTCCGGCGATGCTCGATCTCGTCCTCGGGCGCGGCTTCCGCGCGCTGGTGTTGACCAACGCGATGAAGCCGATGCACAGGCAGAAACCGGCGCTGCTCGCGCTGCGCCGGCGCTACGGCGACCAACTCACGATCCGGGTATCCATCGACCATTACGGCCGCGCCGTACACGAAGCCGAACGCGGCCGGCGCAGTTGGCAACCGACAATCGATGGGCTGCTATGGCTTGTCGCCAACGGATTTGCGATCGCGATCGCGAGCCGACGGCTCTCCGGGGAGCCGGAAGCGGTCATTCGCCGCGGCTTTGCGGGCCTGTTTACAGAACTCGGGCTCGCGATCGACCCCGATGACCCGGTCGCGCTGACGATCTTCCCTGAAATGGACGCGGCCGTAGACGTGCCGGAGATCACCGAGTCTTGCTGGGGAATCCTCGGAAAATCGCCGGAGGATGTCATGTGCGCCAGCTCGCGCATGGTGGTCAAATCCAAGGGGACGGCGCGGCCGACCGTGATCGCCTGTACCCTGCTGCCATACGATTCGCGCTTCGACCTCGGCCCCACCCTCGCCGGTGCGCTTCGTAGCGTGCCGCTAAACCATCCTCACTGCGCAAGATTTTGTGTCCTAGGCGGTGGCGCTTGCAGCCGCGGGTAGACTCGCGCGGGAATGACTCATCGGCACCGGTTCGCTGCTTCGGATCGATGCCGATGCACATTCCGCGGGGGGATTCATGCGACTGTTTCGCGCGATTCGCGCCACCGTTTTGCTCGCCTCTGCCGCTGCGACGCCAAGCTATGTCGTCAGCCTCGCCAATGCCGATCCCGGGAGCTACACGAGGGCGCGTTTTGCGGCCTGTGACTGCTACGGCGGGGGATGGCACCAGCACCATTATCGCTGGTCTGACGCACGTAATTTTCGGGGTTGGGGCCCAACCCCGGAGTTCGAGCCGCCGCAGCCGCCGGATTACTACAACCCGATGCTCCCAAGCGCTTATGACACCGCCTACGATCGGGCAATGACGCTGCACTTCCGCAGCCCCGCGGTCACCAACACCTATCTGGCCGAATCCGGCTGGCCGCCGACGCCTCCGGTACGTGGCCTCTTCCCCTATCGCGTCCGGGCCTGGGGCGGCATCTACCAGTATGACGGGGTGATCGGGCAATACGTCGCCCTGGCACAATCCGACGCGCGCCGCGTGCTCGCCGCGGTGCCAAATTACCCGTGATGACGATCAATCGGGGTCGCCGGTATCGGGAACGAGACCCGCGCTGCGGACGCCATGCACGGCGCAAATCTCGTCCTTGTCCGAGGTGTCGCCGCTGATCCCGACCGAGCCGATGATGTCGCCAGCGGCATCGCGGATCAGCACGCCGCCCGGCGCCGGCACGATGCGCCCGCCCGAGGCGACCATCAGCGCTTGCAAAAACGTCGGGTTGGCGGCGGCGCGGCGCGCGAATTCGCGCCCGCCGAACCCCATGCCGAGAACACCCCACGCCTTGCCCATCGCGATTTCCGGCCGTAGCAGGCTGGAGCGGTCTTCGCGCTTCATCGCCTTCAATTGCCCGCCGGCGTCGAGGACGACAACGGTCAGCGGCTGGAGCTTGAGTTCACGGCCCTTTTCGAGCGCCTGGTCGACGATGGTCGAGGACTGTTCGAGAGTGAGTCCAGTCATCAGTGTGCACCTTTATCGAGAAGAGCCCGGCGCCTGTTAGCGCTGATAAGCTACTGGCACAGCGTGCTTCTGCTCAGGACCGAAAAGCTCCGACAGCGACGATCCGCCGCCCCGACCGGCGGCGTCGCACTTCTCAGCGTGCCCCGATGCTGATCTAATGGGCATCACTCGATCGGCACCGCTGAGCGAGAATAGTCAAAGGGGAGGAAGCCCAGTATGGTGCCGATGCCGTGGCGTGACCGCACCTTAGCTTTCCGCGGCTGCCGCTAGCAGCCGATGGCCGTTTCCCTCGACCTCCTCGTCAACGCGATCGTCGCGGGCATTCTGCTCGGCGGTTTTTACGCGGCGGTTACCGTCGGCGTCACGATCTCGTTCGGCATGCTCGACATCGCCAACATCGCCCAGCCCGCCTTCATCCTGCTCGGCTCATACGCCGCCTATATCGTCAATTCCTATCTCGGGCTCGACCCGATCCTGATCGGCATCGTGATGCTGCCGGTCTTCTATCTGCTGGGGATGGCAGTCTACCGGCTCTACTACTACTCGTTCGAGAGCCGGGGCGAGCAGGCGATCCAGGGCCTCGCCTTCTTTTTCGGCTTGTTGTTCGTCGGCGAAGTCTCGCTGGTGCTGATCTTCGGCGTCGATTACCGCTTCGTCGAAGCCCCTTACATTGGACCGAGCCTGCATCTCGGGCTGGTCGATCTGCCATTGCGGATGCTGGTCCCTTGCGTCACCTCGCTGCTGATGATCGCGTTGCTGCAGCTCTATCTGTCGCGCAGTTTCATCGGCCGGGCGATCCTCGCCGTGTCACAGGATGGGGTTGCCCTGCAACTGATGGCGGCGAGCCCGATGCGGATCAAGCAGATCGCCTTCGGTATCTCGACGGCGACCTGTGCGCTGGCCGGCACATTTCTGATCATTATCCAGCCGGTCGAGCCGTCGATCGGCCGCGACTACATCGGCCGCATCTTTGCGATCTGCGTGCTCGGCGGGATGACCAGCTTTCCCGGGATGGTCACGGCCGCGATGCTGATCGGCATCGTCGAGAGCATCACCGCGACGTTCTATGGCCCGTCTTGGGCGCCGGCGGTCGCGTTCGGGTTCCTGCTGCTGACCCTGGCCGTGCGCCCGGCCGGTCTGCTCGGTCGCTAGCGATGCGCAACGGGTTCTTCTGGATCGCCGCTGCCGTGGTCGGTACCGCGGTGCTGGTACTGACCCGGGTGTTTTTCACTAACGAGTATTTCTTCTTCGCCGCTTACGTTGTGCTGCAATACGTCGTGCTGTCGACGGCGTGGAACATCCTCGGCGGCTATACCGGCTACATCAATTTCGGCACCGGCGCGTTTTTCGCGATCGGCGCCTACAGCTCGGTCGTCCTGCACAAATTGCCGGCGCTGCTGAAGACCTTCGACGTGGCGATCCCGGCCATTCCCCTGCCGGTCATGATCGTGGTCGGTGGCATTGTCTCCGGGATCGTCGGGCTCGGCACCGGCTATCTGACCCTGCGGCTGCGCGGCGTGTTCTTCGCGATCGCGACCTTGGCGCTCGCGGTCGTCGTGCAGACCTTGATCGTCAACTGGGACTTTGTCGGCGGCTCGCGCGGCATTTATGTGATCCGGCCGGCGCAGGCGCCGCTCGGCGGCAGCTACATCCAGTATCTCTACACGCTGATGATGGCGCTGAGCGTCATCTCGGTGGCGATCGCGCGGTGGATCGAGCGCTCGCGGCTCGGGCTCGGCTTCGCCGCGATCCGCGACGACGAGCTGGCGGCCGAGGCCGGCGGTGTTCCGACCCTCCGCCTGAAATTGATCGCGACGACATTGTCCGGCGGGTTGATGGGCATGGCCGGGGCCCCCCTG
>DASYOB010000059.1:0-70386 GCA_036008175.1 Allostellaceae bacterium
CCCCACCGAGACATCATGGGAGGCGAGATGCGCGTCGTCATCGTCGGTCAGCAGGCTTTCGGCAAGACGGTGCTGGAAGCGTTTATTGCGCGCGGCGACACCGTTGCCGGCGTCTTCGCCGCGCCGGACAAGCCGGGCTCGCGGCCCGACCCGCTGGTCGTGGCGGCGGAGGAGCGGAAACTTCCGGTCTTCCGCTTCCCGAAATACTCCGCTCCGGAAGCGCTCGCTGCGCTGAAGGAGTGCAACGCCGATATCGGGGTCATGGCCTATGTGCTGCTGTTCGCCCCGCCGGAATTCTGCGCGATCCCGAAGCACGGCATGATCCAGTTCCACCCCTCGCTGCTGCCGTTGCATCGCGGGCCGGCCTCGATCCCCTGGGCGATCATCCGCGGCCGCAGCGAGACCGGGCTGACGATCTTCCGGCCGACCCCCGGGCTCGACGAGGGGCCGGTCATTCTGCAGAAGCGCGTCGCGATCGGACCGAACGACACCGCCGCATCGCTGTATTTCGACAAGATCTTCCCGCTCGGGGTCGAGGCCCTGCTGCAGGCGGCCGATCTGGTCGTCGCCGGCCGCGCCACCGAATGGACCCAGGACGAGAGCCAGGCGACCTATGAGGGGTGGGTGCGCGAGGCCGAGTGTCGCATCAACTGGGCCAACCATGTCGACTTCATCTACGACCTGATCCGCGGCTGCAACCCGGCGCCCGGCGCCTGGACGACTGTCATCAAGGGAGAAGAGGGCAAGCAGAAGCTTTATCTGTTCGACGCGAAGAAAATCATGGCTCCGACCTTCGGGGCGGTGCGCGGCAAGAAGCTCGGCGAGGTCGTCTCGGCCGGAGCCGAGGGCATCCGCATCCACGCGCAGGGCGGGTTCATCGAGTGCTCGCGCCTGCGCCTCGGCGACGGCGCCAAGACCAAGGCCGCCGACGCCGGGATCCCGGTCGGGACGGTCCTCGGCGCCGAACCGCCACCGAAACCGGAAGAGACCAAGCCGGCCGCGTAGTGTCCGGCTGAATGCCGGTCGTCTTCCGGTGCGGAAGCCTGCGTTTCTTTTTCTATTCCGACGAGGGCACGCCGCGCGAGCCGCCCCATATTCCACGTTCGTCAAACGGGCCGTGAGGCCAAGCTGTGGCTTTGGTCCCGGCCTGCCGCAAGCGTATAACCGTGGCTTCAGCGCGCGAGAATTGCGTGAGATCCGGGAACTGGTCGAGGCAAACCGTGAGCAGATTGAAACGGCCTGGGACGAATTCTTTGGCTAGCCCTGTCCGCCTCAGCTTCGAAAACGACAGGACGAATTTGGAACTGTCGGATGGGCGCACGCTGGGTGTGCCGCTTGAGTGGTTTCCGCGTCTATTGGATGCGAGCCGAGAGCAACTGGAGCATTATGAACCGAGCCCTTACGGCCTTCACTGGGAGGAACTGGACGAAGATATCTCGATCGCGGGACTCTTGGCAGGGCGCGGCGACGAGACCCGGAAAGGCAAGACCAGGCGGTACCTCAAGGTTTAGGAGGCCGGCACCAGTTCGCGGTAGAGCGCGAGGTATTGCCGGGCCGAGGCCTCCCAGCTGAAATCCTGCGTCATCGCCTGGCGGATCACCCGCTGCCAGCTGCCTCGATCGGCGTAGAGCGCCGCCGCGCGCTGCGCCGCGCCGAGGAGCGCATCCGGATCTTCGTCGTCGAAGACGAACCCGGTCGCAGTGCCGCCGGCCAGGGTTATCGCGTTGGCATCGACGACTGTGTCGGCGAGCCCGCCGGTGCGCCGGACCAGCGGCAGGGCGCCATAGCGCAGCGCGTAAAGCTGCGTCAGACCACAGGGCTCGAACCGCGAGGGCACGACGACGCTGTCGGCACCGGCCACGATCAGATGCGCCAATTCCTCATCGTAGCCGAGCACCACTCCAACCCGACCGCGATGAGCAACGGCTGCGGCGGTGAAGCCCTGTTCGAGATCGTGCTCGCCACTGCCGAGCAGAACGATCTGGCCACCGAATCCGACAATGCCCGATAGCGCTCCGAGCAACAGGTCGAGACCTTTCTGCCAGGTCAACCGGGTGACCGCGCCGAACAGCAGTGCGTCCGGCTGTTCGTCGAGCCCGAAGCGACGCTGCAGCGCAGCCTTTGCCGCCGCCTTGCCCCGGCCGACGCTGTCCAGGCCATAGCGCCGCGGCAGGATGGCATCGATTTCGGGCGACCAGATCGCCGGATCGACCCCGTTCAAGATGCCGGTCAGTACATTTGCTCGATCGCGCAACAGCCCATCGAGGTTCATGCCGAAATAAGGTGTCTGGATCTCGCGTGCATAAGTCGGGCTGACCGTCGTCAGGCGATCGGCATAGAACAGCCCCGCCTTCAGGAACGACACGCCGCCGAAGCACTCGACGCCATAGATGTTGAAAAACTCCGGCGGTAATGCCAGCTCGCCAAAGATTTCGGGGCCAAAAAAGCCCTGGTAGGCGAGGTTGTGCACGGTGAAGACACTCGGCACCGGGCCGCCCGCGGCGCGCAGATAGGCCGGGGCGAGCCCGGCGTGCCAATCATGTCCGTGCAGGATTTCCGGCCGCCATTCCGGGTCGACGCCCTGGGCAACCGCTGCACCGGCCCAGCCGAGCAGCGCGAAGCGGCGATAATTGTCGCCCCATTCGCCGCCGTCGGGCGCCTGGTAGGGAGTGCCGGGGCGGTCGTAAAACGCGGGGTGATCGATGAGATAGACGGAAACCTCGCTGTCCGGCAGCTGACCCCGAGCGATCCGCACCCGTTCGACCGCGAAGGGCGTGCGCAGGCGCGCTATCTCTTCGAGCTTGAAGGCATCGAGTAGCGCGCTGAAGCCCGGCAGTACGAGCCGGGCGTCTACCCCGATCGCGGCGAGGGCCGGCGGCAACGCCGCCGTCACGTCGCCGAGGCCACCGGTCTTGACCCAGGGAAACAGCTCGGCGGCGACGTGCAGGACGCGCGGGCCTCGGCCTGCGCGTTGCTGCCGCTGGCGGCGACCGGCGGCCAAGCCGGTGTTACCCGGCTAGTTCTTGCTCTTATCGACCAGCGCGTTTTGCTTGATCCACGGCATCATCGCCCGCAATTTCTCGCCGACCTTCTCGATATCGTGCTCGGCATTGCGGCGGCGCATGGCTTTGAAGCTCGGCTGGCCGGCATTGTTTTCGAGCACCCATTCGCGAGCGAAGCGGCCGGACTGAATTTCGCCGAGAATGCGTTTCATCTCGGCGCGGACATGCTCGTCGATGACTCGCGGACCGCGCGAGTAATCTCCGTACTCGGCGGTGTTCGACACCGAGTAGCGCATGTTGGCAATCCCGCCCTCATAGATCAGGTCGACGATCAGCTTCACTTCGTGGCAGCACTCGAAATAGGCCATCTCCGGCGCGTAGCCGGCTTCGACGAGCGTCTCGTAACCGGCGACGATCAGCGAGGTCAGCCCTCCGCACAGCACCGACTGCTCGCCGAACAGATCGGTCTCGCATTCCTCGCGGAAACTCGTCTCGATGACGCCGGCGCGGCCGCCGCCGATCGCCGAGGCGTAGGACAGCGCGATTTCGAGCGCGTTTCCCGAGGGGTTTTGATCGACCGCGACGAGGCACGGCACGCCGCCGCCGCGCTGATATTCCGATCGCACCGTGTGGCCCGGCCCTTTCGGCGCGATCATGAACACGTCCATGTCGGGACGCGGCTCGATCAGCCGGAAATGGATACTGAGCCCGTGCGCGACCGCGAGCGCCGTGCCCTCGCGCATGTTCGGGCGCAATTCGTTGTTGTAGAGGGCCGCCTGCAGCTCGTCCGGCGCCAGCACCATGACGATGTCGGCCCATTTGGCGGCATCGGTGTTGGTCATCACCTTGAAGCCGGCGCCTTCCGCCTTCTGCGCCGAGCCAGAGCCCGGCCGCAAGGCGACGACCACGTCCTTGACCCCGCTGTCGCGCAGATTGTTGGCGTGGGCGTGGCCCTGGCTGCCATAGCCGATGACCGCAACCTTCTTCGACTTGACGAGGTTCACATCGGCATCGCGGTCGTAATAAACGCGCATCTTCAACTCCTCTTATCTGGACTCAAAAACGGCCGGGACCACGAGCGATCGCGACTGTGCCAGTACGCGACACCTCGACCAAGCCCAGCGGCTCCATCAGCGCGATGAACGCGTTGAGCTTTTCGCTCGACCCAGTCATCTCGAAGACAAAGCTCTCGGTCGTCGAATCGACAACCCGCGCCCGGAAGATATCGGCAAGCCGCAGGCACTCGATACGGGCCTCCCCTTTACCCGCCACCTTGATCAGCGCCATCTCCCGCTCCACGGAAGGGCCCTCATCGGTCAAATCGTGCACTTTGTGTACCGGCACAAGGCGCGATAGCTGGGCCTTGATCTGCTCGATGATCATGCGGGTGCCGGAGGTCACGACCGTGATCCGCGACAGGTTGTTGGTGCGATCGACCTCGGCCACGGTCAGGCTCTCGATGTTATAGCCGCGACCAGAAAACAGCCCGATCACGCGAGCGAGCACGCCCGGCTCGTTGGCGACGAGCACAGCGATCGTATGGCGTTCGATATCCGGCACGGCCCCTGCTCTCCGCCGCCGCTCAGACGAGGACCATGCCCTCCTCGGAGACGGGCTGCGTCGCCTCGTCTTCGGGACCGAGCAGCATCTCGTTATGCGCCGCGCCCGAGGGGATCATCGGGAAACAGTTCTCGGCCTGATCGACAGCGACGTCGAGCACGACCGCGCGCGGCGTCTCGATCATCTCTCGGATCGCATCGTCGACTTCGTCGGGCCGCTCGACCCGGCGGCCGACCGCGCCGAAGGCGTCGGCGAGTTTGACGAAATCGGGCAGCGCCGCGGTGTAGCTTTCGGAGTAGCGGCCGCCATGCAGCAACTCCTGCCACTGCCGCACCATGCCCATATACTGATTGTTCAGGATGAACGCCTTCACCGGCAACCGGTACTGGGCAATCGTCGACATCTCCTGGATGTTCATCAGGATCGACGCTTCCCCGGCCACATCGATGACGAGCGCATCGGGGTGAGCGATCTGCACGCCGACCGCCGCCGGCAGACCGTAGCCCATCGTGCCGAGCCCGCCCGAGGTCATCCAGTGAAACGGCTTCTCGAACTTGAGAAATTGCGCCGCCCACATCTGGTGCTGGCCGACCTCGGTGGTGATGTAGGGATCGCGGTCACGGGTCAAAGCGTAGAGCCGCTCGAGCGCGTATTGCGGCTTGATCAGATCCTTGCGCGAGCGGTCGTAGCGCAGGCAGTCGCGCGCGCGCCATGCATCGATCTGGCGCCACCAGGCGTTGCGCGCTTTCCCATCGGCATGCGGCCCCGACTTGCGCAAGGCGGCCAGCAGCGCTTCCAGGACCGCGCCGCAATCGCCGAGCAAGGGCACGTCGATCCGGACATTCTTGTTGATCGAGGACGGATCGATGTCGATGTGGATTTTTTTTGACCCAGGCGAAAAGGCGTTGATCCGCCCGGTCACCCGATCATCGAAGCGCGAGCCGACCGCAATCATCAGATCGCAATCATGCATCGCCATGTTAGCCTCGTACGTCCCGTGCATCCCGACCATACCGACGAAATGCGGGTCGCTTGCGGGGAAGGCGCCGAGCCCCATCAGGGTCAAGGTGCACGGCGCATCGACCGTCCGCACCAGTTCGACGAAACGAGCGCAGGCCTCGGGACCGGAGTTGATCAGCCCGCCGCCGCCGTAAAACAGCGGCCGCTTCGCCGCGGCGATCAGCGCGGCCGCCTCGGCAACGCGGGCCGGCTCGGGGTGTATTTGCGGACGATAGCTCTTATGCTGCACCTGCTCGGGCGCGCGATAAGTCGCGGTCGCGAAAAGTATATCCTTAGGCAGGTCGACCACGACCGGCCCGGGCCGACCGCTTTTGGCGACGTAGAACGCCTCGTGCAGCGTGCGGGCGAGATCGTTGACGTCCTTTACCAGGTAGTTGTGCTTGGTGCAGGGCCGGGTGATGCCGGTCGTGTCGGCTTCCTGAAAGGCGTCGTTACCGATCAGGTGGGTCGGCACCTGTCCAGTCAGGCAGACGATAGGCACCGAGTCCATCAGCGCGTCGGTAAGGCCGGTCACCGCGTTGGTCGCGCCGGGACCGCTCGTCACCAGCACAACGCCGACCCGGCCGGTCGAGCGGGCATAGCCCTCGGCGGCATGCACCGCACCGCCCTCCTGGCGCACCAGGATGTGGCGGAGCGCGTTCTGTTTGAACAGCGAGTCGTAGATCGGCAGGACCGCGCCGCCCGGATAGCCGAATACGACATCAACGCCCTGATCGACCAGGGCCTTGATGACGATATCCGCTCCACAGACCGGCTCGGCCGACATGACCGCCTCCTTGACTGAATAACGGTAAGTTATCCCGTTCGGTCCGGCACTTGCCGGTCCGGGGGAACGGCACCCTACCAGCTATTCCCGAGCGGTCAACAGAAATTGGTCAATAAAATGACGTGAGCGGCGCAATAAACTTTCCGAAAATTGCTCAGTGAAAAGCAGATCGGCCGTCATCTGGTGGCGAAACCATGTCATCTGTCGCTTGGCATACCGGCGGGTCGAACGCTGCGCCGCGGCGATCGCGTCGGCGAGCGGCATCTCGCCCCGCAAATGGCGCAACAATTCAGGGACGCCGACAGCTTTCATTGCCGGCAAATCGGGAGCGAGGCCGCGCCCCGCCAGCACCGAAACTTCATCAACCGCGCCGGCCGCGATCATCGCGGTGAACCGCGCATCGCAAGCCGGGTAAAGCACCTCGCGCAGCGGCATCAGCAGCAGCGTCGCGAAGCGGTACGGCGCCTCGCCTGCACCACGGCTCCGCCATGCGCCGATCGGAATGCCGGTGGCGCGCACCACCTCAAAGGCCCGGGCGAGCCGGCTCCGATCGCCGGGCGGCAAACGCGACGCGGTGTCGGGGTCCAGCATCGCCAGCCGCTCCAGAAACTTCGCCCCGCCGAGCTCCCGATAAAGAGCTGCCGCTTCGGCGCGGACGGTCTGTGGAATCTCGGGCACCGGCGCCAAGCCATGCTGCAGCGCGCGCAGATACAGCCCCGTTCCGCCGACCAGGATCGGCAAGCGGCCCGCGGCGTGCGCCGCCGTTATCTCGGTGAGCGCCAGCGTGCGCCAGCGCGCGACCGAGCCGCGCTCGGCGGCGTCGAGAAAACCGTAGAGTCGATGCGTGACGCGCCGCATCGCCGCGTCATCCGGTTGCGCGCTCAGGATCGGCAGATCGCGATAGCTCTGCTGGCTGTCGGCGTTGATGATCGTGCCGCCGAGGCTCGCCGCCAGCCCTAGCGCCAATGCGGATTTGCCGCTCGCGGTCGGGCCGGCGACGATGACGACCGGCGGCGCAATGTCGCTCTGTTTCACGGCGGCGGATAAGGTGCCGGCATGAGCCTTGTTATGACACTGATCGCAGGCGCTGGCGCCGAGCAGTTTTTGCCTGATGTGGTTGCCAGCATCGCCGGTACTCTACACGCGCAGCCCGATTGGCTGGCGCCGAGCCGAGCCTGCGACCTGGCTTTTGATGGCATTGATCCAAAAGTGGCGGAGAGCGCCGCCCGCCGGGCGATCGGCGGCGCTTCAATCGATGTCGTGGTCCAGTCGGCAGCCGGGCGCCGCAAGCGCGTGTTCGTAGCAGACCTCGAATCCACGATCATTGAGAACGAGATGCTGGATGAGCTCGCGGAATTCGTCGGCTTGCGCGAGCACGTCGGCGAGATCACCCGGCGGGCGATGAATGGCGAAATCGATTTCGCCGCGGCGCTCCGCGAGCGCGTCGGATTGCTGAAGGGTCTCCCGGAAACCATCCTCGCCGAGGCGACACAGCGCATCCGGCTGATGCCCGGCGCACGCGCGCTGGTCGCGACGCTGCGCGCCGCGGGGGTGGTGACCGCACTGGTCTCAAGCGGATTTACGGTTTTTGCCGAACCCATCGCGACCGAGCTCGGCTTCGACCGGCTCGTCGCCAACCGGCTCGACATCCTCGACGGCCGGATCGTCGGCACCGTGGCGATGCCGATCGTCACTCGCGAAACCAAACGTGACACGCTGATCGCGCTCGCCGGCGAATGCGGCGTGCCAATCGAAGCGACGCTGGCTGCGGGAGACGGCGCCAACGACCTGCCGATGCTACAAGCGGCCGGGCTCGGCGTCGCCTTTCACGCCAAGCCGGCGGTCGCCGCCGCCGCGCGTTCGCGGATCGATCACGCCGATTTGACCGCGCTGCTTTATGTGCAGGGTTACCGGGAGGGGGAGATCGTCGTTCCGTCAAACTAGCGCGTCGACCTCAGCTCTGGTCCAGGCGCAGCGCGACGAAACGCAGGTCGCCCTGGCGCTCGACCAGGAGCAGGATCGACTTGCGACCGGCACGTTTTGCATCGTCGATCTTGCCGGTCACCTCGCCGGTGTTTTTGACCTCCTCCTGCGCCGCTTCCATGATCACGTCGCCCGGCTTCAGGCCCTTCTCGGCCCCTGGGCTGTCCTTGCCCACCGCCACGACCACGACGCCCTTGGCATCGTCGCTCAGCGAGAATTTGTCTTTCAGCTCCGGAGTGAGATTGGACAGCGTCAGTCCGAGGGCGGTAACAGTGCTGCCTTCCACCTTTGGCGCCTTGTTCTTCGGCGGTTCCTGCACGTCGGCCGTTTCGGTTTCTTCGAGCTTGCCTACCTTGACCTGCAGCTTTGTCTCCTGACGCTTGCGCCAGACCGTCACCGGCACGGTCTTATTTACGTTGGTGCCAGCGACAAGCCGCGGCAGGTGGCGCATATCGACGACGGGCTTGCCGTCGAAACTCAGGATCACGTCACCAGGCTGGATACCGCCAGTCTGGGCCGGGCCATTGTCGTTGACGCTGGCGACCAGCGCTCCGCGCGCCTTGTCCAGGCCTAGGCTCTCGGCGATCTCATCGGTGACTGCTTGGATCCGGACGCCGAGCCAGCCGCGATGCACGTTGTGATCGGGCTCGCCGATCAGTTCGGCCGCCACCGATTTAGCGATCGCCGACGGAATCGCGAAGCCGATCCCGATCGAGCCGCCGGAGGGCGAATAGATCGCCGTCGCGATGCCGATCACCTGGCCGTCCATGTTGAACAGCGGCCCGCCGGAATTGCCGCGGTTGATCGAGGCGTCGGTCTGCAGAAAGTCATCGTAGGGGCCTGAGTTGATGTCGCGCTGGCGCGCCGACAGGATACCGGCGGTGACGCTGCCGCCGAGCCCGAACGGGTTTCCGATGGCCAGCACCCAGTCGCCGACCCGCGCCTTGTCGCTATCGCCCCAATTGACCGCAATCAGCGGCTTGTCGGTCTTGACCTTCAACACCGCGACATCCGTCTTGGTGTCGCGGCCGACCAGTTCGGCTTTGAGGCTGGTGTCGTCGTGCAGAATGACGGTGATCTCGTCGGCGTCGGCAATCACATGATTGTTGGTCACGATGTAACCCCCGGGATCGATGATGAATCCCGAGCCGAGCGATGTGGCCTTTCGCGGCTGCGCCTCCGGGCGCTCGCTATGCTGGCCGTGATGATCGAAAAAGTCCTTGAAAAATTCCTCGAACGGCGATCCGGGCGGAAATTGCGGCCGATTGGGAGTGGGTTGATCGCCCGAGTGCTGCTGGTGGGACGATTCCGGCTTCAGCGTCTGGGTCGTCGAGATGTTGACGACGGAGGGCAGCAGTTTGTCGGCAAGATCGGCGAACCCGTCCGGGGCCGGACGTGCGGCTGCCGGCTGAGACGCGGCGAAGGCCGCGATCAGCACGGTAGCGCAGGCAACCGCGGCGCAGTGCCGCAAATTAGATGACACGCAGGACACCTTGATCGACTCCTCGCAGCAAAGGCCGGGAACGCGCGGCGGCTAATCCAATGCGATAAAACCTGGTCTGCAATTATTCGCAGCCAAGCCAGCGGGTTCGCCTCCGGAACGACGCCCGGATCACACCGCCAGGAAAGATTACGGCGGAAGCCGAGGCCAAGCCAGATCCGTTCGCAAACCGCTGATTCAGCGACGCAAGAGCCATACCAGCACGACCCCGATGCAGGCCGCCAAGAGACCAGCAGCGCGTAACGCCTGCGGCGGCACCGCCAAGGCCCGCGCCGCGACCCGCTTCATGGCCTCCGGAAATAGGGCATAAAGAACGCCCTCTATGACAAGTACAAGGGCAAGCCCGGTCCATAGGTCCCGCATCAACCAGTTGAGACGGCGCGGTTCGCGCCAGTCTCTGCGCTCACGGCGAGCGGCCGGCGCCCGAAGCCGGGGCGCCGGCGGCGGCCGGCGGCGCGGCCGGTTGCGGCTTCGGCCCGGAAGGCGCGCCGGCGGCGCTCGCGGCGGCCGAGCCGATCCCCTGCGCACCACTGAAAAACCGGAAGAAATTGCCCTCGGGCGTCAGTACAAACGACGTATCGTGGCCATTGAGGGCTTCGCGATAAGCCTGCAGCGATCGATAGAAGGCAAAGAACTCTTTGTCCTTTCCGAAGGCGTCGGCATAGATCTTGATCGACTGCGCGTCGCCATCGCCGCGCACCCGCTGCGCGTCGCGCTGCGCCTCGGCCAGGATCACGGTGCGCTCGCGCTCGGCGTTGGCGCGCACGGTTTGTGCCGCCTCGGCGCCCTCGCCGCGGTATTGCCGCGCCTGCTGCTCGCGTTCGGACTGCATCCGGGCATAGACAGCCTGGCTGTTTTCTTCCGGCAGATCGGCGCGGCGCAGCCGCACATCGACCACATCGATGCCGAATGCCTTGGCCTGTGCGGCCACTTCGTCGCGGATCTGCCGCATGATCGCGGCGCGCTTTTCCGACAGGATGTCGTTCAAGGTGACGCTGCCCAATACGCGGCGCAGACTGCCGGTCACGAGTGCCGACAGCCGAGCGCGCACGCCCGCCTCGGAGCCGACCGTCTGATAAAACAGCAGCGGGTTGGTGATGCGGTAGCGGGTGTAGGTGTCGGTGACCAGGCGCTTCTGGTCGGAAACGATCACCTCTTCGTGCGGCGGCTCGAAGTCCAGCACCCGGTTGTCGTAAAAAATCACGTTCTCGACAAACGGCCGCTTGAACCAAAGCCCGGGCTCGCGCGCCACCCGGCGCACCTCGCCAAGCTGCAAGACGAGCGCCTGCTCGGTCTGGTCGACGATAAAGGTCGAACTCGACACCAGGACGCCGGCGACGACCAAAATAACGCCGAGAACGGCGAGGAGGCGGCGGTTCATGGCCGGCGCCCAATCGAAGGCTGACCGGCGGCGGGCGGTTGCGGCGCGGCGGTCGACGGCGCACCTGCATTCGGCGTGCCGGCAGCAGCGGAAGTGGGCGGTGTTTGTCCGAGCAGACTCGGCAACGGCAGATAAGGCAACACGCCGCTCTGCCCTTCCGACGCCTTGTCAATGATGATCTTGTTGCTGTTCTTCAGGATCTCTTCCATCGTCTCGATATAGAGCCGCTGAACCGTCACGTCCTGCGCCACTTTGAAAGCGTTGTAGACATCGGTGAATCGGTCGGCGTCGCCCTGCGAGCGGGCGACGATCTCGGCGTGGTAGGCCTCGGCCTCCTGTCGGATCCGCACGGCGTCGCCGCGCGCCCGCGGGATGATGTCGTTGCGATAGGCCTCGGCCTCGTTGCGCAACCGCTCTTTATCGGCGAGGGCACGCTGCACGTCGCGGAAGGATTCGATGACCGGCGCCGGCGGGTCGACCTTGGCCAGCTGCACCTGGGTGATCTCGATCCCGGCGCCATATGAGTCGAGGATGCGCTGCAGCAGATGCTGCGTGTCGGTCTCGATCTTGCCGCGGCCTTCCGCGAGCGCTTGCGCGATCGGGGTCTCGCCGACGATTTCGCGCATCGCACTCTCGGCTGCCGATTTCACGGTGCCTTCCGGATTGCGGATATTGAACAGGTAGGATTGCGCGTCCTTGATGAGCCAGAAGACGGTGAAGTTGATGTCGACGATGTTTTCATCACCGGTCAGCATCAGCGCCTCTTCCGGCAGATCGCGACCCGTGCCGGTCCGGGTTACCGCCCCCTCGCCGGAGCGAAACCCGATCTCGGTACGGTTGATGCGGGTGACGCTCGGACGCAGCACGCTCTCGATCGGCGTCGGCAGGTGATAGTTCAAGCCGGGCTGGGTGGTGCGGTTATACGCCCCAAAACGGAGCACCACGCCAACCTCGTCGGGCAGGACACGGTAGATCCCGCTTGCCAGCCACAGCACGATGACGGCGATAACGACGATCGCGATGCCGGTGCCCATGCCGGCGCCGCCGGGGAAGAGACGCCGGAACCGGTCCTGACTGCGGCGCAGCATCTCCTCGAAATTCGGCGGCTGCGGCCCACGCGGGCCCCGAGGGCCGGTCGGTCCGCCGCCGTTGCCGCGCCCGCCGCCCCAAGGGCCGCCACCGCCGCCGCGAGGCCCGGTGCCCCAGGGACCACCGCCCTCACTCTGCCAGATCATCGAACTAGACCCTTTCCGCGGCCGCGATCCGGGCCACGATTTCTCGGAACCCGCGGCCGAGAGGACGCGGGCACGGAGATTCGGCCGATAGAGGGCGCGCGGGCGGGTGTTGTCAAGTGCCGGCGCCGCGCCTAAATGCCCTCAACCCCGGGCCTTCCCTCCCAGTGCGGAGGCTGGAAGACCGGGGACACAGGAGCAGAAAATGGCCGTCACCGAGAGACAGATCCTCGACGCGCTGTCGCAGGTGCAAGACCCCGAGAAGGGCGGCGACATCGTCTCGCTGGGCATGGTTTCCGGGGTGGTCGTGCGCGACGGCAATGTCGGCTTTGCGATCGAGGTCGAGCCGGAGCGCGGGCCGCGTCTCGAGCCGTTGCGCAAGGCCGCAGAACACGCGGTCGAGGTGATCCCCGGAGTGCTCTCAGTCAGCGCGGTGCTTACCGCCGAAGCAAAACCGCGCGTCGCGGCGACGGCCTCGGCCGGCGCCCGGCCAGCCGCCGCTGCCGGCGCCGGCAAGAACGCGCTTGCTCCCGGCGTGCGGGCGATTGTGGCGGTCGCCTCCGGCAAGGGCGGGGTCGGCAAATCGACCGTCGCCTCGAACCTGGCGCTGGCGCTGCGCGCGAACGGCCTCTCGGTCGGGGTGCTCGACGCCGACATATACGGCCCATCGATGCCGCGCATGCTCGGTATTTCCGGGCGGCCGAGCTCGGCCGACGGCAAGATCCTGCGCCCGATGGAGAATTACGGGCTGAAATGCATGTCGATCGGCTTCCTCGTGCCCGAGGACACACCGATGATCTGGCGCGGGCCGATGGTGATGAGCGCGTTGCAGCAGATGCTGCGCGAAGTCGATTGGGGCGAGCTCGACATCATGATCGTCGACATGCCGCCCGGCACCGGCGATGCGCAATTGACGATGGCTCAGCAGGTCTCGCTCGCCGGCGCGGTCATCGTCTCGACGCCGCAGGACATCGCGCTGATCGACGCCCGCAAGGGGCTCAATATGTTCAAGAAAGTCGATGTGCCGGTGCTCGGCATCATCGAGAACATGAGCTACTTCCTGTGCCCGCACTGCGGCGAGCGCAGCGACATTTTCAGCCATGGCGGCGCCCGCCGCGAGGCCGAGCATCTCGGCACCGACTTTTTGGGCGAGATACCGATCGACCTGGCGATCCGCGAAACCTCCGATGAAGGCCGGCCGATCGTGGTGTCGCAGCCCGATTCACCCTATTCCCGAACCTTCCGCGACATCGCGGCGCGGATCTGGGAGAAGGTCTCGGGCGAGGCCCCGGCTCGCCGCGCCGCACCACGGATCGTCGTGGAGTAGGCGCCCCTCACTACCGTGCGCCGGGCGCAAAATTCCCTGTTAACAGGGAATTTTGCCGAATTTCGTATACCCTGTTGCGTTGAGCGAGCGCAGAAAGCGGGGCATCTCGGCGCGTGTCGCATGGCATTGGGGGCCTCCAGCCCCTCGGTAGCAGGGAATTCAGCGCATCGAAATGGCTGAAAAACGTCCCGAACAGGGAATTGCGCATCTCCGTTCGCCTGTTACAATTATTGGCTTGATAATTGGGATTAATTGGTGTATTGTCAAGTAGGATTGCCAAAGTTGGCGGCGGAGTCAGCGCTCATCGGGGCTGACGTCTCGAACCCGAGCGATGAAAGCAGCAAGCTCGGCCCTGTCGCATTTCAGATGGACGCGCTTCGCCGAGGCGGGCTGCTTGCCGCGGCTGACGCCGGGGCGCCATTCGGTTCGCGGGCGGATCGGGCGCGGTGCGAAACCGCCGCCGCAGTTCGGACAGACGTTCGACAGCGCGTTTTCGACGCAATCGGCGCAGAAAGTGCACTCGTAGCTGCAGATCCGCGCATCGGCCGCGTCGGGCGGCAGGTCCTTGTCGCAATACTCGCAGTCGGGCCTAAGTTCGAGCATAGGTCAGCGCACCTGGACGACATCCTGGGCGAAGATCATTTCCTCCTGGCCAATCAGGGCGGGGTCGCGCGGCGACTCGATATAACGCGCGAAAACCCACACGCCGTCGGCCGGGTTGGAGACCACCTCGGCGACGGCGCCGTCCAAGAGCGCGATGCGGGTGCCGGGCGCCAGAGTACGGATGTTGACCGGATCGCTCATGCTGGGAGCCTGGGACCGACGGCGGTGCGTCCTTCGAGGCCTCGCTTTGCGAGGCACCTCAGGATGACGTTCTTTCTAAATATCACCATAGACTTACGTCATCCTGAGGAGCGCCCAACGGGCGCGTCTCGAAGGACGCACCGCGCTAATGTAGCGACCGTCATTCCGCGGCGGCGCGGTCATTGCGGCGCCAGGTGGCGAGCGCGTCCCAGTCCGGGGCCTCCATGAACTCGGCCCAGCGGCGGTAGAAATTGCGCGCCGGCTGCTCCGAGGACTGCACGTCAGTGATGTCGATGACCTCGCCGGGGACGCGCAGTCCCTGGTACTCGTAATTGGCGACCGCCGTGCCGATCCCCTGCTGGTAATTGTAGGGATGGCGCCGCGCGATCGTGCCGCGGCTGGCGGCATGGGCGTAGTTCCAGTTTTCCATGTCGTCCTGCTCGGTCATGCCGCCCGGGCCGGAATAGCGGATGTAATAGTCGCGCAGGAACGCCTTGACCTCGGAGGGCGCGTCCTTGTCGACAAAGAACCAGCGCCAGCATTCGGTCTGATGCGGCCCACGCGGGTGCCACGCCGCCATGGTACGCGGCTGGCGCGACAACAGCGCGGTGTTGGGAAAGATCTCGCCGGGCGCGCCGACCAGCCGAGCCATGTCGCCGAGCCGCCGCTGCTTCTCCTCTTCGCAATGCCGGAAGTATTCGGCGACGATCGGCGCGTTCTGATAGGCCGGCGGCGGCAGCTCGTCCTTCGGCAGGACGTAATGGATCGTCTGATGCCCGCGATCGGGGATGCAGACATGCAGTTTACGGCTGACGTTGCGCTCGCCCATATCGCGGCGGCCGCTGCCGGACGGCCCGATCCCGGCGAGGTCGACCGAGCGGTGGCTGATATTGTGATACGTGTCGCCACTGAAATTCTCGGCCGGGAATTTCCAGTTGCACGGCACCAGCCATTTCTCGATGCCGCCCAACACCTCGGCCTGGGCCTCGCGTCCGTCCCAGCCGTCGAGCTGCAGGTCGAGAAAGCGGGTGAAGTCGCCGAGATATTCAAGAAAGGGCGGCGCCGTGGGGTCCCAGGTCGCCCAGACGGAGCCCTTGTAGCGCGCCAGCTGCGCCACCTCGACGAGGCCCCATTGCGAGCGGTCCAAGGTGGAGTGGTAGGCCTCGCGGAAATACGGCACGCCGATGAGCCGCCCGTCGGTGCCATAGCTCCAGCCGTGATACGGGCAGGTGAAGACGGCGGTGTTGCCCTCGTCATAGCGGCACACCTTCATGCCGCGATGGCGGCAGGAATTGAGGAACACGTGAACCTCGCCGGCACGGTCACGGCACAGGATCACCGACTCCTCGCCCATGCAGGCGGCCACAAAATCGCCGGGGTTCGGGATCTGGCTCTCATGGCCGACAAGGAGCCAGGCGCGGGCGAAGATCTTTTCCTGTTCCTCGGCGTAGATCGCCTCGTTGACAAAGATCTCGCGGCTGATCTCCGCGCTCTTCAGATCGACGAGCCCGGGACGATACCCGGAACTCGATGCGGTCGCCATGCGATGCCTCCCGGCTGGGCAATTCCTTATGCAGGTCGAGATTGCTTCGTTGCTTCGCTCCTCGCAATGACTATTCCCTTGGCGTCATTGCGAGCGGAGCGAATCAATCTCGGTGGGCCTAGAAAAAGAAGGTCAGGTTTTTGCTTAGGAGCACATTCTGGTCGAGGATGATCTTGCGCCGCGCGATCCGCCAATCCCCGCCGACCCGGCGCAGCCGGTCCTCGCGCTTACCGACCAGGATGTCGGTCTCGGTCTCGACCCGGTTGCGGTAGATCAGGAAGCGGCATTTGACGGTGACTTCCTGCGCGTCGGCAACCGATGGCGTTGCCTCGATCACCTGCACGTTCGAGACGAGGTGCGAGATGCGCGACACCGGCTCCTCGGCCCAATGAATCCCGGTCAGGATCTGCTTGACCCGTCGGGTCAGCGTCTCCTTGCCCTCGTCGAACCAGTTGATGTCGGTGGTCTCACGGGTGAATTCGCGTTCGGCCTCGCCGAATTTGACATTGCGCCGCATCGGCATCCAGTAGCGGATGTCGTCGGCGAGAAGGCCGAGCCATTCCTCGTAGCGGCGCTCGTCCAACAGCTCGGCCTCGCGATAGAGGAACTCGGCGACATCCTGCACGAGCAAGAGGCGTGCGATGCGGTCGTCCCGGTCAGTCATGGCGCAACTCCACGCCTGCCATTGTCTCCAGCACGCGGACGACGACCGGAAAGCCTTCCTGTCCCCAGCCCTGCGCCTGTGCGCGCTTGAAGATATCGCTGGCGAGCGGGCCAAGCGCGGCGGGCGCGGCAACGTCGCGGGCGAGCGCGCAGGCGAGATCCATGTCCTTGGCGACGATGTCGAGCGTGCCACCGGCGCTGAAGCTGCGGTTGAACACGCCGCGGGGAATGTTGGCGAAGGTGCGGCTCTGGCCGGCGCTGACCGGCACGATTTGCGCGAGAACCTCGAGGTCGATCCCGGCTTTGGCGGCGATCAGCATCCCCTCGATGGCGGCGATGAAGTTGGTGTAGCCGAGATACTGCGTCACCAGCTTGGCGGCACAGCCGGTGCCGCTTGGCCCGACATGAAAGACATTGCGGGCAATCGCCTCGAACAGCGGCCGACAGCGGGCGAAATCGGCGGGATCGCCGCCGACCATAACGGTCATCTCAGGCGGGCGACCGCTGACCGGCGCGTCGAGGAAGGCGACACCGCGCTCGCGCGCGGCTTCGGCCAGACGACGGGTCGTGGCCGGCGCATTGGTCGTCAGGTCGATACAGGTGCCGCCCGTCGAGAGGCCCGCGATGATGCCGGTTTCGGCGTCAAGCGCCGCCGCCTCGACCTCGCTCGGGCCGGGCAACGAGGTGAAGACGACCTCGCTCGCTTCGGCGACGCGGCGCGGCGTCTCGGCGACGGCAGCGCCTTGCTGCTCAAGTGTGCGGGTTGCCTCACGCCGGCGATCGTGAACGGTCAGTTCGTGGCCTGCCGCGATCAGGCAGCCGGCGATCGGCGTCCCCATCGTTCCGGTCCCGACAAAGCCGATGCGCATTGCCTGTCCCCGTTCTGCGCCAGCGGATCGACATCATCAGCGCATCACGGAACCGCGGCAAGCGCGGACCGGTCGGGGCGGCTATTCCGCGGCGGCGGCCTCCGCCTCCTCGCCGGCGATGAGGTTTTCCTTCATATGGCTTAGCGCCCGGATCACCGCCTCGCGTGCGGCCCGCGGGAGCCCGGCGCAGGCTTCCTCGCGAACCTCCGCATTGATCTCGAGCACGCGGTTGACAACCTGCCAGGCAACCGAGGTCAGCCAGAGGGTGCGCACCCGCCGGTCGGTGGCGTGCGCCCGCCGCTCTACCAGCCCCTCCTCGTGCAGCCGGTCGAGCAGGCGCACAAGGGCAATCGGCTCGATATCGAGCATCGTCGCGACAGCGGCCTGACTGAGCCCCTCGTCGCGGGCGATGACGAGCAAGGCGCGCGCCTGCTGGCGCGTGATCGGCAGACCGGTCTGCCGCGTCCGCCGTTCGAAACGGCGGCGCATCAGACGCGAGACATCGGCCATTATCGCCCCGATATTTGGCTGCAGCGCCGCCGGGTCGGGGCGGGTCGCGGCCCCGTCCGCGATCTTCGGGTGCATCAACGCCGTCATCGCGGCGGTATCATTCGGCGGCGCCACGGGCTTCCTCCGCCATTGCCGGGCTGGGCCGGTCGGTCAGCGCCTCGGCCAGCCGCGATCGGCGGCGCGACGCGCCGAGCCAATGGCTCAGCCGGTCGAGATAGAGATAGATGACCGGGGTCGTGTACAGGGTCAGCCATTGTGAAACGAGCAGCCCGCCCACCAGCGCCACACCGAGCGGCCGGCGCAGTTCCGATCCCGCCCCGCCGCCGAGCGCGATCGGCAACGAGCCGAACAGCGCGGCGAACGTTGTCATCATGATCGGTCGGAAGCGCAGCAGGCACGCCTCATGGATCGCCGTCTGCGGGTCCTTGCCTTCGTAGCGCTCGGCCTGCAACGCGAAGTCGATCATCATGATGGCGTTCTTCTTGACGATGCCGACAAGGAGGATGACGCCGATCATGGCGATGACGGTCAGGTCGTAGTGCAGCACCATCAGCGCCAGCAACGCGCCGACGCCGGCCGACGGAAGGGCCGAGAGAATGGTAATCGGGTGGATGTAGCTTTCGTAGAGGACGCCGAGCACGATGTAGACGACGAGAATCGCGGCCGCGACCAGCATCGGGGTCGATTTCAGCGAATCCTGGAAGGCCTGCGCCGCACCCTGGAACGAGCCCTGAACCGTGGGCGGCATGCGCAATTCCGTCTGGACCCGTTGGATCGCCTCGACCGCCTGACCGAGCGCCACCCGCGGCGGCAGATTGAACGACAGGGTCACCGAGGGAAACTGGCCCTGGTGATTGATCGACAGCGGCTCCAGCTTCGACACCTGATGGACAAAGCTGCTCAGCGGAACCTGCACGCCGTTCGGGCCGGGTACGTAGATCTTGCTCAACGCATTGGGGTCGTGCAGGTATTGCGGCGCGACTTCTTCGACCACCTTGTATTGATTGGTCGAGCCGTAAAGCGTCGCCACCTGGCGCTGTCCGAACGCATCGTACAGCGTGTCGTCGATCACCTGCGCCGAAAGACCCAGCCGCGAGGCGGCGTCGCGGTCGATTTCGATCGCCAGATGCGGCGCCGCCGCTTCCTGATCCGACGTAACGTCCTCCAATTGCGGCAATTTCCGCAATGCCTCCTCGAGGATCGGCGCCCAATGGTTGAGTTCGGCGCTGTCGGTGTCGGTCAGCGTGTACTGGAACTGAGTCTTGGTCAATCGGCCGCCGACATTGATGTCCTGCCCCGCCTGCATGAAGAACTTGGCGCCCTCGACGGAGTTAACCTGGGTGCGCAACCGCTGGATGACTTGTTGCGCCGTTACGTCGCGCTCGTCATGCGGCTTCAGCTGCATGAACATGCGGGCGGCATCCTCGGTAGGGTTGTAGGCATAGGTGCCGCCGAGATAGAAGACGCCCTGCACCGCCGGGTCTTTGGCGACGATCGCGGCAATCTGATGCGCGAGCTCGGAAATCTTCGCGAATGAAGAATCCTGTCGCCCCTGCACCTGGCCGAAGATGAACCCGGTGTCCTGCTGCGGGAAGAAGCCTTTCGGGATGGTCACGTACAGATAGCCGGTTCCCACCATCAGCCCCAAGGTGACGATGAGGGCGCCGAACTGGTGCCGCAGGACAAATCTGAGACCGACGTCGTAGCCGCGCAGAAACGCGTCGAAGGCGCGCTCGGCCAGACGATTGGCCCAATTCGCGTGATGCTCCTCGCCGTGGCTCTTCAGAAACAGCGAACACATCACCGGAGTAAGGGTCAGCGAGATCGCCGCCGAGGCAATCACCGCGACCGACACCGTCATCGCGAACTCGCGGAACAGCCGGCCGATAATGCCGCCCATTAGAAATAGGGGAATGAACACCGCTATCAGCGAGACGGTGATCGAGATGATCGTGAAGCCTATTTGACCGGCGCCCTTCAGCGCTGCCTCGAAGGGCCGATCGCCCTGTTCGAGGTAGCGAACGATGTTCTCGATCATCACGATCGCATCATCGACGATGAAGCCGACCGAGATCGTCAGAGCCATCAGCGAGATGTTGTCGAGACTGTATCCCAGCCCATACATGACCGCGAAGGTCGCCAACAGCGACAGCGGCACGGCCACGCTCGGAATCACCGTTGCCCACAGCGTCCGCAGGAAGGTGAAGATCACCATCACGACCAGCGCGATCGTCAGCATCATCGTGAACTGCACGTCGCGGACCGCGGTGCGTACCACCAGCGAACGGTCAGAAATCAGGTCAACATGCACGCCGGGCGGGATCGACTCCATCAGCTGCGGCAACATCCCCTTGATCCGATCGACCACCTGGATCGTATTGGCGCCCGGCGCGCGTTGGATCGAGATTCCTTCGGCTGGGGTTTGTCCAAACCAGGCGCCGATCCGGTCGTTCTGCACCGAGTCGGTGACGGTCGCGACATCTTTGAGTCGCACCGCGGCGCCGCCGCGATAGGCAACGATCAGCTTTTTGAACGCGGCGGCGTCAAACATCTGGTCGTTGGTGTCGAGCGTGACCGATTGGTAGCTGTTTTCGATATTGCCCTTGGGCCGATCGACGCTAGCCAAGGCGATCGCGTTGCGGACATCTTCGAGGCTGAGGCCGCGATTGGCCAGGGCGGCCGGATCGACCTGCACCCGCACCGCGTATTGCTTCTGGCCGAAGACCCCGACCTGACCGACACCCGGCACGGTCGACATCTTCTGCGCCAGGATCACGTAGGCGTAGTCGTCGATGCGGTAGACCGGCAGCGAATCGGAGTGGACGCCGTAGATCAACACCGGAAAATCGGCGGGGTTGGTCTTCTTGTAGGTTGGCGGAGTCGGCAGATCCTTCGGCAGCAACCCTGCGGCGGCGTTTATCGCCTGCTGCACATCCTGAGCCGCGCCGTCGATGTTGCGTTCGAGGGCGAATTGCATCGTGATCACGGAAACCCCGATGCCGCTGAACGAGGTCATCTGATCGAGGCTGGGAATCGCCGCGAATTGCTGCTCCAGCGGGGTGGCCACCGACGATGCCATCGTGTCCGGCGAGGCGCCGGGATATTGCACCGTGACGGTGATGGTCGGGAAATCGACATTCGGCAAGGCCGCTACCGGCAGCAGCTCGTAGGCGACAATGCCGAAGACGAGGACGCCGAGCATCAACAGCGAGGTCGCGATCGGCCGTCGGATGAAGGGTGCGGAAATGCTCACTGGCGGTGCCCTAACGCATGGAGTAACGAAAAGTGGAAAACGCGATCATTCGCCGTCCGCATGCGATCCCTCCGCGATCGCCGGCCGCGGGGCCTCGCTCAACGCGCTGGCCAGCCGCGATTGCCGCCGGTGGGTGCGGCCAAGCCAGCGCGACATCCGCTCGAGATAGAGATAGATGATCGGCGTCGTGTAGAGGGTCAGCCACTGCGAGACCAGGAGCCCGCCGACAATGGCGATGCCGAGTGGACGCCGCAGTTCTGATCCGGCACCCTGGCCGATCGCGATCGGCAGGCCACCGAATATTGCGGCAAAGGTCGTCATCATGATCGGGCGGAAGCGCAGGAGGCAGGCTTCGTGGATCGCCGTCTGCGGGTCCTTGCCTTCGTAGCGCTCGGCCTGCAACGCGAAATCGATCATCATGATCGCGTTCTTCTTGACGATGCCGATCAGCAAAATGATGCCGATCAGCGCGATTACGCTCAGATCGTAGTGCAGTACCATCAGCGCCAGGAGCGCACCGACGCCGGCCGACGGCAGCGCCGACAGGATCGTGATCGGGTGGATATAGCTCTCGTAGAGCATCCCCAGCACGATGTAGACGACGAGGATCGCAGCGGCGACGAGCAGCGGCGTCGAGGACAGTGAGTCCCGGAAGGCCTGCGCGGTGCCCTGGAAGGCGCTGTCGATCGTCGGCGGCAGATGGAGCTGCTGCTGCAACTGCTGGATCCGCTCGACCGCCTCGCCGATCGCGAAGCCCGGCGCCAGGTTGAACGATAGTGTCACCGCCGGGAACTGGCCCTGATGGTTGACCGAAAGCGGTTCGACCTTTGGGACGAAATGGGCGAAGTTGCTGACCGGCACCTGCGCCCCGTTGGGCCCGGTGACGTACACCTTCGACAGCGCGGTTGCATCGTTCTGAAAATCGCGCTGCACCTCGATGACGACCTTGTATTGGCTGGTCGAGGTGAAGATGTTGGTGATCTGCCGCTGCCCGAATGCGTCGTAAAGGGTCTGGTCGATCAGCGACGGCGAAATGCCGACCCGCGAGGCCGCGTCGCGGTCGATCTCGATCGCGATGTGCGGCGAGGCGACCTGCTGGTCCGAGGCGACGTCTTCGAGCTCGGGCAGCTTCCTCATCTCGGCTTCGACCATCGGCGCCCATTGGTTGAGTTCGCCGCTGTCGGTGTCGGTCAGCGTGTATTGATAGAGCGTACGGCTCAGCCGTCCGCCGACGCTGATGTCCTGGCCGGCTTGCATAAAGAACTTGGCCCCTGGCACCGCACCCACTTTCGGCCGCAGACGCCGGATGATCTGGTTTGCAGTCTGCGTGCGCTGGTCATGCGGCTTAAGCTGAATGAACACGCGGGCGGTGTTCTCAGTCGGGTTGAAGGCGCTGGCGCCGGTAAAGGAAAACACACCGGACACGTCGGGATCCTGACGCACGACATCCACGATCCGATGCGTCAGCTCTGCCATGTCGTAATAGGAAATGCTCTCGCGCGCGTCGGCCTGGCCAAAAATGAAGCCGGTGTCCTGCTCCGGGAAAAAGCCCTTCGGGATTGTCACATAGAGATACCCGGTCAGGACGATCAGCACGAGCGTCGACAGCAGGGTCGGGAGCTGATGACGGAAGACAAAAACGAGTCCCCTGTCGTAGCCGCGCAGGAACGCGTCGAAGCCGCGCTCGAACATACGATTGAGACGTCCTGGCGGCCTTTCCTCGGTATGGCCCTTCAGGAACAGCGAGCACAGCATGGGGGTCAGCGTTAGCGAAATGAATGCCGACGCGACCACGGCGACGGTCGTGGTAACCGCAAACTCACGAAACAGCCGGCCGATGATGCCGCCCATGAACAGCAGCGGGATGAACACCGCGATCAGCGAAAAGGTGATCGAGATGATCGTAAAGCCGATCTGGCCGGCCCCCTTGAGCGCCGCCTCGAACGGTGGGTCGCCCTGCTCGATGTAGCGGACGATGTTCTCGATCATGACGATCGCGTCGTCGACGACGAAGCCGATCGAGATCGTCAGCGCCATCAGCGAGATGTTATCGAGGCTATAGCCGACTACATACATCACCGCGAAGGTCGCGAGCAGCGACATCGGCACCGCCATGCTCGGGATCACCGTCGCCCACAATGTCCGCAGGAACACGAAGATGACGATGACGACGAGCAGGACGGTCAGCATCATCGTGAACTGAACGTCGTGCACCGCCGCGCGCACCACCAGCGAGCGGTCGGACACCAGATCGACACGAAGCGTCGGCGGGAACGACTGCATTATGTGCGGCACCATCTCCTGGATGGTGTCGACCAGCTGGATCGTGTTGGCGCCGGCCTGACGCTGGATCGCCAGCCCCTCGGCCGGCTCGTCGAAGAACCACGCACCGATGCGCTCGTTCTGCACCGAGTCGACCGCCTCGCCAATATCCTTGACGCGAACCGGGGCACCGTTGCGATAGGCGATGATGACGTTATTGTATTGGGCTGCGGTGAACAGCTGATCGTTGGTGTCGAGCGTGTAGGTCTGGTGCGGCCCTTCGAGAACGCCTTTCGGCCGGTCGAGCGTGGTGCCGACAAGCGCATTACGCACGTCCTCGAAGCCAATGCCGCGCGAGGCAAGCGCGCCGGGATTTATCTTGATATGCGCCGCGTAGGGACGCTGACCAAAGATCCGAGCCTCTGAGACGCCCGGCACGGTCGACAGCTTTTGAGCGAGAATCGTGTAGGCATAGTCGTCGACCCGGTAGATCGGCATCGCGTTCGAATGAACCGCGTAGATCAGGACCGGTCGGTCGGCCGGGTTGGTTTTTCGGTAGGTCGGCGGGCTGGGCAGGTCGCTCGGAAGCAGCCCGCTCGCCGCATTGATTGCCTGCTGCACGTCCTGAGCGGCGGCGTCGATATTGCGCTCGAGGTCGAACTGCAAGGTGACCGACATCGAGCCGATGCCGCTCGTCGAGGTCATCTGGGCAAGCGAGGGGATCGCCGCGAACTGCTGCTCCAGCGGCGTGGCCACCGCCGAGGCCATCGTGTCGGGGCTCGCCCCGGGGTAGTTGACCGATACGACGATAGTCGGAAAGTCCACCTTGGGCAGCGCCGCGACCGGCAACAGCCCATAGGCGCCGAAACCGAACACGAGAATGCCCAGCATCAACAGCGAGGTTGCGATGGGCCGCCGGATAAACGGCTCGGATATGCTCATCGCGCTTGGCTCAGCGAAGCATGGAGTGGCGGTCGCAGGCGGTCGCGACGACGATCAGCCGGCTGGGGCCGGCTGTGCCGGCGAGGGAGCGACGCGAGCGCCCTCGGTCAGGCGATATTGCCCGTCGATAACGACCCGCTCGCCCGGGCTCAGCCCCTTGGTGATCACCGCAATCCCATCCTGCACGGCGGCGACCTCGACCGAGCGACGCTCGGCCTTGTCTTCGGCATTGATGACATAAACGTACTGCCCATGCGGGCCCACTTGCACGGTCTGGTCCGGCACGGTGGCGACGCCACGACGGGTACCGAGAACAAGCCGGACATTGACGAACTCACCCGGCCAAAGTCGCTCGTCGGCGTTGTCGAAGGTCGCCTTCAGGTGGATCGTGCCGGTTGTCTGATCGATCGAATTGTCGATCAGCGTCAGCGTACCGGTGGAGAGCAGGGTCTTGTCGTCGTCGCCATAGGTCCGGACCTCGAGCGGCTTCTTTGCCTGCTCTTCGCGGATCTTATGAGCCGTGTCCTGCGGCAGCGTGAAGCTGACGAAGATCGGCTGAAGTTGCGCGATCGTGACCAGCCCCGTTATATCGGTCGCATGCACGATATTGCCGGTGTCGACGAGCCTCGCGCCGAGGCGGCCGTTGATCGGCGAGGTGATCGTCGTGTAGTCGAGATTGACCTTCGCCGCTTCGACCTGCGCCTTATCGCTGTCGACGATGGCCTGGTCCGCCGCAGCGGTGGCCTTGTCGTTGTCGAATTGCTGCCGGGAGACCGCAAGGTTCGCGTTGACGATTTGCGCGTCGCGCGCGAGGTTGACCTGGGCGTTGACGAGATTGGCCTGGTCTTTCTCTTGGTTGGCGACGGCCTGATCGAGCGCCGCCTTGTAGGCGCGAGGGTCGAGCTGGATCAGCAGCGCTCCGGCCTTTACTTCCTGGCCCTCATCAAAGGCCACGTTGACGATCTGTCCGTCGACCCGGCTCTTGATGGTAACCATGTTATAGGCCTGAACCGTGCCGACGCCGTTCAGCAGCACCGGGACGTCGGCAACGGAGACGCTGCCGGCGATCACCGGGATGCCGGCGCTGACCGGCGGTGGCGCCGGGGCCTCCGCCGCCGGCGCGGGGTTCCGGACTAGATACAAACCTGCTCCTACCACCGCGACGGCGAGAGCCGTCGTCGCGGTTATCGCAGCTTTCCTCATGCCAAGCACCTTCCTGGGGGCGGAGGGTATAGTGTCCAGCGTCTATTATAGACAAGAGATACTTCTAGCATCCCCTGCTATTCCGAGCACAGCATATTTCGCGCCAACCAAATGCCCTGCTCCGACATGGCCGGCATGCCTACTCGCCATCGCCGTTCCCTCGCGCCTGGTTCCGAGCCATGATTGGCGATGGCGCCGCTTCGTGCAGCGGCCCCCATTCGGAGGGAGGTCAAGGTCATGGCTGCTCACGACGCCCTGCGCACCATTCTGTCGGTCGCCGACCTGGACCCCGACCGCGCCCGCACGGTCGAGGTCACCGGCGGCACGGACCCGGCGCTGCCGACACCGTTCCGCATTGGCGAGACCGCGGCGGCTGCCCTCGCCGCGACCGGGCTCGCCGCATCCGATCTGTGGGAGATCCGCACCGGAAAGCGCCAGCAGGTCGCGGTCGATTTGCGGCAGGCCACCGCCTCGCTGCGTAGCGGCCATTACCTGAAGATGGAGAAGAGCGAGGTCTCGCACGAGCGCAACCCGGTGATGGGCATGTACCCGGCCAAGAATGGCCGCTGGAGCTATGTCCATGCCAATTTTCCCAACCATCGGGCCGCCGCACTGAAAGTGCTCGGCGTTCCGGAGGACAAGGACGCCGTGCGCCAGGCAGTGGCGAAATGGGACGCCTTGGAGCTCGAAGAGGCAATCCTCGCCGCGGGCGGCGCCGGCGGCATGGTGCGCAGCATGGCCGAATGGGCCCAGCACCCGCAGGCGGCGGCGATCGCCTCGCTGCCGCTGATGGAGATCCTGAAGATCGGCGATGCGCCGCTCGAGAAGCTGCCTGAAGGCGACCGCCCGCTCTCCGGCATTCGCGTGCTCGATTTGACCCGTGTGCTGGCCGGGCCGACCTGCGCCCGTACCTTGGCTGAGCATGGCGCCGATGTGTTGAAGATCACCGGCGCGCACCTGCCCAATATCGGCTACCAGGAATTCGACACCGGCCACGGCAAGCTGTCGGCGCATCTAGACCTGCGCCAGCCCAGAGACCTCGACATCCTGAAAGGCCTGGTGCGCGAGGCCGATGTGTTCTCGCAGGGCTACCGGCCAGGCACGCTCGGCAATCGCGGCCTGTCGCCCGAAGAGCTGTCGAAACTGCGGCCCGGCCTCGTCTACGTCTCGCTTTGTGCGTTCAGCCATGTCGGCCCGTGGGCGGCGCGGCGCGGCTTCGACACCGTGGTGCAGAACGTCAGCGGCATTACCAGCCGCCAGGGCGAACTGTTCCCCGGCACCGCACCCGGCCCGCAATTCTATCCGGTGTCGGCGATCGACTATCTGACCGGCTATCTAATGGCGTTCGGGGCGATGGTGGCGCTGGCGCGGCGTGCCCGCGAGGGTGGCAGCTGGCTGGTGCGGATCTCGTTGGCGCAGACTGGGCGCTGGCTGGTCGGGCGCGGCGAGGTGCCGGAGGCCGAGCTTAAGGACGTGCCGAAAGAGTTTTCGCCGGAAGAGCTGCAGCGCTGGTCAATGGAGACCAACACGCCGGTGGGGCGGCTTAAGCACTTGAAGCCCACGGTCCAGCTGTCGGAAACGCCGCCCTACTGGGCGCGTCCGTCGGTGCCGCTCGGCTATAACGAGCCGGCCTGGCCGGCCCGACCATAGCGGCGAGTTCCCGTTGCCGTGGAATAACCACGGAATTGCCACGCCCAGAGCGCGATGTCGCTGCATAAAAGTCAGCGTTGCTAACAACTGAGGTTTGCGATGTCCGTCCTTGCGAGGAACCGTTGGTTGCGGCGGCTCGGCCTGGCGGCGGTTGCGGCGCTTTGCTTCGGTGCTCTGACCCTGCCGACCGCGCCTGCCGATGCGCGCGTCTTTGTCGACATCGGTGTTCCGTTCCCTGGCTACTATTACGCACCGCCGGCGCCATACTACCCGGCGCCGGCTGCTTATGCCGGTTGCGGCTGGGGCTTCCACTGGGTTCCGCCGCATTGGGACCGCTGGGGCCGCTGGGTCCCCGGCCATTGCCGGCCGAATTATTGATCCTGAGCGACGGCGGCCGCCGGCGACTTGGGCGGCCGCGTCTAATTGTCCGGCATTCCGGCAGCCCGCAATCCCGCGATGAAGGTCGGTTCGGCGAGCACTGCGACGCGCGGCTCGGAATAGGCTGGGTCGGCCTTGATCGAAGCCACGGTTCGGTAGAACGGGTATTTCCAAGCCTCGTTCAATTCCGCTCTGGCACGATCCGGATCGCCCTTCAACGCATAGGCGGCGGCGAGCCAGCCATGCACCTGATAACCGGCGGACGGGCCGCGCGTGACATAGGCGGCTTGCGCTTTTTCAAGCCATGAGATCGCCTGGTCGGGCTCGCGCCTATAGACGTGCACCATGCCGATCCGCCAATACCAAGGCGCGATCGAGGGATCCTGCGGGCTGAGCTGGATCGCACGGTCAAGCAGCGCGATCACGCCGGCGATCGACCCCGTTCTCAGCTTGCAGTCGGCCTGCCAAGCATAAGCATGCGGCAGGTTGGGGTCGAGCGCGATTGCCGCTTGATATTCGGGGATGGCGTCGTCGCAGAGCCGGCGTGCCCGTAGCATCTGCCCGCGCGTGTGATGCGCCATCGCGTTGTTCGGGGCGCTCTGCAATGCTTGCGAGATCAAACTCTCGGCGTGGGTCATATCTGCGGCAGGATCATCGGTGGTCTCGTCGATGACCCGGCTAACCAGCCCGTTGGCGAGCCAGATCTGCGCTTCGATAGAGGCTGGATCGAGGGCCAGCGCCTGTTCGAAATACCCGACCGCGGCGTCGCGGGTGGTTTTCGAGACTGTCTTCGACAGCTCGGCGCGGCCACGCATGACGAAATCGAGCGCGTCCGGTTTGTCGGTCTGACGGTTGCCCTCGGCAATGTAGAGCTGGGCCTGTACGGCGCGCGCGATGCGCCCGGTTATCTCATTCTCTAACGCCAGAAGATCGCCGGCGTCGCGGTCGAAGCGGTCGGCCCAGAGATTGGCATCGGTCTCGGCGTCGATCAGCTGAACGTTGACCCGCGCCTGTGTTCCCGCGTGCTGTACGCTGCCTTCGAGCACATAGCGCACCCCGAGCTTGCGGCCGATCTGCCTGGCATCGACCGCCTTGCCGCCGTATTGGAACGCGGTGTTGCGGGAGATGACGAAGCTGCCGGAAATTCGCGAGAGATCGGTTGTCAGATCCTCGGTAATGCCGTCCGCGAAGTATTGTTGGCTGGGGTCGTTGCTGAGATTGGCAAAGGGTAGCACGACGATCGACAGGCGCGGCGCCGGCGCGGCCGAGGTGGGTGCCGCCGCGGACGGGGCTTCCGTAACGGCTGCGCTGTCACGGATCGGCGCCAGCCGCCAGGCGGCGAGTCCGGCTGCGAAGAGGACCACGATCACGGCCGCGCCGACAAAAAAACGCCAGCGCGAGCGCCACACAGGCATTTGCGCGCTCGTGCCGCCGCCCTCCGTTACGGCGTAGGCATGCACCGGGCGGGTAATGTTCTTAACCTGCTGCTCGCCGAGATCGGTGAAGCTTACCGCCAGATTGGGGCCGATCTGTTCCCGCAGCGCACCGGAACTGCAGATCCCGCCCGGCGCGGCCAACGCCTGCAGCCGGGCGGCAATATTGACGCCGTCGCCGAACAGGTCGCCGTCCTGGACGATGATGTCGCCCAGATGCAGGCCGATGCGGAACTGCATCTGTTCGAGCTTGGGTCGGGTGGCGTTCGCCTCGGCGATCGCCGCCTGCACCGCCAGCGCGCAGGACAGCGCGTCGACCGCGCTGGCGAATTCCGCGGTAACGCTGTCGCCGGCGGTGGTGAAGATGCGTCCGCGATGCGCCGTGATCAGGCGTGCGAGAATGGCGCGGTAGTCCGTCAGCACCCGCAAGGTGCCGACTTCGTCGCGTCCCATTAGGCTGGAATAGCCCGCGACATCCGCCGCCAGGATGGCGGCGAGTTTGCGCTCGACGACTGCGCCTTCTGCCACGCGGGTTTCCACCGATCGCGCCGATCTTCTCTCCGGAACCCTAAGTATACCAGAGTTCCCGCGCCGCACGCTCAGGAGTGGACGCCGAGGCGGCGACGCTCCTGGCGGGGGATCAAGCTCGCGGCGAGCGCCACCATGACGAAGACGACGGCGAGAAATACTGTTGCCAGGGCGTTGATTTCCGGCGTCACCCCGATGCGCACGCTCGATTAGACCGCCATCGGCAGGGTCGTTGCCGACGGCCCGGAGACAAAGCTGGCGACGACCAGATCGTCCAGCGACAGCGTGAAAGCCAACAGCCAGCCCGAGACCAAAGCCGGGCTGATCCCCGGCAGGGTGATCCACCACAGCACGGTCCATGGCCGGGCGCCCAGATCGAGCGCAGCTTCCTCTAGGCTGCGGTCGAAGCCGGCGAGCTGCGCGCGTACCAGCACCGCGACGAAGCAGGCGCCGAAGGTTGCATGCGCGATCGTCACCGTGACGATGCCTCTGCTGGTAGGCCAGCCGATCCAGCTTTGCATCGCCACGAACAGCAACAGCAGCGACAGGCCGAGGATCACCTCGGGCACGACCAAGGGAGCCATCAGCATGAAGCCGAACAGGAGCCGCCCGCGAAAGCGGCGAAACCGGCTCATCGCGAAGCCGGCGCAAGTGCCCAAGACGAGGGCAATGCTGGCGGCCATGGTGCCGATTTCCAGGCTGGTCAGCGCCGCCGCGCCGAATTTGTCATCCTCGATCAATGCCTGGTACCAGCGAATCGAGAATCCGACCCAGACCGTGACCAGCCGAGAGGCGTTGAACGAATAGGCGACGAGCACCGCGATCGGCAGGTACAGAAAACCGAATCCAGCGAGGAGCGCGGCAAGGCGAAAAGCCCTCGTGCCGCGTCCCGCCGTCATGTCGGTTCCTCGCCTTCGACAAAGCGCTGCGCGAGGAGCAGAGGCAGGGTCAGCACGAGCACCAGGACAACAGCAATCGCCGCCGCGGCCGGCCAGTCGACGTTGTCGAAGAACTCCTGCCACAGCAGTTTGCCCACCATGACGGTGCCCGGGCCCCCCAGCAGATCAGGGATCACGAATTCGCCGACCGCCGGGATGAACACGAGCAGCGCGCCGGCGGCGATCCCGGGCAGGGTCAGCGGCAGGATCACTTGCACGAAAACGCGCCACGGCCAGGCGCCAAGATCGGCAGCGGCTTCGACGAGATTTTCGTCCAATCGCGACAGGCTGCCGTAAAGCGGCAGGATCATGAACGGCAGGTAGGAATAGACGAGGCCAAGCTCGACCGCGAAACCGTTGTAGAGCAATGGCAGCGGGGCATCGATCACGCCGGTTGCGAGCAGGATTCGGTTGAGCAGACCGCTCGGCTGCAGAATCGCGATCCAGGCGTAGACCCGGATCAGAAAGCTGGTCCAGAACGGCAGCATCACGAAAAACAGCAAGAGCTGCCGCCAGACGCCGGGCGCGCGGGAGATCGCGAAGGCGACCGGGTAGCCGATCAGCAGGCACAGAACTGTTGCCAACGCGGCAAAGCCGAGCGAATTGCCGTAGGCGCGCAGGCAGCCCTGCGCCAGCTCGCGGTAGTTCATCAATGTGGCATGAGTCTCCAGCCCCGCTGGAGAGCGTGCGAGCAGCGCGGTGTAGGGCGGGATGGAATCGGCGCTTTCGGCGAAGCTGATGCCGACGACGATCGCCAGCGGCAGCAGAAAAAACAGCGCCAGCCATGCGAACGGCAAGCCGATCAGCCCGCGCCTGAGCCACCCGCCGATGCCAATCATCGGGTCAGCGTCACCGCGTCGTCCGGCGACCAGCTGGCCCACACGGCTTGACCGCGGGCAAAGCTGTGCGCTGCGGCGCTCGGCAAATTGGCCCGTAATCTCCGGCCTGCGCTCGTTTCGAGGTGAACGGTCGACTGCCCGCCTTGGTAGTCAATCGAGACGATAGTCGCAGCGAGCGCGAGGCCGTCGGGGCGCTCTCCCGCTAGGCGCAGCTTTTCCGGCCGGATCGCCAAGGCGCTGCCCTTGGTCAGGCCCGCTACCGTCTCGCCCTCGAACAGGTTCACCGCGCCGACGAAATCGGCGACAAAGCGCGAATTTGGCCGCTCGTATATCTCCGATGGCGTGCCGATCTGGGCGAGGCAGCCTTCCCGCATCACGGCAATTCGCGAAGCCATGCCGAGCGCCTCTTCCTGGTCATGGGTGACGACCAGAAAAGTCGTGCCGACCCGCCGTTGGATGCCGGACAGCTCCAACCGCGTCTCCTCGCGCAATTTGCGGTCGAGCGCGGCCAAAGGCTCGTCGAGGAGCAGCAATTTCGGCATTTTCGCCAAGGCCCGGGCCAGCGCGACCCGCTGTTTCTGCCCGCCGGACAATTCATGCGGCCTCCGGCGCTCAAAACCCGACATCTGTACCAGCGCAAGCATCTCCGTGATCCGCGCCTCACGCCGGCGCCGTTCCATTCCCTCCTGCCGAAGCCCGAAGGCGATGTTGCCGGCGACATCGAGATGCGAGAACAGCGCATAGGACTGGAACATCATGTTGACCGGCCGCGCATAGGGTGGAATCGCGGTAACGTCGGCCCCGTCGATAACGATGCGGCCGGTGTCGGGTGCGTCGAAGCCGGCGATCAGGCGCAATAATGTAGTCTTGCCGCAGCCGGACGGGCCGAGCAGGGCGAAAAACTCGCCGCGCTCGACCGAGAGCGACACCCGGTCTACCGCCGTAACCGCGCCGAACCGCTTCTCCGCGTCGATGATGTCGAGCAGCGCCATCCCGCTCAGCAGCCGGATTTGCACCGGCTCCACAGGCGGGTGCGGATGCGCTCATAGGCGCGCGGCGCCGGCAGGTCGATGTAGAGCAGCCGGCGCACCGATTCCGGCGGGTAGATGCCGCGATCGTCGCGGATTTCCGGCTTCACGTAAGCCGTCGCGGCGAGGTTCGGGTTCGGGTAGGAGACAGCGTTGCTGACCGCGGCGATGATTTCGGGCTGCAGGATGTAATTGATGAACTGCAACGCGTTGTCTGGATGCGGCGCGTCGGCCGGAATGCCGAACATGTCGATCGACATCTGCGCGCCCTCACGCGGCACCCGGAAGGCGATGTCGACGCCGCTCTCGGCCTCGCTCGCGCGGTTGCGCGCCTGGATCACATCGCCCGAATAGCCGAGCGCGATGCACAGATCGCCGGTCGCCAGATCGTTGATGTATTGCGAGGAGTGGAACTTGCGGACATAGGGCCGGATCCGCTGGATCAACTCGGCGGCGCGGTCGAGATCGTCGAGGTCGCGGCTCTTCGGGTCGAGCCCGAGATAGGCGAGCGCCGCCGGAAACACCTCCTGCGGCGTGTCGAGCAGGCCAATGCCGCAGCCGGAAAGCTTCTCCGCCAGCGCCGGATCGAACAGCAGTGCGAGGCGGTCGCGCGGAACGTCCGGCCCGAGGGCGCGATCGAGCATCGCGACGTTGTAGCCGATCCCGGTGACGCTCCAGAGGTAGGGGACGCCATGTGCGTTGCCGGCATCGGCGGTCGCGGCCAATGCCAGCAGCTGCGGGTCGAGGTTCTTCCAGGTCGGCAGCTTCGATTTGTCGAGCATCCGGTAGGCGCCTGCCTTGATTTGCCGCGCCATGAACGGGCTCGCCGACGGCACGACGATGTCGTAGCCGGAATGGCCGGCGAGCAATTTGGCTTCGAGCACCTCGTTGCCGTCATAGACATCGTAGGTGACGGCGATGCCCGTTTCCTTCTCGAAATTGGCGATCGTGTCGGGCGCGATGTAGTCCGACCAGTTGTAGACATGCAGCACCGGCTCTTCCGCAGCCGCGGCGAACGGCCAAAGCAGCAGCGCAAGAAGGCTCAAGCGCAGAATCGCAAGCATCGCGGGCCTACAGCGGCAGGCCGCGGGCGAGGCGCGGGCGCTCGCCGAGGATGCCCATCGCATGCCGCATCAACAGCCGCTTCAAGGGCGGCAGCTGGTTGACGATCGACAGCCCTACATCGCGGGCCGCCTGGATCGGCTTTATCGTGTTCGAGAACACGCGGTTGAGGCCGTCGGTTACGGCTGCGAGCGATAGCGCGTCGGCGCGACGCCAGCGCTGGTATTGCACCACGACCGAATCCTCGCCGATGTCGAGGCCGAGCCGGCGCGTATCGACCAGTAGCTCGGCGAGTGCCGCGACGTCGCGGATACCGATGTTAAGCCCCTGCCCGGCGATCGGGTGGATCACATGCGCCGCCTCGCCGACCAGCACGAGCCGGCGGGCGACATAGCGCTCGGCCTGCATCAGGGCCAGCGGGTAGGCCCAGCGCGGCCCGATCGGCTCGATATCGCCGAGAAAACCGCCGAAGCGCGCCTTCAACTCGGCCGCGAATTCCGGCTCCGGCAATTCCAATATGCGCGGCGCCAGCTCGGCGTCTTCGGTCCACACGATCGACGACCGATCTTCGGTCATCGGCAGGATCGCGAACGGCCCCGCCGGCAGGAAATGCTCGACCGCGATTCCGGCGTGCGGCCGCGCGTGTGCGGCCGTCGTAACAATGCCGGTCTGGCGGTAGCGCCATTCCACGGCGCGGATGCCGGCTTCCCGGCGCAACGGCGAATCCTTGCCGTCGGCCGCGGCAACGAGCCGGGCTCTGAGACGCTCGCCGTCGGCCAGCACCGCCACGGTCCCGGTCGGGCTCGGTTCCGTTGCGGCGAGCCATCGCGGCGCGAGGAGCCGCAGGTTTGGCAGCGCCTGAGCGCACTGGAACAGTGCCCGGCGCAGCACCCGGTTCTCGACGATGTAGCCGAGCGGGGTGTCGCCGTCGGGTCCTGGGCCCAACTCGCGTCGATCATAATGCAGGAAAAACGGCGATTCGTCGTCGGCGACGCGGATCTCGCGGATCGGCTCGGCCTCGGCGGCGATCCGTGGCCACAAGCCGATCCCATCGAACACCAGGCGCGAGCCGTAGGCGATTGCGGAAGTGCGGCCGTCAAACCTCTCATCCAGCATCGCCGCGGGGTCCTGGCGGTCGATGATGGCGACGTCGAGGTCGGCGCCGGCGCAGGCGACACCTAGCAGCATGCCCACCAAACCGCCGCCCGCGACCACCAGCTCAGCATCATCGGCCATGGGCGCAGGATGGGTCGGCCGCCGGGCGCTGTCCAGCGCTCTCCAGGCGCGCTTCTGCCGCGCGATTGTTGCCGATTGGCGTCGCGCCGCGCGGACCCTATCTATAGCTCGCTCCGTTCAGGGGGGCGGGGCCGGCGTGTCGCCGTCCTTCGAGCGCGAACCGATAGATGAACATCCACGAATATCAGGCAAAGCAGCTGTTGGCGAAATTCGGCGTAGCGGTCCCGCCGGGCGGCGTCGCCTATACCGCGGCGGAAGCGGTCGAGGTGGCGAGCCGGCTCGGCGGCGAGCGCTGGGCGGTCAAAGCGCAGATCCATGCCGGCGGCCGCGGCAAGGCGGGCGGGGTCAAGCTGGTGCGTTCGGAAGACGAGGTCGGTACCGCCGCGCGTGAACTGATCGGCAAGACCCTGGTCACGCACCAGACCGGCCCCGAGGGGCGGGTCGTCAAGCGGGTGTACGTCGAGGCCGCGTCGAACATCGCACGCGAGCTTTATTTAGCGCTGTCGATCGATCGGGGCAGCGGCCGGATTACGATCATCGGCGCCGCTGAGGGCGGCATGGAAATCGAGGAATTGGCGGAGCGTGCACCGGAGAAGATCGTCAAGGAGGCGATCGACCCGGCCGCCGGCTTGTCGCCGTTCTACGCGCGCCGGCTAGGCTTTGTCTTTGGCCTCTCGGCGCCACAAATTGGCAAGCTGGTCGAATTCGTCGCCGCGCTCTATCGCGCCTTTACTGAGCTTGATGCCTCGCTCGTCGAAATCAACCCATTGGTGCTGACCGCCGAGGGCGACCTGCTCGCGCTCGACGCCAAGTTCGGCTTCGACGACAACGCCCTGTTTCGCCATCCCGATGTCGAGGCGTTGCGCGACGAGGACGAGGAAGACCCGATCGAGCTCGAAGCCGGCAAGCACGCGCTCAATTACGTCAAGCTCGACGGCAATATCGGCTGCATGGTCAACGGCGCCGGACTCGCCATGGCGACGATGGACATCATCAAGCTGTTCGGCGGCAACCCGGCGAATTTTCTCGATGTCGGTGGCGGCGCGACGAAGGAGCGGGTGACGATCGCGTTCAAGCTGATCCTCTCCGACCCCAACGTCGAGGCGATCCTCGTCAACATCTTCGGCGGCATCATGCGCTGCGACGTGATCGCCGAGGGCATCGTCTCCGCCGCGCGCGAGGTCAATTTGCATGTGCCGCTGGTGGTCCGCCTCGAAGGCACCAATGTCGAATTGGGCCGCCGCATCCTGAGCCAATCCGGGCTGCCTTTGATCGCCGCCGAGGGGTTCGAGGACGCCGCGAAGAAGGTCGTCGACGCGATCCGGGAGGCGGCTTGATGTCGATCATCGTCGATGCCAGCACCACGGTGATTTGTCAGGGCTTTACCGGCTCGCAGGGTACCTTCCATTCCGAGCAGGCGATCGCCTACGGCACAAAAATGGTCGGCGGCGTGACCCCGGGAAAGGGCGGCACCAAGCATCTCGACCTGCCGGTGTTCGACACGGTGCACGAGGCGCGTGCCAAAACAGGCGCCACCGCGACCGTGATCTATGTGCCGCCGCCCTTCGCCGCCGATGCGATTCTCGAAGCGGTAGATGCGGGCATCGAGCTGGTGGTGTGCATCACCGAGGGTATCCCGGTCCTCGACATGGTGCGGGTGAAACGCGCGCTCGACGGCTCGAAGAGTACGCTGATCGGGCCGAACTGCCCGGGGGTCATCACTCCCGACGAATGCAAGATTGGCATCATGCCCGGCCACATTCATCGCAGAGGCCGCGTCGGCATCGTCTCGCGCTCGGGCACCTTGACCTACGAGGCGGTGGCGCAGACGACCGCCGCCGGGCTCGGCCAATCGAGCTGCGTCGGCGTCGGCGGCGATCCGATTCACGGGCTCGATTTTATTGACGTATTGGAGATGTTTCTCGCCGACGACGAGACCGAGGCGATCGTGATGATTGGCGAGATCGGCGGCACCGCCGAGGAGGAAGGCGCCGCGCTGATAAAATCCTCGCGCCGCAAAAAGCCGATGGTCGGTTTCATTGCCGGCGCCGCTGCGCCGCCGGGGCGGCGGATGGGGCATGCCGGCGCGATCATATCAGGCGGCAAGGGCACGGCCGGCGACAAGATGGAGGCGCTCAGAAGCGCCGGGATCACGGTCTGCGAATCGCCAGCCGCGATCGGCACGACGATGAAGCACGTGCTGCAAGGGTAAGGAGCGGGCAGCTTCGCAGCTATTTTAGATGACCATCGAAACGTATCCCGATCAGCTTGAGCCGGAAAATCAAGACGCCGTCATTTGGCGGTTCATAAGCATGGCTAAGTTCCAAAATTTGATCGAGACCGGCGAATTGTACTTCTGCCGGGCTGATCTGTTCTCCAACGATGAGCGCGAAGGATTGCCACCCGAGGAATACCTGCCCGCGCTCTTGGGGTTGAATCCACTCGTTCTACGTGACCGACAGCAACTCAATCATCAGATTGGCTCCATCGCGCAGTTTCGCGAGAGCTTCTACATTAGCTGCTGGCAGCTCTTTCGCGATGAAACCTACAAAATGTGGAAGGAATACGGTGAAGGTGGAGTAGCTATTTGCTCCCGGTATTCGCTTCTGAAGTCGGCGCTCGATGCAATGGACGATCGCGCATTTCTGGGGCTGGTCCGCTACGGTGCGGAGCACCTCACAGGCTTCAATCTGTTCCGATTTATCACGACCAAGCGCGTGGATTATGCAGCCGAACAAGAAGTTCGCGCGATGTTGTGGATCATGGACCCTCTTGCAGGGATTAATCGGCATTTCGATATTGCGAATCAAGCGCACTCACGCCCGCTCACCCCTCCGCCGGAACGGGTATTGCAGGGCCAAAGGCGGGGAGTGGACCTGCAGACGCTCGTGACGGAAATAGTTGTTACGCCCTGGGCATCCCCTGCGGCCTACGACGAAATCAACCGGTTGGCTACCAGTAACGGCTATGCCTTTCCGATTCGGTTGTCCCAGCTTGCCCGTTACCGCGAGTTGCTTCCCTCGACGGTATCGCGCTGAATGAGGGTTGTTTCTCGAACCATGGACCGCTTGAACGGCGCCACGTTTCTGTCGGGCGCCAATGCCGAGTTCATCGCCGAGCTGTATAGCCGCTATCTTGAAGACCCGAGTGCGGTGGACGACAGCTGGCGCGCGTTCTTTGCGGAGTTTGGCGATGACGCGGCCTCGGTAAGAGCCGAGCGTGCCGGGCCGCCGTGGGCGCGGCCATTGCCGCCGCTCGCCGGGCCCGAGCCGGGTGGTGCGGCTCCCGCCCAGCCGGTGTCGGCAGAAGCCGTCCAGGAGGCGGCGACCGCATCGATCCGCGCCCTTCAGCTGATACGCGCCTACCGGGTGCGCGGCCATCTCCTGGCCGATCTCGACCCGCTCGGCCTCGAACAGCGCGGCCACCCTCCCGAGCTCGATTACCGCACCTACGGCTTCACCGAGGCCGATCTCGACCGCGAGATCTTCATCAACAATCTCGGCCGCGAACGCGCCGCGCTGCGCGAGATCCTCGCGATCCTGCGCGAGACCTATTGCGGCCATATCGGCGTCGAGTACATGCATATCCAGGTGCTGGAAGAGCGCCAATGGATCCAGCAGAAATTCGAGCATCGCGCCAAGGGGCAAACCGGGCGCCCGAGCCTGACCAGCGCAGCAAAGAAGGAAATCCTGCGGGTCCTGACCGAGGCCGAGACCTTCGAGCGGTTTCTCGACCGGCGCTATACCGGGACCAAGCGTTTCGGCATCGAAGGCGCCGAGTCGCTGATGCCGGCGCTCGAGGCCATCCTGCGCTGCGGCGCCGAGTTGGGGATCCGCGAGTTCGTTGTCGGCATGCCGCATCGCGGCCGGCTCAACGTGCTCGCCAATTTCATGCGCAAGCCTTACGCGGCGATCTTCTCCGAGTTCCAGGGCAATGCCGCCAACCCCGAGCACGTCCAGGGCTCGGGCGATGTCAAATACCATCTCGGCACCTCCACCGACCGCGACATCGGAGGTCGCAACGTGCATCTATCGCTCGCCGCCAACCCGTCGCATCTGGAAGCGGTGAACCCTGTCGTGCTCGGCAAGGTGCGCGCGAAACAGCGCCAGCATGGCGACAGTGAACGCAAGGAGGTCGTCGGCATCCTGATGCATGGCGACGCCGCCTTCGCCGGTCAGGGCGTCGTCGCCGAGTCGCTGGAACTGTCGGAGCTGCGCGGTTTCCGTACTGGCGGCACCATCCACATTATCGTCAACAACCAAATCGGCTTCACCACGAGCCCGGCTTTCGCCCGCTCTAGCCCGTATCCCTCCGACATCGCCAAGGGCGTGCAGGCGCCGATCCTCCATGTCAACGGCGACGACCCGGAGGCGGTCGTTGAGGTGGCGCGCGTTGCGACCGAATTCCGTCAGCGCTTCAACAAGGATGTGGTCATCGACCTGTTCTGCTACCGCCGGCATGGCCACAACGAGGGTGACGAGCCGGCCTTCACTCAGCCGCTGATGTACCGCACGATCGCGCGCCGTCCGACGACGCGGCAGATCTACGCCAACCGGCTTGTCGCCGAGGGGGTGCTTACCGAAGCCGAGGTCGAGGCGATGGCCAGCCGGTTCATTGCTCATCTGGAAAGCCAATTCGCGGCGGCCGAGAACTACCGGCCGAACAAGGCCGACTGGCTGGAGGGAGCCTGGGCCGGGCTGGAGACGGCACCCGACGACGACCGCCGCGGCGACACCGCCGCCCCGCTCGCGTTATTGCGCGAGGTCGGACGCGGTCTGGTGACGGTGCCGGAAGGCTTTCACCTGAACCGCAAGGTCGCCCGGCTGCTTGACGCAAAGCGTGAGGCAATTGAATCCGGCGAGAACATCGATTGGGCCACAGCGGAGGCGCTGGCAATCGGCACGCTATGCGCCGAGGGAACGCATGTGCGGTTGTCGGGCCAGGACAGCGGCCGCGGCACCTTCTCGCATCGCCACGCCGTTCTGGTCGATCAGGAGAGCGAGGAACGTTACGTCCCGATCAACCACGTCGGCAAGGGGCAGGCGCCGTTCGACATCATCGACAGCCCGCTTTCGGAAGCGGCGGTGGTTGGCTTCGAGTACGGGTACAGCCTCGCCGATCCGAAGACGCTGGTCATCTGGGAGGCGCAGTTCGGCGATTTCGCCAACGGCGCCCAGGTCATCGTCGACCAGTTTCTCAGCTCGGGCGAAGCCAAATGGCTGCGCATGAGCGGACTCGTGCTGCTGCTGCCGCACGGCTATGAAGGGCAAGGGCCGGAGCATTCCTCGGCACGGATCGAGCGCTATTTGCAGCTCTGCGCCGAGGACAACATGCAAATCTGCAACCTGACGACCGCCGCCAATTATTTCCATGCGCTGCGGCGGCAGATCCGGCGCAATTTCAGGAAGCCGCTGGTGGTCTTCACGCCGAAATCGCTGCTGCGCGCGAAGGAGGTCATGTCGCCGCTCGCCGATATGGGACCGGGCACGACATTCCACCGGATCATCGACGAGAGCGAAAAAATTGCGCCCGATGAACAGGTGCGGCGCGTCGTGCTGTCGAGCGGCAAGGTCTATTTCGACCTGCTCAAGGTACGCGCCGAGAAGGGCGACGACAAAGTCGCGCTGGTGCGGGTAGAGCAGCTTTACCCGTTCCCGTTCGCCACCCTCGCCAAGGTGTTCCAACGCTATCGCAACGCCGAGGTGGTCTGGTGCCAGGAGGAGCCGCAGAACATGGGCGCCTGGGGCTTTGTCGACCGCCGCATCGAGCAAATGCTGGCCGGACTTGATGTCGCCGCGAAGCGCCTGCGCTTTGTCGGCCGGGCCGAGGCCGCTTCGCCCGCGACCGGGCTGTTCCGGCGCCATGCGCAGGAACAGGCGCATCTCGTTGCTGATGCAGTGGCGGCGTGAGCCCAGCGCATGGCGACCGAGATCAGGGTCCCGACACTCGGTGAGTCGATCACCGAGGCGACGGTCGCGCGCTGGCTGAAGCAGCCGGGCGAGGCGGTCGAACGCGACGAGCCGGTCGTTGAGCTGGAGACCGACAAGGTCACCCTGGAAGTGCCCGCGCCCGCAGCCGGGCGGCTTGGCGAAGTGATCGCCGTCGAAGGCGCCAATGTGCCGGTCGGGGCGGTGCTCGGCACGATCGCCGACGGCGCTGCGGCCGCGGCCCCTCACCCTGTCCCTCTCCCCGCGAGCGGGGAGAGGGTGTCCGAGGCGAAGGCGCGGATGGGTGAGGGGCAATCGGCGCTCGAACGATCCGGCCCGGCCGTCCGCAAGCTTGTCGCCGAGACCGGGATCGATGCAACGCAGATCACGCCGACCGGTCGCGGCGGTCGCGTGACGAAAGGCGATGTGATCGCCGCCCGCGATCAACGCACGCCGTCTGCTCCGGTAAGCGAGGCGCCGTCCGAACCCGCCCCCGCGCCACGGCGCGATCGGCCGCCGGCCGAACGCGAGACCCGGGTACGCATGACCCGGCTGCGCCGCCGCATCGCCGAGCGCCTGAAGGAGGCGCAGAACACCGCGGCGATGCTCACGACCTTTAACGAGATCGACATGTCGGCGGCGATGGCGCTGCGCGAGCGCTGGCGCGAATCGTTCGAGAAAAAGCACGGCGTGCGGCTCGGCTTCATGTCGATCTTCGTAAAGGCGGCGATTGTCGGCTTGAAGGAATTGCCGGCGGTTAATGCCGAGATCGATGGCGAGGACATCGTCTACAAGAATCATTACGACATCGGCGTCGCGGTCGGCACCGAGCAAGGCCTAGTCGTGCCGGTGGTGCGTGATGTGGACGCGAAGAGCTTTGCCGACATCGAGAAGGAGATCGGCGCGCTCGGCCGCAAGGCGCGCGACGGCAAGTTGACGATCGAAGACCTCTCTGGCGGTACCTTTACGATCTCGAACGGCGGGGTCTACGGGTCGCTGTTATCGACGCCGATCCTCAATCCACCGCAATCGGCGATCCTCGGCATGCACAAGACCGAGCGCCGGCCCGTCGCGATCGGCGACAAGATCGAGATCCGGCCGATGATGTATGTCGCGCTCTCCTACGACCACCGCATCGTCGACGGCCGCGAGGCGGTGACTTTTCTGGTGCGCATCAAGGAATGCGTCGAGGACCCGTCGCGCATCCTGTTCGACATCTGACCCGCAGAATGATCCGTTCTCCAACCTCAATCGGTCATGGCCGGACTAGGTCCGGCCATCCACGTCTTCGTTTCGAAAACGGCTGCGTGGACGTCCGGGTCAAGCCCGGGCATGACGGTAATTGGTGAGCGGTGGCCGAGCGCTACGACATCGCGATCATCGGCGCCGGGCCGGGCGGCTATGTCGCGGCGATCCGCGCGGCGCAACTCGGCATGAAGACGGCCTGCATCGACAGCCGTGCTGTGCCTGGCGGCACTTGCCTCAATATCGGCTGCATACCGTCGAAGGCGCTGCTGCAATCCTCGGAGAAATTCGCCGAGGCGCGTCACCGCTTCGCCGAGCACGGCGTCAAGCTCGGCGATATCGGCCTCGACCTGCCGGCGATGATGGCGCGCAAGGACAAGGTCGTCGAGACCCTGACCCGCGGGGTTGAGTTCCTGTTCCGCAAGAACAAGGTCGATTGGCTCAAGGGCCGCGGCCGCATTACCGCACCCGGCCGGATCGCGGTCGGCACCGGGGACGGCGCGAGCCAGGAGATCGAGGCCCATTCCATCGTCATCGCCACCGGCTCGGAGAGCATCCCTTTGCCCGGCCTTACCATCGACGAGCAGCGCATCGTCTCCTCGACCGGCGCGCTGGCGCTGCCGCAGGTGCCGGAGCGGTTTGCTGTGGTCGGAGGCGGCTATATCGGGCTGGAGCTGGGCTCGGTGTGGTCGCGGCTTGGCGCCAAGGTCACCGTGATCGAGTTTTTTGACCGCATCTTGCCGAACATGGACCGCGAGCTGGGGCCGGCGATGCAGCGGCTGCTGACCCGTGGCGGCATGACCTTCAAGCTATCCACGAAGGTCGCGAGCGGCTGCGCCGGCAATGACGGGGTCGCCCTCGAACTCGAACCCGCCAAGGGTGGGGAGCGCGAGACACTGACGGCCGATATCGTGCTGGTGGCGATTGGCCGGCGGCCGTTTACCGACGGCTTAGGGTTGGACGAAATCGGCATCGCCCGCGACCCGGCCGGCCGCATCACGGTCGGCGACAATTTCGCGACCAATGTTTCCGGGATCTACGCGATCGGCGACGTGATCCGCGGGCCGATGCTGGCGCATAAGGCGATGGAGGAGGGCGTTGCGCTGGCCGAGCGGATCGCGGGCGAAAAGACTGAGGTCGAATACGACGCTATCCCCGCGGTGGTCTACACTTGGCCCGAGGTCGCCTCGGTCGGCAAGACCGAGGAGGAGCTGAGGGCCGCCGGCATCGAATACCGGGCCGGCAAGTTCCCGTTCACCGCAACGCCTCGCGCCCGCACCAACGGCGACACCGACGGTTTCGTCAAGATTCTTGCCGACGCCGCGACCGACCGGGTGCTCGGGGTCCATATCATCGGCCCCGATGCCGGGACGCTGATCGCCGAGGCGACGCTGGCGATCGAATTCGGCGCCTCGGCCGAGGACATCGCCCGCACCTGCCACGCCCACCCGACCCTCAGCGAGGCGATGAAGGAAGCCGCGCTCGCGGTCGATGGCCGCGCCATTCACATCTGAGCTGACCCGACACGCCCGCTCGCCCCAGCTGTGCTATCGTGGGGAGGCTACAGCTTCGCGAGGTCGCGCATGAAGGTCTCGTATTTCGAAACCGGCCGTTATGTCGCGCCGCCCGACCTGCCGCGCGAATGGCCGGTACCGGCGGGCGCCTACGACCCTGAGCTCGGTGCGCAAAGCTGTCGCGGCATGGTCGAGCGAGTGCGGTTTGTCGAGGAGCTCGGCTTCGACTGGATCAGCGTCTCCGAGCACCATTACTCGCCGCGCATCCTGACCCCGTCGCCGGTCGTCTCCGCTGCCTTCCTGGCGGCGCAGACCTCGACGATAAAGATATCACTCCTCGGCCCGATCGTGCCCACAAGCAATCCGATCCGGATCGCCGAGGAATTGGCGATGCTCGACACGATGGCTCCGGGGCGTTTTGTGTTCGGCCTTCTGCGCGGCACCACCAACGAATATCTGAGCTACGACCTCAACCCGATCGAGGCGCGCGAGCGCACCGACGAGGGCATGGAGCTGATCCTGAAGGCCTGGACCGAGCCGCAGCCCTTCGGCTGGTAGGGCCGCTACTTCCAATACCGCACCGTGTCGATCTGGCCGCGCCCGCAACAACCCCCGGCGCCAACCTACGCGCTCGGCACCAGCGCCGAGGCCGGCGAGTTCGCGGCGCGCCACCACATCGGGCTCGGCGTCTCCTACGGCACCTTCGAGCTGATGGGCAAGGCGACCCAATATTACCGCGAGCGGTGCGCGCATTACGGCTGGGAGCCGGGCCCGGACGACATCATCTATCGCGCCAACATGATCCTCGGTGAGACCGACGACAAAGCCGAGGAAGCGCTCGCCAACCGCAGCAAGCAGGCGCCGTTTCCGATCTCAGGGCCGTTGCGCGACGCGCTGCTTCGGTCGGACGTAACCCGCAACATCGCCGGCGAAAAGCGTCCGGCCAATGTCGGCGGCGTATTGCCGATCAGCTTCTGTGGCGGCCCCGATCGGGTCGTCGAGCAGCTCCGGCGCTGCCGCGCGGAGATCGGCGCCGGGATCGTCGACGTGTCGCTGGCCGATCCGGGCACCGGCAATGTCGAGGGGATGATGCGCTCGCTCGAATTGTTCGGGACCAAGGTCCTGCCGCGCGTTCGCGACATCTGACGGGGGCAGTGGTGGAATTTCGCGAAGGTTTCGTCGCGGCGGACGGGTTCCGCATCCGCTACTGGCAGGCGGGCGAGGGGCCGGCATTGGTGCATCTGCACGGCGCTGGCGGGCCGCGGCTGACCCGGGCGCACGATCTGCTGCGCCGGGAGTTCCGGGTCATCGTCTTCGAGATGCCGGGCTTCGGCCAGTCGGCCGAGAATATCCGCACTCGCAGCATGCCCGAATTGGCCGACACGATGGCGAATGCCGCCGAAGCGCTCGGCCTCGACCGCTTCAACCTGATGGGCACCTCGTTCGGGGGCCGGACCGCGCTGTGGCTGGCGGCGCAGCACCCGGAGCGGGTGTCGGGGCTGGTGCTCGAATCGCCCGCCGCGATCCGGCCCGAGGGCGCGCGGCCGGGCCGGTCCGCCCGAGGAGATGGCGCGCCGCCTCTATGGTCGTCCGGAGCGGATGCCGCCCTTGCCGGCGTCCGACCCGGCGGTCGTCACGAAGCAGGAGGCACTGGTCGTGCGCCTGCGCGGCCCGGGTCGCGATGCCGAGCTGGAGCGCCGGATGCGCGGTCTGGCGATCCCGACCCTGGTCGTGTTCGGCACCTTGGACCGGATCATCCCGCCTGAGATGGGCCGCCACTACAAGGAGCTGATGCCGAACTGCCATCTCGTCTTCGTCTACGACGCCGGGCACGCGATCGGCGCCGAGCGGCCCGAGGCCTTCGTCGATCTCGTCGCCGATTTCCTGGAACGGCACGAAGCCTTCGTTATCAACCGCGCCGAGACGATCATCCACCCGTAGCGTCGCAGAGCCGGTCACCCAATCGACTTGGCCGCCAGCGCTTGGGCGCGCTGCTTAAGCGCGCGGCGGAGCAATTTGCCGGTTTCGGTCGCCGGCAATTCGGCACAAACCTCGATGAGGTCGGGCACCTTGTAGCTGGAGGCGAGCGCGCGGCAATGCGTCCGCAGCACGTCAGTATCGACCTTCGCGCCGGCTGTGACCACGACAAAGGCGACGATCGCCTCGCCGCGTTCGCCGGCAGTGACGCCGACCACCGCCGCCTGCGCCACCGCTGGATGTTGCAACAGCAGGCTCTCGACCTCGGCCGGCGAAACGTTGATGCCGGCGCGCTTGATGACGTCCGCGTCGCGGGCCACGAAATGAAAACTGCCATCATCATCGAGGAAGCCGAGATCGCCGGTGCGGAAAAAACCATCCGCAGTAAAGGCGCTCGCATTGTTTTCGGCGCTGGCGCCGCTATAGCCGGGCGTGACATGGCCGCCGACCTCGACCGCGCCGGTCTCATTCTCGGGCAGGGCACGCCCGGTTTCGTGATCGACGATGCGCAGGATCATGCAGGGGAGCGGCGGCCCCTGGCTGTGCATACGCCGCTGCAACGGCCAATCGCAGGGGGTGACGCAGCAATTGCCGTAGGTCTCCGTCGCGCCGTAGATGTTGCAGATCTGCGCGGCGCCGAGCTCTTCGGCGGCGATCCGCACCTCCTCCGGTGAGCCGATCATCAGCCCGGTCCTGAGGCTCGCCACCCGCTCCGGGCGGAACTCGGGATGGCGCAATACCGCGCCGGTCATGCTCGGCAATGTGTAGGCGGCGGTGCAGCGGTGTTGTTCAACGAGGCCGATCCATTCGCCGGGCTCGAACCGCGGCTGCAGCACCAGCGCCGCCCCGTGCGTCAGCGTTGCCGGCAAGGCATTGGCCGCACCGTAGGACCAGAACAATGGCGGCGCCAGCAAAACCCGGTCGTCCGGCCCGAGCCGCATCCGCTCGCCGATGGCGAAGCCGTTTTCGATCAGCGCGCCGTGTTGCAGCCGCACCGCTTTCGGCCGCGCGCTCGACCCCGACGTGTAGAGGACGACGCAATCATCGTCGGCGCTGGCGCTCGCCCCTGGCGCGAGCGCGCCGAACGGCTCGCTGCTGGCGGCGAAATCCTCGTAGCCGATCCACCCCGGCCGCGTCTCGCGGCCGAGCATCACGACCAAGCGAAGGCGCGGACAACCCGGCGTCACCGCCGACAATGCCGCAACGAAGTCCTGTCCGCCAAACACGTCGATCGCGAACAGCGCATCGACTGCCGAGTCCGCCAGCAGAAACGCCAGTTCGGCCGGTTTCGACCAGGTGCTGAACGGTACCGCGACCGCGCCGATCCCGGCAATGCCAAATACGGCTTCGAGCCATTCCAGGCGGTTGTTGATCAGCACACCGATCCGGTCGCCACGGCCGAAGCCGCCCGCCCGAAGCGCCAACGCCACCCGCCCAGCGCGCTCCGCGAGGTTGCGATAGCTCGCGACCCGCTCGCCGCAGATGACCGCCGGCCGCTCGGGAAACCGCTCGGCCTGCTCGCAGATCAGCTCATAGAGCATCCGGCTGTAGGGTGGTCTCATGTCCGACTATATCAATCGAGATGCCAAGGTACGGCCGCACTCCAGAGAAAGGCGCCGCCCATTTCTCCGCTCGCGCTCCTGTTCAACATCCTGTGGCTGATTTCAGGCGGTCTTCCGGCTGCGGTCGCTTGGGCGTTGCGGCCGGCCTCATGGCGATTACGATCATCGGCTTGCCCTGGTCATTCGCCGCGTTGCGCATCGCGCTCTATACGTTGCTACCCTTCGGCCATGAGATGCGCACTCGCCCCGACGCCGGCGTGCTGAGCACGCTCGGCAACATCGTCTGGTTCGTGCTGGCCGGCTGGTGGCTGGCGCTCGGTCATCTGATCCTGGCCGTGGGCCTCGCGATCACAATTATCGGCATTCCCTTCGCCTGGGCGCACCTCAAGCTGGCGGGTGCCAGCCTCGCCCCGGTCGGCAAGGAGATTGTGCCGCGCGGCGGCCCGCCGAGGGTGATGTCCTAGACCACACCCTTGCCGTGCAACTCGGCGATTGCCGCCGCGTCGAAGCCGAGTTCGTGCAGCACCTCGTCGGTGTGCTGGCCCTGGTCGGGGGTCGGGCGCAGGCGCTCCGGCTGCGGGAACGCGCTCATGTGGATCGGCTGGCCGACGATATCGAAGCTGCCCAGCTTTGGGTGATCGACCGGCCGGCGGATGCCGAGATGCTTGACCTGCGGATCGGCGAAGACCTGGTCGATCGTGTTGATCGGCCCGCACGGCACGCCGGCCTTGTTCAGCTCGTCGACCCAGAATTGGCTCGGCTTGCTGGCGACGATGTCATTGAGGTGGGCGATCAGCGCCTGCCGGTTCTTGGCCCGCAACGGCACCGTGGCGAAGTCGGGATTGCTCGCCAGATCCTTGTCGCCGGCGACCTCACAGAACTTCCTCCACAGATTGTCGCCCGAGGCGGCGATGTTGATGTAGCCGTCGGCGGTCTTGAACATGCCGGTGCCGGGTGAGGTGGGATGGAAATTGCCCTCCTGCTTGGCGACTTCGCCCTTCATCGTGTAGCGCGACGCCTGGAAGTCGAGCATGAAGATCTGCGCTTCGAGCAGCGAAGTGTGCACCCATTGGCCTTTGCCGGTGCGTTCGCGGGCGAGCAGCGCCAGGGTGATGCCGTTGGCGAGCAGGATGCCGGCCGAGGTGTCGTTGATCGCGATGCCGACCCTCACCGGCCCCTGCCCCGGCAGCCCGGTGATCGACATCAGACCGCCCATACCCTGGGCGATCTGATCGACCCCCGGGCGGCCCTCATAGGGTCCGTCCTGGCCGAAGCCGGAGATACTGCCGTAGACGATGCGCGGGTTGACCTTCTTCACCGCCTCGTAATCGATGCCGAGCCGATGCTTCACGGTGGATTTGAAATTCTCGACGATCACATCGGCGTTCTCGGCCAGCTTCATGAAGATCGCGAGACCTTCCTTGCTCTTCAGGTTCAGCGAGAGCGAGCGCTTGTTGCGGTGCAGGTTCTGAAAATCCGGCCCGTCGCGGCGGCTGCCGGTCGCATCGGTATGCTCGCCCGGCATCTCGATCTTGATCACGTCGGCGCCCCAATCGGCGAGCTGGCGCACCGCGGTCGGGCCGGCCCGGTGCGCGGTCAGGTCGATGACGGTAAACCCGTTGAGCGGCAATGCAGGCATCTCTGGTTTCTCCAGCGGAAAGCGTTGCGCAATGCTACCGGCTCGCCAGCACAGGCGCCATCATAGCGCCGCTACGAGGCGAGAAAATCGGCGAAATTTTCCTCGGCGGTGACGAGCCGGCCGGTGATGCCGAGATCATGGGCCTGGCGGCAGAAAACATCGATCTGCTGACGGTTCCTCTCGAAGCCGTCGGCATGGAAATCGGCGCCCATCAAGGCCTCGGTTTCCTCCAGCTCGGCTTCGAGCCAGGGCGAGACATAGGGGAAATTGCGCTGCGCCGCGGCGAACATCTCATCGGCGCGGATGAACGCCTGGGTCAGGCTGCGGGCGATCCATTTGTCGCGCTCCCACACCTCGCGCCGGAGCACGATCAGGTGCTGCGGCGGGAACATGCCAGTGCGGCGGAAATAGTCGCGCTCGATCGGCCGGAAATCGGGGAAGAGTCGGACGATCGGCCCGGCTTCTGGGTGATAATCGCGCGGCCGCGGCGGGCTGTAAACCGCGTCGAGATCACCGGCGATCAGCATCTCCGACAGGTAGCGCCCCTCCGGGACGGCATGCACGCCGTCCGGCAATTCGCCCGGATGGCGTGCCCGCCAGCCGCCCTCGACATCGCCGATCCACCACTCGACCTGGGTCCACGCGACGCCGACGAAGCTCAGGAAATGCCGGTACCAGATGGAGCCGCTCGCCAGCCAATCGTACATGCCGATGCGCATGCCGATCAGGTCGGCCGGTGCCCGGACCGGCCCGCCCTTGCGTACGTACAGGTCGCGGGCGGTGAAGTTGCGCAGCGGAAATACCGGCAAACCGACAAGGCTGCGGTCGTCCTTGTCGATGCGGCGCAGATGCGCCGCCATCGAGGCCTCGCCGCCCTGCACCACCGGGTCTTGCAATGCGCGTTGAAGCATCTCCGCCCGCGCCGGCCACGATCCGCCGATGCCGTGGACCAAGGTCAGATCGATGCCCTCGGGTTTCACATCGCCGGTCATCAGCGGCGCCAGGCGCGCGTAATCCGCGCAGGTCAGTATGATCGGCAGATCGGCCATCGCAGCCACCCCTTGCCCGGTCAGCCCTTCGCCACCTGATGGCCCGCGAGGTGCTCCAGCACTTTCACCAGCCCGGAATGGTCCCACCCCTTGCCGCCGAGCGCGGCGGCGGCGTTGAATAATTCCTGCGTGGTCGCGGTATTCGGCAATGACAGGCTCAGCGCCCGCGCGCCCGAGAGCGCGAGGCTCAGATCCTTCTGATGCAGCTCGATGCGGAAGCCAGGGTCGAAAGTGCGCTTGATCATGCGCTCGCCATGCACCTCCAGGATGCGCGATGAGGCGAAGCCGCCCATCAGAGCTTCGCGCACCTTGGCTGGATCAGCACCCGCCTTCGACGCGAACAGCAAGGCCTCGCCGACCGCCTCGATGGTCAGCGCGACGATGATCTGATTGGCGACCTTTGTGGTCTGCCCGGCGCCGACATCGCCGACGAGGGTGATGTTCTTGCCCATCAGCTCGAACAAGGGCTTCACCCGATTGAACGCAGCCGGTGAGCCGCCGACCATGATCGTGAGGCTCGCCGCCTTGGCGCCGACTTCGCCGCCCGAAACCGGCGCATCGACATAGTCGCAGCCCTTCTGCACGATTTCGGCGGCGAACACCTTGGTCTCGATCGGCGAGATAGAACTCATATCGACGACGGTCTTGCCTGGCTTGAGTCCCGCCGCGACCCCGTCCGGGCTGAACAGCACGTTCTGCACGTCGGGCGTATCGGGCACCATGATGATGATGACCTCGGCATGCTCGGCGACCGCCTTCAGGCTGTCGAGCACGGTGGCCCCCTCGCGGATCTCCGGCGGCACGGTGCGCTTGCCGTAGACGAACAGCTTGTGCCCGCCCTTCATCAGATTGTGGGCCATGGGCCGGCCCATGATGCCGAGACCGATAAAACCGACCTGCATGAGTTTCACTCCGCTTGGGGTGGCTGGCGATTGGCGGCAGAGTGCACGCCTCGCCGCGGCGGCTCAAGCGGCGACCGCGTGGCGACTGCGGCCGGATGGTCGAGCCGACTTGGGACTGAATGGCCCGACGAGGACTTCAGCCTCAAACAGGCTCTGTCGGGCGCTCTTCTGCCGGTAGGCTGGGATCGTAGGGCGGGCGGTGCAGCCCGGCCGGGGAGATCGTGAAGATCTCGTAGCCGGTCGAGGTCACTCCAATCGTGTGCTCGAATTGCGCCGACAGCGAGCGGTCCTTGGTCACGGCGGTCCAGCCGTCGCTGAGGATCTTCACCTCATAGCGTCCGGCGTTGATCATCGGCTCGACGGTGAAAAACATGCCCTCGCGCATGACCGGCCCGTCTTCCGGCTTGCCATAATGCAGGATCGACGGCGCGTCGTGAAACACCTGCCCGACGCCGTGGCCGCAGAAATCGCGCACCACCGAGTATCTATGGCTCTCGGCATAGCGTTGGATCGCGTTGCCGATCGCGCCGATGTGGAGCCCCGGTTTGACTACGGCAATGCCGCGCATCATCGCCTCGTAGGTTACGTCGACAAGTTTCTTCGCCCTGATCGGAATGCGATCGCCGATGAAGAACATGCGGCTGGTGTCGCCGTGCCAGCCATCAAGGATCACGGTGACGTCGATGTTGAGAATGTCGCCGTCCATCAACCGCCGGTCGCCCGGAATGCCGTGGCAGACGACGTGGTTGATCGAGGTGCAGATCGATTTTGGAAAGCCGCGGTAATTCAGCGGCGCCGGGATCGCGTCGTGATCGACGATGAAGCCATGGCACAGCCGGTCGAGTTCGCCGGTGGTGATGCCCGGGCGGACATGCGGAGTAATGAAATCGAGCGTCGAGGCAGCGAGCTTGCCGGCGTGCCGCATGCCTTCGAACGCGTCCGCTCCGTGGATCTTGATCTGGCCGCTGCGGGGTACGCCGCGCATAAGGCCCAGGCCTGGCATCAGGTCCTGCTGCATAACCGAGTGCTCTTCGCTACCGTCGCCTAGGTGATAATCCGATCGTCAGAAGCCGGCAACGACGGGGTGCAGCCGCTTCCGGATCGAAGGTAGGAAGGAAAACCCTCGGCGGCAATCCTCGCCGACGAAGAACCAGCCCTCTGTTGTGCGCGCGGCCGGCTTTCCCGTATGAAGAACCGCGCAGGCGAGCCGCAGCGACAAGTCCGAGGATCCGATGAGTGAGGCCGATCCGGCAACCGAGGTGGTCACCGCCTGCGTCCTGATCATCGGCAACGAGATCCTGTCCGGGCGCACCCAGGATGCAAACCTGGCCTTTCTCGCCACCGGGCTGAACGAGGCCGGGATCCGGCTGCGCGAGGCGCGGGTGATTCCCGACGATCCGGGGGTCATCGTCGATACCCTGAACGAGGCGCGCGGGAAATTCGACTACGTGTTCACGACGGGCGGGATCGGCCCGACCCATGACGACATCACCTCGGCCTGCGTCGCCGAGGCGTTCGGGGTGCCGCTGATCCTTCACCTCGAGGCGAAACGGCTGCTCGAAAGTCATTACCCGCCAGGTGGCCTCAACGAGGCCAGGCTTCGCATGGCGCATGTCCCCGACGGGGCGGTGCTGCTGCCGAACCCGATCTCGCGAGCGCCGGGATTCCGCATCGAGAATGTCTATGTGCTGCCTGGCGTGCCGCAGATCATGCAGGCGATCTTCAGCGAGCTGAGACACCGCCTGCGGGGCGGTGCACGGCTCTACAGCCGAAGCATCAGCTGCACGCTCTCGGAAGGCGCGCTGGCGAAGGAGCTAGGTGCGTTACAGGAGCGCTATCGCGATCTCGAGATCGGCTCCTATCCTTACTTTCGGCGCAGCGATTTCGGGGTGACCCTGGTCCTGCGCGGCACCGACCAGGACCGGATAGCGGTGGCGGTCGAGGAATTGAAGGCGCTGATCCGCACCCTGGGCGGCGATCCCCAGGAAGGCCAAGCCGAGAATTAGCTCATTCAACCAAGCGGACGTGGCAAAACAGAACGGTCGCACTCCACGACGCGCACGAGTGCCAACCACCTGCGAATCCGCCGGAAAGTAAGGGATCCGTGGCTCCGGCGTTCCCTATTGGCGGACGCCGATGGCGAAGCTATAGCTATTGCCCACACGCGGGCGTGGCGAAACTGGTAGACGCAACGGACTTAGACCAAACTTGAGTGCTCTTCGGGAAACCGAAGATGCAGAACTGCCCAAATTCGGGGAAACCTGTCGGATGGCAATCCCGAGCCAAGCCCGGAAACGGGAAGGTGTAGAGACTAGACGGGCAGCACCTAAAGCCGGACGGCCAAGGTGAAGGGATAGTCCAGACCCCAAACCGTTCCGGCGCGCACAAGCGCAGGGATCGGGCGGCGAAAGCCGTAGCGGGTATGAAAATCCGTAGGGCCGCAAGGCCTGTGCCGGTTCGACTCCGGCCGCCCGCACCAGATCGCAGATCGTTGGTCTCCCTCGATACCAAGCCCGGACGCTCTGCCGGATCCGCCCGACGCAGTTGCCTCCATGGTGCCGAGGATCCGCGATCAACAATAGGGTATGAGCCGTGTCTTGCTGATTGGCGGCCTGTCGCCGCCGCGATCACCCGCCTCGCGGCTCCAGTGTCCAGCTTGCGTCGTATCAAAAGCGTCTGATGCGCTTTCGTGCGACCGGTTGCGGTAGTTGAAGGTGCCGAGTATCAGAGACGTAGACGCCCGCGTTCCCTGAACCGGCATGAATGCCGCGCGATACAATTCCATCTCGCCATCGGCGCGGACAACGGCGCCGCTAAACCGCGCGGGTGCCAGTTGCGTAATGGCCTGGCCGTAACCTTCGGCAAACAGTGGTCGATATCGCAATGGAAGCTGCTTGATGACCGGAGCGTAGTGAAGCGGCTTGTCCGGCAAACAAAGCAGTCGCGCGAAGCGCGCGCCGTAAACCAGAAATACGGCATCTTCGACCACCTCATCGCCCGCAATCAGAAAACGATAGCTCCAATCACTTGTCAGGCGCGATAAATCAAATGACGAAACCGGTGGAAGCCCGGTCGTGGATGCCTTCTGACACCAGAGCGCGGTCGCGCGTTCGGTGTCGCGGGACTCCCCGGTGACAGCACGATGCTCGATCGTGGCCTGACGATCGCGACCGGGTAGTTCGGATTGCGACATTGCTCCACCTCAAATCCGGACCAGGTATTTATTTAGGCGCTTGCAGGCCTAACAGGATATGGCCAAAGCTGGCCGTGAACCGTTTAATACCATTTATTTTACGATTTTAACGAATACAAACATGATAACTTCCCGATGCGCGGCTTGGGAACGCTGGAAATCATTAAATGTTAGATGGTTTCACAAATAAAACTTGCTGACCGCTCAACCATACCGTGCTATTCAATATCGAGTAAGTCTGACGATGCGGTAGAGTTGCAGTATGTTTACGAGCACTCTTGATTGGATAAACCAGCTGCCCTCGGAGGCCGTGTTCTTTATGGCAGCCATGGGGGTTATCTTGATCCTTGGCTGGATGGGAATCCGCCCGGGAGGGTCGTAACCCCCAGCCCGCATCCGCACCGCCCGTTCTGCCGACACCGCGGCCAAATGAGCCGCTGGCCAAAACCGGAGGGGTTCAACGGATCGGCGTTGCTGCTTAGCGTTAGAACACGCCGAAAAGGATCCAGCCGGCCGCGGCGGCCAAAATGCTGAGGACCGTGAGGTGGATGATCCACTCCGGCAGCGCCATTTTCCCTCTCCAAATTCTTCTCGGCCCGATCTATATCGAACGCCGCCGATCAGGCCCATTACTTAAGAATCAGCTACTGGTTAAATGCTGGAGATAAGCCGGATTCCAGCGCCGGCTTTTCGTTCCAGGCCAAGCCTCGGGCTTAAGCCTCGTGGGCCAAAGGCATCGCCTTCACGGCGACGACATCGCCAGCGCCATCATCGAAGGCCAGGCGCAAGTGCTCGCCTGTCAGCTCGCCCATCCATTTCGAGACGACGATCGTGGCGAAGATGTTGCTGAACAAATTGGTGACGGCACGAATCTCCGACATGAAGCGGAGTTATGATCTGCTTAAGGAAGGGGAGGTGGTTTTAGTGGGATTGGCGCACACTCCGGGCGCTGACGGACGGCTCCAACGCCCCGGTGCCGCCGGCCCTGACATGGGCGGCTCGCATCGGCTTTAACAAGACGAGCGCGGCGATCGCCGCCGCCAAATTCATGATCACGGAGATCGCAAATACGGCGCGCCAGCTCCCCGTTGCATTCGCCAGCACATTGCCAAGCGGGACTAGCAGCGAAGCCGTACCTTTTGCTGTGTATAGCAAGCCCGCGTTGGCGGTCGCGTATTTCGTCCCGAACAGATCGGTGCAGGTCGACGGAAAGAGGCTATAGATTTCGCCCCAAGCGAAAAACACGAAGCCGCTCAGCACGACAAAGGCGATCGGGCTTTCGCCAAATGCGCTAAGCATCCAGATACCACCTGCCTCGAGCGTGAAAGCAATGAACATCGTGTTCTCACGACCAATCTTGTCGGAAACCCACCCGAAAAACGGCCGCGTAATTCCGTTGAGAATGCGGTCGATCGACAGCGCGAAGGTTAAGGCCGGCAGGGTAAGGCCGACGAGGCTGACCGGCACCGCGTCAATCTTAAAGTCCTTGGCGATCGGCGCTAGCTGGGCGGTGGCCATCAGGCCACCGGCGCCAACCAGCACGAACATCGCATACATAACCCAGAAAACCGGCGATCGAGCCATCTCAAGCGGCGTGTGTTGCCGACCCCGCAACTGGATGGCGTTCGCGGTATCGCGTACCTTGTCAAGTGCCCCGGGCGCCCGCAGAAACCACGAAATCGCACAGACAACGATACCCTGGCCGGCCCCGAAATAGAGAAACGCCATCTCGTAACCGTTTGCCGCGATCATGCTTTGGATCGGAATGATCGTTAGGGCGGACCCGGCGCCGAATCCCGCGGCCGTCAATCCGGCGGCCAGCCCGCGCAGGTCGGAAAACCACTTGAGCGCGTTACCGATGCAGGTGCCGTAGACCGCGCCGGCCCCGATCCCCCCGATCGCAGCGGCGAAGTAGAGCAGTAGAAGACTGTCGGCAAATGCATTCATTGTCCACGCGACGCCGACCAGGACCCCACCGCACAGGACGATAATTTTCGGGCCGAAGCGGTCGACGAACCAGCCTTCGACCGGGACTAGCCACGTCTCTGTCAGCACGAAAATGCTGAAGGCGACTTGAATGCCTGCCCGCCCCCAGTGATACTTTGCATCGAGCGGATTGACGAATAACGTCCAGCCGTATTGCAGGTTGGCGATCATCGCCATGCAGACAATTCCCAGCACCAGCTGCACCCAGCGGTACCGCGACGGCCGTGACATCTCTGCGGCTTGGTTCATGAGATCTGGTCCCTTGGCGTGAGGTAAGTGATCCGATCCGGCGCGAACCGCGAGCTAGTTGCGAAGCCAGACGTCGCCAAGGTCCTGACCAATATAATGGCTTGGCGACATGTTCCAGCCCATGAACCTGTCCGAGGTCACGATGGTGCGGTTCCACCACAGCAGCGGAACCGTATAGGCATCAGTCAGAGCTCGCCGCTCGAACTCGCGCACGATGCGACCGCGTTCCTGGACGTCGGTGCTGACCGCCTGACCGATATACAAGGCGTCCAGGAAGCGGTCCGTTGAGCCGGAGTGATTAGTCGGCGACAGATCACGCGAGACGTAACGGGCCAATTGGATGGTCGGGTCGTCGAAGTAGTCGGCCGCCAGATCTGTCGCCGCGGTGAATGTCCCGTTTTCGAGCGCACCCTGCCACTCCTTCGTACTGAGCATCTCCTGCTTCACATTGACGCCGATCTCGCGCCAGGCCGCTAGGATGTAATCCCCGGCGGCTTTGTACGGCACAGGCACGTCGTTTCGGTTCGTCAGTGTCACCTCGAGACTGGGCACGCCGGCTTCAGCGAGCAGCCGACGAGCTTCGGCGCGCGAAGCGGTGATGTCGCGCGAGAAGCCCGGCAAGGTGACGAGTTCTGCTTCCGGCGTACTGATTGCCGTGCCGGGACGCATCAGACCGCCGACATATTTGAGAAAGGTCGTATCGGCCAAGGTGTCCGCGGCATTCCAGCGGTCGATCGCAAGCGACAAGGCTCGCCGCACTCGCGGGTCGTCGAACGGCTTGCGATTGACGTTAAAGACCAACGACAAGTAGGTAATCCAAGGGCTCTCGCGAACGTCTACGCGCTCGCCGAGCACCTTCACGAGCTCGTCGCGTTCGGCCGGTGTGAAGCTGCGGAACTGGACGGCGATCTTGCCTTCCTCCATCGCCTTAACCGCCTTCTCGCCGGCGATGAAGTCGGCGCGATAGCCGTCTAGATAGGGCCTGCCAGGAAGAAAATACCTGTCAAAGCGGCGCGCTGACCAATGATCACCCTTGACGTGCTCGACGAAAATGAAGGGACCGGTGCCGAGCACGTGAGTTTTTGGAAAAAGTGGGTCTTCCTTCAGCTTTTCTGCGCTGTAGATGCAGTTCCACGGCGACGCAAAATTCGGCAGCATCGCGGCATCAGGCCAACGCAGGTGAAACACCACGGTCAGCGGATCGGGCGTATCGATGCTGCTGATTGCCGCGTAGTCGGCCTGGCGCACCGAGACCACGCCCTCCGGCGGGTGAATGATCCGTTCGAAGCTTGCCTTGACGTCAGCTGAGGTCAATTTCGACCCGTCGTGGAACAAGACATTCGGGCGCAATTTGAAGGTGTAGGCGCGCTTGTCCGGCGAGACGGTCCACGATTGGGCGAGATCCCCCTGGATCTGGGGGTAGGCCGCAGTGTCGAACTTCAACAATGTCGAATAGTGGGGGATGATCGGATGAATGAACACAAACGAGAAATTGGCGTGGCAATCGTAGTTCGGCGGCTCGGCGTCAACGGCGAATTCGAGCGTGCCTCCGCGCTTCGGCACTTCGTCGGCGCCTGCCGATTGCGGCAGGAGCAAAAAGGAGCTCACAGCGGCCACGACCAGCCGCAACGGCCACGCCGCGCGGGTCAACCCGCCCAACGCCGGTATGATGTCCCGGCCCGTCATTCCGTTACGCCAGACGGTTCTCATCGTGCTGCGCCGCCTCATTGGGTTTTGCTCTTCTGCCAGGATTGGAACTGCTGAAAGACCACATCCTTGTCCTGCTGCGTCATCGCGGGGCTCCCGGTCGCCTGCCGGCGCTCGTCGATGAAGAGGCCAAATATCTTCTTCAGCTCGTCGGGCTTCGGGGCATTGGCCACCTGGATGTTCCGCTGCAGCCATTGTTCGGCGGGGGCATAGCGGCGCCAGCCCGGGAACTCGGCGGCAAGGTTCACTTCCTGCCATTTCGGATGGTGTCCGGGGGCCAACAGCGACTGAAACCCAGTGAAAAACACGTCGACGAAATTGGCGACGTTTTTGTAGCGCTCTGGCAGTTGCCGCAGTTCGGCGACCGCGAGCACGCTGCCGACGGCGATGGTATCGACCGATCGCGCCTGCGGCACGAAGCCGGGGTAATCCGCCGCGGTGAGCCGCGCCGGGGCGTAAGCGCCCATCGCGGTCGGGTTGAAGGATACCGCCACAAAATGCAGCCCGTCATCGCCCTTCAAACGGGTGAAGAGGGGCGCCGGCTTGCCCGCGACAAAGGCGAGCGCGGCGATCTCGCCCCGGCGCAATTTGTCGAGCGCGATCTCCTGGTTGTCATTCACCACCGTCACCGGCACTTTGAGCAGGTCAAACAGGCGGCTTGCCGTGATCGCGGTGCCGCTGCCGCGCAGATCGAAATTCACCTTTCGGTGCGCCAGATCGGCGATGGTCTTGATGTCCGGCCCCGCCAGCAGATGAAATTCCTCGTTGTACAGCCTGGCGATGTAGGTGAAGGAAGCATCGAGCCCAGGCAGCAGCTGCTGCTCCTTCGCGTAATCGACCACGTCGGTCTGCAAGATCGCCAAGTCGATGCCGCGCAGGTACTTGAGATCGACCAGATTTTGCAGGGATCCCTTGCCGACGACCGGGATCACGCGGCGGGTCGCCCCGTCATCGACCATGCTGGCAAGATCCTCCGCGATCCGCACCGAGATGCCGGCGGCGCCAGAAGTCTCCAGCTCGACAACGCCTCGATTGATCGCCGTCGGCTGCTGAGCAGTCGCGCCGGACGGCGGGGCAAAGGCGGCGCAAAACGCCACTGCCGCAGTCACCATACAAAGTCTCAAGCGACTCATCACGATCACCGTTCCTATCTGGCCTGGACGCCCTTCAGCAGGATTTCCGCGTCGCTCGCGCCAAGCTCACGCGCGCGTCGATACCAAAAAACCGCTAGAGCGCGATCGCCCTGGACGCGCAGCTGGGCCCGCTCGAGAAAGGCGGGGTCGTACGTCTCCCCGAGCCGCAGCGCCGCCTGCCCGTCTCCAGCATCGGCCGCGCGCTCATAGAAGAGCCGGGCGGACGCGATATCGCCGACGCCAAAGAGACGATCACCCCGCTCCACCAGCGGTGCAGTTTCCACTGACGTGTTGGGCGACTCCTTCAGTTGCGCTGATTCAGGCGCCGCGGTTACGGGCGTAATCGCCGGCGGACCGGAACTCGCCGGAGCAGTCGGTGGCATGGCAGGGACCACGTTCTTCGGCGCCTCCAGGCCGGCGACGACCGGTTTTGGATCCGGCCGATCCGCGGAAGCGCCTTCTGACGCGGCTGGGGCGATTGCCGGCGACGGCGCGGGCCGATCGGCCGCTTCCGGAACGACAGCGGCGGCTTTGGTAGGAACCTCCACATTGGCAAGAGGCGGCCTTACACCCGGCGGACCCGGGGAGGGGCTACCCGGCACGGCCGGCGCAATCGCCGGCGCCGGCGCGGCCGGCGCGGAGGCTTCAGGTGCTGCGACAGCTTTGTTCGGCGCCTGGGAACCGATAATGGCTGAATTTGCATTCGGCTGATCGGTGGAACGGCCGGCCGGCAATGCTGCGGCAACTGGAAGAGGCGACGCCACGGGCGGCTGCACTGGCGCGATCACAGCAGCCGGCGAGTGGTCGGCTGCGGCCGGCGCCGCGATAGTCGACGACTGTTCCGCCGGGGCGGAGCCGGTCACAGATGGGGCCGCTGAACCGATCGAGGATGCGTCGACCGGGAGCACGGTTGGCGCCCCACCTTCTTCGGGAGCGGGCCGCATCAGTAGGAAAACGCCGGCACCTACTACCAACAGGAGCAGAACCAGGGCGGCGGGGAGGTGTGCTCTCGACGACAGCAACGCTGTCCGCCGGCCCGAGGCAGGAACCGCATCCAAAGACGACGCGATCTCGCCCGAGCCGGATTGCTCTACTTCTTCCGTTGGAACGGCGACGTCCTGCGAACTCTCCGGTTCGAAATACGTTGTCGCCGCCCAATCGCTGGACTGAGGTGCAGCTTCGGCTGTGCTCTGCTCTACTTCAGGGATGGTGGTGCTGGGCTCCAGCCATTCCTCCGTTAAGGCGCGGTCACGCTCGGGCCCCGAGGTCGTGGCCGCGGCGCCGGTTTCATCGCGCGGGGGCATGACGGTCGGATCCGTCGACGGGTCGGGATCCTGCTCCGCCGGTTCGCGGTCATCGAGGGGTGAGCTGCTTGCCTCGGGTTCTTGTTTTTGCTCGGGTTTCGAGAGGCCGTCCACCACACCGGAAATCTCCGAAACTGGCCGCCGGGCGCGAACCAGCTCGCCGAAAATCCGCCGGACCCCTTGCTGATCGTTGGCCTGGATGCAATCCCGGAGCTCGTCGTAAAGACGCGCCACCTCGACAGGGATTGTCATCGGCTCCGCAGCGCTGCTTTCACTCGCGCGTGGGTCTCGGTACGCCAGATTTGTTCGCATTTTCGCGAAATCCCAGAATAAATCGGCGGCTAACAACTTCGATTCTTCGTCTAGAGTCCGGATAGGTCCCGGCGAAGCGCAGATAGAGGCAAGACCTTTTGCATTTCATCGACAATTTTTAGTTCACAAAGGCTGTACATTTGAGGTGATAAACAGAAAGTTAACTCTGCCGAAAGAAATTGATCGAGACTGTCGGGGATTTCGACTTCATTCAATCGGTTTTCTTTCTTTCTCAGTCTGCGCCTGTCGCCGGCATCCCCCGCTATGGCCAAACGGCAGCGCTGGCCGTGCGCGGCCAGCATTTTGCCGGCCGGGCCAGCGCAGATCCTCGCCGGCCTCGAAACCGCCCGTCGTTGACGCGTTTCAGCGGCAGCCGCGGTTCGGCAAAAGCTCGCGACCTTTGTGACAATCCGCGAGCACTTTCATTTTTCGGTGATCGCCGACCGCCTGAGCCAGAACAGCCTAAGGACGGCGCAGGCTGTCGACCTGTTCACCCGGGGGGTATCGCCGAAAGCGCCGGGCAGCAACGTTGCCCATATGCAGGCTCTTGCGGAACTCGCGAACATGGTACGCCGCGAGGCTTATGTTATGGCGTATTCCGACTGCTTTTTCGTACTCGGCATCGCACTGCTGTTGTGCACGCTGTTATTGTTCTTGATCCCCAAGCCAAAACAGGCTGCCGCGATCGGTCATTGAGCGGATCGCTGGATGCGGATCTGCTCACCACTGCGGGAACGTAGCTTCCGGCAGAGCGGTTGACCTATCAACGTCCCCGCGCTACCGCCAGGAAATCGTATGAGCCACACACCGCCGGCCCGTCGCTCGCGCATCGCTGAGGGGCTGCCCCATCCGCTGGGCTCCACGTGGGATGGGCTGGGCGTAAATTTCGCGCTGTTCTCGGCGACCGCGACCAAGGTCGAGCTGTGCCTGTTCGACGAGCAGGGCCGGCAGGAGATAGAGCGCATCGAACTGCCCGAATACACCGACGAGGTCTGGCACGGCTACCTCCCCGACGCGCGGCCCGGCACCGTCTACGGCTATCGCGTACACGGACCCTACGACCCGGAAGCCGGCCTGCGCTTCAACCCGAACAAGCTGCTGCTCGACCCCTATTCAAAGGGCATTGTCGGTGGCCTTGAATGGTCCGATGCGCTGTTCGGGTACAAACTCGGCGCCGAGGATGCCGACCTGTCCTTCGACAAGCGCGACAGCGCGCGTTTCATGCCGAAATGCCGGGTTGTCGATCCGGCATTCACCTGGGGACGGGAACGCCGCCCGGCGGTGCCCTGGGACCGCACGATCCTCTATGAAGCCCATGTACGCGGTTTCACGATGCGCCATCCGGCCGTCCCGGAGGACAAACGCGGCACCTTTGCCGGGCTCGCCACCAAGGAGGTTGTCGATTACCTGAAAAGCCTCGGCGTCACCTCGCTCGAATTGATGCCCATCCATGCTTTCGTCGACGACCGCCATCTTTTGGACCACGGGCTACGTAATTACTGGGGCTACAACACGATCGGGTTCTTCGCTCCCGACCCGCGCTATTCGGCGACCGCCAAGATAGCCGAGTTCAAGGAGATGGTGGCGCATCTGCACGATTCGGGCATCGAGGTCATTCTCGACGTCGTCTACAACCATACCGCGGAGGGGAACGAGCGCGGCCCGACCTTGGCCTTCCGCGGGATCGATAACCGCTCCTATTACCGACTGATGCCGGACGCGCCGCGCTATTACATCAATGACACCGGCACCGGGAACACATTGAATTTGAGCCATCCGCGCGTCCTGCAGATGGTGACTGACAGCCTGCGCTATTGGGTGCAGGAGATGCGGGTCGACGGGTTCCGCTTCGACCTAGCGACGATCCTCGCGCGCGAGCCGCACGGCTTCGACGAGGGTGGCGGCTTTCTCGACAGTTGCCGCCAGGACCCGGTGCTATCTGGGGTCAAACTGATCGCCGAGCCGTGGGATATCGGGCCGGGCGGCTATCAGGTCGGCCATTTCCCGCCTGGCTGGGCTGAGTGGAATGACCGGTTTCGCGATACAGTCCGACGTTTCTGGAAGGGCGATGGGGGACAGGTCGCCGATCTCGCGACGCGCTTGACCGGTTCGGCCGACCTGTTCAACCGGCGCGGCCGCAAGCCTTGGGCCAGTATCAATTTTGTCACCGCGCATGACGGCTTCACGCTGCACGACCTCGTCTCGCACAACGACAAGCACAACGAGGCGAATGGCGAGGACAACAACGACGGCCACTCGAACAACTGCTCCTTCAACCATGGCGTCGAAGGCCCTACCAAAGATCCAACGGTCCGGGAGCTGCGCGCACGCCAGCAGCGCAACATGCTGGCGACCCTGTTCCTGTCGCAGGGCACGCCGATGCTGCTTGCCAGCGATGAGTTTTGTCACAGTCAAGGCGGCAACAACAACGCGTATTGCCAGGACAACGAAACCACCTGGATCGATTGGGAAGGGATCGATCCAGAGTGCTGGGGGTTGCAAGAGTTCGTACGCCGGCTTATCACGCTGCGCCACACCTTTCCGATCCTGCGCCGCCGCCGGTTCATGACCGGGCAGCCGATCCCCGAGCTGGAGGTGAAGGATGCGACCTGGGTCGCGCCGAATGGCGCCGAGATCGAGGAAGGGCAGTGGGGCGACGGCAACATGCGCTGCTTTGGCGTCGTCCTCGACGGCCGCGCGCAGCGCGGCGGCATCCGGCGGCAGGCCAGCGACGTCACGCTGTTGATCGTGCTCAACGCGCATGACGACGTCGTCCTGTTCGCGCTGCCCGAGGTGACGCGGGGCATCGGCTGGCGCTGCCTTGTCGATACCAATGTGCCGGAGGAAATCGACGGTGCCGATTCGGCGCCCGGCGACCTTTATGAGATGACCGGGAGATCACTGGCATTGTTCGCCCTCGTACCGGAGGGACGGCCAACCCCGGTGGTCGACCGCGCGGTCAAGGAGCTGCAGGCAATCGGCAGCGAGGACGAGGTAGGCTTCGGCGGCCCCTGAACGACAGCTCGATCAGGGGCTGTCGAGCAGCGCCGCGAATTGGGCGGCGGCGGCGATGTCTTCGGCCAGCGCCCGACGCCGCGCAGCGGCCTCCGCATCCTCGCCCCAGGCCTCGATCTGAAACGTCTCGTCGAGCTGCGCGGCGGCGAATGCGCCCTCGGCATCGAGCTGTCCTTCAAACAAGGCGAGCGCGATGACGAGAGAGCCGCAGGCCCCCGTCAAAGTGTGCAGCGCGGTCAGGTGGAAATCGTCCTGCGCAGCGATAACCGCAGTGAGGGCGTTGAGCGCCTCCGGCGATTGCCGCGTCGGGATGACGCCTGACGTAACCGAGAGCGGCGCGTCGTAGCGCAGCATCGTCCAGTCGACGAGCGGGCCCCAGACCGCCTGTTGGCGCGCGATCAGCGCCGGCGGCTGGTCGGCGCGATAGCAGACGAGATCGGTGCCGGCGTAGTTGGCGGTCTCGACCACGACCTGATCGCGCTGCAGGGCGGTGCGGTCGATCGCGGTCGCGGCGAGCCGGGTCAGCGGCATTGTCGCCGGGCGGATCTCGCCTTCCTGCGCGTCCCACTCCGCCGCAATCGCCGCGGCGAGCGCCTCGCTGGGCACAACGAGTTCGTTCTTCGCCGGCGTGCGCATCGGTCTGTCGTCGAGAGCGATACCCCAGCCGCCTGCAACCGCACGGCGTGCCACTTCGCGATAGACGCGCTTCATGCGGACAACTCCAGTTCGGCGAAAGGCTCGCCGGCATCGGCCTCGAACCCGAAAAATTCCCAGGTCAGGCGCATATGCGGCGGCAAAGGGGCGGTCACCCGCAAGGTACCGCCTTTCGGACGTGGAATTTCCAGCGAGCGGGCATGCAGATGCAGCCGGTGCGTTGCCGCCCCTCCGGGCAGATGCGCTGCCGCGCCGCCATATTTGCCGTCGCCGACGATCGGAGTGCCGAGCGCGGCGCAATGCGCTCGCAGCTGGTGCGTGCGGCCGGTCACCGGCAACAGCGCCAGCCAGCTCGCTCGCGCCCCGGCGTGATCGACGACACGGTAGTAGGTAATCGCGGCCTTGCCCTCCTCTTCATCGGCGTGGACGCGTTCACGACCAGCGCCACCACGTTTGGCGAGACCGAGATCGATCCGGCCCTGCCGCGGCTCCGGCAAGCCGACGACCACCGCCCAGTAAATCTTCCGGGTAGTCTTGTCGCGAAAGGCGCGGGTGAAGAAGGATGCGGCGGCCGCGTTGCGCGCGATCAGCAGGACGCCTGAAGTGTCCTTGTCGAGACGGTGGACGAGACGCGGGCGCTCGTCGCTGTCGAAGCGCAAGCCGTCGAGCAGCGCATCTACGTGGCGGTCGGTGTTGGTCCCGCCCTGCACGGCGAGGCCGGAGGGCTTGTTGACCACGATGGCCCAATCGTCGCGATAGATTACCGCGTCGCGCAGCAATGCCGTATCCTGCGGCCGCGCGCGCGGAGCGGCGGGCGGCGGCGCGGGGCTATCCGGTAACGGCGGTACGCGGATGGCCTGCCCCGGCGCCACCGGGTCGCCGGCGCGCGCCCGCTTGCCGTCGACCCGGATCTGGCCGGTGCGCAGCAGCTTTTCGAGCCGGCCATGCGACAGCAGGGGATAGTGCCGCCTGAACCAGCGGTCGAGCCGGCCGCTACCGTCCTCGGCCCGCACTGTGACCGTCTCCACCCCCGTCATTTCGCCGCGACCGCCCTCTGCCGGAGCTTGTCCCAGTATTCGAGGCGCTTTTTGATCTCGCGCTCGAAGCCGCGCTCGCCGGGGCGATAGAAATTGCGGCGCGCGATCCCGTCCGGGAAATAGTTCTGCCCCGAAAAACCCTCTTCGGTCGCGTGGTCGTAGACATAAGCGCTGCCGTAGCCGAGATCGCGCATCAACCGGGTCGGCGCATTCAGGATGTGCATCGGCGGCATCAGGGAGCCGGTTTCCTCGGCCATTCCGCGCGCTTCGCCGAAAGCGGTATAGGCGGCGTTCGATTTCGGCGCGGTCGCGAGGTAGATCGCCAGTTGGGCCAGCGCCAACTCGCCTTCAGGCGAGCCAAGCCGGTCATAGGCGTCCCAGGCAGCGAGCGCCTGCACCAATGCCTGCGGATCGGCGAGGCCGATATCCTCGACCGCCGCACGGGTCAGCCGGCGCAGAATGTAGATCGGGTCCTCGCCGCCGGCGAGCATGCGCGCCAGCCAATAGAGCGCCGCGTCAGTGTCCGAGCCGCGCAGCGATTTGTGCAGCGCGCTGATCAGGTTGTAATGGCCCTCCTGCTGCTTGTCGTAGAGAGGCGCGCGGCGCTGCACCAGCTCGGCTAATTGCTGCGGCCCCAAGGCCGGCTCGCGCGGCAGCCGCTCGATCTCCTCGACGAGGTTCAGCAGAAACCGGCCGTCGCCATCCGCCATTGCACGCAACGCGGCGCGGCCGTTAGCGGTCAACGGCAGGCCATGCCCGAGATCCTGCTCGGCGCGGGTGAGCAGGGTTTCGAGCGCGGTGTCGTCGAGCCGGCGCAGCACGAAAACCTGCGCGCGCGACAACAGCGCGCCGATCAATTCGAAGGACGGGTTCTCGGTCGTGGCGCCGATGAGGATGACCGTACCGTCCTCGACGACGGGCAGAAACGCGTCCTGCTGCGCGCGGTTGAAGCGATGGATCTCGTCGACGAAGAGCAAGGTGCCCTGCCCCATCTCGCGCCGCTTCTTCGCCGCCTCGAATACCTTCCGAAGATCGGCGACCCCGGAAAACACCGCCGATAGCGGCTCGAAGACGAGATCGGTGCCTTGCGCCAGGAGACGTGCGATCGTCGTTTTGCCGCAGCCGGGTGGGCCCCAAAGGATCATCGAGGCGAGCTGCTTCGCCGCCACCATGCGGCCGATCGGGCCGTCGGGGCCGAGCAGATGGTCCTGGCCGACGATTTCGGCGAGATGCTGTGGTCGCAGCCGGTCGGCGAGCGGGTGCGGCGCCTGGGCCTCAAAGAGCGTGTTCATCGTGCGCTGATATGGGCCGCGCGGCGCTGGGCTGCAAAGGTCGAAGTTGACAGGAACAGAACGATGTTCCGAACTCTGTTCAGTATTTAGGAGATGGCCGATGTCGCTCGACCTGCTGATCCGGAACGGCACCGTGGTGGACGGCTCGGGCGGCCCGCGTTACCGCGCCGATGTCGGCGTCCAGGACGGGCGGATCGTCGAGATCGGCCGTATCCGCGCCGCTGCCGAGCGCAGCATCGACGCCGACGGGCTGATCGTCGCGCCGGGCTTCATCGATGGCCACACCCATATGGACGCGCAGGTCGCCTGGGACAGTCTCGGCAGCTGCTCATGCTGGCACGGAGTCACCAGCGTGGTGATGGGCAATTGCGGCTTCGCGCTGGCGCCGTGCAAGCCCGAGGACCGCAAGTGGTTTGCTCGCTGTCTGACCGCGGTCGAGGACATCCCGACCGAGGCGATGCTGGCCGGTATCGACTGGAGCTGGGAGAGCTTTCCCGAATACCTCGCCAAAGTCGAAACCCTGCCGAAGGGCCTCAATTACGGCATGTATATCGGCCACTCGGCGCTGCGCATGTATGTGATGGGCCGGCGCGCGCTCGACGAGGTGGCCAACGAGGACGACCTGCGCCAGATGGAGCATGCGGTCGCCGAGGCGATCCGCGCCGGCGCACTGGGCTTCTCGACCTCGCGGGCGACGACGCACATCACGCCGGACGGCTCGCCGGTCGCCAGCCGCATCGCGGATTGGCGCGAAATCGACCGGCTCGTCGGCGCGATGGCCAAGCTCAATTCCGGCATCTTTCAAATCGGCCCGGACATTTCCGGCGGCGAGGCGCAGCGGGTGTTCCTGGACCGGCTGCGGCAGGTCGCGCTCGAAACCGGACGGCCGATCATGTTCGGCACCCTGGCTACCAAACAAGGGGCTGATCCCAACCCTTGGGACTACCAAATGCGCTGGATGGACGAGACCGTCGCGATGGGCGGGCGCGTCTGGGGCCAGGCGACGACCCGCTCGATCAACGCGGTCTTCTCACTCAAATCCTACCTGCCGTTTGATGTGCTGTCGGCGTGGAAGGAGATCCGCGCGCTACCGCTCGACGAGCAGAAGCGGCGGCTCGCCGACCCGAAAGTGCGCCAGCGGCTGATCGCCGACGAAGCCCGGATGAAACCGAAGGGCGCCGAATTGCAGGGCGGCGGCGCCGCGACAACCGATCCGAGGAAGCCCGATTATGACAATCTGTTCCCGATGTTCGATGTCGATTGGGACGATCCGAGTGTCGGCGAGCTGTCGCGGCGGCGGAACCAGCACCCGGTGGAGGTGATCATCGATCTGTGCCTCGAAAACGACAACCGGGTGTTTGTCCAGCCGCTCGTCAACGAATCGCCCGAGGATGTGCTCGGGCTCCTGAAGCACCCGCGCAACCTGGCGACCTTCTCCGATTCAGGCGCGCATGTATGCCAGGAGATGGGCTCATCGCTGCAGACGCATTTACTGAGCTATTGGGTGCGGAAACGGCAGCAATTCACGCTGGAACAAGCGGTACGCATGCTGACCTTCGACAACGCCTCGGCCTGGGAATTGCCGGATCGCGGCCTGGTGCGCACCGGCTATGCCGCCGACCTCGTCGTCTTCGACGAGGAGCGGGTCCGGCCGCGTCTGCCGACTGTCGAGCAGGATCTTCCCGGCGGCGCCCGCCGCCTGGTGCAGAAAGCCGACGGGATCGCGGCGACGATCGTCAACGGCGCCGTCGCGCTGGAAAACGGCGAGGCGACCGGCAACCTGGCCGGGCAGGTGCTGAAAGGGCCTCTCGCCTGACCGTCACGGGGCTGAGGCCGGCGCCAGGTATAGCCCGGCAAACACCAGCGCGGTCCCGACGCCCATCAACGCATAAGCCACGGGAGCCCGGACTCTCCCCTGGCGGGTGAAGGTGAGACCGATCCCCATCAGCACAAAGCCTGCCAGCGACAGGATGTTCATGCCGGAAATGATGGGTTCGGTGAGCATCGCCGCGCCACCGGTCCCGGAACCGAGCACCCGAAATCAGCTCTTCCGGCGGTAGCTCATCAGACCGCCGGTCGGCTTCGGCGGGTGCGCGGCCAGCGCCTCCTCGCGCGGCTCGCAGCCCCAGCCCGGCCGCTCCGGCACGACGAAATGGCCGTCGACAAATTCCGGCACATGGGTGAACAACTCGGCATCCCAGGGCAGCCGGTCGATATCGATTTCCATGATGCGCAGATTGGGCGCCGCCGCGGCGAAATGCACGTTCATGAACGAGGCCAAGTGACCGTAGAAATTATGCGGCGCGATATTGACCTCCTGCGCCTCGGCGAGGTTCGCAATCTTCATCGATTGCCACACGCCGTTCCACACCGCATCGATGATCGCGACATCCATCGCCTGGGCGCGGAAATAGGGCATGAATTCGCGCAGGCCCAACAGCGTCTCGCACGAACTGATCGGATGCGGGCTTTGACGCCTGATATAGCCGAGCGCTTCTGGCGCATAGCTGTCGATCTCGATCCAGAACATCTCGATATCGGCGATCGCCCGCAGGATCTTGAGGTACCCCTCGGTCTTGGCGTTGAAGTTGAGGTCGAGCAGCAGATCCATGTCGGGCCCGGCGCCGTCGCGGATCGCCTCCAAATGGGTGCGCAAATTACGCAGAACCCGCTTCTCGACGTTGAGTTCGGGCAGGAACGGCACGCCGAACCCCGGGCGCCAGCCGTGCAATGGCCGCTCGTCATGGAGGAAGATGTTGGTCTTGAGCGCGGTGAAGCCGCGTTCCTTCGCCTCGGCGCCGATCTTCCTGACGCCGTCGAGGTCGGTGATCGGCGGCTTGAAGAAGCTCGGGTGGTTGATCCGCCAGGTCGCGCAATGCGACCAGTAGACCCTGACCGAATCGCGGATCTTGCCGCCGAGCAGCACATGGCACGGCACGCCGAGCGCCTTCGCCTTGGCGTCGAGGAGCGCGTTCTCGATCGCGCCGAGCCCCTCGGCGACGACCCCGCCCGCCGCCGGGCGGGTCAGGCAATAGAGTTCGGCGTAGATCCGTTCGTGGTCGAGCGGAGACTGGCCGATGACCCGCGGCGCAAGGCGCTCGATGACCGCGGTGATGCCGGGCGAGCCGAAACCCTCGTCGAACTCGCTCCAGCCGACGATGCCGCCATCGGTCGACAGCTTGAGGAAATAATAGTTGCGCCAGCCCGCATCGCAGCGCAGCACATCGAGCCCGGTGACCTTCATTGCCGCCTCTCCCCTTCAGCTGACGCACGTTACCGCAGCCGGCGGGCCGAACAGCAAAGCCTTTTACGCCGCCTCACCTGGGCGGCGCGATGGTGGCGGAATGCGCTGCCCCGCGGGTCAAGCAAGCGGGCTAACGGCTTTTCCGCCCTCCTGCTCTGTGCTAACCGTCACCCCGCGAACACCGATTTGCATCCAAGGGTCGAGAATCAATGCCGCTGCAGGTCGCCTGGCGAATGCTGGTTGATCAGAAGGGGCGCACCGCGCTCGCCACCGGCGGCATCTTCATCGCGATCCTCCTCGTATTCATCGAGCTCGGGTTTTTCGTCGCGGTGCCGCAAGGCGGCATGCTGATCTATGACCACATGCGCTTCGATCTCCTGGTGTGCTCCAACCGGTACCTGTTCCAGACACAGTCCGGGCAGTTTCCGCGCGCCCGCCTCGCCGCGGCAAAAACCGTGGCCGAGGTGAAGGAGGCGAGCCCGGTCTACCTGGGCAGCGCCAAATGGCAGGATGCGAACGGCGGTCTCAAGGT
>DASYOB010000060.1:0-56508 GCA_036008175.1 Allostellaceae bacterium
CGTGTTCGCGGACTCGTGTGCCGGGCTCAACGTGCTGAACGGCAATGTGCACATGACCTTCGCTTCCGTCATCGCGGACCACTCCCAGGAGGGGGTGCCCTCGCGACGGCTCGTATCGGCCAGGGTCGTCATGCCGGTGGCGGGTGCGGCGGAGCTGAGAGACCTTCTCAAGCAATTATTGGAGATGCTCGCCGCACAAGGTGTCAGCGTTCCCGAAGCGTCGGCGTCGACGGTTGTAACACCGCTGAAGAGGCCGAGTTAGCAGGACGCCTAATTCGGATAGACGATCGTACGCAGCATGATGCGGCGCTCCTGTGGCTCATAGTCGCCGGCGCCGCGGTGCATCGTCGCCACCTCGTCCCACATAAGCACGTCGCCGGGGCGCCAGGAGTGATAGTAGACAAAACGCTCCTGTGTCGAATGGGCGGCCAGCTCGTTGATCAGGGCCCACGCCTCATCATGGTCCATGCCAACGAAACCATGGGTGTGCACCGGGTTGACGAACAGCACCGACCGCCCGGTCACCGGATGCATGCGCACCGCCGGGTGGGCTTTTTCCGGATAGTCGCGGTCGGTCTGGCGTTCCAGATCGCCGTTGTATAGCCGGACGCCGGCTGGGCCGTCACCGCGGCCGTGCAGGCCCGCGAGGCCGGAGAGCCGTTGCTTCATCGCCTCGGGCAGCGTGTCATAGGCCGCGCGCATGTCGGCGAACATCGTGCCCCCCTTGCTCGACGGCACTTCGAGCGCGTGCAGGATCGCCAGCCTCGGCAGATCCTCGTCATACGGCGAGTCGGTGTGCCAGTCGGTCGCGCGCTTGACCCCGAACCAATCGACCTTGCCAGTCTCGTCGATGTTGGTCAGCCAGGACACTTCCGGGTGTTCCCGGTGACGATATTTGACCAGTGAGTGCACCCGCGGCTGGCCAAAGCGGCGGCCGAATGCGGCGAGTTCGGTGGCGCCGAGGTTCTGCTCGCGAAACACCAATACCGGGTGCTCGGCGAAGGCACTCTCGATCCAGGCGAAGCCGTCATCGTCGAGGCGGGACAAATCGATCCCTAGCGCCTCGGCGCCAAGCGTCTCGCCAAGCGGCCGAATTTTCGGCGAACCGATCATGGATGAACCTCCAGGATGCTCTCTTCCCGCCTACTATGATCCCGGCCGCCGGCGCCTGCAATCCGGCTCGCCCACCGACACCGACAGGGGGTGCCACGATCGGGCCGGGACCGATACCCGTTAACCTTGTCTGCTCATCTACTGTTTACTTTTGGACCGTAGTTTCGCGATCTCTAAGTCAAATAAACCGGGGATGCGATGAACGGGCGCTTGGGCGATGTATTGGTCGGGCGCGGGCTGGTCAGCCCGGCCGATATCGAGGCGGCGCTGCAGCGGCAGCTCGTCGAGGGCGGCCGCCTTGGCGACAATCTGGTCGCGATGGGTCTGTTGACGGCCGATCAGGTTAGCGAGGCCCTCAGCACTGCGCCCGCCGTCCCGTCCGGCTTGGCCGAGACCGGCATTCCGGCCAGAAACCTTTTGAATTTGCTGCTGAAGTTCATGCACCTCGAAGCTTGCGAAACGCTGCTCGAGCTTGCCGACCGCATGAAGATTCCCCGCTTCGTCACGCAGCAGCTGCTCGATGAAGCGATCAGCCTCAAATTTGTTCAGGCGATAGGCGCTGTCCCGGGCAGCCTCGGCCTGTCGATGCGTTATACCCTGAGCGAAGTCGGGCGCGCTGCGGCCAAGGAGGCGCTCGACCAGAATCTCTACATCGGCCCGGCGCCGGTGTCGCTCGCTGCCTATCAGGCGCAGGTTAGCCGCCAGCGTATCTCGAACGAGCAGCTCGACAGCGAGGCGCTGAACAAGGGCTTCGAAGGGTTGGTGGTGCCGGAGCATTACATTCGCAAGCTGTTGCCGGCGGTCAATGCCGGTCGCAGCGTGCTGCTGTTCGGCCCGCCGGGCAACGGGAAGACCACCCTCGCCACCCGCATCGCGACAATCTTCAAGCACGTCGTCTACATTCCCTACGCGGTCGAAATCGGCGGCCAGATCATCAAGATATTCGACCCGACATTGCACAAGCCCGCGGTTCCCCAGAACTCCCCGATCTCGCACGCCAGGCTCGGGATGGAGGCGGAAGTGTTCGATCAGCGCTGGGTCGCCTGCAAACGGCCGGTCGCCGTCACCGGCGGTGAGATGACCCTCGACATGATCGATCTGCAATACAACAGCGAGACCAAATTCTACGACGCGCCGGTGCACATCAAGGCGCTCAATGGCATGCTGCTGATCGACGATTTCGGCCGCCAGAAATTCCGGCCCGACGATCTGCTCAATCGCTGGATCGTCCCGATGGAAAACCAGATCGATTATTTGAAGCTGAACACCGGGGTCAGCTTTTCGCTGCCGTTCGACGTGCTGCTGATCTTCTCGACCAACCTGCAGCCGGCCGATCTGATGGACGGCGCGTTCCTGCGCCGCATCCAGTACAAGATCAAGCTGTTCTCGCCGAGCCGCGACGAGTACCGCCGGATCTTCGACGGTGTAGCCAAATCCCGCGGCCTCGTTTTGACCGATGACGTGTTCGACTTTGTGGTCGAGCGGCTGCGCGGCGGGAATTTCGATCTCGCGTACTATCAGCCGCGCTTCATCTGCGACCAGGTTCTCGAGGCGTGCAAATGCTTCGACCTGCCGCCAAGGCTGACGACCGAGTTGGCCGCCGAAGCCCTGTCAAACCTTTATTTCGACATCGAGTTCAATGCCGGCGACGCGCACTACGCCGAGGCAGCGGACTGATCTTCGCCGCGGCTTAGGTCGGCGCTACTGGGCGACCCAGCCGCCGTCGATCGACAGCGCCGCACCGGTAATCGTCGAGGCCGCCTCCCCGCACAGAAACACGGTGAAGGCGCCGATCTTCTCCGGAGTCGTGTAGTCGAGCATCGGCTGCTTCTCCCGCACTAGGTCTTCGCGCGCCTTTTCGACCGGGATGCCCTGCGCCTTCGCGCGCGCCTCGATCTGCTGCTGGACCAGCGGGGTCAGCACCCAACCCGGGCAGATCGCGTTGCAGGTGACACCCTGGTTGGCGGTCTCGATCGCGGCGACCTTGGTCAGGCCGACGAGGCCATGCTTGGCCGCGACATAAGCGGCCTTCTCGCCGCTGGCGACGAGTCCGTGCGCCGATGCAATGTTGACGATCCGCCCCCATTTGCGCGCGATCATGTGCGGCAGCACCGCCTTTGAGGCATGGAACGCAGCCGACAGGTTGATCGCGACGACGGCATCCCAGCGCTCTTCGGGGAAATCGACGATCTTCGCCACGTGCTGGATGCCGGCGTTGTTGACGAGAATATCGACGGCGCCGAACTGGCGCACTGTGTCGGCGACGAGATCGCGGATCTCTCCCGGCTTCGACATGTCGGCCGGCGAGTAGGCGACGCGGACGCGATGCTTCTCGGCGAGATCGCCCCGCAACTTCTCGATCGACGCGCGGTCGCCGAAACCGTTTAGCATGACATCGCAGCCTTCGGCGGCAAGCGCGGTCGCGATGCCGAGCCCGATGCCGCTGGTCGAGCCGGTCACGATCGCGGCCTTACCCCTTAACATGAATTCTTCTCCTCGGCTGACCGGCAATGGACGATCGGGGATCGAGATATAAGACACCGGTAATCGCGGTCGAGGAAGCCTAGCGGGAGCTTTTGTCGCGACCTGATCCCGCTCCCTGATTCCGATCGGCGCCAGAAAGGTGCCGGTTTGCAGGAGAACCGAGACGTCCGATATCGTGCGCTCCGGCTTCCTGCAATGGTGGAAGTCGGACGGGTCCGCCGATTACGGTCCCGCTACATCTGACGACCCTGTAATGGATTGCGCCGCGTGCCGGTGCGTTCTTCTGGGTTTCCAACAGCCAATGCCGAGCTTCAGCAATCGCCGAGTCGATGCTCTCGGTATCGCACTCTCGACGATCGATCGTCTCGGTGGGCTCTTGCCAGCTTCGTCCACGCGTCAGTTCAATGGTGATCACGTGTCGCTCTACCTTGGGCCCTCAGGGAAAAGCGGCCAATGTCCGCGCCGGAAGAGCGACTACGCGTTGATGTTGCCGAAATGCCGGCAACACCGGTGATTTAAAATCTCCGATACTAAAAATCGCCTCTCCGCGAGGCGGCGAGATAAGCCTCGTCAAGCCTGCGGCACCCTGTCGCTGTGTTGAATCGAAAAGGGCCTTCGCGGCATAGCTGTTTGAATTCATCAAGCCGGTGTTCTGGTCTGGCGCTGCTCGGCCCGGTTCGCTCCACACGCACCCGATAGCCGCATTCAACACACACGATTTCGGCCATCACTTTGCATCTATGGGCTGCAGCTCGCTCAGGCTACGCGATCGATGGCGATGGAAATGTGAGATTTTTGGGTACGGGATCGGATCATCCTGTCGTGCCGGGCGGGCTCCTCCGCCTTGTTCTTCGCCGGGGCAATAGCGGAGCTGTGCCCGGGAGCTGCCGGTCCGCCGACCGCCTATTCGTCGGGGCGCACCCAACCAAGGATCCTCTCAATTTCTGCAATCAGTTCGTTCGGTCGGACCGGTTTCAGCAGAACCTCGTAACGGCGCAGCTCCGGGTAGGCGAAGGCGTAGCCGGTGACGATCACGGCCTTTATGCCCTTCTCGCCTGCCCGGTCTGCGATTTCCATTCCGGTCCCGTCCTGGAGCCGTGCGTCGGCGATCACGAGGTCATAGGCCGCGTGTTCAAATTGCGAGTACGCGCCCGCCACGGATTCCGCGCGGTCGACCTCGTAGCGGGCGGAGAGCAGGATATGCTCCATGAGCCGGCCAAGCTCTAAATCGTCTTCGACCAGGAGAATTCGCGCCATCTCAGCTCGCGGCTTATTCTGGAAGTGGAAACGCCGGGAAACGAGTGCGGCAGCGGGTACGTTCCGTGTCAAAATTGGGGAACCGGTGTGTGCGCTGTCGATTGGCAATAACTGCCACACGATGCCAGCGAACTCGACTTCCTGGGTCCGAGAACCGGCACCTCGAGGCCAGACCGACTGCCGGCGGATAAACGCCCTACAATGCAGACCTCCACCCAACCTATTGTCGGTTTTCTGCTGCTCCTCGGGCTCGGATTCTTCTTTGGCCTCGCCTTCGAGGAGTTGCACGCGCAGGGCGGACAGGCGCGGCCAGGCGGGGTGCGCAGCTTTCCGCTATTGGCGCTCTCGGGCGGGCTGCTTTATCGGCTCGATAGCGAGCATCTGCTGCCGCTGAGCGCCGGGCTGCTCGTGCTCGGCGTTTGGCTCGCCTGCTACTACTGGCGCCATGTCGAGGAGATCGATCCGGACGGGCGCCCCAATGTCGGGCTGATGGTACCGATCTGCAATGTCCTGGCGTATCTGCTGGGGCCGATTGCCCTCGCTGAGCCACCCTGGGTGGCTATCGGCACTGCGGTTAGCGCGGTCCTCTTGTTGACCGCGCGGGAAAGGCTGCACGGTCTCGCTCGCCGCGTCGAGAGCGGGGAGATCGTCACCGCCGGCAAATTCCTGATCCTCACCGGCCTGGTGTTGCCGTTTCTGCCGGACAAGCCGGTCACCGGGCTCACTGAGATTACGCCGCATCAGGTGTGGCTAGCGGTGATCGCGGTATCCACCGTGTCCTATGCCAGCTATCTGCTCCGGCGCTATGTCGCGCCGCCCGGCGCCGGGCTTTGGGTGGCGGTGCTCGGCGGGCTTTATTCTTCGACGGTGACGACTGTAGTGCTGGCACGGCGTGCGCGCGCCGAGCCGGCGATGCTGCGGCAAGCGCAGACCGGCATCATCCTCGCGAGCTCGATCATGTATGTGCGGCTGCTGATCGTCGTCGCGGTGTTCGATCCCCAGCTTGCGGTGCGGCTCGCGCCGCCGCTGCTGATCCTGGCCGTGATCGGCCTGATCCTCGCCGGCTTGTTTTATTGGATAGGCGCGTCGCCGAACGCGCGGCCGGCGGCATCGGCCAGGACTCCGGTCAACCCGCTGGAGCTCACCGCCGCATTCATTTTCGCCGCCCTGTTCATCGCCATCTCGCTGGCCTCGGGCTGGGTCCGTAGCCAATTCGGCGAAGGCGGGCTGTTCGCGCTGGCGGCCATCGTCGGCCTGACCGACATCGATCCGTTCGTGCTTAGCATTGCCGCGGGCGGCACAGAATCGTTGGTCGGCGGAGCGGTGGCTGCGATCCTGATCGCCGCCTCGTCGAATAATCTGATGAAGGCCGCCTATGCGGTAGGATTTGCCGGCGTCCGCGCCGCCGCGATCCCGGCTGGCGCGCTCGGGCTTTTGGCGCTAGGCGGCGGCGCAGCGGCGTGGTGGATCGCAACGGGCGCTGGCACCTAGCCAACCGCAACGCCCCTCATTTCGCCATCGACCCATCGCGCAACCGCGCCTCGCTGAACTCGAAGACGAGCGCTGGGTCATAAGCCAGGAGCCGGCGCTCCTTGCCGCGATACGTCAATTGCGCCAGCAGGTGCCGTATCAGATTGAGACGTGTCGCACGCTTGTCGTTAGCCCGCACGACATACCAAGGCGCGTGCGCCGAATGCGTGCGTCGCAGCATGTCGTCGCGCGCCCGCGTGTAATCGCTCGAGTGCTTCAGCGCCACCTTGTCGATCGGGCTGATTTTCCATTGGCTCAGCGGATCGTGCCGGCGCTCCTTCAGCCGCTTCTTCTGCTCGTCGCGATCGATGTCGAGGTAATATTTGAACAGCTCGATGCCTGAATTGACCAGCATCCGCTCGAATACCGGCGCGTCGTCGAAGAAGATCTCTACCTCCGTCTCGGTGCAGAACCCCATGACCCGCTCGACCCCGGCCCGGTTGTACCATGAGCGGTTGAACAGCACGAATTCGGCGGCGGCCGGCAAATGCTCGACATAGCGCTGAAAATACCATTCGGTCCGTTCCCGGCTTGACGGCGCCGGCAAGGCCACGACCCGCGTCTCGCGCGGGCTAAGATGCTCGACGACGCGCTTGATGACGCCGTCCTTGCCCGCCGCATCGCGTCCCTCGAGCAGCACAAGAAGGCGCTCGCCGCGCTTGATCAGATGGCGCTGAAACTTGACCAGCTCGATCTGCAGTTCGCGCAGGACTCGGCGGTAGCCGTGCTCGACCTCGTTGCTTGCCAAGTGAGCATCGTTCATGCCGTCCTCCGTTGCGGGCAGCACGCCGAGTTTAATGGGCTCAGGCCCCGTTTGGCACGATCGGCGAGGCAGAGGCCGGGCCAGCGTCGCGCAAATGGCAGGCGACATGCTGTCCCGGGAGCACCTCCCGCATCAGCGGCTCCTCCTTCGAGCAGCGGTCGAAGGCATAGGGGCAGCGGGTATGAAACCGGCAACCCGAGGGTGGGTTGATCGGGCTCGGCACGTCGCCGCGCAGGATGATCCGTTTCTTCGCGGCGCCCGGGTCGGGCACCGGCACTGCCGAGAGCAGCGCCTCGGTATAGGGATGCTGCGGCCGCGAAAACAACGACGCTCGGTCGGCGATCTCGACGATCTTGCCTAGATACATGACCGCGATGCGGTGGCTGATGTGCTCGACCACCGCGATGTCATGGGCGATGAAGAGATAAGAGAGCCCGAATTCCTTTTGCAGATCGCCCAACAGGTTGATCACCTGCGCCTGCACCGATACGTCGAGGGCCGAGACCGGCTCGTCGCAGATGATCAGGCCGGGGTTGAGCGCCAGGGCGCGGGCGATGCCGATGCGCTGGCGCTGGCCGCCGGAAAATTCGTGGGGGTAGCGGTCGAGCGCCTCGGCTCTGAGGCCGACCTTGCCGGCAAGGCTCTCGACTCGGTCATTGAGCGTGCGCCCCTGGGCAATCCCAAAATTCTTTAAGGGTTCGCCGATGATGTCGCGGATCTTAAGCCGCGGGTTTAGCGAGGAATAAGGGTCCTGGAAAACCACCTGCAATTCGCGGCGATGCGACCGCATCTCGCGCCGCGACAGTTGGTCGATGCGCTCGCCGTTGACGCGGATTTCGCCGGCGGTCGGCTCGATCAGCTTCAGGATTGTCTTGCCGGCGGTCGATTTCCCGCAACCGCTCTCGCCGACGAGCCCCAAGGTCTCGCCCTCGGCGATGTCGAAGGAGATGCCGTCGACCGCGTGCACCTGGCCGACGGTCTGTTGCAGCAGGCCCTTCTTGACCGGGAAATGCTTGACGAGCCCTCGAACTGATAGCAGAGGCACCGATGGAAGCGGCGTTTCGCCGGTGGCGGCCGGCCCAACCTCGCTCATGCGGCCGCGACGCGGTCGGAGTGAAAGCAAGCGGCGAAGTGTCCGTTTTCCTTTTCCTCGAAGGCCGGCATTTGGCGCGTGCAGACATCGGTGGCAAAGCCGCAACGCGCCGCGAATGGGCAGCCGGGCATCTCCTCCTTCAATGACGGCACCGTGCCGGCGATCTCGGCGAGCCGCGGCAGCCGTTCCCGCGCCAGGCTGGCGCCCAGTTTCGGCACCGAGGCCAACAGCCCCTTCGTGTAGGGGTGCAACGGCCGCCGAAACAGCTCTTCGACCGACGCCTCCTCAGCCTTCCTGCCGGCATACATAACGACGACGCGCTGCGCCATCTCGGCGACGACGCCGAGGTCGTGCGTGATCAGCACGATCGCGGCGTCGATCTTCTGCTTCAATTCGCGCATCAGGTCGAGGATCTGCGCCTGGATCGTCACGTCGAGCGCGGTCGTCGGCTCGTCCGCGATCAGGAGCTTTGGATTGCAGGCGAGCGCCATCGCGATCATCACTCGCTGCCGCATGCCGCCGGAAAGCTGATGCGGGTATTGCTGGATGCGGCGCTCGGGCTCGGGGATGTGGACAAGGCGCAGCATCGCGACCGCCTTGTCGAGCGCCGCCCTGCGATCGAGTCCCTGGTGCAAGGTCAGCGTCTCGGCAATCTGCCGCCCGATCGTCAAGACCGGGTTCAGCGAGGTCATCGGCTCCTGGAAGATCATCGAGATGTCGTTGCCGCGCACATCGCGCATCTCGCCTTCGCTGAGATCGAGGAGATCGCGCCCGGCAAGGCGGATCGCACCCGATACGACCCGCCCCGGCGGCGACGGTACGAGGCGCAGTATCGACAGCGCGGTGACGCTCTTACCGCAGCCCGACTCGCCGACGATCGCCAGCGTCTCGCCCGGCATGACATGGAACGACACGCCGTCCACCGCGCGCACGATGCCGTCGCGGGTGAAGAACCAGGTCCTGAGATCGACAACTTCGAGGAGCGGCTGGCCTGCCGAAGCAGGCGCGCGCGAGGCGGCGGTTGTTTTAGCCGTCCGAAGAGGTTCGTAGACCGCCGTCCCACTGGCGCTCATTGGCGCGCTCACAGGCGCCGTGCAAGGCGGGGGTCGAGCGCGTCGCGCAGGCCGTCGCCGAGCAGGTTGATCCCCAGTACCGCCAGCGAAAGCATGATGCCGGGGAACAGCACGATGTAGTAGGCGACCTGAAACAGGCTGCGACCTTCGGCCATGATGTTGCCCCAGCTCGGAATGTTGGGCGGGGTGCCGGCGCCGATGAATGAGAGGATTGCCTCGGTGATCATCGCCGAGGCGGCAATGAAAGTGCCCTGCACCAACAGCGGCGGCAGCGTGTTCGGCACGATGTGGCGCCACAGCGTTCGCGTGAAACCGGTGCCGCTGGCGACCGCCGCCTCTACATAAGGCTGCTCGCGCAGGGTCAGCACGACACCGCGGACGAGGCGGGTCACCCGCGGTACCTCGGCGACGGTGATCGCAAAGACGACGTTCTGCAGGCTGGCGCGGGTCAGCGCCATCAGCGCGATCGCGATCAGCACCGGCGGGATCGACATCAGCCCGTCCATGATGCGCATGACAATCGAATCGACCCAGCGCGTGAAGCCGGTGACGACCCCGATCGCGAGGCCGAGCGCGGTGCTGAACAGCGCGACGCTGATCCCCACCGTCAGCGACACGCGGGCGCCGTAGATCGTCCGGCTGTACACGTCGCGCCCCAGCATATCGGTGCCGAACCAGTATTCCGCCGAAGGCCATTTCAGCCGCTTGATTGGCGACAGCGCCTGCGGGTCGGTAGTGCCGAGCCACGGCGCGAACAGCGCCATCGCGATCATCAACAGCAGCAGGACGCCGCCGATGATGATCGTCGGATGGCGCCGCACATAGCGCCAGACGGGGTTCGGGCGCGCCGGGGCCACCGGAAGGGCGAGTTCATTTTGAATGACCGCCATCGACCTAATACCGAATGCGCGGGTCGATCAGCGTGTAGCTCAGATCGACCAGCAGGTTGATCAGGACATAGGACGCCGAGAATATGAGGATAATGCCCTGAATGATCGGGTAGTCGCGGCGCAGGATCGCATCGACGGTCAGCCGGCCGAGCCCGGGGATCGCGAACACCGTCTCGGTCACCACGACGCCGCTGATCAGCAGCGCGATGCCGATGCCTATGATCGTGACGATCGGCACCGCGGCGTTCTTCAGCGCGTGGCCGATCAACACCTGCTCGCTGCTGAGCCCCTTCGCCTGCGCGGTGCGGATATAGTCCTGCGCCAGCACGTCGAGCATGCTGGCCCGAGTGATGCGCGCGATCAGCGCGGCGTAGACCATGCCGAGCGCCGCACTCGGCAGAATCAGATGCGACAGGAACGGCCACAAACCTGATGTGATACTGACGTAGCCCTGCACCGGCAAGAGATCGGCGGCGATCGCAAAGACGTAGATCAGAATATAGGCCAGCACGAAGACCGGCACCGAAAAGCCCAGCACCGCGAAGACCATGACGACGCGGTCGATCCACGATCCCGCCTTCCAGGCGGCAAGCACCCCCATCGGGATCGCCGCCAGCACCGAGACGATCAGCGTGGAGATCGTCAGCGCCACCGTCGGCTCAAGCCGCTGCTCGATCAGTTTAATAACCGGCAGATTGGTGAAGATCGAGATGCCAAGATCGCCATGCAACAGCCGCCACACCCAGGTGCCGAACTGGATATAGACCGGCTCGTCGAGGCCGAGATGGGCGCGGATGCGGGCGATGTCCTCGACGGTCGCGGTGTCGCCGGCAATGATCGCGGCGGGATCGCCCGGGCTGAGATACAGCAGGGCGAAGACGAAGATCGCGACGACCGCCATGACCGGGATCGTCGCCAGAATGCGGCGGATGATATAGGCGAACACCTAAGTCAACCTTTGCCGAAAGCGAAAGCCTCGACGCGGAGATCGCCAAGGTTTCGCAGCGGCCGCTGCGCGCGTCTGCGTCCGTCGCGCATGTTCCGCGTCCTCCGCGTCGAAGTGTTCGTTTTCACTTCTTCTCGACGTTCCACAGGAAGACCACCGGGGCGATGATGATGCCGTCGAGGTTTTTGCGGTAGGCGGTCGGGATCACGAACTGGCCGGTCGGCACGTAGGGGATCTCGTTGGTGTAGGCCTCGACCTGGATCTCGTCGGCGAGCTTCTTCTGCGCCGCCGGATCGGGCGCCTTGAACCAGGCGTCGATCAGCTGTTCGAGCTTGGGATCGCTCGGCCAGCCGAACCAGGCCTTATCGCCATTGCCGCGCAACGGGCCGTTGAGCGCCGGCGACAGCATGTCGGGCGCGGCCGTCCAGGTGTGAAACATGTTCCAGCCGCCCTGATCGATCGGCTTTTTCGAGGTGCGCCGCGTGACCAGGGTTCCCCAGTCGTTGGCATCGATCTGTACGTTGATCCCTGCGCTGCTCAGCGCCTGGGCCGTTACCAATGCTTGCGCATGCACGATCGGCTGATCGGTGGCGTCGAGCAGCACCACCTTCTCGCCCTTGTAGCCGGCCTCCTTGATAAGCGCCTTGGCCCGCTCCGGGTTGGGCGCCTTCAACAGTTCGTCGGCGCCGGCGTCGGTCGCGAACGGGGTGTTGCAGACGAAAAGCGCGTCGCAGGTCTTCCAATATTTCTCGTCCCCCGCGACCGCGCGCATGTAGTTCTTCTGGTCGACGAGGTTCAGCACCGCCTCGCGCATCTTCGGATTGTCGAAGGGCGGCAGCAGGTGGTTGAAGCGCAACACGCCGATATTGCCAAGCGGGTCGACCGTCGCGACGGCGACGTCCTTGTTGGCGGCGAACACCGGCAGGATGTCAGCCGACGGCTGTTCCCACCAATCGGCTTCCCCGGCGTTAAGCGCCGCCGCCGCGGTGGCCGCGTCGGGAATGTAGAGCCACTCGATGCGGTCGACCTTGGGCACCTTGCCGCCGGCGGCAAAGCTCGGCGGCTCCTTGCGCGGCACATAATCGGCGTTCTTGACGAAAACGGCTTTGCTGCCGGGGACCCACTCCTCCTTGACGAATTTGAACGGACCGGAGCCGTCCACCTCGGTGACCTGCTGGAACGGGTCGGTTTTGGCGAGCCGTTCCGGCATCATGAACGGCACGTTGCTGGACAATTTGCCGAGTGCGTAGAGGATCAGCGGGAACTGCGATTTCAAATGGATCGTGAAGGTCTTGTCGTTGTCGGCGGTCATCTTGTCGACCGCCTCCATCAGCTTTTGCCCGAACGGGTCGCGTTTGCCCCAGCGGTCGATCGACGCGACGCAATCGGCCGCGCGCACCGGCGAGCCGTCATGCCATTTCAGGCCATCGCGCAGCGTAAAGCTGTAGCTCAGCTTGTCGTCGCTGACGGTCCACTTGTCGACCATCTGCGGCTGCGGCTTCAAATCCTTGTCGAGCGCGAACAGCGTGTCATAGACCATGTAGCCGAAATTGCGGGTGATGTAGGCCGTGGTCCAAATCGGGTCGAGGCTGCGCAGATCGGCTTGCGGAATGAAATGCAGCGTCGTCTCGGCAATCCCGCTCACCGGCGCAAAAACGGCGGCAACAACCGCCAGGGCCGCAATGAGCCGTATCTGTCCCGCGACACCTCGCATCGTCAGCCCCTGTCCCCTCTTCTCTGCCCAAACCTTACGCGATCCGTCTGCGCTCTCAAACGCGAAAGCCGCGCGCGACTGCGGCCTGCGCCGATCTTACGCAAGAGACGTGCCGCGGTTGCGGCGTTGCCGATGGCCGGCGCATGGCCGATAGTCGCACCCAAACGGTAGCGGAGGGGTGATGACAGGCGGCGACATCGCGTTTGTTTCGGCGCACGCGCTGATCGAGCTTTACCAAAAGAAGCAGCTGTCGCCGGTCGAGGCGACCAGGTTCTTCCTCGAACGGGTCGATGCGTTGCAGCCGAAGCTCAACGCGTTCTGCGTTGTCGATCGCGACGGCGCGATGGCCGCCGCGCGTGCCTCCGAGGAGCGCTGGCGGCAGGGCGCGCCACAGGGTCCGCTCGACGGCGTGCCGGTCACGATCAAGGACCTCGTGCTGGTGCGGGGGTTTCCGACCCGCCGCGGCTCGCGCCTGGTCGAGGCCGTGCCGGAGGCCGATGACGCGCCAGCGACGGCGCGGCTGCGCGAGGCGGGCGCCATTATTCTCGGCAAGACGACGACCCCGGAATTCGGCTGGAAGGCGATCGGCGACAGCCCGCTGACCGGCATCACCCGCAATCCCTGGAACCCGGAGCGCACCCCCGGCGGCAGCAGCGCCGGGGCCGCGACGGCCTGCGCCGCCGGCATCGGCCCGCTGCATATCGGCACCGATGGCGCCGGCTCGATCCGTATCCCCTCCGCTTTTAGCGGGATCTTCGGCCTCAAGCCGAGTTTCGGGCGAGTGCCGGCGCACCCGCCCTCGCCGATGGGCCTCCTGTCGCATGTCGGGCCGATGACGCGGAATGTGCGCGACGCGGCGCTGATGCTGAACGTGCTGGTGCAACCCGATCCGCGCGACCCGTATGCGCTGCCGCCGGAGAACCGCGACTGGCGCGACGGGATCGACGACGGGGTGCTCGGTTGGCGCATCGCCTACAGCCCGGATCTCGGCTATGCCAAGGTCGATCCCGACATCGCCGCCGCCGTCGCCGACGCGGCGCGGCAGTTCGAGGCGCTTGGTGCTGTCGTCGAGCAGGTTGGCGAGATTTTCCCGTCGCCGCGCGAGGCGCTGCTGACCCTGTGGCGGGCCGGCGCAGTACGCGTGCTCTCGGCGTTTCCGGCCGACAAGCACTCGCTATGCGATCCTGGGCTCGTCACGGTCGCGGCCGAGGGCGAGCGGGTCAGCGGGGCCGAGTATGTCGGCGCCGACATGGCTCGAACCGAATTGGGCCGGCGCATGGGCGAATTCCACCAGCGCTACGACCTCTTGCTTACACCGATGATGCCGGTACCGGCGTTGCCGGTCGGCCAAGACCTCAACGATCCGGACACCGAGACGAACTGGGTCGACTGGTCGCCGTTCAGCTATCCGTTCAATATGACCCGCCAACCGGCGGCGACTGTACCCTGCGGGCTGACCGCCGCCGGGCTGCCGATCGGGCTGCAGATCGTCGGGCCGCTCTACGCCGACGATCGCGTGTTGCGCGCCGCGCGCGCCTTCGAGACGACCCAGCCGGAACGCCGGCCGCCGCTCGGGTAATTGGAGATCGAACCTTTGACCGAGATCATCACCGTCACCGACACGCCCGACGATAGGGAACGGGCGGTAATCCAGGACGGGCTTGCCGCCTACAATGACGCGCGGGCCGGGTACCGGGATCCGCGCGAGCTGGCGGTGCTGGTCAGGGATCCCGTGACCGGCAAGGTCGTCGGCGGCCTCTACGGGCGCAGCTATCTCGGTATCCTCTTCATCGAGCGCTTCTTCTTGCCCGAGGCGATGCGCGGCGGCGGGATCGGCGGCCGGGTGCTGGCGCTCGCGGAGGAAGAGGGAAAGCGACGCGGCTGCAGCCGTATCGGATTGTTCACCCTGCACTTCCAGGCACCCGGCTTCTACCTGAAGCAGGGTTACGAGCTGGCGGCGACCCTGGAAGTCGCGCCGCCCGGCGCAACTCGCATGCTGATGACGAAGAAACTCGTCTGAGCGCCGTCCGGCCTATTCCCTGAACTGCGCGGCGCGCCAACGGACCGCCGCCGGCACACCCTCGGCCTCGACCATGTCGCGAAACCGCTGCCCGAACTCGGTCTTGGTCGCGTAGAGCGGCGCGACGACATCGAGCCCGATATGGATGCGGTTGGAAAACCCGGCCGCGTCGGCGCCGCGGTTGATCGACAGCTTGGTCGCGTAGAGCGCTTCCGGCGAGATCAGCGACAGGCGCTTCGCCCAGGCGAGGCTCTTCTCGCGCAGCTCGGCGAGCGGCACGACGCGGTTGACCATGCCGAGCTCCCGCGCCGCCTCGGCGTCGATCGTGTCACCGAAATAGAGAAGCTCGCGCGCCTTCTTGTAGCCGATGATCGCGGGCATCACGATTGCCGGGCCGACGCTCGAAAAACGCACCTCCGGCTCGCCGAAGGTGGCGTTGTCGGCGGCGATCGTCAGGTCGCACAGCATGACCAGCTCGCAGCCGCCACCCATCACATGGCCCTGCACCGAGGCAATGACCGGCTTTTTCATGCTCCACGGCGTCATCTCGAATGCAAGCTGCGGCGCCAGATGCTTGTGCGCCTTGATCGGGTCGTTGCGCCAATCGTCCTCCGGCTTGGCGGCCGGCCTGGCGCCGATATCGTAGCCAGCGCAGAAGCTCCGGCCCTCGGCGCGCAGCAGCACGACGCTCGTCGCCGGCTCGTCATCGGCGCGGGCGAACGCGTCGAGCAATTGGCGCATCAGCTCCGGGCTGATCGCGTTCAGCTTGTCCGGCCGGTTGAGGGTAATGACGCTGACCTTGTCGTCGACTTCGTACAGCACCACGGGATCGGCCACGGCCGCGCTCCTCTCATTCAGTGTTTCGTCTCCAGTCGCCCCAGCGCGCCAGCCTGTCGATCGCGCCGAGGCCTTCGCGTATGCCGGCGATGATCGGGATGCCGGCCTTGCGCAGGCATTCGACATGCGCCGGATCGATCTGGCCGGCGCGGGTGTGCAGCAGGTAATGCGGCTTGTCGCTCGCCGCCGCGGCGCGCGCGAATTGCTCCAGGTAATTGAGCGCCGTTTCCGGCTGGTCCATCGGCTGGCCGAGGCAGTTGTCGCGACAGAACACGACGGCGTCGTGGTCCGGGCTCGCTTGCAGCACCGCCAGCGCATGGTCGAGATTCGGCACGAAGGTGCCGTTGCCCCACGCATCGAGCGGGTTGCCGTCGCCGGTCACATAACCGATCAGCCGGTCGAGATCGGCCTTCACCTCGGCCGGCAACGGCGGCAGCTGCAGATCCGTGGCGGCGCCGATGTCGAGCATCAGTTCGGCTTGGCCGCCGGACGAGGTGATCGCGCCGATGCGTCGCCCAGATGGCAGCCTGGCGCCCTGGCAGGCCGCCAGGATCTCGGTCATCTCGACGAGGTCGTGGACCTCGATCGCACGATGGGCGCGCAGCATCTCGGAAAATGCGACGGGGTCGCCAGCCTCGCCTGCGGTGTGAGTGGTGACGGCGCGGCGGGCGCGCTCGGTGCGCCCAACCTTCAGCACCACGACCGGCTTGTCCCTGGCGGCGGCGCGGTCGAGCGCTGAAGCGAACCGTTCCGGCGCGCGCACCGTCTCGATAAAACAGCCGATCGCCGCGGTATGCGGATCATCGATCAGGTATTCGAGAAATTCGCTTGCGTCGATGACGGCCTCGTTGCCGGAGGACACGATATGGCTGAAGCCGAAGCGGCTGACATCGGTCAGCAGGCTCAGGCACAACCCGCCGCTCTGCGAGATAATGCCGACGTTGCCGGCAAGCCCCGCCGGATCGCGGACCTCCTGCAGGTAGGTCGAGTTGCGATCGATCGGGTTCAGGATGCCCATGCAGTTGGGGCCGCACAGCGCGATCCCGGCGCCGCGGCAGATGTCGGCGATCTTCTGCTGCAGCTCTTGCCCTTCCGCGCCGCGCTCGGCGAAGCCGCCATCGTAAATGACCGCGCCGCGAATGCCACGCTCGGCCGCGGCGGCGAAGGCATCGAGCACGAGGCGGCTGCCGAGGCAGAAAACCGCCACGTCCGGGGGCTCCGGCGTCTCGGCGATACTCGGATAGCACTCCCGTCCGAGAATGGTCGGGTAATTCGGGTTGATCGGAAAGACCCGGCCGGCAAAGCCGATGCGATCGAGCGAGACGATCAACCGCCGCCCGATCGTCGGTTTTTCCGAGGCGCCGATGACCGCGATGGATTTCGGCCGAAACAGCGCGTCGAGCCGCATTGTCGACCTCCCTCGGCGATCACCGCCCGCTTATCGACGCACTCCACGATCTCACGGCGGAATTCCCGCGGCAAGACCGGCCGACCCCTCAACCTCCGGCAATTTCCGCCCTGTCACGCCCGGCAAACCTGATATCGTTACGCTCGAATGATTGCCCTCGTCAGGCTGGACAACAGGAGGAACTCGACATGGCATCGAACGGCAAGGTGGCTCTTGTAACCGGCGGCGGCAGCGGCATCGGCAAGGCGTCGGCGATCGCGCTGGGCAAGGAGGGCTTCGCCGTCGTCGTCGCAGGGAGACGGCCGGAGCCGTTGCAGGCGGTGGTCGGCGAGATTGAATCTTTCCAGGGCCGTGCCCTCGGCGTTCCGACCGATGTCGGCGACCCGGCCTCGGTCGAGGCGCTATTCGCCGCGACCAAGGAAAGGTTCGGCCGGCTCGACGTGCTGTTCAACAACGCCGGCTTCGGCGCCGCCGGACTGCTCGAGGACTTGCCCTTCGACAAATGGATGGGCGTCGTCGGCTCGATCGTCAACGGCACCTTTCTGTGTACCCAGCAGGCGTTCCGCATGATGAAGGAGCAGAACCCGATGGGCGGGCGCATCATCAACAACGGCTCGATCTCGGCCCATGTGCCGCGGCCCAATTCGATCGCCTATACCACCGCCAAGCACGCAGTGACCGGGCTGACCAAATCGACCTCGCTCGACGGCCGCAAATACGACATCTCGTGCAGTCAGATCGATGTCGGCAACGCGCTGACCGAGATGACCCAGCGCATGACCCGCGGCGTGCAGCAGGCCAATGGCGAGGTTGTCGTCGAGCCGACGATGGACGTACAAAACGTGGCGCGCTCGGTCGTGCTTTGCGCCACCGTCACGCCCGAGGCGAACATCCAGTTCCTGACCGTGATGGCAACCAAGATGCCGTTCGTCGGCCGCGGATGATCGCAAATTCCCTCACGCGTCATTCCCGCGAAAGCGGGAATCCAGAGCGAGCGACGACACCGTTGCCCTGGACCCCCGCGTCCGTGCCCGCGTCCGTGGGGGTGACGATCGGGTAAGGCCTATTTGCCGTCCCATTTGGCCTGGAAATCGGTATCGGGCTCGGTGTCGCAATAGCCCCATTTGCCGGTCAAGACCCTTCCGCCTTCGGCAACCGTCAAAAAGATGTTGCCCCAGTAGCTGCTGCCGTTCTTCTCGCTGTCGCACTCTTTGGGCGCCTCGTCGGCGGTCCAAACCCCCTCCCAGCCGTTGTGATCCTTGGTTAGCGCGGTGACGAGCTTGCCGCCTTTGTTGAAGCTTCCGACAAGCCCGCCATCGTCCTTCATCGTGACTCTCAGCTTGCCGAAGGACGAGCCGACATAGGTGTCGTCCTCCGCGGAGGCGAGCACCGGCGCGACCAAACACGCGGCCAGCAAGACGGCTCGGCAGGACCAAACCAAAACGTTCATTAACGGCCCCCTCTTTTGGACAGCCGGGCAGTTTGACAGCGGAGCCGCACGCGGTCACTCGTCCTCTGTCGTGCGGGCGCTCTCGTGCCAATGGCGCAATACCCGGCGCGACAAGAGGTCGAGCAGCAGGTAGATCACGATCCCGGTCAGCGATAACAGGAACAGCGCCGCGAACAGCCGCGGGATCGCGAGGCGATAGCCGGCCTCAAGAATGCGGAAGGCAAGTCCAGTCTCGGCGCCGCCGGTGCCGGCGACGAATTCGGCGACGACGGCGCCGATCAGCGCCAGCCCGCCGCTAATGCGCAGGCCCGCGAGGAAATACGGCAACGCGGTCGGCAGCCGTAGATGCAGCAGAGTCTGGCCGGGCGAGGCGCCATACAGCCGGAACAGGTCGAGGAGATTCCGGTCGGCGCTGTTGAGCCCCACCGTCGTGTTCGAGACGATCGGGAAGAAGGCGACGATCCACGCACAGACCAAGAGCGCCAGAAACGGCTCGCGCACCCAGATGATGATCAAGGGCGCGATCGCGACGATCGGCGTCACCTGCAAGATCACCGCGTAGGGAAAAAGGCTCAGTTCGAGGATCCGCGAGCGCGCAAATAACAGCGAGATCGCGCCGCCGATCAGGGCCGCCGCAGCAAGCGCGGCCAGGGTAATGCGCAAGGTCACCAACAGCGAGCCAAGGAGGCTCGGCCCATCGACCCAAAGGCTCTGCGCGATGGCGCTTGGCGCCGGCAGGATATAGGGCGGGATGCCGTTGGCCCGCACAGCGGCCTCCCACACCGCCAGGAACAGCACGCCGACCGCGACCGGCGCCAGGATACGCCAGAAGCGCCGCGAGGTCACCGTGGGTCTCTCGCGGCCATCGCGCCGGCGAGCGCGGCCGACACGGTCTCGCACATCTGGGCGTAATCCGCCGAAGTGCGGATCGCATGCTCGCGCGGCTGCGGCAGATTCACCGGCAGATCGACGGCGATCCGCCCCGGGCGCGCCGTCATTACAGCAATCCGGGTCGAGAGATAGACCGACTCGAAGACGCTGTGGGTGACGAACAGGATGGTCGGCCGGCTCGCCTCCCACAGCCGCAACAAATCGTCGTTGAGCGCGAGGCGAGTGATCTCGTCGAGCGCGGCGAAGGGTTCATCGAGCAGCAACAAATCGGGGTCGGTGACAAGCGCACGGGCGATCGATACCCGCATCCGCATGCCACCCGAGAGCTGGTGCGGATAGGCGTGCGCGAACCCTGCGAGCCCGACCGCGCGCAAAGCCGCGGCGACCCGGTCGCGCTCGATGGAGCGCACCCGCCCGGCGAGGCGAAACGGCAGCTCGACATTCCGCGAGACCGTGCTCCACGGCATCAAGGTCGGGTCCTGGAACACAAAGCCGATATGGCCGGCGGGATGCCCCCGCCCCGGCTCCCCGCCCAGGCTCAGCTCGCAGCGGCCCGATGTCGGCGGACTCAGCCCAGCGACGATGCGCAACAATGTGCTCTTGCCGCAGCCGGAAGGCCCGAGCAGGCTGAGGAATTCGCCGCGTGCGACGCTGAGGTCAATCGCGCCGAGCGCCTCCAACCCCGAGGCGAAACGTTTGCCGACGCTTTGCAGCTGAACAATCGGTGAGGGATCAGCTGTCGCCGCCGCGGGTCGGGAAACGACTGCGCTGGTCAGGGGCGCATCCCGACTTTTTTGTTCACGAACCGCAGCGTGAAGGCTTTTTCAAACTCGGTGTCGGCCGGATAGAGCCCGGCTTTTACCATCGTGTCGAAGAAATCGCGCCAGCGCGCCTCGGTCATCGCGCCGATGCCGCTCGCCTTCGCGTCGCCGCCGTCGACGACCCCATATTCTTTCATCTTGCCGATGCCGTACGCGAGCAGCGCGTCGGTCATTTCCGGGTTGTCCTGCTTGATCAGCGCATTGCCCGGCGCAGGATCCCCATGGAGATAGCTGTACCAGCCCTCGATGCTGGCATCGACGAAGCGCTGCACCAGATCGGGCTTTTCCGTCGCCAGCTTCGCCGACGTCTCGATCAACCCGCCATAACCCGAATAGCCGGCATCGGCGAGCAACAGCACCACCGGCTGCACGCCCTCCTTCTCGATCGTGAACGGCTCGCTGGTCAGATAGCCCTGCTGGATTGCCTTGGGGTCGGCGAGGAATGGTGCGACGCTAAAGGTGTAGGGCCGGATCTGGTCGTCGGTGTAGCCGAATTTCTGCTTCAGAAACTGCCAACTGGTGACCCGCGTGTCGGAGCCGATCATGATCGGCTTGCCCTTCAGCGCGGCAAGGCTGTCTTCGCCCTCGCCGGGATGCGCGATCAGCACTGATGGGTCCTTCTGGAATATCGCCGCGACCGCGACCATCGGGATGTTCTCGCGCACAAAGTTGAGCGACACGAACGAGTTCGAGGCGATGTTGAAGTCGAGCACTCCTGCCGCTAGCAGCTGGGCGTGATTGACCTGCGGGCCGCCCGGCCGCAGCGTCACCTCCAGGCCGTAGCGCTTGTAAATGCCGGCGGCGATCGCCTGGTAGTAGCCGCCATGCTCAGCCTCCGCCTTCCAATCGGTGCCGAAGGTGACGCTCTCCGCCGAAGCGGTACGCGCTAGCGCGGCGCAAAGCGCCACCAGAAGGACGCCGAGAAAGGTGCGCATCAGACGGCTCATCGTACAGCGACAGTTCCCGGATCAAAGCACGTGAGTGTAGTCGGGGGTCGGCATGGCGTCGAGCGCGCGCGCTATCGCACGCCCCGGGCTAATCGTATAACATGAAGCAAACGCTGCGCGCCGCGGCGGCGCGCGTCCGCTGAGCAGGGTGCTGTGATGAAGAACCTCCTGGCGGTGATCGGCGACGGCAACGCAGGGCCGGTGCTCGAAGCCTCGCTGATGGCGGCGCAGCGCTTCAACGGCCACATCGTCGGGCTGCACAGCCTGACCACCGAATATGCGGTTGTGTTCGGCGGCGAGATGGGATTTTCGATCTCCTCCGAGGTCGATCGCACCCTCGAGCGCGAGGGGCACGAGCGCCGCGACCAGGCGCGCCGGCTGTTCCGCGATTTTATGAATGCGCGCGGCGTGCCGATCGGCCCTCCCGCCCCGGGCTATAATGGCCCAAGCGCGTCGTGGCGCGAGGAGGACGGCCGGCAGAATGCCGTCGTCGGCATGACCGGGCGGGTCTACGACCTGATCGTCGTCGAGCAGCCGGAGAAGCTCGCCTCCATTGCCGAGGCAACGCTTGAAGACGCACTGTTCGAAAGTGGCCGACCGGTGCTGATGGTGCCGAAGACGACCGCCGCCCCGCTCGGCGAGATCGTCGCGATTGCCTGGAACGGCAGCACCGAGACGGCCGTCACCGTCGCGCTCGGCATGCCGTTCCTCAAGCAGGCGCGGGAGGTCGTCGTCGTTACGGTCGGGCCGCAGCACATGCCCGAACCGGGACCGAGCGGCGAGGAGCTGGCGCGAAGTCTGGAAGCGCATGGCCTCAATGTGAGCCTGCGCACCGCGCTCGGCCGGCAGAAGGCGCAGGGTGAGTCCTTTCTGAAGGAAGCGACGGCCGCCGGGGCCGATCTCCTGCTGAAGGGCGCTTATACGCAAAGCCGCATCCGACAGATGATCTTCGGCGGCGGCACCCGCCACATCATCATGGAGTCGAAGATGCCGGTGCTGATGGCCCGGTAATCGGTTTTTCCCTGACCGGCGTCAATCAGCCTTAACCTGCGTCAATCAACGCGACATTCGGCAACTGCTTGAGCGAGGCCCCGTTCGCCTTATCAAAGACTTGGCGAAGGAGGTCCCATGGACGAGAAATGTAAATCGCAAGTGACAGGCTCGCGCAACGAGGGTGCAGGAAACAAAACTGCCGCGCGCCAGTACAACGAAGCGCAACAACGCTTTGTCAGATCCGGCAAGGTAGAAGGAAAAGCGCGCGACGCAGAAAAATCCTTGAAGACTCCCGAGAAACACGAGCTTGAACGCGCCGAGGCGATCGGCAAGCGTCACCGGGCCGCCGAAGATCCGGAGATCACGCGCAAGCCCTAACAGTTTTTGCCAGAGACTACTGCTTTCCGGCAGCTCTGCGCCGTCGGCCAGCCATTAGGTAGACATTTGCCCGCGGCTCAAAGAGGGGATCGGCCGAGGCTTCGATCCCATCCACGCGGGGGATGGGATCGAAGATGATCTGTTGCTGCTCATTTGCGTTGTTCGGCGTAATTTCCTGCAAACTGATTTCGCCGAACGTCAGCTGAGGACGATCCTGAGGCCAGCGCACAGTGGCATCGTCAACCGTGTCGTTGGCCTCAGCCACCTGTACGGCGACCCGAAACCTGACCGGTTCCTTTGCGACGCGCTCTTTGATCTCGTCGAACAGGAAGTTCGGCCCCTGCGCGGCCGCTCCGGCCTCGTCCAGATACTCGTTGCCTGCCGCCGGCAGGATCCGATAGCGCCCATAGCGGCTCACGCCGTCCGCGTTGGTAAACTTGAACGCAGACACAGCGAAAAACGACTCCTTCGCAAAGCTGACCGGGATCGGCTTGGGAGTTTGCACAAACGTCAAAGCCGCGGGATGCGCGGCCAGGAATTGCTCAATGGCATTCGGGTGCGGCCCCGCCGGATCGGTGGCGACCAGCGCGTTAAGGAACTCGAGGAGCCCTTCCGCAGTGCGCGTTGGAAAAGCGTCGACCGAATGAGCGACGATGTCGGTATGAACATGCTCGGAAAGGTGGAAGCGAATGGCGTAACCGCGAGGTCCCGCGCCCTGAGGGTCGTTATCGGGAATGGTCGGAATTCCCGCGAAGTTCGAGAAGCGCACGGTTACCGGAGTCGAGTCCCGCTGGATATGGGGCGCGCGCGTCAGCGAGGCGGCTTCTCGGGAAGGCGTAAACACGCCTGTCAGCAGGATGCCTTTCGCGTGAGCCGGTCTGAAGCCTGGATGAATACCACCATCAACTTTGTCAAATTCTTCGATAACTTGACGGCTGAGGGTCAACAGTTTTTCGTCCGTACTCAACGGCATGATTGGTTTCTCCGTTCAATGGAGTTCGCCGCCTGCGACTGTATCTGCGAATTGCGGCAATTAGGAGCGCGACACAGCGCCTTGGCTGACTCCTTTCGGTTTGGGCCTCGCTAGCGGTCACCCGGTCCGGCGCTCCCAGAAAACGATCAGGTCCGTCAGCTGTTGCTCGCCGGAAAAGCAAGCAATTTTGCTGACTTCCGCCTCCTCACGTAACTGTTCGCGATCCACCGGCGGTGGAACCGAGGCAACGGTGGGCCGTTCTTCTGAGCACAGGAATCCCGCCCGATTCCCTGGGGATTTTCGCATGCGGAGGAAGATTATGGCCGATACCCGTCAATTCACCCCGGGGTCGCGCTCGCGCGGTGGGCCGGGCTCGGTCCGGACCGGTGATACCCGCGGTGTCGACGCCGGCCAGCTGATCGAGAGCGCGAAGAATATGGGCAGCCAGGTGATCGGCGCGGTCCAGGAGACCGCGACATCGGTGCTCGACGATCAAAAGAAACGCGCCGCCGACCAGATCGCGACGATCGCCGATATGGTACGCGATTCGGTCAAATCGCTCGATCCACAGAGCGCCGGCACAGTTCGCCAATACGCCGACGACGCGGCGCGGCAGATAGCCGATGTCGCCGACCGGTTGCGCACCCGCTCGTGGGGCCAGCTTGCAGGCGACGTCGAGGATTTCGGCCGGCGCTGGCCCACCGTGTTCATAGCTTCGGCGATAGCCACCGGGTTCATTACCGGCCGGTTTCTCGTCGCCTCCGCTTCGCGTCCGCGCGAGACACCCGCCTCGACGACGCAGACGACGAGCGGCATGGCCGATCAACCACGCGGTGGCGCCCGCTACGATTACGGCCCGGTTTCCGGCAGCGGGAATTCGGGCTACGGCAGCGTCAGGAAGGAAACGCCGTAATGGATCCTGATGCGCCCGATGTCTTGGGGCCGCGCCCCAAAACGGATCGGTCGATCGCGACCCTGCTCTCGGATCTCGCCAGCGAGACCATCCTGCTTCTGCGGCAGGAACTCGCGCTGTTAAAGGCTGAGTTGCACGAAAAATTCAGCCGGGTCGGGCAAGGCGCGACCGCGCTCGGGGCCGGGGCGCTGATCGCGTTTAGCGGCTGGCTCGTTCTGCTGGCCGCCGCGGTGTTGGGCTTGGCGACGGTCGTGCCGCCCTGGTTGGCGGCACTGATCGTCGCGCTCGTCGTAGTGGCGATCGGTGCGGCGCTGCTGCTTGTTGGCAAGAACCGGTTAGATGCGGAGGCGCTGACGCCGAAGCGCACAATGCGCGCGCTGCGCGAGGACGAGGCCTGGATCAGAGAGCGGCTGCGATGAACCCGCACGATCGCGCGACGCCAACCTCTACGGCTGAGGCCGAACGGGAAGCCGCGCGCACTCGGATCGAGCTCGCCACCACGCTCGATGCGCTCCACCTAAAGGTCAGCGATATGACGACGCGCCATCTCGTGGAGAAGGGATTCAACATGATCAGGGACGGTCTTAACGCTTCCGACGGAATCAATCGCAGCCTTGACGTGGTCCGCGCCAATCCGATCCCGATCGCATTGATCGGCATCGGCGCGGCGTGGCTCGTGGCCAGCAACACGGGTGTTGTCAACCGAATCGCCCAGAGCGATCGGGTCGAGGCGACGCGGCGGCGGGTCGCGGATATGGCGAGCGATCTCGGTGATCGTGCCGGTGCGCTGGCCTCCGAGGTCGCCGGCCGTGTCCGGCTCGGCGGCTCTCAAAACGAGCGCCCGCTTGGCGAGGTCGGTAACCCGCTGGTCGACGAAACCGGCCGAGGCACCTCCTCCGGCTGGGTGCACCAGGCGAGCGATGTGGCCCAGGGAGTGATACGCTCGGTGCGCGACTCGTCGATCGTCAACCGGGTCAGCGACTTTGCTGGCGACGGCGCCGGCCGCGTCGCCGATCAGCTGGCCGATACCTTCGAGCGCAACCCGCTGATCGTCGGCGCGCTCGGGCTGATGGCCGGCGCGCTGATCGCCGCCCTGTTGCCGGCGACTAAGATGGAAGACGAGTTGCTTGGCAGCACCCGCGACCAGCTGTGGGCGAAAGCCGAGAACGCGGGGCAGGACGCGATCTCTCGGGCGCGCGATGCCGCGACGCAGGCGATCGATTCGGTGACCGACGCCGCGGCCACCCGGGTGCGCGAGACCGCGACGCAGGCGGTCGAGGCAGCGACCGAAGCCGCAACCGAGACGCTAAAGAGCGAACTCAAAGGCTCTTCGCACGGCTGACCGACGCAGCCGCCCGAATAACCGCCGCACCCCTCTTGCTCTGACCGAGCGTTGCCCTTATTCCGGCCGCGCCCGATCGCGGGCCTGACGGGGAGGTACGAATGCGAGCGTCGACGACGCGCTGGGCGGCGCTGATTGGAACTGGCGTCCTGACCATCCTGATGTGCTCGGCGGTATTTGCGCAGGTGCCGCCGCCACCGGGTTCGCCCGAGGCTGCCGATATCGCCTCCTGCCTCTGCTTGAAGCAGGAGGTCGATGCCCTGGGCGCCGAGTCCGCAGCAAAACGGCAGGAGTACGACGGCCTCCACGCCGAGTTGGGCCGCATCGATTCTCAACTGGAAGCCGAGCGCTCTCATATGGACGTGAACGATCCGGCATCGGTGGCCCGCTTCCGTCAGCTGCTCGACCGTCGCGACGCGCTGTTCAAGCGGTCGACGGGCGAGGCCTTCAACAGCGCGCAAAGCATCTCCGAGCGCTACAACACAAGGGTCGGCGAGTACAATTCCCGCTGTGCCAACCGGCCGCGTGACCCGCGGCTGCTCGCTCAGGTGCAGGCGACCCTGGTTTGCCCCCGCTCCTACTGATCCGGCCTGTCTGAATAGAGCGTCACGGGGTCGATTTCAGGCGAGGCGAGCTCCCGCCATTCGCCGTCGCGCCAGGCGCGGAAGAAACAGCTGCGCCGTCCGGTGTGGCAGGCCACGCCGTGCTGATCGACCAGCAGCAATACGGTGTCGCCATCGCAGTCGAGGCGCAGCTCACAGAGGCGCTGCACCTGCCCTGAGGTCTCGCCCTTGCGCCACAAGGCCTCCCGAGAGCGCGACCAGTAGCAGGCGCGGCCTTCGGCGAGCGTCGTCCGAACCGCGTCGCGGTTCATCCAGGCCAGCATCAGTACCTCGCCGGTGTCGTGCTGCTGGGCGATCGCCGGCACCAGCCCGTCCGGGCCGAATTTGATTTCGGCGAGCGTTCGCTCGAACGCGTCCATCACCGCTTGCCTCCTCGGCGGTACTTTATCGGGCCGGCGCAACTGCTTGTCAGCCCTCGCCACCCCGGATTAGGGTGGCGCCGCAACGAAGACAAGGGCGGTCCTGCGTCAGACCGGGTCGGAGTAGTAAAACACGTGCCGGATCTGATCCTGGAGACGCACGGTCTTACCAAGGAATTCCGCGGCTTTGCTGCCGTCCGCGGCGTGGACCTAAAGGTTCGCCGCGGCACGATCCACGCGCTGATCGGCCCCAACGGCGCCGGCAAGACCACGGTCTTCAACCTGCTGACCAAATTCCTCGAGCCGAGCGCCGGCCGCATCACCTACAACGGCCGCGACATCACCAACGAGCGGCCGGCCGATATCGCCCGCCGCGGGCTGGTGCGTTCGTTCCAGATCTCCGCGGTGTTCGCGCATCTGAGCGTGCGCGAGAACGTGCGGGTGGCGTTGCAGCGGCCGCTCGGCAACTCGTTTCATTTCTGGCGTTCGGAGCGGGTGCTCGACCGGCTCAACGACCGCGCCGACGAGCTGCTCGGGGCAGTCGGGCTTGCCGACTTTCGCCACATCCTCGCCACGTCGCTTCCGTACGGCCGCAAGCGGGCCTTGGAGATCGCGACGACCTTGGCGCTCGATCCGGAGATGATGCTGCTCGACGAGCCGATGTCCGGATTGGGGCACGAGGACATTGGCCGGATCTCCGAGCTGATCCGCCGTGTCGCGCGTGACCGCACCGTGCTGATGGTGGAGCACAACCTCTCGGTGGTGGCCGACCTGTCGCAAACCATCACGGTGCTGACGCGGGGGCGCATCCTGGCCGAAGGCGACTACGAAGCGGTGTCGAACAATCCGGAAGTCATCGAGGCCTATGTGGGGACCGGGCATGCCTGAGCCGGCACGTCGGCCAGAAAGGCCAACACTGCTGCGCGTCGAAGACCTGCATGCCTGGTACGGTGAGTCGCATATCCTGCACGGCATCGATTTCGCGGTCGAGGAGGGCGAGGTCGTCACCCTCCTCGGTCGGAACGGCGCCGGCAAGACTACGACCTTGCGCGCGATCATGGGCATCGTCCCGCAGCGCAAGGGCTCGATCAGCCTCGACGGGGCCGAGCTTGTGGGGCTTCCCTCGAATCGCATTGCCCGGCTCGGAATCGCCTATTGCCCGGAGGAGCGCGGCATCTTCGCCAGCCTCGACGTCGAGGAGAACCTGTTGCTGCCGCCGATCGTGCGGCCCGGCGGTATGGCGGTCGACGAGATCTACACGCTGTTTCCGAACCTAAAGGAGCGCCGCCGCAGCCAGGGGACCAAGCTGTCCGGCGGCGAGCAGCAGATGCTGGCCATTGGCCGCATCCTGCGCACCGGGGCAAGTCTTCTGCTGCTCGACGAGCCGACCGAGGGGCTGGCGCCTGTCATTGTGCAGCAGATCGGCGCGGTTATTCGCACGCTGAAGGCCAAGGGCTTCACGATTCTGCTGGTCGAGCAGAATTTCCGGTTTGCCTCGACCATCGCGGACCGGCATTACGTCGTCGAGCACGGGCGTGTCATCGACATGATCGTCAATGCCGATTTGCCGCAGCATCTCGACAAGCTGCACACTTACCTTGGGGTATAAGAGAAGCTGGAACCGGGAGGGGACGATGCGACGTGTTGCTTTGCTAGGATTTGGCGTTGCGCTGCTGCTGGCGGCTGTCGCCCAGGCGCAGACCGGCGATACGATCAAGATCGGCGTGCTTGCCGACATGTCCAGTCTCTATGCCGATCTTGGCGGACCTGGCTCGGTCGCGGCGGCGAAAATGGCGGTCGACGATTTCGGCGGGACCGTGCTCGGCAAGAAGATCGAAGTGGTCAGCGCTGATCATCAGAACAAGCCGGATGTCGGTTCGTCGATCGCCCGCCAGTGGTTCGACGAGCAGGGCGTGCAGATGATCACAGACCTGACCACGTCAAGCGTCGCGCTGGCGGTGCAGGAGGTGGCGCGCGAGAAGAACAAGGTGATCCTGATCACCGGCGCCGCGTCGTCGGACCTAACCGGCAAGAATTGCGCGCCGACCTCGGTCCACTGGGCCTACGACACCACCGCGCTGGCCAACGGCACCGGCACCGCGGTGGTCAAGGCCGGCGGCGATACCTGGTTTTTTATCACCGCCGATTACGCTTTCGGCCACGCGCTGCAGAAGGACACTGCGGCGGTCGTCGAGGCCAATGGCGGCAAGGTTCTGGGGTCGGTAAACGTGCCGCTCAACACCGCCGATTTCTCGTCCTACCTGCTGCAGGCGCAGGCCTCGAAGGCCAAGGTCATCGGCCTCGCCAACGCCGGCGGCGACACGATAAACTCGATCAAGCAGGCGGCCGAGTTCGGCATCGTCAAGGGCGGTCAGAAGCTTGCCGGCCTGCTGCTCTTCATCAGCGATGTGCACAGCCTCGGGCTCGAAACGGCGCAGGGTCTGCAACTCACCGAATCGTTCTACTGGGATCAGGATGACCAGACCCGCGCCTGGTCAAAGAAATTCTTCGCCAAGACCAACAAGGAACCGACGATGACCCAGGCCGGGGTCTATTCGGCGACGATGCATTACCTCGGGGCGATCAAGGCGACCAACAGCGTCGACGGCCCGACCGTGATGAAAGAGCTCAAATCGAAACCGATCAACGACTTCATGATCCGCAACGGGCACATCCAGGAGGATGGCAGCCTGGTCCACGACATGTATCTGTACGAGGTTAAGAAACCGAGCGAGTCGAAGGGTCCATGGGACCTTTACAACCTCGTCACGACGATCCCTGGCGAGCAGGCGTTCAAGCGCGAGCATGGCAACGAATGCCCCGCGGTCAAGGGGTGAGGTTGTCGGGGACAAGCCCCACCCCCACCCGCCTGCAGGGGAGGAAGTTCCACGGCGCCTGCCTTAAACTCGCCTCTGCCAGGGGGGGAGGAAAGCTCGCGAAGCGAGCGGGCGGGGGCTGGTAGCACCAACGGATGTTCGACTGGCTGCATATCGCCGTGCCGTCAGCGCCGCTGTTCTTCGCGCAGCTGCTGGTTGGCCTGATCAATGGCGCCTTCTACGCGATGCTTAGCCTCGGCCTCGCGGTGATTTTCGGCCTGTTGAACATCATCAACTTCACCCACGGCGCGCAATACATGCTGGGCGCGTTCTGCGCGTGGTTCCTGCTGAACTGGCTCGGCATCGGCTACTGGCCGGCGCTGGTCATCGCGCCGATCGTCGTCGGCCTCAGCGGCATTGTCGTCGAGCGGCTGTTCCTGCGCCGCATCGCCAAACTCGATCATCTCTACGGCCTTTTGCTGACCTTTGGCCTGGCGCTGATCATCGAAGGCATTTTCCGCGAGCAGTACGGCTCCTCGGGTCTGCCGTACACGATCCCGGCGGAGCTGCAGGGCGCACGCAATCTCGGCTTCATGTTCCTGCCCAACTATCGCGCCTGGGTAATCGTGTTCTCGCTCGTGGTGTGTCTGGCGACCTGGTTCGTCATCGAGCGCACCCGGCTCGGCGCCTATCTGCGCGCGGCGACAGAGAACCCGGTATTGGTACAGGCCTTCGGTATCGACGTGCCGCGCATGGTAACCTTGACTTATGGCGCCGGGGTCGGGCTGGCGGCGCTCGCCGGTGTGCTCGCGGCGCCGATCTACCAGGTCAGCCCGCTGATGGGCAGCAACATCATCACCGTCGTCTTCGCCGTGGTCGTGATCGGCGGCATGGGCTCGATTCTCGGCGCGGTGATCAGCGGCTTCGGCCTTGGGCTGGTCGAGGGCCTAACCAAGGTGTTCTGGCCCGAGGCGTCGAGCACGGTCATTTTCGTCATCATGGCGCTCGTGCTGCTGGTGAAGCCGGCTGGCCTGTTCGGGCGGACAGCCTAAAATGAATGCGCGCGAGCATCGCGCGGGTGCGACGGCGGCGCGGCTGTGGACCGTCGGGCTGATCGCGCTGGCGATCATCGCACCGTTTTTTCTATATCCGATTTTCGTGATGAAGGCGCTGTGCATGGCGCTGTTCGCGTGCGCCTTCAACCTTTTGGTCGGCTATGTCGGCCTGTTGTCGTTCGGCCATGCCGCGTTCTTCGGCGGCGCCTCCTACATCACCGCCCATGCCGCAAAGGTATGGGGACTGCCGCCGGAGCTGGCGATCCTCGTCGGCGTCGCGGTCGCGGCGGGCCTCGGCACCGTCTTCGGCTATTTGACCATCCGCCGCCAGGGCATCTATTTTGCGATGATCACCCTGGCCTTCGCCCAGATGGTGTTCTTCTTCTGCCTGCAAGCAAAATTCACCGGCGGCGAGGACGGCATCCAGGCAGTGCCGCGCGGACATCTGCTCAGGTTCATCGACCTGAACCAGCCGCTCGTCATGTATTACTTCGTCCTCGCCGTGTTCCTGTTCGGCTTCGCGGTGATCGTGCGCACGATCCACTCGCCCTTCGGCCAAGTCATGAAGGCGATCCGGGAGAACGAGCCGCGGGCGATCTCGCTCGGCTACCGCGCCGAGTACTACAAGCTCCTCGCCTTTATCCTGTCGGCGGCGCTGGCCGGACTCGCGGGCTCGACCAAGGCGCTCGTCTTCCAGTCCGCCTCGCTGACCGATGTCGACTGGACAATGTCGGGCGAGGTCGTGCTGATGACGCTCTTGGGCGGTATAGGCACGACCCTCGGGCCGGTGGTCGGCGCCTTCGTCGTCACGACGATGGAGAATTATCTGGCGCAGACCGGCTCGTGGGTCACGATCATCGAAGGCATCATCTTCGTGATCTGCGTCCTGACCTTCCGCAGCGGCATCGTCGGCGTCATTGCGCCTTACGTGATGGGTCGGCGAAGGCTAGCCGAGCCATCGACGCCCGAGGAAGAAGCGCCGACGAAACACCACGTCCCTGCACATATGAAGGAGAGCCCGACGAGGGGCTAGCATCTCCGATACTCGGTGAGGCAAATGAAAAAACTCTTCTCTTCAACGGCTTCCATTTGCGCCATTGCCGCTGTCATTGGCTTGTTTTGCGTGGCGCCGGCGCTGGCGCAGATGGCCGGCGGACCCGCCTCAGCGGTGCCAGCCCAATTGCAGCCACCGGCGCCGGCCGCGCCCTTGCTGCGGGCCAACGCGCAGGGCTCGCAAATCTACACTTGCACCGCGAAGCCGGGGGGAGCGGGGTTCGAGTGGACCTTCAAGGCACCCGAGGCAACTTTATCCGATGCCAGCGGCAAGCCGGTGGCCGAGCATTTCGCTGGGCCGACGTGGCGAGCCGAAGACGGCAGCACAGTGGTCGGCGAAGTCGCCGCGAACGCTCCGGCACCTAGTGGGCAAGGGATTGCGTGGCTGCTGCTCAAGGCCAAGTCGCACCAGGGCGCCGGCGCGTTCGCCGGCGTCAGCTATATACAGCGTATCGAAACCAATGGCGGTCTTGCGCCGAGCGTCGGTTGCGATGCCGCGCACGTCGATCAGGAGCAGAAGGTTCCCTACACCGCGGTCTATCTATTTTACAAATGAGCCGATGAACGCGCGCTTCACCCAGCCCGAGTTCAGTTTACCTCAAACGCCTCTTCAGCTGCGCCAGCGCAAGGTGCGCGGCTTGATCGGGTTCTCGAACGGCCGGCCTTCGGCCCGGGCGCGGCGGTATTCCTGCTTCAGCCGGTAGTACCAACGCGCCTGCGTGTCGGCATCGTCGACCAGCGCCAGCACCGGCCGGTAGCGTAACCCCTGCTGCTGCCGCTCCATGATGTCGCGGTCCTGATGCAGGAAGGCGCGGACATAGGGGCGCAGCACCGGTTTCAACAGGCTCAGCCACGGAGCCGTCCAATAGATGCAGTGATTTATCTCGGTGGTCTCGTCGTCGATCGGGGTCAACGCGGTCAGGTTGGTGACCCGATAGCGGCCGGTGCGGATCTCCTCGACCCGAACGCTCGGCAGCCGGAAGGCGATCTCGGTCTTCGGCGCGCCGCCGAGCAGCCGGTAGGCGCGCGAATTGCTCGACGGCGCATGCCGGCTCATCGTAAAGCCCCAGGGTGACGGCTCGAAATCCTTGGCCTTCTCGTGCGCGGAATGCCGGGAGCGCCACCACCAGGCGCGGTGCACGAAAGGTCCATGCGCCGGATCCATCAGCCCGACGACGGCGTGGTCGATCTGGGCGGCAAAGCGCACCCGCTCGACGATGCGCGGATCCTCCCCGTCGCCGCACCCTTCGAGAAACGGGACCTCGGGAGCAGCCCCGGGGTCCGACCCGAAGAACACCCAGATGTTGCCCTGCACCTCGCGCGCTGGATAGGCCGGTACGGCGATTCGGCTGAAGTCAAATTGCTGTTCTTCGACCAGCGACGGGATCGCCGTACACCGCCCGTCCGTCTTGAAGCGCCAGCCGTGATAGCAGCATTCGATCTCGCCGCCGTCGAAGCCGCCCTCCGATAACGGCATGCCGCGATGCGGGCAGATGTCGCGCAGCGCAAAGACGGAGCCAGCCCGGTCGCGGCCGATCAGCAGCGGCTCGCCGAGCATCCGATGCGCGAGCATACGGCCGCGCCCGACCGCCCGGCCCGGCGCCGCATAGTACCAGGCGTCGCGCAACGGCGCCGCGCTGTCTTCGATCATCTCGTCTCGCCGCTCCATGCCGGCGACATAGCGCGCGCAAGCCGCCGGGCGCAATCGTGCCGCGGCGGCGCGAAGGCTATCTTCGTGCCACCGCACCGGCTATTTTCGCGCCATTCACGTATCGAGAACTTCGATCATCGCCCGCACCGTGCTCCGCATCGTCCGACATCCCGGTTCCGGATCGAGCCATCCGCGCGGCGCGGTGCTGGCGATGGGCAATTTCGACGGGCTGCATCTGGGGCACGCGGCGTTGATCGGCGAGGCGCGCGACCGCGCCCGCACCGCCGGCGTGCCGGCAGCGGTGCTGACCTTCGAGCCGCATCCGCGCAGCGTGTTCATGCCGGAAGGCGAGCCGTATCGGCTGACCCCGTTCCGGGTCAAAGAGCGCGAGATCGCGCGGCTCGGCGTCGACCTCCTGTTCGTGCAGCACTTCGACGCCGCCTTCTCGAAAAAGAGCGCCGAATCTTTCGTCGATGAGGTGATCGCCGGCGCGGTCGGCGCGACCCATATCGTCGTCGGCCACGATTGCACCTTCGGCAACAAGCGCCGCGGCACGCCCGAGCTGCTGCGCGAGACAGGCGCACAGCACGGCTTTGGCGTCACCGTCGTCGAACCGGTGCACGGGCCGGACGCGGGCGTCTATTCCTCGACCCGCATTCGCGAGCTCCTCAAGGCGGGGAAGCCGCGCGAGGCGGCGAAACAGCTCGGCCGGTTCTGGGAGATCGACGGGCGGGTCAGGACCGGCGACCGCCGCGGCCGCACCATTGGGTTTCCAACCGCCAATCTCGGTCTCGGCGAGTATCTGCGGCCAATGTTCGGCGTCTATGCCGTGCGGGTGTCCGGCGACGGTCCGGACGACCCGCTCGGCGGCCGGACAATCGACGGGGTCGCCAATCTCGGCCTGCGCCCGACGGTCGGCACCCCCGAGCCGCGGCTCGAAGCGAATCTGTTCGATATCGACACAGACCTCTACGGCCGTCATCTGCGGGTGTCGCTGGTCGATTTCATCCGCCCGGAAAAGAAATTCGCCGGCCTGGATGCTCTCAAGGCTCAGATCGCCGAAGACGCCGCCCGCGCCCGCGCCCTCCTCGCCGCCACCCGTTAGCAGACATCCCCCTCGAATCCGGCCCCTCGCGCTGCTATATGTGCGCGATGATAACGAGCCGTGGGTGGATGCTGCGAATTACGGGCCCGATCCTCGGCTGAGGATCGGGGCGTTTTCGCTCGTTTTTCGCATCCTATCCAAGGGCTCACGATGCCAACGGATTACCGTCCGACCGTCTTTCTTCCGAAGACCGATTTCCCGATGCGCGGCGGCCTGCCGACGCTGGAGCCGACGCTGGTCGAGCGCTGGCAGGCGATGGGCCTCTACCAGAAGCTGCGCCAGGCCTCCAAGGGCCGGGAAAAATTCGTCCTGCATGACGGGCCACCCTACGCCAATGGCGATCTGCATCTCGGTCACGCGTTGAACAAGATCCTGAAGGACGTCGTCAACCGGGCGCAGCAGATGCTGGGCAAGGACGCGCCCTATGTGCCGGGCTGGGACTGCCACGGCCTGCCGATCGAGTGGATCGTCGAGGAGAAGTACCGCGCCAAGAAGCAGTCGAAGGACAGCGTGCCGATCGCGCAATTCCGCCAGGAATGCCGCGACTTCGCCGCCTATTGGGTGGGGCGGCAGAAGGAGCAGTTCCAACGGCTCGGCGTCATCGGCGATTGGGACAATCCCTACACGACGATGGCGTTCAGCGCCGAGGCGCAGATCGTGCGCGAGATCGGCAAGTTCCTGGTCAATGGCGGCCTCTACAAGGGCGCGAAGCCAGTGCTGTGGTCGGTGGTCGAGCAGACCGCGCTCGCCGAGGCCGAGGTCGAGTACCACGACCACCGCTCGAACACCGTCTGGGTGCGCTTCCCGGTCGAGCAGCCGGGCCTGCCCGCGCTTGCCGGCGCTTCGGCGGTGATCTGGACAACGACCCCTTGGACCCTGCCCGGCAACCGCGCGATTGCCTACAGCGCAGAGCTCGAATACGCGGTCGTGCGGGTCGATAGCGTCGGCGAGAAGAGCCGCGCCCGCTCCGGCGAGCGGTTGATCCTCGCCGTGCCGCTGCTCGAGGAGGTCGCCGCCAGGGCCGGCATCGAGGCGCACACGGTCGAGGAGCGCTTCCCGGGTGCAGTGCTTGCCGGCACAATCGCGCGCCATCCGCTGGCCGGCCAGGGCTACGACTTCCCCGTGCCATTGCTCGCTGCCGACTTCGTCATGGCCGACCAGGGCACCGGCCTCGTGCATATCGCGCCGGGGCACGGCGCCGACGACTGGGACCTGGGCCAGGCCAATGGGCTGCCGGTGCCCGACACGGTCGGGCCGGACGGCGTCTATCTTTCCAGCGTGCCGCTCTTCGCCGGCCGCGCGGTCTACCGCCCCGACGGCAAGCCGGGCGATGCCGACCCCGCCGTCATCGCCGCGATCGAGGCCGCCGGCGGGCTGCTCGCGCGCGGCACCCTCGTGCATTCCTACCCGCATTCCTGGCGGTCGAAGGCGCCCCTCATATTCCGCAACACGCCGCAATGGTTCATCAGCATGTCGGCGAACGGGTTGCGCGAAAAGGCGCTGAAGGCCATCGATGAGACGCGCTGGATCCCGCCGCAGGGCAGGAATCGCATCGCGGCGATGATCGAGAGCAAGCCCGATTGGTGCGTCTCGCGCCAACGCAGCTGGGGCGTGCCGATCCCGGTCTTTGTCAACAAGAAGACCGGCGAGCCACTTCGCGACGGCGCCGTCGTCGAGCGGGTCGCCGCTGCGGTCGAGCGCGAGGGTGCCGATGTCTGGTATTCGTCCGAGGCGAGCCGCTTCCTCGGCAACCAATACGATCCGGCCGATTGGGACAAGGTCACCGATATCATCGAGGTGTGGTTCGATTCCGGCTCGACCCATGCCTTCGTGCTGGAGCAGCGGCCTGAATTGAAATGGCCGGCCTCGCTCTATCTCGAAGGCTCGGACCAGCATCGCGGCTGGTTCAATTCCTCGCTGCTGGAAGCCTGCGGCACGCGCGGGCGCGCGCCGTTCGAAGCGGTTCTGACGCACGGCTTCATTCTCGACGAGACCGGGCGCAAGCAATCGAAATCGCTCGGCAACGTCGTCGCACCGCAGGACGTCATCAAGCAGAGCGGCGCCGACATCCTGCGACTGTGGGTCGTCGCTTCGGATTATACCGAAGATCTGAGCTTCGGCCCCGAAATCCTGAAGCATCTGGGTGACGCCTATCGCCGCCTGCGCAACACGCTGCGCTATCTGTTGGGCGCGCTCGCCGGCTACGAGCCGGCAGAGGCGGTCGCGGCGGAAGAGATGCCGGAGCTGGAGCGCTGGGTGCTGCACCGCTTGGCCGAGCTTGACCGGCTGGTACGGCAATCGATCGACGATTACGACTTCCACGGGCTGTTCACGGCGCTGCATAATTTCTGCGCGGTGGATCTCAGCGCGTTTTATTTCGACATCCGCAAGGACCGGCTCTATTGCGATGCCGCCGACGACATCCAGCGGCGCGCGACCCGTACGGTGCTGGACCGCACCTTCGATTGCCTGGTGCGCTGGCTCGCGCCGATCATATGCTTTACCGCCGAAGAGGCCTGGCTCGCGCGCTACGGCGACACGCCTGATCGCAGCGTCCATCTCGAATTGTTCCCCGACGTTCCAGCGGCTTGGCACGATCCGGCACTCGGCGAGCGCTTCGAGGCATTGCGCAAGGTGCGCAGCGTCGTCACCGGCGCGCTGGAGGTCGAGCGCGCCGCCAAGCGGATCGGCTCCAGCCTGCAGGCGGCGGTCGAGATCTTTGTGCCCGAGCGGCTGTTGCCGATGCTCCGCGACGTCGATCTCGCCGAGTTGTGCATCACCTCGGCCGGCACCGTTGAGGCCGGCGCACCATCGGCGGATGCGTTCACCTTGCCCGATGTTGCCGACATTGGTGTCCTCGTGAAGCCGGCCACCGGAGCGCGCTGCGAGCGCTGCTGGCGCGTCCTGCCCGAGGTCGGCCATGTGCCAGGCCATGCCGATCTCTGCCGGCGCTGCGCCGAGGTTATCGACCGCGGCGCCAGTGCCGCGCTATCGGCAGCAGAGTGATGCTTGGTCGCGGGCTTGCCGCCGCGGCGATTGCCGCGGTGCTCGACCAGGCGAGCAAGGCAATGGTGCTGGCGTATTTCGGCGAAACCGGGTGCGCCACCACCCATCGCGCCGTCGCTACCTCGTTCCTCGACCTGGTATTGACCTGCAACCACGGGGTCAGCTTCGGCCTGTTCGACCGCACCGGGCTCAGCGGGCTCGTGTTCTCGATCGGCGCCGCGCTGGTCGTGCTGCTGCTGATTTTCTGGCTGTCGCGTATTCGGGTGACGTTTCTCGCGATCGCCATCGGCCTGATCATCGGCGGCGCGATCGGCAATGTCGTCGACCGGCTGCGGTTTGGCGGCGTCATCGACTTTCTTTATTTCCATGCCGGCTCATGGTATTGGCCAGCATTCAATCTTGCCGACAGCGCCATTTGCCTAGGGGTGGCGGCCATGTTGCTGGACGGCCTGCTGTTACGGCGTGCGGCGCCTTCAGCAAAGGGGAGGGAAAATCTGCGCTCATGACCGGAAATGATCGCGTCGCTATTATCGCGCGGCGGTTTCCTCTACTTGCGGTTGCTTGGCTCTGCTGCGGCCTAATGTTGTCCGGCTGCACCGATCTGCGGCAGGCCATCGGCATGGACCGGGTCGGGCCCGACGAGTTCGCCGTTGAATCGCGCGCGCCGCTGACGATCCCGCCCGAGTTCGATCTGCGACCGCCACAGCCCGGAGCGCCCAGACCGCAGGACGCCACCGCGGCCGAGAAAGCGCGCAAGGTCATCGACACGGCGGGTCCGGGCGAACCGGGCAAGCAAGCGACTGCCGCCAGCCAGGCTCTGCAGGTCGGCGGCGCGACGAGCACGGCAGACCCGAGCATGCAGGTTGGCGACCAGAGCCTGGCGCAGAAATTACTCGGCTCCAACGACACAACCACCGACGGCAGCGCCGAGAAGCGCGAAACCTCGACATTGAAGGGGGTCTATTGACCGCATTGCGGGGGCGGAGGGCGGCAGATCAGCGCCGCCTGTTTTGGTGGGGGGTTCTGGGCATCGTTTTCGGCCTCGCGGGCGTCGCCCCGCCGGCCCAGGCGCAGCGCTTCGGCGCCGAGAGCTTTACCCTCGCCAACGGCCTCCAGGTCGTCGTGCTGCCAAACCATCGGGCGCCGGCGGTCACGCAAATGGTCTGGTACAAGACCGGCGCCGCCGACGATCCGCGCGGCAAGTCCGGCATCGCGCATTTCCTCGAACATCTGATGTTCAAGGGCACCAAGGCGAACCCGCCGGGCGCTTTCACTGCGCTGATCGCGCAGACCGGCGGCCGGGACAATGCCTTCACCACCGAGGATTTCACTGTCTTTCACGAGACCGTCGCGACGAACCGGCTGGAAATGGTGATGCGGCTGGAGGCGGACCGCATGACCGGGCTGCAGATCTCCGACGAAGTCCTCCTGCCCGAGCGCGAGGTGATCCTCGAGGAACGGCACTCGCGGATCGACAACGATCCGGCCGCGCTGTTCCGCGAGCAGCTGATGGCCAACCTGTTCCTGAACGACTCCTACCGCATCCCGACGATCGGCTGGGAACACGAGATGCGCGGTCTTGGCACCGAGGACGCGCTCGCCGCCTACCGCAAATGGTATGCGCCCAACAACGCCATCCTGATCGTCGCCGGCGATGTCGACACGGCCGAGGTCCGCGCGCTCGCCGAGCGGATCTATGGCCCGCTCGAAGCGCGGCCGATCCCGGAGCGCGTGCGGTTGGAAGAGCCGCCGCACCGCGCCGCGATCCGGCTGGAGATGAAGAACCCGCGGGTCGCGCAACCGAGCTGGCGTCGGTTGTACGTGGCGCCGAGCTATCGCACCGGCGCGACCGAGCATGCCTCCGCTCTGCAGGTGCTCGCGGAGATCCTCGGCGGCGGCGCCGACTCGCGGCTCTATAAGAGCCTCGTGCTGAAGCAGGCGATCGCGCTGTCGGCGAGCGCCGATTACACCCCGAGCGCGATCGGTCTCACCACCTTCAGCCTCTACGCCACCCCGAAACCGGGGATCGCCATCGCCGATATGGAGGCCGCGATCGACGCCGAATTGCATCGGCTGCTCGATCAGGGGGTTGAGCCGGACGAGGTAAAACGCGCCGAACAGCGTATGCAGGCGGCGGCGATCTATGCCGGCGACAGCGCCGCGGGGCCGGCCAATATCATCGGCACCACGCTGGCGATTGGACGCAGTCTCGACGACGTCGCCGCTTGGCCCGACCGCATTGGCGCTGTCACCCCGGCCGAAGTCGAGGCCGCGGCCCGCGCCGTGCTGGTCGAACGCAATTCGGCGACCGGCATTCTGCTGCCTGAGCATACGTCATGATCCGCCTGGCTCGGACTTTCGTACTCCTCCTCGGCGTGCTCCTGTCGGCCGTGGGGGCTTGGCCGGCAGCGGCGGCGATGCCGATCCAGGAGGTCGTCGGAGCGAGTGGGGTCAAGGCCTGGCTCGTCGAGGACCATTCGCTGCCGGTGGTCACCTTGCGCTTCGCCTTTCCCGGCGGCGCCGCACTTGATCCGCCGGGCAAGGGCGGCACCGCGGCGATGGCGGCGGCCCTGCTCGACGAGGGCGCCGGCCCTTACGACACGGTGATCTATCACCAGCTGCTCGATGATCTCGCCGGCGAGCTGAGCCTTTCTGCCGGGCACGATTCGTTCGGCGGCGGGCTCAGGATGCTGAAGCGCAACCTGAAGGAAACCACCGAGCTGCTGCGCCTGGCGCTGACCGAGCCGCATTTCGACGCCGACGCGGTCGAGCGCATCCGCGCCGACACGCTCGCCGCGCTCAGCCGCCAGGCGCACAACCCGCGCTCGCTGTCGAGCCGGCTGTGGATGCGCGATGCCTTCGAGGATCATCCCTACGGCGCCAGTTCCGAGGGCACTGCGGCGAGCGTTGCCGCGATCACTCGCGCCGATCTCGCCGGATTTGTCGCCGCCTCGATGCGTCGCAACGGGTTGGTCATCAGCGCGGTCGGCGATTTGACCGCGGACGAGCTGCGCGACCTAATCGACCGGGTGTTCGGCAAGCTCCCGGCCGGCGACGCCGCGGCGCAGCTTCCTGATGCCGCGCTCGTCGCTGATGGCGCCCTCGTCGTCAGCCGCGCCTCGGTGCCGCAGAGCGTCGTCACCTTCGGTCAGGCCGGGCCGAAGCGCGACGACCCGGAATGGTACGCCGCCCTCGTCCTCAACGACATCCTCGGCGGCGGCGGGTTTCGCGGCCGGCTGATGAAGGAGATCCGCGAGAAGCGCGGTCTCGCCTATGGCGTCTCGACCGGGCTGATGCCGTTCCGCCATGCCGGCCTGATCCTCGGCAGCGTCGCCAGCGCCAACGACAAGGTTGCGGAGTCGGTCGCGCTGATCCGCAGCGAATGGCAGCGCATGCACGACGAGGGGCCGACCCAAGCCGAACTCGACGACGCCAAGACCTACCTCTCCGGCTCGTTCCCGCTCAGCCTCGATTCAACCCAGCACATCGCCGCGGTGCTGGTGCAGATGCAGGAGGACAAGCTCGGCATCGACTATCTCGACCGCCGCGCCGAGTTGATCGGTGCAGTGACGCTGGACCAGGCGCGCGCGCTGGCGCGGAAGCTGTTCGACCCGGCTAAGCTCAGCTTCGCCGTGGTCGGCGACCCACAGAACCTGAAATCGACCCGTCCCGCCCCCGCGCGGGCGGAGTAAGCGGCGCCGAGACACGTGACCACGGCCGAATGCGGCCATAGCGACACTGAAATTGCCACATTCGCATGATACGGTGATCGCAGTGTAAGACTTTGCGGGTGGGGCCCGCCTGATATTTCCCTGCAAAAGCAGGCTGAACAGGACCACCACCTCGGACCACGCCGTCGCGACGGTGCTATAGGAGCGGGTCCCTGCGGCGAGAAGGATTAGCGCATTGAAGAGTCTGTGGTCGGATGCCGATGCGGCAGCGGCCGTCGCCCGGTACACCGAGGCCGGACGCGATCTGGCATTGCGAGTCTATACCTCGCGCCTGCTCGGCGGCGATCCGCGCCTGGTGCTGCATGGCGGCGGCAACACCTCGGTCAAGACGGTGATGCCCGACCTGCTCGACGAACCGGTCGAGGTATTGTGCGTCAAGGGCAGCGGCTGGGATATGGCCGCGATCGAACCGCCGGGACTCCCGGCCGTCCGCCTCGCGCCATTGCGCAAATTGCGCGCCCGCGACGCGCTCTCGGACGAAGACATGGTCCGCATCCAGCGCGCCAACCTGCTCGACCCGGGCGCGCCCAACCCGTCGGTCGAGACACTGCTGCACGCCTTTCTGCCGCACAAATTCATCGACCACACCCATGCGACGGCGGTGTTGAGCCTCGCCGACCAGCCGGACGCGGCCGAGCGCTGCACCGATGTGTACGGCCCGCGGATCGGCATCGTGCCCTACATCATGCCGGGCTTCCTGCTCGCGAAGAAAGCGGCCGAGGTGTTCGAGGCCGACCCCGCCGTCGAAGGCCTCGTCTTGCTGAAGCACGGCGTTTTCAGCTTCGCCGACAGCGCGCGCGAGGCCTACGAGAGCATGATCGCGATCGTGACTCTGGCCGAAGAGCGCCTCGCCCGCGGCCGCAAAAGCGTGTTCGCGCCCGCTGCGCTGCCCTCGCCCATCGCGAGCCTCGCCGAGGTTGCGCCGATCCTGCGGCGCGCCTGTGCCCTTTCTGGCGACAAAGCCGGCGACTACAAGCGCTTCTTACTCGACTTCCGCACCGGGCCGGCGGTGCTGAATTTCGTTAACGGCGAGGATCTGCACCGTTACGCGCTGGAGGGGGTCGCCACCCCGGACCACACCATCCGCACCAAAAATTACCCGCTGATCGTGCCCGCGCCGGAGCAGGGTCGGCTCGACGGGTTCGCCGCCGCGGCGCGTGAGGCGATCGACGATTTTGTCGGCGAGTACCATGACTACTTTGCCCGCAACAACGCGCTCTCGGCGATACCGAAACGCGAACTGGACCCGGCGCCGCGGGTTATCCTGGTGCCGGGGCTCGGGCTATTCGGGCTCGGGCGCAGCGCCAAGGACGCCACGGTCGCGGCCGACCTCGCCGAATCCTGGGTCGCGACGGTGACCGATGCCGAAGCGATCGGCAGCTTCGAGTCGCTGACCGAGGCCGAGCTGTTCGAGATGGAATACTGGTCCCTGGAACAGGCAAAGCTTGGCAGCGCTGTCGAAAAGCCGCTCGCCGGCCAGGTTGCGGTGGTGACCGGCGGCGCCGGCACGATCGGCTCGGCGACCGCGCGAGCGCTGAAAGGCGCCGGTGCGGAGATCGCGCTCATCGACCGCAAAAGCGCCGGTGTCGAGGACGCGGCGAAGAAGCTCGGCGCCCTCGCCCTCCCCGCCGACGTCACCGACCCGGCCGCGGTGCGCGCCGCCTTCGACCATATTACCGAGAGATTCGGCGGGGTCGACATCGTCGTCTCGAATGCCGGCGCCGCCTGGCAGGGCCGCATCGGCGAGGTCGACGAGAAAACCCTCCGCGACAGTTTCGAACTGAATTTCTTCGCACATCAATGGGTAGCGCAGAACGCGGTCAGGATCATGCTGGCGCAGCGGACGGGCGGCTGCCTGCTGTTCAACGTGTCGAAGCAGGCGCTGAACCCGGGCGCCGCGTTCGGCCCCTACGGGTTGCCGAAAGCGGCGACCTTGGCGCTGATGCGGCAATACGCGCTCGATTACGGCAGCGAGGGCATCCGCGCCAACGCGGTCAACGCCGACCGCATCCGCGGCGGGCTGCTCACACCGGAGATGATCGCCGCGCGTTCAACGGCGCGCGGCGTCAGCGAGGCGGCCTATATGGGCGGCAACCTGCTCGGCCGCGAGGTCACCGCCGAGGACGTGGCGCAAACCTTTCTGCAGCTGGCATTGGCGCGCAACACCTCGGCCTCGATCGCGACGGTCGATGGCGGCAACATCGCCGCCGCCCCTCGGTGACCGCTCTGGGCGCCGTAGGGCGGGTGAAGCGCAGCGAAACCCGCCAAACCGGGAGCAAGGTACCGAAATTGCGGCGGGTTACGCTTCGCTTCACCCGCCCTACAGCGCTAGCGCAGCTAGGGTGAGGACCCATCAGGACAACTGCCCGAATCGACGGGTTCTTGCCGTGGCCGCGCATGTCAAACGCGACCACATCGAAATCGACGAGAAACCGGCGCCAGAAATGGAAATAGCCGTCGATGCCGAAGCCGTTGCCGTGGCTGACGAAGAGGCGCGCTCCGCACGGATTGCCGTGCCGGCGCACCTTCAGCACCGCACCGTCCTCGCTGATCACCGCGAGGACGCCGTGCGGCTCCGGGATCGCTAATGCGCTGAATCGGCCCGTCAGGCGCCCCTGCCGGGATAGCTGACCGCCATCCCGGCGCGCACATCCTGCTGGATGCCGTATTGCGGGAACGGGTAGCGCAACCCGTTCTTCGACAACGCCTCCATCCCTTCAATCGCCTTCGGCAGGTAGTCGGGCGGCAAGGCCATCAGCATCTCGTCGTCGAGCACCCCGCCATAGCGGCGCTCGGCAAAGCACGGGATCGACAGGCTCGGAGTGCGGGTCTTCAGTGCCCGGCCCCAGGAATCGGCGCAGGCCGACTCGCCGACGACGCTCCAGTCGAAGCGCTTGTAGCCGGCCCATTGCAGCCCGTTGATGAAGTAGATCATCGCGCCGGGGGTGGCGTAGAACAGCGCGATGTCGGGCGGGTCGAGCCGGCCGCTCGCCAATGGTCCCACCGCCAGCGCCTCGAAGCGGCCGTCCGGCACGCATTCCATCGCTGCCTGGTGCGCACTTGCGTCTTCCTCGCTCGAATACCAGACGCCGACCATGTGCTTGCCGGAGCGCCAGGCCGCGTCCTTGGCGTCGCCGAGACCAACAACCGCGCGGCATTGCGCGCCGACCAAGTTCTCGGCGGTAATGCCGACGGTCCAGCCCAGCCGCGATGCCTGCCCCACCACCTGATCGAGGGTGTGGATCGATTGCGGGCGTCGGATGCGCGGGATCGCCTCCATGTCCTCGCCGCGCTCGAACAGTTTCATGGCGAACACGTGCGAGCGCAGCTTCAACAGGCGCTCCAAATCGGCGCTCAGCTTCTTCCAATCGGCCATCGACTCATCTTTCTCTGGAGATGTCTTCATCCGTTGGCGCGAGATTGCTTCGCTGCGCTCGCAATGACAAGAAACGGCTGTCATTGCGAGGCGCGGTGCGCACCGAAGCAATCCCGATGGGAGTTAAGTGGCGTCGTTGGCCAACCGCTCGTACCAGTTGGCCGGGAAGCCGGCGGCGTCGCGGGCGCCGCGATTGAACGGCGGCTTCAACGCGCCGGTGAAATGACGCCGGACGCGGTCGTGGAAGGCGGCTTCCGGGTCGAGCCCGCGCGCGCCGCAGAGCCGCTTGAACCAGCGCACCCCGACCGCGACATGGCGGACCTCGTCCCGATAGATCCGGTCGAGGATGGCGGCGCTATCGGGATCGCCGACGCGTTCGAGCCGCCGGATCATCTCGGGGGTGACATCGAGGCCGCGAGCCTCCAGTACCAACGGCACCACCGCCAGCCGGGCCAGCAGATCATCCGCTGTTATTGCCGCCGCCTCCCACAGCCCGTCATGCGCCGGCAAATCGCCATACGCCGCGCCGAGCGCGGCGAGGCGCGCGGCAAGCAAGGCGAAATGCTCCGCCTCCTCGGCCGCGACCCCGGCCCAATCGGCGTAAAAGGCGTGCGGCAAGCCGGCGCCGGAAAACCGCGCGACGATGTCCCAGGCGAGATCGATCGCGTTGAGTTCGATATGCGCCAGCGCGTGCAGCAGTGCGATCCGGCCCGCCGGTGAACCGAAATTGCGCCGCTTCGGCATGTCGCGCGGCGGCAACAAGACCGGGCGATCCGGCCGCGCCGGGCGCGGCGGCGCCGCCGCCACACCCATTGCCAAGACGCCCTCAACCCACGCCGCGGCCAGCGCGCGGCTCAGTGCGACTTTCTCAGCCGGATTCTCGGCACCGAGGATCTCGGCCGCGCCAGCCGCGAGGCTCCTGGTTCCGATCAGAGCGCCTGCACCGCCTTCAGCACCTCGCCGACATGACCGGGTACCTTGACCTTGCGCCAGGCGCCGCGCACCACGCCGTCCTTGTCGATCAGGTACGTGCTGCGGTCGATGCCCATGTATTTGCGGCCGTACATGCTCTTCTCGACCCAGACGCCGTATTTCTCGCACACCTTGCCGTCCTCATCGGAGGCTAGGGTGAACGGCAGAGCGTGCTTCTTCTTGAATTTGTCGTGCGAGGCGACCGAATCGCGCGACAAGCCGATCACGGTCGCGCCGGTCTTGCCATAATCGGGAAACGAGTCGCGGAAGCCGCAGGCCTCGGCGGTACACCCCGAGGTATCGTCCTTCGGGTAGAAATAAAGCACCACCGGCTTGCCGCGCAGCTTCGACAGCGTGACGCTACCGTTGCCGTCGGTGGGCAAGGTGAAATCGGGGGCCTTGTCGCCGATCTGGACGCTCATTGCGCCGTCTCCCCTTTGGTGTTTTCGGGCAACTGCGCCGCGCGCCGCGCCGCCAATCGGGCTGGGCGAGCGATCAGCCGGTCGTACCAGGCGCGAACGCGAGCACAGGCGCCACTCATATCCGCATCGAGCCGGTCGAAGTCAACCGCGCCGGCGCAGCGCGCCAGGGTCGCGCCGGCCGGCCCGGCGAGCGCCTCCGCCCCCGGCACGCCGTCGGACAACAGCGCCAGCAGCGCCCGCAAATGCCGCAGCAACGCGAGCGCCTCGGTCAGCTCATGTATCGCTTGCGGCGGCAGCGCATCGGCTTCGCCGAGCGCGGCGAGCACGGCGCCGCTGTCGCGCCGCAATACCTCGGGCGTTTGCGCTGCCTCGCGCAGCATCAGGTATTGCACGACGAATTCGAGGTCAACCAGACCGCCTCGGCGGTTGCGCAGATCCCAGGGCGAGGGGCGCGGTCGGCTCTCGGCAATGCGGCGTCTCATATCGGCGACATCGACGACAAGGCGGCGCGGGTCGCGCGGCTGGCGGAGCACCGCGGTAATCGCAGCGGCGGCGCGCTCGCACAGCGTCGGATCGCCGGCAATGGGCCGCGCCCGCGTCAGCGCCATATGCTCCCAGGTCCAGGCTTCCTCCCGCTGATAATGCGCAAACGCGGCGAGGCTCGTCGCGATCGGCCCGGATTCGCCCGAAGGCCGCAGCCGCATGTCGGCTTGGTAGAGACGGCCCTCGGCTGTCGGCGCGGTGATCGCCGTGATCAGGCGCTGGCTGAGGCGCGCGTAATACGTCGACCCTGGAAGCGGGCGCGGACCGTTAGAGCCGACGCTGTCGTCCGGTGCATCATAGATCAAGATCAGGTCTAGGTCAGAAGCGAGGCTCATCTCGCGGCTGCCGAGCCGCCCCATTGCGAACACGGCGAACGCGCCGCCCGGCACCTCGCCATGCACCCGGGAGAAATCGGCCATGACCGCCGGAAGCAGCGCCGCGATCGCGATCTCGGCAATATCGGCAAGGATCTCGCCCGCGCGGCCGCCATTGATGTCCTGGCACAGCAGCTGCACGCCGACCTGAAACCGCCGCTCGTTTGCCCAGCGGCGCAGCAGGTCGAGCGTCTCCTCGAAACCCGGCGCCCCAGCAAGAATGGCGGCGAGATCGCTCGCCAGCCCCGCCCAATCCGCCACCGGCGCAGAGAAATCGGCAGTCAGGACCGCGTCGAGCAGAGCTGGCCGCTGCGCCAGGCTTTCGGCCAACAGCGGCGCCTCCGCCATGATGTCGGCAACCAGCGACAACAGTCCGGGATTGGCGTGAAACAGCGAAAACAGCTGCACACCAGCCGGGAGTTGCGAGAGAAACCGGTCGAAGCGCAGCAAGGCTAAATCGGGATGCGCGGTCCCGCCGAAAAGCCGCAACAGCTCCGGGACCAGCTCGGTCAGGATCTCGCGCGCCCGCTGGCTCCGGGTCGCGCGCATGCGGCCGTGGTGCCAATCGCGCACCGTGGCGGCAATCGCGGCCGGGTCGGCAAAACCGAGCCGCGCCAGGGTCGCCAGCGTGTCGGTGTCGTCCTCAGCGCCGGTAAAGACCAGATTGCCGGGTTCGGCGAGGCTCGGCGCCTCCTCGAACAGCTCGGCGTAGTGCTTTTCGACTGAAGCAAGATGGCTGCAGAGATCAGCGACGAAGCGATCGGTGTCGACATAACCAAGAAATGTCGCCAGGGCGGCGATTCCTGCGCGATCCGTGGGCAGGCGGTGAGTCTGTTGGTCGTCGCGCATCTGCAGCCGGTGCTCGACCCGGCGCAGAAATCGGTAATCCGCGATTAGGGTCTCGGCCGTCTGCGAGTCGATCCGCCGCATCGCAGCAAGACGCCGCAGGGCGGTGCAGGTTGGCGCCACTCGCAACGCGCGCAGCCTGCCGCCCCAGATAAGCTGCTGGGTTTGTGCAAAAAATTCGATTTCGCGGATGCCGCCGCGGCCGATCTTGATGTCGTGCCCTTCGACCGCGATTCGGCCGCCGCCCTTGTGCGCCTGGATCTGGCGCTTGATCGAGTGAATGTCCTGAATCGCCGCGAAATCGAGGTGCCGACGCCAGATGAAGGGTTGCAACTCCGCGACAAACCGTTGGCCGGCGACGCTATCGCCAGCGACCTGACGCGCCTTGATCAGCGCGGCGCGCTCCCAATTCTGCCCGACGGTCTCATAATAGGTCAGCGCCGCGGGTACGGACATTGCGAGCGGGGTCGAGCGCGGATCGGGGCGCAACCGCAGATCGGTCCGAAAAACGTAGCCATCGCCGGTGAGCTCATCGAGAATGCGGACGAGATCGCGGGCGAGCCGGGTAAAGAATGGCTGGAGAGCGTCGCCGGCGGGCATGGCTGGCCGGGATGGGTCATAGAGAAGGATCAGGTCGATATCGCTCGAATAGTTGAGTTCTCCGCCGCCCAGCTTGCCGAGGCCCAGGACGATGAGGCCGCTATCGGCTTCCGGTTCGTCGGGATCGGCGGGCGTCATCAAACCATTTGCCGCCGCCGCCCGCAGCAGATGGCGTACGGCTGCGGCGATCGCATCGGCGGCAAAACCGCTCAGCGCCTCCATCTGGCGCTCCAGCGACCACCAGCCGGCAAGCTCGGCGACCCCGGCGACAAGCGCGACCCGGCGCCTGGCGACGCGGAGGCGACGCATCAGCTCGGCCGTATTTTCGCCGCCATCGGCGTGTCTTGTTGTCGCACGCAGCGCGTCGAACAGAGGATCGGGTCCTTCTTCGGCAAGCCGGATCAGGCACGCCCATTCCGCCGCCGCGATGCGGCTCAGAAACGGGCTGTTGCCGAATATCGCGCCGAGCAGGCACTTGCCGCCGGGGTCGGCGCTCCAGAAGCGGGCGCGCTCCGCGTCGGGGTCGTCTCGGGCATCGGCAAGCGCCGCGTCCCAGGCGGCAGAGCCGAGCGCAAGCAGGCGCGCATCGGAGGGCTGCGGCAAGGCGGCGCCATCTTGGCGCGGGGAGAGAGGGGATAGCAGTTCCATCGCACGAGCCCGGCGAGGCGGTCGACACTCGCCCGCTGGGCGTGCCGCGTCAAGGCTCGAGGGATCAGCCAGTCGCCGCGCTGCTGCGCGCGAACTGGGGGCGGCATGCTGCCCGGCACGCAGCGCGGCATGTCGGCCGCCACGCGCATCGCCTGCTCGTCTGGTCCGGATCGGTCGCCGCGGTGCTGATCCTGCTATCGGCCTTTGTCATTTGGCGACTGATTCAGGGGCCGATCGAGCTGGACCGGCTCGCACCCTATGCCGAAGCCGCCTTCGAGCGCGCTGGGTTGGGACTGAAGGTATCGATGTCCGGCGTGCGGCTCGGCATCAATCCGGGAACCCACCAGCTCGGCCTGTGGGTCGAGAATGTAAGGCTCTCGCTGCCGAGTGGTGAACCGCTCGCGAGTTTTCCGGAGATGGCGACGAGCTTCAGCCTGGGCGCCTTGTTGCGCGGCCGGATCGAGCCGACTCAGCTGACCCTCGAGCACGCCGTCGTGCATTTGGTGCGCGACGAGAGCGGCGCTATCAGCGCCCAGATTGGCGCACCAGACCAGGCCGCGCCTGATCTCAGTTCTGCGATGATCGCGCGGCTGGCAGGTCCGCCGCAGCGCGATACACCGCTCGGGTTATTGCAGCGGCTGAGTATCCGCGACGCGACCGTGATCGTCGACGATCATCGCGCCGGCCATCGCTGGGAGGTGGACCGGGTCGACGCCTCGGTAGACCGGAGTGATAAGGGCGCCCGGGGTGACCTCTCGCTCGCCGTTGCGATCGGCACCTCAATGCCCGAACTGCACGCCAGCTATCGCTACTTCGCGGACCGCGATGTGCTTGACCTCGAGCTGGCCGTCGAGGGCGTGGAACCCGCGGCGATCCCGCCCCTGGTCCCAGAGCTGGAGCAGCTCCGGCACCTGCAAGCGCCAATTTCCGGCAGCTTTCGCACTCGCATCAATCTGGAGGAAGGGAGGACCCAGGGTTCTCGGCTCGATCTCGCTTTGGGCAAGGGCCGGCTCGATAGCGAGTGGCTGCCAGCCGGCAGTATCGGCATCGAAAAAGGTGAACTGCACGCGACTTATGCCCCGGAAACCGCCGAGATCCGCTTCGAAAAGGTGGCACTTGATCTTGGCGGCGGGACAGGTCTCGCCGTCGACGGCAGCATCGGCAATGTTAGCCCCGAGCTGATCGCGGCACCGCGCGACGCACGGCCGCCGGGCCATGTCACGGGCAATCTGAATGCCAGATTAACGCATGTGCTCGCCGACCGGCTGGACGGGATCTGGCCGCGCGGCTTCAGTGCAGGCGGTCGCCGCTGGGCGCTGGCCAACATTCATGACGGCATTATCGACGAAGCCTCCGCCAAGCTCGCGCTCGACATCGATCCTGTTGGCCACACCGCCGACGTACTGAGCGCGACTGGAAACCTGCACTACCACGATCTGACCGTCAGCTATTTCGAGGGATTGCCGCCGGTCCGCAAGGTGAATGGAACGGCCAGCTTCGCCGGCGACCGCCTGGAATTCACACCGACCTCGGGCGCCCTCAAGGGATTGAAAGTCACCGGCGGATCGCTCCGCCTGACCGAACTCGGTTCGCCGGTCGAGTGGCTGACGATCGATCTCGCGCTCGCGGGACCGCTCCAGGATGCCCTTGAAGTCCTCGACGAGAAACCGCTGCGCTACATCCACGCGTTCGGCATCGATCCGGCCCAGGTTGGGGGCCGGGTCGATACGCAGCTGCATTTCAAGCTGCCGCTGCTCGCCGATCTCAAGCTCGATGCCGTCGATTACAGCGCCAAGGCGACGATCTCGGGTGGCTCTATTCCCAAAATCGTGCGGGACCGCGACATCACGGAGGGGAATTTCGGGCTCGAACTTGATCATGCAGGAGCGCATTTGGAGGGTAGCGCCCGCTTCGAAGGCGTGCCGACGAAGCTCGACGCTGAGCTCTTCTTCCATCCAAGAGCGGGCCCGCACACCCGCTACCGTGTCGGATTGAGCCTCGACGACGAGGCGCGGCGGCGGCTTAATCTCGACTTGCCCTTCGAGCGGCTAAGTGGGCCCGTCGGGGTGGATTTGACCTACACCGGCTTCGATCGCGGGCGAGCCGAGGTGACGGCCTCGCTCGACCTGCGCGAGACGTCTTTGACGATCCCCGAAGCGGCATGGAAGAAGGGACCCGATCAGCCCGGGACGGCCAAGGTTGCGTTGGAGCTGGATAACGACCGCGTGACTCGGATCACTCAGCTCGAGTTGAAGGCGCCGGGGCTCGACGGCCGTTTTGCGATCGGTCTGAGCGGCGACAGCCAGCACATCGACCGGGTCGACATCCAACGGCTGCTGATTGCAAACGACGACCTCACGGGGAGCGTTACCCGCCGGGCCGATGGAGGTTGGCGCGCCGATATTCGTGCCGCGCGGCTGGACGGCCATCAGATCATCAAGGAGGCACTCGGCGATACCAAGCCCGGATCACCGGTGCCACTGGCAATCAACGCTCGTATAGACCGCCTTGCCTTCGGGCCGGGGCGCGAGCTTCAACAGGTTTCGGCGGAACTGTCGCGCGATGGCAGCTCATGGCAGTCCGCTCGGATCGACGGCCGTTTTGCGAACGGTCATCAACTATCATTCCGACTCGGCGAGGGAGGCAGCCGGCAGCTGGTGTTCCAGTCCGATGATCTCGGGGCAACGACAAAGCTCCTCGACATCGCCGACAACGTTCAAGGTGGTCGCGTGACGGTGACCGGACAGATTTCCGAAGCTGGGGGCAAGCGGGCTTTGCGCGGCCACATCGAAGCCGAAAACTACAGTCTGGCGCGCGCCCCCGTTGCGGCGCGCATGCTGGCGCTGCCGTCATTGACCGGCGTTGCCAGCATGTTGTCGGGGTCCGGTCTCCCGTTCATGACATTGCGTGGCGATTTCACGTATGGCGGCGGTCGAATAACCCTCGCTCGCCTGCTCGCCTATGGGGAAGCCCTCGGTGTGACAGCAAATGGCTGGATCGATGTCGATCAGGACAGGCTCGACCTGCAAGGCACTGTGGCGCCCGCCTATGCCCTCAATGGCATCATCGGTAATGTGCCGATCATCGGTCAGCTGCTGGGCGGCGGTTCGCAGGGCCTGTTCGCCGCCAATTACCGGGTCAGCGGGCTGAGTTCCGACCCGGACGTCATGGTCAATCCGCTGAGCGCGCTGGCACCTGGTATCCTGCGCCAACTGTTCGCGCCGATCGTCGGCCTGCCGCCAGTAGAGCAGCAGGAACGGCAGACTGCGAATTGACCTGCCGGCTTCACGGCGTCAGGTCGGATCCCGAAGCCCCAGCCGGGACCGGGCCGATATAAGCGGATGAGGGGCGGATCAGTCGCCCCACCTGTTGCTGCTCCATCGCGTGCGCCAGCCAGCCAGCGCAGCGCGCGACCGCGAAAACCGGTGTGAACGCCTCGCGCGGCAGGCCAACCGCATCGAGCAGCAAGGCGGCGTTGATCTCGATATTGGGCTGCAGCGGCGGCCGGTCCGGCTTCAGCCGGGCGAAGGCAGCCGCGACTTCGCGCTCCACCTCGGCGGCTAAGGCGAGCCGACCGGCGCCGGGCCCCAGCGTCTCGCCAAGGCGTTCCAGCGCCCGTCCTATCACTGCGGCCCGCGGGTCGCCAAGCCGGAACACACGATGTCCGAACCCCATCAGCCGCACTCCGGCAGCCAGCTTGTTCTCGGCCCAGGCCGCGACATCACCGCTCGCCGCCGCTTCGTCGAGCATATCGAGGGTGGGGCCCGGCGCGCCGCCGTGCAGCGGCCCCGTGAAGGCGCAATAGGCGCCGAGCGCGGCCGACACCAGCGAGGCACGGCTCGAGACGATGACCCGGGCGGTAAAGGCCGAGGTGTTGAGGCCGTTGTCGATCACCGCAGTGAAATAGGCGTCGAGCGCTTCTGCCATGACCGGCGGCATCGGTGCGCCATGCACCATGCGAAGCAGATCGTCGGCAGTGCCGCGCGCTGGATCGGGGGCAAGCGGCGGCGCCTCACCCTTGCGCTCCCGTAGCAGTGCCGCAATCGCCACTGGTAGTGTTGCAAGAATCTCGGCGGGCGTGCTCGCTTCGGGTAGCGCCGCCAGCGCCACCCTCACGCCTTCCATCAGCGGCCGGGGCTTCGCCTGAGCCAGCCAACCGCCCAGCCGGGCGAAGGCCGCAACGCGATCGGCTCCGAGGCGGGCTTGCATCTCCTCCCGGCTGAGTCCGGTCCCAGCAAAGCCGTCCCATAGCAGCCCGACCGCACCCTCATAACCAAAATCGGCGACCAATTCGGGCAGCGTGTGGCCGCGAACCCAAAGGATGCCGCGCGCGCCGTCACTATGGCTCAGCACCGTTTCGGCCGCGATCAGCCCGGCCAGCCCGCTATCCATGCCGGTTTCCCTCCCCTCGTGGCTAGGCGATCCGAGGAGTATACCTCCGTGTTGTCAATGCCTGCGCAATCAGCGTTCGGTCGGGCGTGGTCCGGTGTAGCGGGCGCGCGGACGGATCAGCGTGCCGCTCTCGTACTGCTCGATCGCATGCGCGATCCAGCCGACGCTGCGGCCGACGACGAACAGGCCGAGCGCCGCGCCCATCGGCAGGCCGAGGGCCGTCGTTACCGTCGCCAAGGCGAAATCGACATTCGGATGCTGGCCGCTGAGCCTGAGCGCGGCGGCGCTGGCGCTCTCGATCCATGGCCGCACTGAAGGTAGCGCTGCTGTTGCCGCAGCAAAAAGCGCGCGGGCCCGCGGGTCGCCCTCGGGATAGAGCGGTTGGCCCACCCCAGGGAGCGGCTCGCCGCGCGCGAGTCGTGCCGCCATTACCGTCATTGGCTGGCCGGTCACGCCGATCTCGTGCAGCAGCACCTCGGCGCGCGCCGAGGCGCCGCCATGGCGGCGGCCGGACAAGGCGGACAGCGCGGCGGAGACCACGGCGTACGGTGTGGCGGCGGTCGAGGCAACGCAGCGAGCGACGAAGGTGGATGCGTTGAGCTCGTGGTCGGCGAGCAGCACCAGACAGCGGCGCAGCAGATCGGCGCCGACCCCGTCAAGCCGCCAGGACGCGGCGAGTCGGCGGTGCGCGGGCTCCCGCGGCTGGTAGCTGTCGCCCACCGCCGTTACGAGAGCCGACAGGATCGCTCGGCCGGTGCGAATGACGCCGGCGCGGCTAAGATCGAGCGCGGCGAGATCCTCAGCCGCGAGTTCGGCGAGCCGGGACTGACAGCGCTCGATCAAGGCGAGAGTGGCACCGGGCGTCCGCCCACCAGTAGATACCGAAAGCGTCGCGGGGCAAGGAGCCGTTTCCTGCATCTGCCAAAGTAGATCGGCAATTTCTTCGAGCGTTGCGGTTTCGGCGAGGCACATCGCATCCTTGCCACGGTAATAGAGGCGGCCGTCTTCGATCAGACTGATCGACGAGCCAAGGACCGGGACCAGGGCTTCGGGCGGACCACTGCTATCCCGGCGGTGGCCCCGGCTGGCGCGGAAGCGCTCGACGTCCTCGATACGATACCGGCGCTCGCGGCCGCCCACCGTCACCGAGGACAACAACCCACGGCTGACATAGGCGTAAAGCGTGTCCAGCTTCACGCCGAGGCGGTCGGCGGTCTCGCGCGCGGTCAACAGCGGCTGCTCGCTACTTGATAACATGAATCAAGATTGACACACCTCTTAACGGAGCATCAAGCTTCAGCTTCTATCGGAGAGGAGCCGTCCATGACGAAGCGCATCGACCCCGCCGCGCTCACACCCACCATCGGCACGCTGTACCCCTCGCCGTTCGACGAACCGTGCCGTGCCCGCGAGCGCAAGAGGCTCGGCGATGCGGCCAGCCTCACGCAGTTCGGCGTCAATTTGCTGCGCCTGCCACCGAGCACTTGGTCCAGCCAGCGGCATTGGCATACCGGCGAGGACGAGTTCGTCTATGTTTTGTCGGGAGAGGTCGTTCTCATCACCGATGAAGGCGAAGAAGTGCTGCGTGCCGGAGATGCCGCCGGCTTCCCGGCCAACGACCGCAACGGACATTGCCTGCAGAACCGTTCCGATGCCGACGCGCAGGTGCTCGAGATCGGCACCCGCATGACCGGGTCGGTTGCGTACTACGCGGAGATCGACATGGTCGCACCGGCAGGCGGCAAGCCCGTCGCCTATACGCACCGCGACGGCACGCCTTACGAAGGCATCCGGCGGCGAGCGTAGTGCATTGTAATCGCTGGATCTTTCTCAACGCAGCCTGCCACTTGCCACAAGCCAGCCACAAAACGAGGCGACGAGCGCCACAAACGGCCTCACGATTCGATATTTCCACAAATGTCGAAATGAGAACATTCCATGGGGCGCATCAGCTCACTCATGACCTGCGATCCGGGGCAATCGACGCTCGCCGAAACCAAGGCCCTCGGCGCTCGACGCCCCAAGCATTCAGCAAGCATTGATCGGCGATCTACTTGAATCACCTCGATTATTACTTACTAGACTTATTCTGATAGAGTAAAAATCGTCACAGACCGGGGGTAGCTCAAATGGAAGTTACCCCTTTACTTGCATGTGATATCACCCCGCGATAGCGAGAAGGAACGCCGAGCGCTGTCTGTGTGGGACCCGGCTCGAAATCCTAGCCGACCTCCCAGAATAGCGAGGCGGGCTGCCAAAAAGGGGACCCTAGCCTCGCCTAATAGCTGGCGGCTCTCCTGGCTGTCGAACGTGTAAACGCGGGCGACCAAAGGGAGCTGCCTGTGCGACCAGTGAGCCCCACACCTGCGCCATTTGGCGCACCTGAGCCTCTCCCCGAACGCACCCGCTCCTCCGATTGGCTGCGCCAATCTCCCCCGCCCCAGGCCGATTTCGCTAGACAAACCGGGCCTTTCAGCTATAATACTCAGATTGAGCATAAGTCATTTAACGGAGCCTGTGAATGCTGATTGAGACCCTGGACCTTCTGACCTTGGAAATGGCGAGCAGGCTGACTGGCTTGTCGCCCGCCTGTGTAAAGGAGGCGTTCGTGGCTACCGGGATGGTCGAATACCGCCCAGATCCCAGCAGGCCGGATGGGCGCTTCTACATTGATCGCATCTCCCTGGAGCGAGCCGTGGGCCGACCCTTTACCAGCGACGAATATCGAGCCGCCGACCGCGCGCTCGCCCCCCGCCGCATTCAACAGAAGGAACACAGACGGATGACCCCGATGCCCTATGGAGCGAATCGCGTTGTCGATATTCACCTTCAATAAGTCGCCCGTCTCGATCAAGGAGCGCATGTCGGCCACGCAGGCCGAGGTCGCTACACTTGAGGCAAGTCTGCCCCAAATAGCCTTAGACAGCCTCGTCGCTGATGACGACAGCCCGGCGCGCGCCGCACTCGACAAGCTGGCTGACCTGCGAACCAAGCTGGAGATCCTGACGCACAGTCTAAGCGCGGCGGAACAGCAGGAGATCGCCAAGCAGGCCGAGCAAGCCGCTCGCGTTCGTAAGGCGATGCAGAGATCAGCCAGCCA
>DASYOB010000061.1:0-2159 GCA_036008175.1 Allostellaceae bacterium
ACGGCGCGGCGTCGCGCAGCGATTCCGCGGCATCGGACGATGCGGACCGTCGTCGATTGGAGCTACGGCCTGCTGAGCGAGGACGAGCAGCGGTTCTTCCGGACGATCGGCATTTTTGCCGGCGGCTTTACAGTCGACGCTGCGGCAGCCGTGGCTACGGATGCACCGGGGACACGCATCGATGCGATAGACCGCCTGGCCGACCTGGTGGCGAAATCGTTGGTCGTCGCGGATGTCAGCGGCGCCAGACCGCGCTTCCGGCTGCTCGACACGACCCGCGCTTACGCGATCGAGAAGCTCGACGCGAGCGGCGAGCGCGAACAGGTCGCGCGCCTCCACGCCGAGCACTACCGCAATCTTTTCGAGCGCGCTGAGGGTGAAGCGGCGGCGCGGCCCGCGGGCGAATGGCTCGCGGATTACGTCCCGGAAATCGACAATTTGCGCACGGCGCTCGACTGGGCCTTTTCGCCGGGCGGCGAAGCGGCGATCGGGGTGGCATTGACGGCCGCTGCGGTGCCCCTGTGGTTGCGCTTGTCGCTGCTGGAGGAGTGCCGCGGCCGCGCCGAGCGAGCGCTCGCCGCTCTCGGCGCCGGAGCGAGCCGGGATGTGCGCCACGAGATGAAGCTCCACGCCGCAGTGGGCGCATCGCTGACTAATAGTAGGGGTTCTAACAGCCCCGAGATCAGCGTGGCCTACACAAGGGCCCTTGAGATTGCAGAGAGCCTTGACGATGCCGAGTACCGGTTGCGGGCGCTGTGGGGCCTGTGGGCTTATCACACCACCAGCGGTCGGCATCGCGTTGCTCTCGAACTAGCGCAAAGGTTCTATGCGTTGGCCGCGGGGCGACCCGACCCGAACGATCGGCTGAGCGGCGAGGTAATGATCGGCGTCTCACAGCATTACCTCGGCGACCTGCCCAGCGCGAGGCGCCATCTGGAACACGTGCTCGTTGGTTACGTCACTCCCGACCAAACGTCGCACATTATTCGCTTTCACAACGATCAACGGGTGGTGATGAGTGCTTTCCTTGCGCGGGTTCTGTGGCTGCAGGGATTTCCGGATCAGGCGACCCGTGCCGCCCACAGCAGCGTGGAGAACGCTCGCGCAGCTAACCACACAATCTCATTATGTTTGGCTCTGGCTCACGCGGCGTGCCCGCTCGCTCTGTTGACCGGTGATCTGGCTGCCGCGGAACATTACGGGACGATGCTGCTCAACCATTCGACAAGGCATGCACTGGGCCGTTGGCGCGCCTGTGGCCGCAGCTTTCAGGGAGTGCTCGTCATCCAACGCGGCGATGTCATCACCGGATTGCGGCTGCTGCGCGCCGGCTTGGACGAATTCGGCGAGGCCGGGTCCAGCCTCTTGCAGTTCCTCGCGTTCCTGATGGCAGAAGCTTTAGGCCGCGCCGGGCAGTATGCCGACGGGCTCGCCGCGATCGACGAGGCGATCGCGCGTTCCGAGCGCACCGCAGAGCTCTGGGCAGTGGCCGAATTAATGCGCGTCAGGGGCGAGCTTCTTCTGTTGCAGGGCGCGACCGGAGCCGCGGCGGCAGCCGAGGGTCTCTTCCGGCAGGCGCTCGATTGGGCGCGCCGGCAGGGCGCGTCATCCTGGGAACTTCGCGCTGCGACGAGTCTCGCCCGCCTGCTTCTTATTAGTCAGCGCCGCTCTGCCCACGCTATGGCGGTCCTGCAACCGGTCTATGACCGGTTTACCGAAGGATTCGACACCGCCGATCTGATCGCGGCGAAACAACTTCTGGACGAGCTGAGCAATTCCGGACGTGAGTGAGCCGAGAGCGAGCACGCCTCATCGTCCAGCTCCGTCCAGCTATTTCCCGGACAAAGGCTGTAGAGTGCCGAGATAGAAATCGACCAGCGCGGAGGTCGCCGCGATAGATCGTTGAAGGTCGGGGTTAGGATCGGTTTGACCCGTTCATCTGCCAGCATTCGAACGTCGGTTTTCGGTGCATTTGAGACCCTCGTGCCGCCGCGCGAGAATGCCTGCTGAGCGCCGAGAGCGGCCATTCAGCCACCGCACTGACCGCTGATCCGCGGCGTTCGCCCCAAAAGGCCAAAAGGCGTCCTGAAGACGGTAGCGCCCCAGGCTCTTCTTATCATGATCCGTATATAACTGTGGCGCGACCGTCGTCTGTCGGG
>DASYOB010000062.1:0-101917 GCA_036008175.1 Allostellaceae bacterium
CGAAAGCGGTGGCGGTCGGAGCAGCTGGCGATGTGGGCCAGCATCCGTTCGGCACCCCCGACCTCAAGCCCGGTGATCAAGTGCAGGATGGTAATCATTTATGTCCGACGCGGTCGCACTAACCTTCCAAACCAGAACCGATGCGACAATGAATGCAGACGCTATCGCCGGAATGCAACGAGCGCCTTCAAGCCAGAATGGTGGGTTTGGCTATCTGAGGAACGATGTGGCGACACTGCTTAAGTCCTGGCGGTAGTGATGATGAAGCCAAGCTCAACAACAGTTAGCCCCATAGTGCTTTGTCCTTCAGGCGTACTCCCGGCCCGTTTCCATTGAAGAATTCAACCCCAGCGGCCTCGAAGGCGGCGATGATCTGGGAGAGAGTTCGTGAGCGGGGTTTGGTTGCTCCGCGCTCGAGATCGGCGATGGTCTTCTTGGTGATTTTGCTGTTCAGGACGAGCTCCTCTTGCGACCAGTTGAGTAACGCTCGAGCCGAGCGGCATTGCGCGGGAGAGAGGGTGAGTAGGTCCCTAGCCGCATCTTTAATGTAGTTTCTGAAACGCAAGTTAGCTACATCGTATGACACTTTTCCTGTGGGCGTAGCTACACCGAGGCTCTCTTCGATCAAACGACGGATGGCTTCGGGCCGACCAGGAGAATTCGGTTGATTAAACCGCCATAGATCAAGCCTCTGCAATAATCTCGGCGGCAGTCTGACCCCCACCGCGGGGTTTATCCCAGTACCCGGTCTCCCTCGTTTTTTTGTTGACATAAGAGTCTCAGACTCGAGAATATATGTCGACACATAGTGGAGCTGAGCAACCCCGCGATGCATGTACTGGATGAAATCGACGTCCCGTTCGGGCCTGTCTATGCACAGCCTTTCCCCTAACGACCTTGCCACCGTTACAACACCGCCGCGCGCCGGGCCACGCTGGCCGGGGCCCCGCTCTCTTCTGCGCCCGCGCATCCTGGATTCTACATCATGCGCCTGCGGCGCAGCGCCCCTTTGGTGCCGGCACTGATCTACCGGCGCTGTCCGATGGTGATCCCGCAACCGACGGCGGTCGACGGGCCACACCCCGACGACTGGTGCCGGCCGCTCGACCGCTCGCCTTGCCTCCAGGCGATGATCGACGGCGAGCCGGTACCGGTCGACCGCATCTGGACCGCGCGCTCGCTGAAACCGATCAGTCCCGAAGAGTACGCCTTCCGCATCGGCCCGCTGCGGCGCTGGGCCCGGGCCTACCCCAGATGCCCGAAGCCCGGCCGCACAAACCGGTCGATCTCGCCGCCCTTCCCCCACTCTTTTGAGGAGCGATCCCGGTGGTCCGCTTCCACGGCTCCGGCCCGCGCCCGGAGGCGATCTATTCCTATGCCGACGTTCCGGCGGAAGTGGCCGCGGGGCTCATCGTCGCCGAGAGCCCCGGCACCTATTTCCACCGCCACATCCGCCAAGGCGGCTACCCGTTCCGGCGCCACGAGGGCGATCAGCAATGAGGCTGCCCGAGAAGCTAAAACGGCCGAGGATGGGGGTGCGGATGCCATTGCAAAAGATCTGGCCGCGGCACCGGCGCTGGGTCAAATCGCATGGCTGCTGCGTCCCGGGTTGCCGAGCCCCAAGCGTCGACCTTGCCCATCTGCGTTCGGCCACCAATGCCGGCAAGGGCCAACGGCCGCATGACATCTTCGGCGTCAGCTTATGCCGTCTGCACCATGACGAGCAGCACCGCATCGGCGCCGAGGCCTTCAGCGACAGATACGGCATCGATCTCTGGGAATTGGCCGCCGAATTCGCCCGGCGCAGCCCGGACTGGGAGATGCGCGCGTCGCTGAGGCTCGTGTCCCTCGGCTAGGACGTAGGCCCCGGACTTCTGGATGCGACCTGTCGCAGGCGGCCGGCTTTGGTGATGACCGCGGCACCTCCCGACCTCACCATTCATCAGGCCTGGCCGGAGCCAGACTTTGCTGTGTTGCGGCGCGATCGGCGTCCGCCGCCCAAGCTGCCGATCTCCGCCTTCGGGCCGGCTTGGGCTGATTGGATCGCCACCGCGGCCGAGGCCGCGGCATGCCCGCCCGATTATGTCGCGGCGCCCTTGCTCGCCACCGCCTCGGCGCTGATCGGGCACGCCCGCTGGGCGCAGGCAACACCGGGATGGGTTGAACCGCCGCATCTCTGGCTCGGTGTCGTCGGCGACAGCGGCAACGGCAAGAGCCCGGGTGCGGACTGCTTGATGCGGGACGTCCTGCCGGTGATCGAGCGCAGGATGCTCGCCGACTTCCCCGACCGGCTGCGGGACTGGGGTGTCAGGCTCGAGCTCGACAAGGCCGCGCGGGACAGCTGGCGACGAGACCTGCGCGATGCAGCAAAACGCGGCAATCCGCTGTTCTTGGTGCCGCCGATGATTTCGTGTCCGCAGCCGCAAGCGCCGCGGCTGCGACAGCATGATGTCACGATCGGGAAAGTAGCCGAGCTGCTCGCCCATGCGGCGCCCAAAGGTCTCCTTATCGTCCGTGCCGAGCTGGTCGGGTGGATCGCCAGCATGAACGCGTACAATGGCGGCGGACGTGCATTCTGGATCGAGGCCTATGGCGGACGCCCCTACCGGGTGGAGCGCAAAGCGGACCCGAACCCGATCATCGTCCCCCGCCTGGCGGTCGCGGTTTATGGCGGGACCCAGCCCGACAGGCTCGCCCGCTTGCTGCGCGAGGCGGATGACGGATTGCTCGGAAGGTTGCTGTGGCTATGGCCCGAGCCGGTGCCGTTTCGCCTGGGGCAACAGAATCCGCGCGCGGAATTGGCGATCCGTGCCCTCGATCGCCTGCGCGAGCTGGATCTGCAGCCGGGCGATCCGCCAATGCCGATCCGGGTGCCGCTAACAGCTGAGGGGCGCGGCTTGCTCGAGACTTTTGCCCGCGACATGCAGGAGCGGCAGCAGGGCGCCGATGGCCTCTTACGAGCCGCCTTGGGCAAGGTGCGCGGCCAGGTGCTGCGGCTGGCGCTGGTTCTGGAGATGCTATGGTGGTGCGGTGAGGACGGGGTTTTGCCGCCGCCGACCCGGATCAGCTCCCGCGCTCTCGCCGCCGCAGCGGACCTGATCGGGGATTATTTCATGACGATGGCGGAGCGGGTCTACGGCGACGCTGCGGCGACAACCCGCGACAGCGATGCCGCTGCCTTGGCGTATTGGATCCTCGGCACCCGCCCGAAGGAGGTGCACATTCGGTATCTGCAGCGCGAGGTTCGCTTGCCTGGATTGCGCACCGCCGAACAAATTCGCGAGGCGGCCGACCTTCTCGTGGCGGCCGGTTGGCTGCGCCCGCCAGCGCTGAACACGCGGTATGGGCCTCAGGCCCGGCTCTCCTATCCCGTCAATCCCCGGCTGCGGTCGGCATAAATGAGCCGGCCAGGCACCGGGTACCGCACAGCGGCAGACAGGGCAGATCGGGGCCTGGGCTGCATGCACTGTCCCGACCTGTCCACAGTGTCATAGCGGAGCCCGATTTGATTGCCGGGCACCCACGGCCCGGCTGGTTAGGCCGCTTAAACTCTCCGATTAAATCTTGAGATCACAGGGCGGCGCCGCTTTCGGAGGACAACAGGGTTAGACCGCAAAGCGTCACGGAGACTCAGTTTATTTCGGAGGCTGCAATCTAAGCTACGTCGAGACCGGCGATGGTTACGTCGTGATCGATTCGCCGCAGCAGCCGATCGATGCCGAGCGCTGGTGAGAGCGCCTAGAGGAAAGCGCCCATCTGATACCTCATCGCCGCACGGAGATCACATCTCCGGCAACGCCTATTTCCCGAAGGTGATCGAGCTCGGGCAGGTCCAACTGCAGGAATATTTCTCGCTTCGGCGTCCGTTAGGCGCCGCCGCTCTCTTGGAGCAGTTGCTCGCGCGCAAGGGTTAGGTATTTGCGACGGCCCGCTTGGTCGGCGGTGGGTTTGTTGTCGCGGGCCCAGTCCCAGGTGGTTCTATCCTGTGCGCAAAGTTCCTTGGCTCGCCGCAGGATCGCCGCGTCATCGACCTTTGCCATGCTCGCTCCATCCCGCTGCTCTCCGGTAAGCATATGGGGTCTGAGCGGCCGGCGCGATACCCGCGTTCAAAAATCTGCGCGCTAACCCCACGGTCCGGGCCCGGGTCGATAGCCGCGGCCGGATTCCGGGACACTGCCGCTGTGAAAGGTGCGGCGTCCGCTGAGCGCCGTCGGCGAGGCGGAGGCGAACATCGGCGTCTTTTGCGCCTGCAGCAGCTCGACCCGCCATGGCCGCAATATCATATAAAGCACGATGCCGCTGGTGAAACCGCCAACATGCGCCCAGAACGCCACACCAGGCGCGCCGTGTTCGGTTTCAAGGCCGCTGAGCAGCTGGCCGGCGAACCACAGGCCGAGCAGGATCCAGGCCGGGACCGTGACGATCCAGAAGAAGATCACGATCCAGACGAAGCAATGCACATTGGCGCGCGGGTAGGTGACCAGATAGGCGCCGAGCACGCCGGCGATGGCGCCGCTGGCCCCGAGCATCGGTACTTGCGACAGCTTGTCGACGAGCGCCTGCGCCATCGCCGCCGCGACCCCGCTGCCGAGGTATAGGATCAGATACCGGGCACGCCCTAGCACGTCCTCGATATTGTTGCCGAAGATCCACAGGAACAGCATGTTGCCGCCGAGATGCAACCAGCCGCCATGCAGGAACATGCTCGTGAAGATCGTCGCCCAGGGCGGGATGGGTTGCAGCGCCCGCGGTAGCTCTACATAGCCGAACAACACGGCCGGGATCATCCCGTATTGATAGGCGACGACGTCCTGATGCTGACCCAGTTCCCAAAGGAATGCGCCGATGCACATCAAGATCAGGACATAGGTGACGACCGGCGTGCGCCTGATCGGGTTGTCGTCGTATAGCGGGAGGGCGAAGATCACGCCTGGGTCCTCGGCAACCAACCAGCGCGGTTCGGACCGCGCCACCCGAGGCTAACGGTCACGTGCTATCTTTTGCGGCGTTCCGCTGCAAATGTCAGGCTCAGGATCCGACAAGACCGAGCTGCGGGCTCGATGGCTCGGCGAAGCTGCGCTTCGGGATGCGGCCGGCAAGTCGGGCGAGGCGTCCCCCCTCGACCCCGGCGCGCATCGCCGCCGCCATCCGCCGCGGATCGTGCGATTTGGCGATCGCGGTATTGGCCAGCACCGCGTCGCAGCCGAGCTCCATCGCAAAGGCCGCGTCCGAGGCGGTGCCGATGCCGGCGTCGAGCACGACCGGCACCGGGCTGCGGGCGCAGATCAGCTCGATCCCCGCCGGGTTGGCGATGCCCATGCCCGAGCCAATCAGCGATCCCAGCGGCATAACCGCGGCGCAGCCGACATCGGCAAGCTTCTGGCAGGTGACCGGATCGTCGTTGCAGTAGGGCAGCACGACAAAGCCCTTGTGGACCAGCTCGTCGGCGGCGTGCACCAGCTGCTCGACGTCAGGGTATAGCGTCTCCCGATCGCCGATCAGTTCGAGCTTGACCCAATCGGTCTGCAACGCCTCGCGCGCCAACTCGGCGGTCAGGACCGCGTCACGCGCGGTGACGCAGCCTGAGGTGTTGGGCAGAATCCGATAACGTCCGCCGAGCAGATCGATCAGACTCTCGGCATAGCCTTCGAGGCTGATCCGCCGGATCGAGGCGGTCACGAGCTCGGCGCCGCTTTCCTCCAAAGAATCGAGCAGCACCTGCTGGTTCGGGTAGCCGGAGGTGCCGACGAAAAGCCGCGACCGGAGCTTGGTCCCGGCGATCAGAAGCGGGTCGTCCATCGATGGTTTCCTACTCACAAACTCAGCCGCCCTGAAATGGGCGAACGATCTCGATATTGTCACCCGGCGAAAGCGCCGCTTCCGGCCACTCCGTCCGACGCACGACATTGCCATTGACGGCGACGGCGAGAAAGCGGGCGTTCGGGTCGATGCCGCGCTCGACGAGCAATTCGGCGATAGTGGCCGCCGTCAGCTCTTCTTCGATCCCGTTGATCCGCAGCCGGGTCATAGCGCCTTCGCCCGGATTGGCGCAGTCGTGGCCGCGAAGCGCTCGGGTGAGAACGGCAGCGCATTCTCGGGCAGACGACCGGTCAGCACAAAGGCGCTGATCAAGGCGGCGGTGACCGGCGTCAGCAGAATGCCGTTGCGATGATGCCCGGTGGCGACGACAAGCCCGTCGATGCCGCTCGGGCCCAGCATAGGTGCGTCATCGCGCGAGCCCGGGCGGAAGCCGACCCAGGTCTCGGCGATCGGCAATTCCTCGATCGTCGGCACCGCGCGCCAGGCGCCTTCGAGCAGGGCTAAGATCCCGCCAGCGGTCAGACTCGTGTCGAAGCCCCGCTCCTCGACCGTTCCGCCGATTACCAGCCTTCCGTCGTTGCGCGGGACCATATAGCCGCGCGGCAGCCACACGACATGACGCAACAATGGCGCCGCCGGATCCATCTGCAATGCCAGCATCTGGCCCTTGATCGGCCGCACTGGCGGCAGATATGCCGGCGGAATGCCGCCGATCTCGCGCGACCAGGCGCCGGCCGCCAGCACGACGATTTCGGCCGGCTCGCGCCCGCGCTCGCTGACAGCACCAGCGGCACGGCCGCCTTTGAAGAGAACCTCTCGGACAGCGCAATGCTCGACCAGCTCGACCCCGGCGCGGCGGGCGGCAATGGCGAGGGCCCGGCCAAGGTCGCGGTTCTCGACCTGGTGGTCGCGCGGGCTCCATACCGCGGCGGCGATGCCGGGTTTCAGATGCGGTTCGCGATGGCGCGCCTCGGCCGCGGAAAGCCAATGCAGATCGAGGCCAAGACCCTTCTGGAATTCATAAGAATGATGCAGTTGCGCGGCATCGTCGCGATTCAGCGCGACGACCAGCGTGCCCTCGTCGCGGTAATTGACGGAGATGTCGGCGGCGGCTTCCAGTTCGCGGGCAAAATCCGGCCATAGACGCTGACTTTCCAGAGCGAGCGGCAGCAACGGTTCCTCGCCAGGCTCGGTCTCGACCGCCGCGGCGAGCATCCCGGCGGCGGCCCAGCTCGCGCCATGCCCGGCCTCACCGCGATCAAATACCGTGACGGCACAGCCGGCTTGTGCCAGACGCCAGGCGATGCCGAGGCCGATGACACCGGCCCCGATCACAACGGTTTTTGGGCGATGGGCGGAGAGAACGATCGGTGCGGTAATCGCGGACTCCCTTCACCGGGCATGCCCGGCCAGGTTCATTGGGTTTAATCTCAGCCGCCCGCACAAATCCCGCGCTTAGGGCAGCACCCCAGCCTCTGACCCAATTTCAGGCCGAGCCCCTCGGCATGCAAGGATTTTCTGCGGCAGCGCGGTGCCGCACGGGCATTGCAATCGGCGCCAAGTCAATCCGAACGCGGCGAAATTCTCTATTTGCTTAATCTTTTAGATAGATTTGCTCGGCATTATCGGACTTACGCGCTCCTAGCGGTGCGCGGGCCCGCATGGGCATCCTCCCCTCAGACTTCAGGCCGCCATTGGCGGCCTGTTTTTTAGACCGGCCCCGGCAACGCGATCAGCTGCCTCGCAGTTCCGGCTCTATCGCCGCGTCGACGATGTCGCCCTCGGTGTCGATCGGCTCAGCATCGTCAGTATGCTCGCGCGCCGACGGGGCAAGTCCGTGCACCGGGCAATTCGTGTCGAGCGGCGGGTTATCGAGGACGCCCTGACCCGGGTTTGACTCGGAGCAGGTGCAGCCCAAAGCGCGGGCTTTGGGGGATGCTGGGAGAGGAAGTTGTCGTGCCGTTGTCATACCCGGTGAAACCGTGCGGGGGCCGCTTTGTTCCAGGGCAGCGCCGGCGGCGGCTTGGCGCTAAATTGACAGGCGCGCCAGCGCGGCACTATCACCCGACTGACGCGCGCAGGAGTCTCTCGATGAACAAGGTGTACCCCGATGCCGCGGCGGCGCTCGAGGGCCTGCTGCATGACGGGATGATGATCATGGCCGGCGGCTTCGGCCTCTGCGGCATTCCGGAAAAGCTGATCCTGGCGATCCGCGATGCCGGCGTGAAAGGTCTGACCGTGGTTTCCAACAATGCGGGCATCGATGGCGCCGGGCTCGGCTTGCTGCTCGACACCCGGCAGATCCGCAAGATGATCTCGTCCTATGTCGGGGAGAATCGGCTCTTTGCCGATCTCTATCTCAAAGGCGAGCTGGAGCTGGAATTCAACCCGCAGGGGACGCTTGCGGAGCGCATCCGCGCCGGCGGTGCCGGCATTCCGGCCTTTTTCACCAAGACCGGGGTCGGCACGCTGGTCGCCGAGGGCAAGGAGCTGCGCGAATTCGACGGCGAGACCTATGTCATGGAGAAGGGCATCGTCGCCGACCTTGCCATCGTCCACGCCTGGAAGGGCGATCGCGAAGGCAACCTCGTCTACCGGAAGACCGCGCGCAACTTCAACCCGGTGATGGCGACGGCGGGAAAGGTCACCGTCGCCGAGGTCGAGCATCTGGTGGAGCCCGGCGAGATCGACCCCGATTGCATCCAGACGCCCGGCATTTTCGTGCAGCGCATCGTGCATTGCCCGGGTTGCGAGAAGCGCATCGAGCAGCGCACCGTTCGCCCCCTCCCCAACCCTCCCCCGCCTGCGGCGGAGGGAAGGGTGGGGGCGGGGGTTTAAGGAGAGGAGCGCAGCAATGCCCTGGTCACGCGACGAGATGGCGCGCCGCGCCGCCGCCGAGCTGAAGGATGGCTATTACGTCAATCTCGGGATCGGCATTCCGACACTCGTGTCGAATTTCATCCCGCCCGGCATCACGGTTCAACTGCAAAGCGAAAACGGCATGCTGGGTATGGGGCCCTTCCCGTTCGAGGGCGAGGAGGACGCGGATCTGATCAACGCCGGCAAACAGACCATTACCGAATTGCCGACGACGAGTTATTTCGACAGCGCACAATCCTTCGGCATGATCCGCGGCGGCCACATCGACCTATCAATCCTCGGCGCAATGCAGGTGGCAGAGAATGGCGATCTCGCCAACTGGATGATCCCAGGCCGGATGGTGAAGGGCATGGGCGGCGCGATGGACCTCGTCGCCGGAGTCAAGCGGGTCATCGTGCTGATGGAGCACACTGCCAAGGGCGAGCCCAAGCTGTTGCACCGCTGCAACCTGCCGCTGACCGGCGCCGGGGTGGTCGACATGGTGGTCACCGATCTTGGGGTATTTGCGATCGACCGCAAAGGCGGCGGCATGGAGCTGATCGAGATCGCCCCTGAGGTGTCGCTCGCCGACATCCGTAGCCAGACCGAGGCGTTGTTCCAGGTCAGACCCGGGCTCGAGTGATCCGCCCGCCAGGGGTAAAGCGGCCGGGACGCCCGCAAACGCAAAACGAGCCGGCGCTAGCCGGCTCGTTTGTATCAATATGCGTCGAAGGTGCTTGCGAAGGTTCGGAAGGGGCTGAAAATGTGCTGAAAAAAAGTACTTGCCCGCCCACGCGTTGTTACGATGCGTTACACACTGTCACAGATGAGTTAAAAAAACAAGAGGCATTCGATGCGCGTGCGCGATGCAATCCGCGAGCTGCCGGGCTCTCGCATCGCCGAGATTTCGGCGCTCGGGATGGGCGATCCCGAGGTAATTCCGCTGTGGTACGGCGAGGGAGACTTGCCGACTCCCGATTTCATCGGCACGGCTGCGGCTGCGGCACTGCGCGCCGGACATACCTTCTATACCTACAAGGCCGGCCTGCCGGAGCTGCGGGCCACCCTGGCCGACTACATGACCGGTCTCTACGGAAGGCCGATCGGTGCCGAACGCGTCGCCGTCTCGAGCTCCGGCACGACGGCGTTGATGCTGGTGACGCAGGCGCTGATCGACGCCGGCGACAATCTCGTCATCATCGCGCCGGTATGGCCGAACATCGCCGCGGCGGTGTCGATCATGGGCGGAGAGCCGCGTCTTGTCTCGCTCGATCCGTTGCCCGAAGGCGGCTGGCGGCTCGATCCCAAGCGGGTGTTCGCCGCCTGCGACTCGCGCACCCGCGGCATTTTCGTCAACTCGCCGTCAAACCCGACCGGCTGGGTAATCTCGGCCGAGGAGATCGCGACGCTGCTATCGTTCGCGAGGCGGCGCGGCTTGTGGGTCGTCGCTGACGAGGTCTATGCCCGCATCGTCTACGGCAACCGCACGGCGCCTTCCTTTCTCGCCCAGGCCGAGCCGGATGACCGGTTGATCGTGGTCAACAGCTTCTCGAAAAACTGGGCGATGCCCGGCTGGCGTCTCGGTTGGATGACCCTTCCCGCCGACCTGCTGCCGGTGATGGAAAAGCTGATCGAGTTCAGTACCAGCGGCGCGCCGACCTTTCTGCAGCATGCCGGCATCGTCGCGGTGCGCGAGGGCGAGCCGTTCATCGCCAGTTTTGTCGCGCGCTGCCGCGCCGCGCGCGACGTCGCGGTCGACGCTCTCCGTGCCTGCCGGCGCGTCGAGGTGGCGCGGCCGGAAGGCGCTTTCTATGCATTCTTCCGAGTCGATGGCGTCGGCGACAGCCTAGCTTTCGCCAAGGAGTTATTGTCCCATGCCAAGGTCGGCCTCGCCCCGGGCAGCGCTTTTGGACCGATGGGCGAGGGCTATCTGCGGCTTTGTTTCGCCCGCGACCCGGCCCAAATTACCGAGGCGGTCGAGCGGCTCCGGCCATTGTTCGACTGACCCGGCGCCGCGCTACCAACGGAGAAAGCCATGAGCAACCCTGTCGTATTGATCACCGGCGCGCTGACCGGCATCGGTCGCGCCACCGCGCTGGCCTTCGCCCGAAACGGCGCGCGTGTCGTCGTCTCCGGTCGGCACGAAGATGCCGGTCGGGCACTCGCCGCGGAGCTTCGTGGCGCGGGCGCGGAAGCGGCTGAATTTGTTCGGGCAGACGTTCGCAATGAGGACGAGGTGCGCCAGCTGATCGACGGTACGGTGGCCCGCTTCGGGCGCCTAGACGTCGCCGTCAACAACGCCGGTACCGAAGGCCAGCCCGGATCGCTGCTGGAACAGACCGCCGAAAACTATTCGACGGTGTTCGACACAAACGTTCTCGGCACATTGTTGAGTTTGAAGCACGAATTGCGCGTGATGGAAGCGCAAGGCAGCGGCGCCATCGTCAACCTGTCCTCAATCGTCGGCCACAAGGCGTTGCCGGGCGCGCCGTTATACGTGGCCAGCAAGCATGCCGTGGAGGGGTTGACCAGGGCAGCGGCGCTCGAAGCCGCCGCCTTCGGCGTGCGGGTCAACGCCGTCGCACCCGGCCCGATCGAGACCGGCATGCTGGATCGGTTCGCCGGCAGCGCCGAGGCGAAGACCGGATTGCTCGCCAGCGTTCCGCTGAAGCGCGCCGGAAGCCCCGAGGAGATCGCCCAGGCGATTGTGTACGCCGCTTCGGACGCGGCCGCATTCATAACCGGCCATATCCTGGCCGTCGACGGCGGGATGACGGTTCAGTGATGGCAAGCGAGTCACCGGATTTTGCTGTAGTCACATTTTAACTTGACAAATCCGGATTTATGTGTTATCGATAACGCACGCTGCTCAATTCGGATTTGAAACGCCAACTGAGCAGCCTAGATTGGGGCTGGTCAAACCGTCGCCGCATCTCGGCTGTGTTTTTGCTATTTTGGCAACAGTTTCAAGCCGCTCGTGAGCCGGATCGACGAGCGCGACCCAGCCTTGCTAGGATCGCGCGGCGCACCTTCAGCAAACCCGTCCGGAGCATGAGCGGTCTTGCCCGAGCCGTCGACGCAACGTGATCTCCGTCTCGACTTCTTTCGCGGCGTGGCGCTGTTCTTGATCTTCATCGATCACGTTCCGGAAAACGTCCTGAGCTATTTCACGCTGCAGGCGGTCGGCTTCTACGACGCGGCCGAGGTTTTCATCTTCATCTCCGGGTTTACCGCCGCGCTCGTTTACGGCGCCCGGCTGGCGAGTAAGGGCGCACTCTACGCGACCGCCCAGGTGCTACGTCGCGCTTGGCAGCTGTACGTCGCTCACATCTTCCTGTTCGTGATCTTCATCGCCGAGGTCTCCTACACCGCGAGCACCTTCAAGAACCCGATGTACAACGAGGAGATGCGCGTCGCCGATTTCCTCGACGAGCCGCATATCGCCGTGGTTAAGGCGCTGCTGCTGGAATTTCAGCCGACCTTCCTCGACATTCTGCCGATGTACATAGTGATGCTGTTGATCTTCCCGGTGGTGCTGCTGGGAATGCAGCGTCATTGGCTGCTGGTGCTGGTGCCCTCGGCACTGGTCTATCTCGCGGTCCAGCTCCTCGGCATAGCGGTGCCCGCCTATCCGGAAGGGCATGTCTGGTTTTTCAACCCGCTCGCCTGGCAATTTCTGTTTGTTGCCGGCGCGCTGCTCGGAAATCCGAATATGCCTGGACAGGCGACGGCGACGATGCTGCGCCTGGCCTATCCCTTCGCCCTGGTGATCTTCGCCGCCGCGACAATCATCAAGCTGAGCTGGACAATTCACGGGGTTTGGGAGCCGTTCCCCGGGCTGCTGCTCAAGGTGCTGTGGCCGGTTAACAAGAACAATCTTTCGCCGTTGCGGCTGGTGCCGTTTTTCGCGCTCGCCGTCCTCGTTGCGCTATGGGTGCCGCGTAATGCCCGTTTTTTGAGCAGCGCAATAGCGCGGCCGCTAATCCGTTGTGGTCAGCAATCGCTGGAGATTTTTTGTCTCGGAATCCTGCTCTCGGCCCTCGGGCATTTCATTTTGTCTGAATATGATTCCGGTATCATCACCCAGCTCGCGGTAAACGCAGCCGGAATCTTGTTGATGCTGCTGACGGCAAGAATGATCGATTGGTACAAGAGGATGGATCGCATGCCGGCTCTGCAGCCGGCAGTCGCGCCAGGCCGCCAAGATCGGATGGCGCGATGAACCTTCGCTTCTGGCTCGTCCCAGCCTTGGCCGCGGTGGGCGCGATCATCACGCCGGCGCTCCGCGCCGAGCAATCGCAATGCGAGGTGCCCGCGGAGTTGATGCAGGTCTCGGCCACGCTGCCGCATTTGGCCGAGCGGCTGCGGGCGAAGCAGCCAGTCAACATTGTCGCGATCGGCGGCGCCTCGACCAAGGGGGCGGCGGCGGGCTCGCCCGATCTTGCCTATCCGCATCGGCTTCAGCTGGCGCTCGCGGAGTCCTTTCCCGACTCGTCGATCACGGTGATCAACAAGGGCGTGCCTCGCCAGTCGACACAACAGATGCTGGAGCGGTTCGCCAGCGACGTCATGCCCGAGGATCCGGTCCTGGTGATCTGGGAGACCGGGATTGCCGATGCGGTGCGCGGGATCGAGGTGGACGATTTTGCCGCGGCGCTGCAGAACGGTATCGACGAGATCAAGAATCGGGCAATCGACATCGTTCTTGTCGATATGCAATTCTCGCACAGCACCGCTGCGGTCATCGATTTTGAGCGATATTTGACGACGGTGCGCCGTGTCGGCGACCTAAATGAAGTCTACGTGTTTCCCCGGTTTGAGATGATGCGGTACTGGAGCGAGCAGAACATGTTCAATTTCGACGAGGTCGCCCCGGAGGAGCGCGCCCGGCTGGCCGCCAAGGTTTACGACTGTATCGGACGCAAGCTTGCCAAAGCCATCCGGGTCGCGGTCCAATGAGCCACCGTACCTGCTTCTGCCTCGCCGCAGCGCTGACGCTCGCCGCCGCCTCGGCTGTCGCGGCGGAACCGCAGCCGCAAGCGCCGATGCCGACCTGTGGCGCGCCGCCCGCGCTCACGGTCATCGAGCCGACTTTGGCGCATACCGCGATGCGGATCGAGCAGCACCAGCCGCTGACCATCGTCGCGGTCGGCTCCTCCTCCACCCAAGGAGTCGGTGCGAGCGACCCGGCCCTGAACTACCCGAGCCGGCTCGAGGCCGAGCTCAAGGAGCGTTTCCCGGCCAACGAGATCCGGGTCGTCAATCGCGGCAAAGGCGGCCAGGACGTCGGGGAGGAATTGGGCCGGCTCGGATCCGAAGTCATCGCCGAGCATCCGGACCTCGTCATCTGGCAGGTCGGCACCAACGCCGTGCTGCGGCGGGACGATCTTGTCGTCGACGGCGACCTGATCCGGCAAGGCATCGATCTGCTCAAACCCAGCGGCGCGGACATCATCCTGATGGATTTGCAATATGCCCCCCGCGTGCTGCAACGGCCGGCCTATCCAGAAATGGAGCGGCTGATCGCCAACGCCGCAAAGGAAGAACGGATCGGCGTATTTCGCCGCTTCGAGATCATGCGGTATTGGCAGGCTCAGCCAGATGCTCCGGCGATGATCGGCGCCGACGGGCTGCACATGAACGATCGCGGATATGGCTGCCTTGCCGCGGAACTCGCCGAGTCGCTGGCCTGGAACTGGTGGTCCTATCAGCATTCGGTCCAGCACCATCAGCCTGTGCCGGTAGCTGGGCTTGCCGCACAGCCCGAGCACATCGCCGCACCGAGCGGGAAGGCGACTCAGTAACGACCAGAGCGCCGCGAGCCAGCGGCTACGCGCTAGGTCCGAGGACTTTCGTTAGCAACCCGCAGCGGCTGCGGCTAAAGGACGCGTTAACTTGGGTTGGCTATCCTCGGGTGGCGCGGCAGCGGCAGCGATCCGGATTCGAGCGCGGCGAGAGAATCCGGTTGAGCTTTGGTGCTTGCATCATATATTCTGCTACTACGCAGTAAGGGGGCCACAAGATGTTGTTGGGTTCCCGTTCGATCGAAACTCCCGTTCGGCGCTATTCCGGAATAGCGCTGGCGCGCTCCGGACAAATCGGCGCCTCTGCGCACCACCTTAGGATCGCCATAAAGCTTTGGCATAGTGATTGCGTCGGCCAACGGCGCTTCAATGTCCAGGGTGGCGTTCGGCGCGCGGGGGGTGTTCGCGCCGAGAGAGGAATACAGGCCACACTGCCTGCAAATCTGCGACGAATGATATCGGCGACGCGAACTTTTTTGGGGTGCGTCGTCGTTTACCGGATGAACAATCCGAACTGTTGCGGTCGACAGCTGTCGATTGAGGTGAGCAATGGGATTTGATGAAGGCGTATTCGGGCTTTACTCGCGCATATACGAGAATCGGCGCGCGGTGGAGTACACGCTAGAGGACTATCTGCGGGCTTGCTCCGACGATGCGTCCTTTTATGCCGGTGCCGCCGAACGGCTGCTCAAGGCGATCGGCGAGCCGGTCATGGTGGATACCAGCCAGGATCCCCGGCTCGGTCGGATTTTCTCGAACCGGACGATCAAGGTTTATCCGGCCTTCGAGGATTTCTACGGCATGGAGGAGACGATCGAGCGGATCGTCGGCTTCTTCCGCTACGCGGCGCAAGGCCTCGAGGAACGCAAGCAGGTGCTCTATCTGCTCGGCCCGGTCGGCGGCGGCAAATCTTCCCTCGCTGAGCGGCTGAAGCAGCTGATGGAGAAAGAGCCGATCTACGTTCTCAAGGCAGGCGACGAGATCAGCCCAGTGTTCGAAAGCCCGCTCGGCCTGTTTGATCCGGTAACCTTCGGCCAAGAGCTCGAACAGCGCTACGGCATCCCGCCGCGGCGGCTCAACGGTCTAATCTCGCCATGGGCGGTCAAACGCCTCGAGGAGTTCGGCGGCGACATCACAAAGTTCACTGTAGCCAGGATGCAACCCTCGCGCCTGAAACAGATCTGCGTCGCCAAAACCGAGCCCGGCGACGAGAACAACCAGGATGTCGCGAGCCTCGTCGGCAAGGTCGATATCCGCAAGCTGGAGATGTACAGCCAGAACGATCCCGACGCCTATTCCTTCTCGGGCGGGCTCAACCGTACGAGCCAGGGCCTGATGGAATTCGTCGAGATGTTCAAGGCGCCGATCAAGATGCTGCACCCGCTCTTGACCGCGACTCAGGAAGGCAACTACGCCGGCACCGAGAACATCGGCGGGATACCCTATCAGGGCATCATCCTGGCGCACTCGAACGAATCCGAGTGGCAGACCTTCAAAAACAACAAGAACAACGAGGCGTTCATCGACCGCATCTCGGTGATCAAGGTGCCCTACTGCCTTCGCTCCACCGAGGAGCGCAAGATCTACGAGAAGCTCTTGCAGAATAGCGAGCTGTCGAATTCGCCCTGCGCGCCATCGACGTTGGACATCCTGTCGCGCTTCTGCGTGCTGTCGCGGCTGAAGGCGCATGAGAATTCGAACCTGTATTCGAAGATGCGGGTCTATGACGGCGAGAGCCTAAAGGACACCGATCCACGCGCCAAATCATCCCAGGAATATCGCGACACCGCTGGAGTCGATGAGGGCATGGATGGGATCTCGACCCGATTTGCCTTCAAGGTGCTGTCGGGCACATTCAACTTCGACACGCAGGAGGTAGCGGCTGATCCCGTCCACCTGATGTATGTGCTGGAGCAGTCGATCTGGCGCGAGCAGTTCCCGGAGGAGATCGAGAAGAGATATCTTAACTTCATCAAGGCGGAACTGGCTCCGCGCTATGCCGAGTTCATCGGGCACGAGATCCAGAAGGCTTATCTCGAATCGTACTCCGACTACGGCCAGAACCTGTTCGACCGCTATGTCGCGTATGCGGACGCCTGGATCGAGGACCAAGACTACAAGGATGCCGATACCGGGCAGCTGATGAACCGCGAGCTGTTGAACCAGGAGCTGTCCAAGATCGAGAAGCCGGCGGGAATCGCCAATCCGAAGGACTTTCGCAACGAGGTGGTCAAATTCGCATTGCGGGCCCGCGCCGCTGCAGGGGGACGCAACCCCTCCTGGACCTCATATGAAAAACTGCGCGAGGTCATCGAGCGTCGCATGTTCTCGCAGGTCGAGGATCTGCTGCCGGTGATCAGCTTTGGCACGAAAAAGGATTCGGACACGGAGAAGAAACACGCCGATTTTGTCGAGCGCATGGTCGAGCGCGGCTATACCGAGCGGCAGGTGCGCCGGCTGGTCGAGTGGTACATGCGGGTCAACAAGGCCGGATAAGGCCACCGTGTCCGGCCGGAGATTGCATCGATGAATATTGTCGATCGCCGCGCCAACCCGAAGGGCAAGAGCCTCAGCAACCGGCAACGGTTTCTGGGGCGCGCCCGGGCGGAGGTCAAGTCGGCGGTGCAGGAAGCGCTGCGCAAGCGCAAGGTCGCCGATGTAGAGCACGGCGAAAAGGTCGCGATTCCGACGCGCGGGATCACCGAACCGATCTTCCACCACAACCGGCGGACCGGCAAAACCGATCTCGTCGTGCCGGGCAACAAGGAATATGTTCGCGGCGACGAGATTCCGCGCCCGACCGGTGGCGAGGGTCAAGGCGGCCGGGAAGGTAGCCCCGACGGCGGCGGTGAGGACGCGTTTGAGTTCACCCTGACGCGCGACGAGTTCCTCGACATGTTTTTCGAGGACCTCGAACTGCCCGACCTGGTCAAAAAGACCCTCAAGGATACAACCGCGGTCGATCTGCAGCGCGCCGGCTATACCGTGACCGGCTCGCCGTCCAACCTCAGCATCCCGCGCACGATGCGGCTGAGCATGGCGCGGCGCATCTCGCTGAAGCGGCCGAAGCTGTCCGACCTTGAGGCATTGCGCGAGCAGCTCGAGGAGGCGCGCGCCAACGACGACGAAGCCGAGAGCGAGCGCATCGCCCGGGAGCTCGAGCGCCAGGAGCGGCGCAGCAAGATCATCCCGTACATCGACCCGATCGATGTGCGTTACCGCCGCTTCGACCGTGTGCCGCGGCCGAACACCGAGGCGGTCATGTTCTGCCTGATGGACGTGTCAGGTTCGATGACCGAGGCGATGAAGGACCTCGCAAAGCGGTTCTTTATGCTGCTGCACATCTTCCTGACCCGCCGTTACCGTCACGTCGACGTCGTGTTCGTCCGCCATACCAGCACGGCCGAGGAGGTCGACGAGGAGACATTCTTTTACAGCCGCGAGACGGGCGGCACGGTGGTGTCGACCGCGCTTGAAAAAATGCTGGAGATCGCGCGGGCGCGTTATTCGACCGACCGCTGGAACATTTACGGCGCCCAGGCCTCGGACGGCGACAATTACGGCGCCGACAGCAGCCGTTGCGTCTCGCTGCTTGGCGGCGAGGTGCTGCCACTGTGCCAGTATTTTGCCTATGTCGAGGTCGGCGACAATATGGGCGGGAGCCTGACCGGGCTGTCGCGCGATAGCGATTTGTGGCGCGCCTACAATGAGGTAGCGCCGGCGCACCCGCATTTCGCGATGCGGCGGGTCGGCGACCCAAGCCAGATCTTCACGGTATTCCACGAATTGTTTGCAAAAGGGGGCGTGCGTGCTTAACACGAGTTACAGCGCCGCCGCACAGCTCAGGGCCGACATGCCGCTGTTTACCGGGCCCAATTGGGATTACGGGTCCCTGCGCCGGGTCTACGAGGCGATCGAGCGGATCGCCTTCGACGAGCTCGGGCTCGACATCTATCCGGTGCAGATCGAGGTCATCACCTCTGAGCAGATGCTCGACGCCTATTCGTCGGTCGGGCTGCCGCTGATGTACCATCACTGGAGCTTCGGCAAGCGCTTCGCCTATCACGAGACCCTATACCGCAAGGGCTTGCAGGGTCTCGCCTACGAGATCGTCATCAATTCGAACCCGGTGATCTGCTACATCATGGAAGAAAATTCCATGACGATGCAGACGCTTGTCCTGGCGCACGCCGCGTTCGGCCACAACCACTTTTTCAAGAACAATTACCTGTTCCGGCAGTGGACGGACGCCGACGGCATCCTCGACTACCTGAGCTTCGCCCGCGACTATGTCGCAAAATGCGAAGAGCGCTACGGGCTGGAGGCTGTAGAACGGGTTCTCGATGCGGCGCACGCGCTGAAAGAGCACGGGGTCAACCGTTACGCCCACCGCTCGCGTCCGAACCTCGCCGAGGAAACGCGGCGAGCGGAAGAGCGGCGCATCCATGCTGAGACGACCTATAACGATCTGTGGCGCACCGTGCCGAAGCTCGCCAATGACGAGGACGATCTCGACGACGAGGAGAAGCTGCACGAGGAGATGTCGCGGCAGCTCGGGCTGCCCGAGGAAAACCTGCTCTATTTCATCGAGAAGCGCGCCCCCCGGTTGGAGGATTGGCAGCGCGAACTGATCCGGATCGTCCGCAACATCTCGCAATATTTCTATCCGCAGAAACAGCTGCAGCTGATGAACGAAGGCTGCGCCACTTTCTGCCATTACGAGATCATGAACCGGCTGCACGATCGCGGGTTGATCACCGAAGGCTCGATGCTGGAATTCCTGCACTCGCATTCGAGCGTCATCTTCCAGCCCGGTTTCGACGATCCGCGGTTCAGCGGATTCAATCCCTATGCGCTCGGCTTTGCGATGATGAGCGACATCCGCCGCATCTGCGAGAAGCCGACCGGGGAGGATCGCGATTTCTTCCCCGAGATCGCCGGCTGCGGCGACCCGTTCGGCGTCCTGCGCGACGCGTGGGCCAACTACCGGGACGAGAGCTTCATCCTGCAATATCTGACCCCGCGGGTAATCCGCGATTTCCGGCTGTTCCATGTCGCCGACGACAGCAGCAAGCCTTCCCTGCGGGTCGAGGCGATCCATGACGAGCTCGGCTATCGCCGCATCCGCAGCGCCCTGTCCCGGCAATACGATTTGTCGCGCCGCGAGCCCGATATCCAGGTCGTCGACGTCGACCTGACTGGCGACCGTTGCCTGGTTCTCGCCCATTACGTGCATGACGGCGTCTTGCTCGACGAGAAGACCTGCCGCTCGGTGCTGCGCTATACCGCCTATCTGTGGGGCTACTCGGTCAAGCTGCTGGAGATCGAGGCCGCCACCGACAACACGCTGAAGACCTACGAGGCGGAAGGCAAATAACTCGCGCGTCTCTCTAATCCCGGCGTAGAGGCGCCGTCGGACCTGCCGACGGCGTCTTTTTTTGAGCGGCCTGGAGAGACGCCGGCGCGAGTGGAGCCTGTGCCTTCTAATAGTAGACGCCGGGATGCGTGGGTGGCCGGTACGTCGGCTGACCGTAAGTCGGCGGGTTCAGATCGCCGCACGTTGCCAGATCGATGTGCGACCAATTCGTGCAGGGGCCCAGCCCGCTCGTATAGGGGTCGTAGCTCCAGGATGGCGGGCTCGCCGGAACCGAGCCGTAAGGATAGGGTTGCTGTGGTGGCTGCGGGTATTGCGCCTGCGCTTTGCCGGCGAGTGTCGTTCCGAGCACAACCATCGCGCTCAACACGACCAGCCATCTATTCCTGTTCATGGCGGCGCTCCGCACATCAGCTCGCGAGCCTATCACCCGGCTCGGGCGCATTACCGGCGGGGTCAAGATAAGACACGGAACATAAAAGCCGCCTCGGCCAGGAATGAATTTTTGTTCATTCCGGCGCAGGCCGACAGGGCGCTTGGTCCATTCGCGCCCAAATACCGTCCAAAACGATCTAGGCCGCCGCTTTCAGCAGGCTGCGCAGGACGTATTGCAGGATGCCGCCGTGGCGAAAGTATTCGAGCTCGTCGAGCGTGTCGATACGGCAGATGACCGGTTCCTCGCGCGTCGAGCCGTCGGCGTCGCGGATCCGCAGGATCAGCTCCTTGCGCGGGCGCAGGCCGTCGGCGACGCCGGTGATGTCGAGCACCTCGTCGCCGTTGAGCCCTAAGGTCTGACGCGTCGTCCCGTCGCGGAACTGCAACGGCAGGACGCCCATGCCGACCAGGTTCGAGCGGTGGATGCGCTCGAAGCTCTCGACGATGACCGCCTTGACGCCGAGCAGTAGCGTCCCTTTCGCCGCCCAATCGCGCGACGAGCCGGTGCCGTACTCCTTGCCGCCGAAGATCACCAGCGGCACGCCGCGCTTTTTGTATTCCATCGCCGCGTCGTAGATCGGCATGACCGTGCCCTCCGGCATCAGCTTGGTCATCCCGCCCTCGACCCCGGGCACCATCTCGTTGCGGATGCGGATGTTGGCGAAGGTGCCGCGCATCATAACGTTGTGGTTGCCGCGCCGCGCGCCGTAGGAATTGAAATCGCTCGGGCGCACCTGATAGCTGATCAGGTATTCGCCTGCCGGGCTTTCGACCTTGATGCTGCCGGCCGGGCTGATGTGGTCGGTGGTGATGCTGTCGCCGAAGATCGCAAGCTCGCGCGCGCCGATCACATCGCTGACCGGGCCGGGCTCCTTGGGCATGTTCTCGAAATAGGGCGGCAGCGCCAGATAGGTCGAGCGGTCCTCGAATTCGTAGGTGCGCCCGGCGGGAGCGGTGACCTGCCGCCATTCCAGCGGTCCCTCGAACACATTGCCGTAGCGATGCCGGAATGCTTCGCGCGACACCGAATGCGCGACGGTATCGGCAACCTCCTTATTGCTCGGCCAGATGTCGCGCAGATAGACCGGCTTGCCGTCGTCGCCTTCGCCGAGCGAGTCCTTGGTCAAGTCTGTGCGGATCGTCCCCGCCAGCGCATAGGCGACGACCAGCGGTGGCGAAGCCAGGTAATTGGCCCGCACCTGGGCGTGGATGCGACCCTCGAAATTGCGGTTGCCCGACAACACCGCGCAGACCGCGAGATCGCCTTCGTCGATCGCCTCGGAAACCGGCTCCGGCAACGGCCCGGAATTGCCGATGCAGGTGGTGCAGCCATAACCGACGAGGTTGAAGCCCACCTTGTCGAGGTACTCCTGCAATCCGGCGGCGGCGTAATAGTCGCTGACCACCTGGCTGCCCGGCGCGAGACTGGTCTTGACCCAGGGCTTGACCTTGAGCCCCTTCTCGACCGCCTTCTTAGCGAGGAGGCCGGCGCCGAGCATGACGCTCGGGTTCGAGGTGTTGGTGCAGCTGGTAATCGCGGCGATCACGACATCGCCGTCATGCAAATCATAATTGCTGCCCTTGACCTTAACCGTGCGCGGCGCGCTGACCCCGGCAAGGCGCGGCAACTCGGCGTCGAACCCCTTGCCGGCGCCAGCCAATGATACCCGGTCCTGCGGCCGGCGCGGTCCGGCGAGCGACGGCTCGACCGTGCCGAGATCGAGCTCCAGGAGATCGGTGAAGACCGGGTCCGGGGTGTTGGCGTCGCGCCACATCCCCTGTGCCTTGGCATAGGCCTCGACCAGCTTGACCCGCGCCGGGTCGCGCGCGGTGAGGCCGAGATAGCGGATCGTCTCGGCGTCGATCGGGAAGAAGCCGCAGGTCGCGCCGTATTCGGGCGACATGTTGCCGATCGTCGCGCGGTCGGCGAGCGCGAGCTCGGCGACCCCCGGGCCGCAATACTCGACAAAGCGGCCAACGACGCCGCGTTTGCGCAGCATCTGGGTGATCGTCAGCACCAGGTCGGTCGCCGTGGCCCCTTCCGCCAATCGGCCGGTCAGGCGCACCCCGACGACCTCAGGGATCAGCATTGAGATCGGCTGCCCGAGCATCGCCGCCTCGGCTTCGATGCCGCCGACGCCCCAGCCGAGCACCGCCAGCCCGTTAACCATCGTCGTGTGGCTGTCGGTGCCGACCAAAGTGTCGGGATAGGCGATCGTCTTGCCGTTCTCGTCGGTGGTCCATACCACCTGCGATAGATGTTCGAGGTTGACCTGATGGCAGATGCCGGTGCCGGGCGGCACCAGCCGGAAATTCTCGAAGGCATCCGCCCCCCAGCGCAGAAAGCGGTAGCGCTCGCCGTTGCGCTCGAACTCCTTCTTGACGTTGGCGGCGAAGGCCTGAGGGTTGCCGAAATTGTCGATCTGCACCGAATGATCGATGACCAGATCGACCGGCGACAGCGGGTTGATCTTGTTCGGGTCGCCGCCGAGATTGACCATCGCCTGCCGCATCGCGGTCAGATCGACGACCGCCGGCACGCCCGTCAAATCCTGCATCAACACGCGCGCCGGCCGAAACGCGATCTCGCGGTCCGAGCGCTTGGCCGCGAGCCAAGCCCCGATCGCCTTGATATCGTCGACCGTCACGGTGCGGCCGTTTTCCAGCCGCACCAGATTTTCCAGGAGGATCTTCAGCGACACCGGCAGGCGGGCGATGTCGCCGAGCCCGGCCGCGCTCGCCGCCGTATCGAGGCTGAAATAGTCGTAGCGCTTGCCGTCGACCTCGAGGGTGCGGCGGGCCTTCAGAGTGTCGTGGCCAGTGACGCTCACGGGAAAATCTCCTTCACAGGGGCGCGCTGTCGACAGCGCAGCGGCAGGCAAGGCTGGGCCGGCACGATACTCCGCCGGCACCAACGATCAAGGCGCGGTTATCGCATGCCCGATGTCGGACGCCGCTAGCCTGACGCGGCCGCGCGCGCTCAGCATCAGCTGGCCGTCGGCCGCGCGCTCGATCAGCGCGTCGGCGATCGCGTCTTCCCAGGCGCAGGTCAGCGGGCAGGTGCTGCTCCAGGCGTCGCGGGCCTCGGCATAGCTGCGCGGGCGCGCCGCGACCCATTTCAGGAATTCCATCGTCAGAAGCTTTGCTTCGCTGGCCATGGCCTACACCGAAAAGCGGCACCCGGATGCAGATAAAGCTAAGCGCGAAGCTACCGGATGTCTAATATATGAATACGCTAAAACTCATATCGCATACGTATCGTTCGGATGGAATTGCGCCACCTTCGCTATTTCGTCGCCGTCGCCGAGGAGGGCCATGTCACGCGAGCGGCGGAGCGCCTCGGCATTCAGCAGCCGCCGCTGAGCCAGCAAATCCGGGCACTCGAAACCGAGCTCGATGTGCTGCTGTTCCGGCGCAAGCCGCGCGGTGTCGAATTGACCCAGGCCGGCGAGGCGCTGCTGGCCGAGGCGCGGACGATCCTGGCCCAGGTCGAGCATGCAACCGCCGCAGCCAGGCGGACTGCGCGGGGCGAGGCCGGACGGATCGGCATCGGGTTTACCAGTTCGGCCTCGTTCCACCCGCTCGTGCCTCGCACGATCCGGAGGTTTCGCGAGGCGCATCCGCTCGTTTCGCTGAACCTGGAGGAGGGCGGGACCGCCGAACTTGTCGAGGCGCTCATCGCCGAGAAGATCGATGCGGCCTTCGTCCGCTCACCGATCGGCGCGGCCCCGGACCTTGCCGTTCATTCCGTGCTGGAGGAGGAGATGGTGGCGGCGTTTCCGGCCGGACATGCGCTGAGCGCGGGGAGCGCAGCCAGTCCGCTGCCGCTGGCAATGCTCGAACCGGAGACGTTCATTCTCTACCGACGGCCGCTCGGGCCCGGCCTCTATGACGCGATCATCGCCGCGTGCCAGCGCGCCGGCTACAGCCCGCGGATCGGCCAGGAGGCCCCGCGCATGCTGTCCACCCTGAGCCTCGTCGCGGCTGGGCTCGGAGTGACGCTGGTTCCGGATTCAATGCGGCGCCTCAGGGTGCACGGCGTCGCCTATCGCCGGCTGGACAGCAGCACCGGTCTCATCGCGCCGCTGAACCTAGCCTACCGCCGCGGCGAAACCGCCGCCGCGGCGCGCCGCTTCGTTGAGCTGGTGCGACAGGCGCGAGGGAGCCTGAAGCAGGCTCTCCGCTCTATCCTGCCGCGGTAAAGTGGGTGCACCAGCCGCGTGGGCTGATCCGGCCTTCGACAAGCTCGCAATCGTGCGGCTTCACGAAATGAGTACAGAGGCCGCACCGCTCGCGTCCGTGCGGGTGGGTTTGATAGCGGGCCTCTTTCTTCGACTCCTTGGCGGCCGCCGCGGGGGGCGGAGGTGGCGCCGGCTCGGCTATCGGTGGCGGCGCGGGTGGGACCACCGGTGCCGGCGGCGGGGCAGTCCGCGCGCTCGACCCACAGCCGGCCGTGAGCGCCGAGGCGCCCGCCACCCCGACGATTGCGGCGGCATTACGCAACATCGCCCGTCGGGACAGCTTCTCGTCACTCTGGGTCATAAAATCCCTCCCTATTGTCGCAACGCGCGAGAAACGTTGGTTACAAAGGAAAGTTCCTCTAGTGCCTGGGTTCTCTTGCCGCGCGTTTGACACGAGGGGCGCGTGATCCCAAATCTTCCCATGCCAGACGGTCGGATGGCCGCTCTTCGCCCGGGCTGATTCCGGGCGGAGGGAGGAAAGTCCGGGCTCCACGGAGGCACGGTGCCGGGTAACCCCCGGCGGGGGCGACCCCAGGGAAAGTGCCACAGAAACACACCGCCGAGCCCATCGACCCTTTTGGGATGCTGGGCGGCAAGGGTGAAATGGTGCGGTAAGAGCGCACCGCGCCGCCGGCAACGGCGGCGGCAGGGTAAACCCCACCGGGAGCAAGACCAAGTAGGAGCGGCAGGCGGTGCGGCGACAGCCGTGCTGCCGGGCGGGCCTTCCGCGCCGCCGCTCGGGTCGGTCGCGCGAGGCGTTCGGCAACGAACGTCCCAGATGAATGGCCATCCCCGCTCTTCGGCGGGACAGAACCCGGCTTACAGACCGTCTGGCATAATGCTAAGCGAAGATTAACAATAGAACGTAATAGGAACACGCGCGTTCCCCTCCCGGGTGCGGGTCACCTAGCTCGCGACTACTGGTTTGATCGAGTATGCGAGGCAGTGAACATTTCGCCTTTGCGATTTTCTACTCGAAAAGGGTTGACGTCCCAAACTATCCCATGATATCCCAATTCCACCCATAGGCGAGCGTCGTCGGTTGGGGGGAACGTCTGACGACGCTACCGGGCCGCCCCTTGCCGGGCGTCTATGGGCGAGCGTTGGGGGAAGCAAGTGGAGCTGTTTCTATCCACTTACGTGAATAAGGTCGACCGCAAGGGGCGTGTTTCAGTGCCGGCGACCTTTCGCTCCACCCTCGCCACCAATCGCGAGCCCAATCTGCTCGTCCTTTTCCCGTCTAACAGAGCACCGGCACTCGATGGCGCCGGCAGCGATTATGTCGAGGAAATGAAGGATCGGGTGGAAACCGTCGACCAATTCTCCGACGAGCACGAGAATCTTTCACTCTTCTTCGCGGAGGCACATGCGCTGACGATGGACGGCGAGGGTCGCATAATCTTGCCTGAATCGCTGAAGGACTACGCTCACATCACCACCGATGTCGCCTTTGTCGGTCTCGGCGCGATGTTTCAGCTCTGGGAGCCAGGCCGCTATTCCGAGCATCGCGCGGCGGTGCGCGAGAGGGCGCGCACGCAGGGCACGACATTGCCGGCGCGCGGCGGCCTGCCGCGGCGGCCCTCATGAGCCGGGGACGCAGGACGCCGGCGGCGAAATCGCGCCGCAGGACCGCATTGCCTGTCGCCGACGCAGCGCCGCCGGCCGCGGATCATATCCCGGTCCTGCGTGGCGCGATGCTCGCTGCGCTGGCGCCGCGCGACGACGCCCTCTACATCGACGCCACCTTTGGGGCCGGCGGCTACAGCGCCGCCCTGCTCGAAGCGGCGAGATGCAGCGTGCTGGGCATCGACCGAGATCCCGCGGCGCAGCAGCGTGGCGCCGAGCTGGCAGCCCGGCACCAAGGTCGCCTTCGCGTTATCGAGGGCCGCTTTGGCGACATGGAGCGCCTTGTCGCGCCGGTAATGCCCGGCCAAATCGCCGGCGTCGCGTTCGATCTCGGCGTCTCGTCGATGCAGCTCGACAGCCCCGAGCGCGGTTTTTCGTTCCGCACCGACGGACCGCTCGACATGCGCATGGGCGCCGGGGGCGAAAGCGCCGCCGACCTGGTCGAGCGGCTTTCCGAAGAGGAATTGGCCGAGCTGATCCGCACGCTCGGCGAGGAGCGGTACGCCCGCCGGGTCGCGCGAGCGATCGCCGCGACGCGAACACGGACACCAATCCGCCGAACGGTGCAGCTCGCCGACATCGTTCGTGCCGCGATCCCCGGCCGTGAACCCGGCCTCGACCCGGCCACACGCACCTTCCAGGCCTTGCGCATCGCGGTAAACGATGAGCTCGGCGAACTCGATCGCGGGCTCGCGGCGGCAGAGCGATTGCTGATGCCGGGCGGCCGGCTCGCCGTCGTCGCGTTCCATTCGCTGGAAGATGCCCGGGTAAAGTCGTTTTTGCGCCACCGTAGCGGCACGGCGACCGGCGGCTCGCGTCATCTGCCGCCGCCTGCCGGAATGCCGCGAGCGAGCTTCCATTTGCTCACGCGGCGGGCGATGCGGCCGAGCCTGGACGAGATCGCACGGAACCCTCGCGCTCGCTCGGCCCGGCTGCGCGCGGCCGAGCGCGCCTCGACGCCACCGTGGCCGGCACTCGCTGCGGCCACCGCCGCCGGCCTGTTTCCGAGCCGGGAAGGGCATGCGCGATGATCCGCCTCGGCGCGCTGTTCTGGCTGCTGCTGGTCGTGTCGGCCGGCTTTGTCACGTTCAAGGTCAAATATGCCGTCCAGGACATCGAGGACGAGCTCAACCGCGTGCGCAAGCAGACGATCGCCGAGCAGCAGGAGATCCGCGTGCTCAATGCGGAATGGACTTATCTCAATCAGCCGGAACGCCTTGCCGAACTGAACCGGCGTTTCCTGCAGCTGGCGCCGATCGGGACGAAACAGTTGCAGCAGAAGGCCGAGGACATTCCGCTGCGTCCGTTGCCCCCGCCGATTGCTCCTCCGGACGTTCTCGTCGCCGCGACAACCGACCCACCACCGGCAGCGCAATCCGCGGCGGCTGCCTCAGCAGGCGATGAGTCCTTGCCTGCGGCACCTGCCGCGTCGAGTGGCGCGCCCGCTCTCGCCGCGCTGGCGATCAGCCCGGCTTCTGCAAGCGAATTGCCGGTTGCGGCAGCGACCCTCAAACCAGGCTCGGCTAAACCCGGCGCACCGGTCCGCCTAGCGAAGGCCACTGCGGGCTTGCAGCCACGCTCGCTCGACGAGCTGTTTTCCCAAGTGGCCGAGACCCGATAATGCAATCGATGCAGCGCCTCGACGAAAATCCGTGCCGACCACGGCACTTCAAGCCGCCGCCGCCCTGCGCCCCCGTTGTCAGCGACGAACGCGCGGCGCAGTTGCTGGAAACCTGTCGCACCCGGCTGCTGGCGACCGCGGCCTTGTTCGCCGTCGTCTTCATCGTCGTCGCGCTGCGGCTCGCCGAGATCGTCCTGCTCTCCGGCGGCAGCGCCGAATCGCATGCCGGCCGCATCCGGCCGATTGCCGCGCCATTGCCGGTGCGCGCCGACATCCTCGACCGCACTGGCAGCCTGCTCGCAACGACGCTCGACAGCCCGTCGCTGTACGCGGATCCGCGGCAGATACTCGACGCGGGCGAGGCGACGCGAGCGTTGTCGACCGTGTTGCCGCAGCTCGATGCGGCGGAAATCCAGGCTAAGCTGACCTCCGGCAAAAGCTTTGTCTGGCTGAAGCGCCACCTGACGCCAAAGCAGGTCTACGATGTAAACCGGCTTGGCATTCCTGGCTTGCAGTTCGAGCACGAAGAGCGCCGAGTCTATCCGTTCAGCGATCTGGCCGCGCACGTCGTCGGCTACTGCGGCATCGACAACAACGGGCTCGCCGGCATCGAGCGGGCGCTCGACGAGAGAACCAAGAGCAGCCGCCAGCCGATAGAGCTGGCGCTGGATGCTCGGGTGCAATTCATCCTGCACGAGGAGTTGAGCCGGGTCATTACCGATTTCAGCGCCAAGGGCGCCGCCGGCATCATCATGGATGTGCGAACCGGCGAGATCATCGCCATGGTTTCGCTGCCGGATTTCGACCCAAACCACCCGGGCGCGATGAACCCGGCCGAAGCCAAGGAGCGCATCTTCAACAAGATTACGCTCGGCGATTACGAGATGGGTTCGGCGTTCAAGATCTTTAACACGGCGATGGCGCTCGACGGCGGCACCGCGACGATGACCAAGACCTACGACGCCGTCCACGACATCCGTATCGGCCGCTTCACAATCAGCGACTATCATGGCAAGCACCGGATGCTGAGCGTGCCCGAGATCTTTATGTACTCGTCGAATCTCGGCTCGGCCCGCATGGCGATGGAAGCGGGCGCGGAACGGCAGCGCGCGTTCCTCGCCCGGCTCGGCCTGTTGCGGCCGGTGCCAATCGAGTTCGACGAGGTTTCGAAACCGCATTTCCCGAGCCTGTGGCGCGAGGTCAACGTCATCACCATCGCCTACGGGCACGGCATCGCCGTCACCCCGCTGCACGTTGCCACGGCGGTATCGGCGATCGTCAACGGCGGCATTCTGCGGCCTCCGTCCATTCTCAAACTGCCGCCCGGAACGGCGCCGTCCGGCGAGCGGGTGCTCACTGAAAAAACCTCGGAGCAGATGCGCAAATTGATGCGGTTGGTCGTGGAATACGGCACCGCTAAGCTCGCGGCGGCGCCCGGCTATGTCGTCGGTGGCAAGACCGGCACAGCGGAAAAGAACTCGGGCGGTCACTACCAGGAGAAGAAGCTCGTTTCCGATTTTGTTGCTGTCTTTCCGATGCAGGACCCGAGGTACCTGGTGCTCACTCTGGTCGACGAGCCGCACGGCACCAAGGAAAGCCATGGCTACGCGACAGCCGGCTGGACGGTTGTGCCGGCGACCAGCCGGGTCATCCAGCGCATCGCGCCGCTCCTTGGCGTTCAGCCTGTCGACGAAGCATCACCTGCGATCACAAAAGCGTTAGCAGTAGAGAGTCTGCAGGGAAAACGGATTGAATCTTACTGAGCTGATTGGCCCGGCCACCGCCTCCCCGACGGCCGCACAGCTCGACGATCGCGAGATTGCCGGGATCACCGCCGATTCCCGCCAGGTAAGGCAGGGTTTTCTGTTCGCCGCGCTGCGCGGTACGCAATCCGATGGCCGCACCTTCGCCGGCGAAGCGGCGAAGAAGGGCGCGGTGGCAATCCTAACCGACGACGACGCTGCGCTGGTGCTCGATCAGGACAGCCGGCGCCGCATCGCTATCATTACCGATCCCAACCCGCACCGCCGTCTCGCCCTGCTGGCCGCGCGCTTCTGCGCACGGCAGCCGCGCACGATCGCCGCGGTCACCGGCACCAATGGCAAGACTTCGGTGGCCCACTTCACGCGCGAGATCTGGGCGGCGCTGGGATATCGCGCGGCGAGTCTCGGCACGCTCGGCCTCGTTTCGCCGGCCGGACGGCGCGGCGGCTCGCTGACGACGCCCGATCCGGTCGGCCTTCACCACGAGCTCGCTATCTTGGCCGAGGACGGGATCGACCGTGTCGCGATAGAAGCCTCAAGTCACGGTCTGGCCCAGTTTCGCCTGGACGGGGTTAGGATCGGGGCGGCGGCATTCACCAACCTGACCCGCGATCACCTCGACTACCACGGCGACATGGCGTCGTACCGCGCCGCCAAGGATCGGCTTTTCACCGACCTGTTGCCACCAGATGGAGCTGCCATCCTCAACGCGGACAGCCCCGAATTCGAGCGCCTCGCCGCCCTCTGTCGCGAGCGCGAACATCGGGTGATCGGCTATGGCGCCGCTGCGTCCACCGAGCTTCGGCTCCTAGACCGTAATCCGACCCATGACGGCCAGCATGTCGGCCTTGCCGTCTTCGGCGACCGCTACGACATCGATCTGCCGCTCGTCGGCGATTTCCAGGCGATGAACGTGCTGGCGGCGCTCGGCATCGCCATCGCCACCGGCGCGCCGGTTTCGGAGGCGGTCGCGACGCTGTCGCGACTGAGCGGCGTCCCGGGTCGCATGCAATGGATCGGCGGGACCGCCGCCGGCGCGGCGGTGTTCGTCGATTACGCCCACACCCCGGACGCGCTGGCTACGGTCCTCGCGGCGCTGCGGCCGCACGCAAAAGGGCAGCTCGCGATTGTTTTCGGCGCGGGCGGCGATCGCGACCGCGGCAAGAGGCCACTGATGGGCCGGGTCGCGGCGGAATGGGCCGACCTTGTCTACGTCACCGATGACAACCCGCGTGGCGAGGCCCCGGGCGAGATCCGCCGCGCTATCCTGGCCGCCGCGCCCACGGCGGTGGAGATAGGAGACCGCCGCTTAGCGATCGAAGCGGCGATCGCCGAACTGCGTGCCGGGGATGTTCTTGTCATTGCCGGCAAGGGTCACGAGACCGGCCAGATCATCGGCCACGAGGTGCTGCCGTTTGACGACGCCCTCGTAGCGCGCGAGGCGCTTGCCGTCACGGCGGGGCGATGACCTCGCAGGGTGGGTTGTGGGCCACTTCCGATACGGCTATCCCTTTCCAGATAAGCGGACCGCTGATCGGGCAAGTCTCGGTTTCCCGCTCTCCATCCGGTCGCATCGGCAGCATCGTCGAGCGGCTGACCCTGCAAGCGATGCCCGCCGCAACAGGACCGCATGCTCTATTTTCTGTTTCCGCTGGCCGATCAGTTTCACGGCCTCAATCTCCTCCGCTACATCACTTTCCGCTCCGGAGGCGCGGTCGTCACGGCTCTGTTGATCAGCTTCGTCCTGGGGCCGCGTATTATCGCCTGGCTCAAATCGAAGCAGGGCGACGGCCAGCCCATCCGCACCGACGGGCCGCAGCAGCATCTGGTCCGCAAGAAGGGAACGCCGACCATGGGCGGTGTTCTGATCCTGCTCGCGTTGAGCGTCTCGACACTGCTCTGGGCTGATCTCGGAAACCCGTATGTTTGGATTGTCCTGGCGATGACAGTCGGGTTTGGTTTGATCGGATTTTTTGACGACTACAAGAAGCTCACGCAGCGCTCGCATCATGGATTGCCGGCTCGGGTCAAACTGCTCCTGGAGATTGTCCTCGCCGGCGCCGCCTGCGTCGCCCTCGCCTTCATCATGCGCCAGCCGATCGCCAATTCGATCGCCGTGCCCTTCGCGAAAAACCTCCTGCTGAATCTGGGCTGGTTCTTCTTGCCGTTCGGCGTTGTGGTAATTGCTGGTGCATCGAACGCCGTCAATCTGACCGACGGCCTCGACGGGCTCGCCATCGGTCCCTCACTGATCGCGATCGGCTGCTTCGGCTTCATCGCCTACGTCGTCGGCAACGTGGTATTCGCCAACTACCTGCAGCTCCATCACGTCCCGCGCGCCGACGAACTGGCGGTGTTCTGCGGCGCGATGGTCGGAGCGGGGCTTGGCTTCCTGTGGTTCAACGCGCCGCCGGCGAGCGTCTTCATGGGCGACACCGGATCGTTGTCGATCGGCGCCGCGCTCGGCACGATCAGCATCATCACCAAGCATGAGTTGGTGCTCGCTATCATCGGCGGCCTGTTCGTGCTTGAGGCGGTGTCGGTCATCGTTCAGGTCGCAAGCTTCAAAATGACCGGTCGCCGAGTGTTCCGTATGGCGCCGCTCCATCATCATTTCGAGCAGAAGGGTTGGGAGGAACCGACGATCGTCATCCGCTTCTGGATCATCGCCTCGATCCTGGCGATCGCCGGGCTGGCGACGCTGAAGCTGCGGTAGGCCCCCATGATCGTGGTCGGCTGCTACAATGGTCGGCGCGTCGCCGTTCTGGGGCTTGCCAGATCCGGCCTTGCCGCCGCCCGTGCGCTCGCCGCCGCTGGCGCGCAGGTGCTGGCCTGGGACGATAACCGGAAGGTGCGGGATGCGGTTGGCCGCGAAATCGCGCTTCACGATCTCGGCGCTGCCGACTGGCACCAGGGCATCGATGCCCTGGTGCTGTCGCCGGGCATCCCCCACAGCTATCCGCAGCCGCACCCGGCGGTGGTGCGCGCCCGTGAGGCGGGGGTCGAGATCCTTGGCGACCTCGAACTGCTCGGGCGGGCGCTGCCCGAGGCCCGCTACATCGGGATTACCGGCACCAACGGGAAATCGACGACGACGGCGCTGATCGGCCACATCCTGGCCGCGGCCGGCGTAAGGGTCGAGGTTGGCGGCAATCTCGGCACCCCGGCCCTGTCGCTGGCGCCGCTTGGCCCGGACGGCACCTATGTGCTCGAGGCCAGCTCCTTTCAGTTGGAGCTGATCCCGAGTCTCGCCTTCGATATCGCGGTGCTGCTCAACATCACCCCGGACCATCTCGACCGGCATGGCGACATGGCCGGGTATATCGCCGCCAAACGGCGAATCTTCGCCGGTCAGGATACGAGCGGCACCGCGATCATCGGCATTGACGACCCGATCTGCCGCGAGATTTATGCCGAGTTGCGGCGGACGCATCCCGCGCGCGTCGTCCCAATCTCCGGACGGGAGGCTGCCGCGAACGGGGCGTATGTGGAGTCGGGCTGGCTCGTCGACGCCCTGGATGGAGAGCCGGCCCGCGTTCTCGAGCTCGAATCAGCCGAGCGGCTGCCGGGTACACACAATTGGCAGAACGCCGCTGCCGCCTACGCCGCTGCCCGCTCGGCCGGTATCGATCGAGCGGTCGTGAGCGCCGCGATCTGTTCCTTCCCCGGCCTGGCACACAGACAAGAACTGGTAGATACCTTTGAGGGGGTACGCTATATAAACGATTCGAAGGCAACCAATGCGGATGCGACCGAAAAGGCCCTGGCCTGCTATTCGGCCATCTACTGGATTGCCGGCGGCCTACCCAAGGCGGGCGGCATCACGCCGCTTGCTCCGTACTTCGACCGGGTCCGGCACGCTTTTCTGATCGGACGCGCAACGGAGGAGTTCGCGACGACGCTCGAGGGCTCGGTTCCCTTTACCCGCTGTGGCGATCTTGCCACCGCGCTCGCGGCGGCGACAGCGCAGGCCCGTCGTGACGCTGTGCCGGGCGCGGTCGTGCTGCTGTCACCAGCCTGCGCCTCCTACGATCAGTTCGCCAATTTCGAGGTGCGCGGCGATTCGTTCCGGGCACTGGTCGCCGAGTTGGCCGCCGCGTCAGCGAAACCGGCATAGGGCGAAGGAGCCGGCCGCCGTGATGTTCGCGCGGATCGATCAGAGCCCGGTGGCGCGGTGGTGGTGGACCGTCGACCGCTGGAACCTCGGCGCGCTGGCGTTGCTGATGGGCTTCGGCGCGGTGATGAGCATGGCCGCGAGCCCCGCCGTCGCCGAGCGGCTCGGCTATGCGCCGCTGCATTTCGCCGAACGGCACCTCGTCACCGTGCCGATCGCGCTGGCGATCATGTTCGGCGTCTCGCTGATGACGCCGCGCTCGGTGCGCCGCATCGCCTTCATCGGCTTCGTGATCGCGATCGCCCTGCTGGCGCTGACCTTCGTGATCGGGGTCGAGATCAAGGGCGCGCGGCGGTGGATTTACCTGCCTGGCTTGTCGCTGCAGCCCTCCGAATTCGTCAAGCCGACGTTCACGATTGTCACAGCCTGGCTCTTCGCCGAGCAAAAGCAGCGGTCGCGTTTTCCCGGCAACGCGATTTCGGCCGGGCTGTTCCTGCTGCTCATCTTCATGCTGGTGAAGCAGCCCGATCTCGGAATGGCCGTTGTGATCGCCCTGGTCTGGTTCGCCCAATTATACATGGCCGGGCTGCGGCTTTACTGGGTCGCCGCCGGGACCGTCGCCGGGCTCGGCGGATTGATCGGCGCCTACCTATGGCTGCCGCATGTGACCAGCCGGATCAACCGTTTCCTCGATCCTGCCGCTGGCGACAGCTATCAGGTAAACCGCTCGATCGAGGCCTTCGTAAATGGTGGGCTGTGGGGCCGCGGACCGGGCGAAGGTACGGTCAAGGACGTGCTGCCGGATGCGCATGCGGATTTCGTGTTTGCCGTGACCGGCGAGGAATTTGGCGTCGTTGTCTGCATTTTGCTGGTCGGTATCTTTGCCTTCATCGTGCTGCGCGGCTTCTCGCGGCTGCTGCAGGAAGGCAATCTTTTCGTGCTGCTGTCGGCGACGGGCCTGTTGATCCAGTTCGGCTTGCAGGCCGTCATCAACATGGCCTCGACCCTGCACCTGATCCCGACCAAGGGCATGACCTTGCCGTTCCTGTCCTACGGCGGCTCGTCGATGCTGGCTCTAGCGCTCGGCATGGGCATGATGTTGGCGCTGACCCGGCGCCGACTTGGCGGCGGCGAATTGTGAGCCCCGCCTTCGTGCTCGCCGCCGGCGGCACCGGCGGTCATCTGTTTCCGGCCGAAGCGCTCGCGCGCCAGCTGGTAAAGCACGGCGACGTTGTGCACTTGGCGACGGACCGGCGCGCCGACGCGTTCGCCGCCGATATCCCGGGCGTCTCGGTGTCGCTGGTCCGCGCTGGCCGGCTCGGCGGCGGCCCGGTGCGGGCAGCCTGCGGTGTCGCCGAGATGGCGTTGGGGCTGATGCAGGCGCGGCGGCTGTTGCGACGGCTCAGACCGGCGGCGGTCGTCGGGTTCGGCGGGTATCCGTCCGTGCCGACGATGCTCGCGGCCAGCCGGCTCGGGTTGCCGACCGTTATCCACGAGCAGAACGCCGTGCTCGGCCGTGCCAACCGCCTGCTCGCGCCGCGGGTGGCGCGTATCGCGACCGGTTTTGTCGAAACCGCCGGACTGGGCGATGCCGATCGCGAGCGCGCGGTTTATACCGGCAACCCGGTGCGCCCGGCGATTCTAGCGTCAGCCGAAATCGATTATCGCTGGCCGGAGCCGCCGCAGCCGATTGACCTCCTCGTGCTTGGCGGCAGCCAGGGCGCGCGAGTTTTCGCCGAGATCGTCCCGCCGGCGTTGGCGGCACTGCCCCCCGAACTGCGCAACCGGCTGCGGGTCAGCCTGCAGGCGCGACCGGAGGATCGCGCCCAAGCGGCGGATCTGCTGCGGCAATCCGGGACAGCGGCCGAGGTCGAGAGCTTTTTCGCCGATGTCCCCGACCGGCTGGCGCGAGCGCAACTGGTGATCTGCCGCGCCGGCGCTTCGACCATTGCCGAGCTGGCCGCGGCCGGGCGGCCGGCGCTGCTCGTGCCGTATCCGTACGCGGCCGACGACCATCAGGCGGCCAATGCGCGCGCCTTCGTCAATGCCGGCGCGGGCTGGCTGATGCCGCAAGCAGTGCTCGGCGCCTCGGTCCTGACGGAGCGCCTTGTCGATCTTCTCAATGGCGGCGCGAAGCTGGCCCAGGCGGGGGCACGGGCCCGCGCTTTCGGCCGGGATGATGCAGCCGAAAGGCTCGCAGAAATTGTTCTTTCCGTTGTGCCGGGCTGTTCCGGCGGCGGGAAGGAGCGCGCAGCATGAGGTCGCTGCCTCAATCGATTGGCCCGATCCATTTCGTCGGCATCGGCGGCATCGGCATGAGCGGGATCGCCGAGGTCCTGCACAATCTCGGTTACCGCGTGCAGGGCAGCGATCTCGCTGAAAGCGGCAATACCCGGCGGCTTGCCGAGCTCGGCATTCCGGTCATGATCGGACACCAGGCGGAAAATCTCGGCAGCGCCGGGGTCGTCGTCGTTTCCTCCGCGGTCAATAGCGACAATCCCGAGGTGGTTGCAGCGCGAGCCCAGCGCTCGCCCGTGGTACGCCGTGCCGAGATGTTGGCCGAGTTGATGCGGCTCAAATGGCCGATCGCCGTGGCCGGCACGCACGGCAAGACCACGACGACCTCGATGATCGGCGCGTTGCTCGAAACCGGCGGGCTCGACCCTACCGTCATCAATGGCGGGATCATCAACGCCTACGGCACCAACACGAGGCTTGGCGCGGGCGACTGGATGGTCGTCGAGGCCGACGAAAGCGACGGCACCTTCACCCGCCTGCCGGCGACGATCGCCGTCGTCACCAACATCGATCCCGAGCACCTCGATTTCTACGGCAATTTTGCCGCCCTGCAGCAGGCATTCGAAGCCTTTATCGGCAATATCCCCTTCTACGGCTTTGCCCTCCTGTGCATCGACCATCCGGTGGTGCAAGGGATGATCGCGAAGCTCTCGGATCGCCGGATCGTGACTTATGGGTTCAATCCGCAAGCCGATATCCGCGCCGCCAATATCCGCCTCGGGCCTGACGGCAGCCGGTACGACGCCGTCGTCACGGGACGGATCTCAGGAGAGGAGCGCACGATCCCCGACATGTTCCTGCCGATGTTCGGCGAGCACAATGTGCAGAATTCGCTGACCGCCGTCGCCATCGCCAAGGAAATGGGGCTGAGCGATGAGGTGGTGCGCAGCAGCTTGCGCAACTTCAAGGGTGTGCGCCGACGCTTCACGAAAACTGGCGAGTGGAACGGCGTCGCGATTATCGACGATTACGGACACCACCCGGTCGAGATCGCGGCCGTGCTCAAAGCCGCGCGGGCGATCGTCGCGGGGCGGGTCATCGCCGTCGTGCAGCCGCACCGTTACACCCGCCTCGCCGATTTGTTCGACGGGTTCTGCACCTGTTTCAACGACGCTGACATGGTGCTGGTGGCTGAGGTGTATCCGGCTGGCGAGGCGCCGATCGAAGGCATCTCCGGCGAAGCGTTGGTCACCGGCCTCGGCGCACATGGTCATCGGGATGCCCGTGCTCTTCCCGGGCCGGAGCAGCTGGCACCGATGCTCCGCGAGATCGCAAGATCGGGCGACATGGTCGTCTGCCTCGGCGCCGGATCGATCACGAATTGGGCGAACAGCCTGCCGGCGGAACTGGCGCGTCTGGATCCGCGGAGCCGGGTCGCGTGACGGCAATGCCCGAGACCTCCGGCAATGCGCTGATGCGACGGCTACCTCCTGTTAGAGGCCGGCTGGTCGCCAATACGCCGATCGGACCGTTGACCTGGTTTCGCGTCGGCGGCCCGGCCGAAGTGCTGTTCCGCCCCGCGGATACCGAGGACCTAGCCGAGTTTCTAGCTGCGCTCCGGGACGAGGTTCCGGTCACGGTGATCGGGGTCGGCTCGAACTTGCTGGTGCGCGATGGCGGCATTCCCGGGGTCACGATCCGCCTTGCCCGCGGTTTCGTCGAGATCACCGCTTCTGGCGACGAGGTTATCGCCGGTGCCGGCGCGCTTGACCTCAACGTCGCGCTGACCGCGGCGCAAGCCGGGATCGGCGGGCTCGAATTCCTGTCCGGGATTCCCGGTACGGTCGGCGGCGGGTTTCAAACCAACGCCGGCGCCTATGGCCGTGAGTTCAAGGACGTGCTGATCTCGGCCGACGCGCTCGATCGCAACGGCACGCTGCACACGCTCAGGGTCGCCGAGATGGGGCTGTCCTATCGCCATTCGGAAGTCGACCCCGACTGGATATTCGTTGGTGCGCGGTTCAAGGGCGAATCCGGCGATCCGGCCGGCATCGTGCAGGGAATGGAGGAGATCAAGGCCGCACGCGAGGCCTCGCAGCCGATCCGCGCCCGCACCGGCGGCTCGACCTTCGCGAACCCTCTGGGCGACAAGGCGTGGCGGCTGATCGACCAGGCCGGCTGCCGTGGCCTCACTCGCGGCGGCGCGATGGTCTCGGAAAAGCACGCGAATTTCCTGATCAACACCGGCAATGCCACCGCAGCCGATATCGAAGGGCTCGGCGAGGAGGTGCGGCACCGCGTGCGGGAGCGCTTCGGCGTCCTGCTCACATGGGAGATCCGCCGTATCGGCCGGCCACTTTCCCAGGCCAAGCCCGAGACTGCCGGAACGCCGGCTACGGCGAGGACCGGATGAGGGCACGATCCGGCGGAGCCACGATTGCGGTTGGCCGGGCCACCTCCCTATGGTCACGCCGGCGACGGCTCCCGGGTCGACTACGGCGCACCGCGCTCTGGGGCGTTCTGCTCGCCTTCACGGCCACCTGCTGCGCGCTCGCGCTGAACCAGACGGCAGGTACGGAAAATCTGGTCGCCGAGGCAGTGGATCGCGCGATCTCGGTCAGCGCCGCGCTCGGTCTAGTGGTCACCGATATCCAGGTGGAAGGCCGCGAAACGACCGACACAGCAACCATCATGCGGTCGCTCGCAGCGGATCGCGGCACGCCAATCCTCGCGATCAGCCCGAGCCGGGCGAAGCAACAGCTCGAAAGTCTGCCCTGGGTGCGTTCGGCAGCGATCGAACGACGCCTGCCGCACACTCTCTTCGTCCGCCTCGTCGAACGGCATCCGCTCGCAGTATGGCAGCACGCCGGCAAGCAGGAGTTGATCGACCGTCATGGCGAGGTGATTGCGGTCAAGGATCTCAGTCCCTTTTCCAGGCTGCCGACCGTCGTCGGCGACGATGCCGCGGCGCACGCCGCAAAACTTCTCGATACGCTAGCGAGCGAGCCCGAGCTCGCCCCTCGCGTAACCGCAGCGGTACGGGTCGACGACCGCCGCTGGAACCTGCGCATCGATAACGCCATCGACGTGCTGTTGCCCGAAGAAAATCCAGCGGCGGCCTGGGCTCGCCTTTCTGAGCTGGAACGCTCGAGCAAGCTGCTCAAACGCGATGTCCAGACCATCGATATGCGACTGCCCGACCGGCTTGTCCTGCGCGTCCACACCGCGCCGGCAACGGAAGCGGCCCCGGCGAAAAGACCCCATCCGTCAGGTAAGAGCACATGAGCGAGCGCCGGGCGTCCTCGGCGAACGGCAACGTCAAAGCTAACGGAGCGACGGAGCGCGCTCGGCAGACCCCGGTGCGTCCGCGCGGCAGCCTGGTGGCCGCGCTCGACATCGGCACGACGAAAATCTGCTGCTTCGTCGCCCGCGTCGAGGCACAGCCGCGTATCATCGGGATCGGCCATCAGGTCGCGCGCGGGATGCGCGGCGGCGCGATCATCGATTTGGAGGCCGCGGGGCACTCGATTCGTAGCGCGGTTCATGCCGCCGAGGAGATGGCCGGCGAAACCATCGAGCGAGTCGTCGCCAATCTGTCCGGCGGCTACGCCGCCTCTCGCATCCTGAAGACCGAGATCGATACCGGCCGCCGCGAAATCAGTGATGCCGATATGCATCACGTGCTGGAGCGCGGCTATATGATGCGCGATGCGGCCGACCGGCAGGTGATCCATTCTATCCCGGTCGGCTTCTCGATCGACGACAGCCGGGGAATTCGCGACCCCCGCGGCATGGTTGGCGAGCGGCTCGGCGTCAACATGCATATCGTGACTGCGGCGAAGGCGAGCGTGCGCAACCATGCCGCGGTGATCGGGCGCTCGCATCTCGAGGTCGAGGCGCTGGTCGTCAGCCCGTATGCCGCCGGGCTTGCCTGTCTCGTCGATGACGAGATGGATCTCGGTGTCACGGTAATCGATATGGGCGGGGGGACGACAACGATTGGGGTGTTTTTCGACGGAAACCTGATCTTTGCGGACGCCGTGCCGGTCGGCGGGAGCCATGTCACCAACGACATTGCCCGTGGGCTATCCACCCCTGTTGCGCATGCGGAGCGGCTGAAAGCGCTGTTCGGCAGCGCCATCTCGTCAACACTCGACGAGCGGGAGATGATCGCGGTCCCGCAGATCGGCGAGGAAGATGACGGCCATGTCAATCATGTGCCCAAATCGCTCCTCGTCAGCATCATCGCCCCGCGTATCGAGGAAACCTTCGAGATGGTCCGCGACCGCCTTGAGGCGAGCAGCTTCGACAAGATTGCCGGCCGGCGCGTTGTCCTGACTGGCGGTGCGTGCCAGTTGCATGGGGTTCGCGAACTGGCTGGGCATATTCTCGACAAGCAGGTGCGGATCGGCCGGCCATCGCGGATCCGCGGATTGGCGGAAGCGACGCACGGCCCCGCCTTTTCGACAGCCGCCGGCCTATTACTTTTCGCCGTATCGGAACGGGCCGAATCGCCACGTCCAGTGCGGCTCGCCAGCAACGGGATTTTCAACCGCGTTAGTCAATGGATACGTGAGAACTTTTAGGATCTGCTTGGATTTTTCTTTGGCTCCGGGTACCCCCCGGAGCACAAAACAGTTAGGATCGGGTCAGCTTCGCAGGGGAGCGCAAGCGTGATCCGTGCCGCCGAGTGCGTAGCGGCTTGGCTATGATCATACCCGCGCAGGCGCAGAGGGGAGACAACATGATAAATCTCAGCATCCCGAAGGACGAGCAGGAGCTGAAGCCCCGGATTACCGTCGTCGGGGTCGGCGGCGCCGGGGGGAACGCCGTAAACAACATGATCCGGTCGAACATGGCGGGATGCGAGTTCGTCGCCACCAACACCGACGCACAGGCCCTGTCCTTGTCCACGGCATCGCGCAAAATCCAGCTCGGCATCGGCGTTACCCGCGGCCTCGGGGCCGGGGCGCGGCCGGATGTCGGGCGGGCCGCGGCCGAAGAAGCGATCGACGACATCGTCGACTCGATCCAGGGTTCCAACATGGTGTTCATCACCGCCGGAATGGGCGGCGGCACCGGTACCGGCGCTGCGCCGGTGATCGCTCGGGTGGCTCGCGAATCCGGGATTCTGACGATCGGCGTGATAACGAAGCCGTTTCATTTCGAAGGCGTGCAGCGCATGCGCATCGCCGAGACGGGCATCGAGGAACTGCAGAAATATGTCGATACGCTGATCATCATCCCGAACCAGAATTTGTTCCGGGTGGCGAACGAGCGCACGACTCTCGCCGACGCGTTCAAGATGGCCGACGATGTGCTCCATGCCGGCGTGCGCGGCGTCACCGATCTGATGGTGATGCCAGGGCTGATCAACCTCGATTTCGCCGACATCCGCACCGTGATGAGCGAGATGGGCAAGGCGATGATGGGGACCGGCGAAGCCGAAGGCGATCGACGCGCGATCGACGCCGCCGAGGCCGCGATCAACAACCCATTATTGGAAGACGTGTCGATGAAGGGCGCGCGCGGCGTCCTGATCAACATCACCGGCAGCACTGACATGACGCTGTTCGAGGTCGATGAGGCGGCGAACCGGATCCGCGAGGAGGTCGATCCCGAAGCCAACATCATCTTCGGCTCGACCTTCGACGAGAAGCTCGCGGGGCGGATGCGCATCTCGGTCGTTGCCACCGGTATCGACGCCGAAACCGCGCAGGAGCCGGCGCGCCCCGCGCTGGCTGTGCGCGCCGAGCCGATCCTGCGCGATCCCGCTTCCGGTTATACCCAGCCGATCCTGACCCAGAATGCCGCAACCGCTCGCGCCGAGCCCGTTCGGGCGGATCTTCGGGCCGAGGCTCGGACCGAGCCGCGCGCCGACGGCGCCGCGGAGCCTGCACCTCCGGCAGCGGAAGCGGCCGAAAGCGCCGCCTTGCGCAACGGTGCCTTTATCGCGCCGAAGCCAGCGGATGCCGGCGCCGCGCGGCCAGTATCACTGGCGCAACCGGCCGCTCCGCCTGCCTCCCAGCCGCCGCCAAAGGGCCGCACGCCGAGCCTGATCGAGCGGGTGACCGGTATCGGGCGCGCGCGGACCGCCGCGCCGCCGCCGGCACCGCGGCCACAGCCACCGGCGGTAAAGCCCGCGCAGCAGCCGCGCCTGACCCCGCTCGAACCCGACCAGAAGCCGGGCCTCAGCAAGGAAGACGATCTGCTCGACATCCCGGCCTTCCTGCGCCGCCAGGCGAACTGAAGCGGGGCCTGCTGTGCCCCTGCACTACCGGGGGCGCAGCGTCGGAAAGGCGATGACGTCGCGGATCGACGGGCTGTCCGTCAGCAACATCACGAGCCGATCGATGCCGATGCCAAGGCCACCGCAGGGCGGCAACCCGTATTCGAGCGCCAACAGGTAATCCTCGTCGAGCGGTTGCGCCTCCTCGTCCCCGGCCGCGCGAGCGAGCATCTGCGCTTCGAAGCGGGCGCGCTGGTCTAGCGGATCGTTGAGCTCGGAAAACGCGTTGGCGACCTCCCAGCCGTAGATGTAGGTCTCGAACCGCTCGACCAGCCGCGGATCGTTGCGGTCGGCCTTGGCCAGCGGCGAGATGTCCCGCGGGAAGCCAGTGACGTGAGTGGGCTGCAATAGCCGATCCTCGACCCGCGCGGCGAACACGGCTTCAAGCGCCTGCCCCCAGCTCTCACCGCCGGTCAGCGCGCAGCCGAGCCGCCCGGCCGCCTCGCGCGCGGCCGCGGCGTCCTCGATCGCCAGAAAATCGACGCCGGTCGCCTCCAACACCAACTGGGCCATGCTGTGGCGCGGCCAAGGCGGGGTCAGATCGATCGCCGTCCCGCCATAGGTCATCTTCAGCCCGCCCGCCGCCCGCTCGGCGACATGAGCGACGATCTCCTCGGTAAGGCTCATCATCGCCGCGTAATCGACATAGGCCTCGTACAGTTCAAGCGAGGTGAATTCCGGGTTGTGCCGCGGCGAAAGTCCCTCGTTGCGGAAGCAGCGATTGATTTCGAACACCTTGTCGGCGAGGCCGCCGACGACGAGGCGCTTCAGGTGGAGCTCGGGCGCGATGCGCAAATAGAGGTCCATGTCGAGGGCGTTGTGATGCGTCACGAACGGTCGTGCTGAGGCGCCCCCGGGGATCATGTGCAGCATCGGCGTCTCGACTTCGAGATAGCCGCGCGCCAAAAGGTAGGCCCGCATCTCCGCGACGATCCGGCTGCGACGGCGCAGCGTCTCGCGACTCTGCGGGTTCATGATCAGGTCGAGATAGCGCTGGCGGTAGCGCAGCTCGATGTCGGCCAGCCCGTGATATTTCTCGGGCAGCGGGCGCAGCGCCTTAGCCAGCATCGTCAGCGCGCTGGCGTTGACGGTCAGCTCGCCGCGTGGGGTGCGGCGGACAACACCCTCGACCCCGATCAAATCGCCGATATCGAACAGGCGCAGCAGTTCAAGTTGATCGGGTGACAGGTAATCCTTGTGACTGAAAATCTGGATTTTGCCAGAAGCATCATGCAGATCGATGAACATGCCGCTGTTGCGAATGGCGCGGGCGCGGCCGGCGACACGCACCCGGTCCTCGGTCTCTGCACCAGCCGGCAGCGTCGCATAGCGCTGTTCGAGCGCCGCTGCCTCGTCCGTGCGCGCAAAGCTGGCCGGGTAGGGATCGACTCCCGCCCCGCGCAGCGTTTCGAGCTTGGCGAGGCGAACGCTGCGGAACCGATCGTCATCATCCGCGGCGTTGCGAGACGGGTCGGGAACGAGATCGTCGGCAGCCATGATTGTCCTTAGCCCCGTGGCCGGACACGTTCCGGCCACCCACGTCTTTAAATTCTCAAATGCTCAGTCGTTGCAAGACGTGGATGCGCGGGACAAGCCTGAGCGGGTGGATTTGTGTACGGGATGCGTGGGTTTAGTCGCCCGCGACGGCCGCCCCGACTTGGTAGTGTCCGAGATCCACGATCGTCTCATGGAAGCGCTTCAGCGTGCCGTGATGGCCGACGCTGACAATGGTCGGCCGCCAATCGGCCTCACGCAGCAAGCGATACAGCGCCGATTCCGCCGCCTCGTCGAGGGCCGAGGTCGCCTCGTCGAGGAACACGACCTCCGGCCGCACCAGCAGCACCCGCGCAAAGCCGAGGCGTTGCTGCTCACCGCCGGACAGGCGCTGCGCCCAGTTGCCTTCCTCGTCGAGCTGATCGACGAGGTAGGACAAGCCGACCGCATGGAGCGCTGCCTCGAGCTCCGCACGGCGCGGCTGATGATCCAGCTCGGGATAGGTAATCGCGTCGCCGAGCGTGCCCAATGGCAGATAGGGGCGTTGCGGCAAGAACAGCACGTGCCCGTCGCCAACGCGGATTCGTCCGCGCCCGAACGGCCACAACCCGGCAATCGCGCGGAGGAGTGTGCTCTTTCCCGATCCAGAGGGGCCTGTCACGAGCACAGGCTTTCCCGGAGCCGCGGCGAGCGCGATGTCCTGGCGCAGCGGATGCCCGCCCGGCAAGTTCAGGTCGAGACCCGCGACCTCGACACCGGAGCCGGCGCGCTCGATCTCTATCGGCTGCGGCCCGTGCCGGTCGGTGGCGATCTCGTCGACCTTTCCGCGAAAACCCGATAGCCGCTGAACCACCGATTGATATTCGGCTATCTCGGTGTAACTCGTGACGATAAAGGACAATGAATCCTGCACCTGCGCGAACGCGGATGAGATCTGCATCAAGCCGCCGAGCTGGATCTGCTTCGAGAAATAGCGCGGCGCCGCCACCAGGAACGGAAAAACGATAGCCAACTGCGAATAGCCGGTGGTGAACCATGTCAGCGATTTGCGGCGACGGATGACTTCCCACCAATTCAGCACGACGTGGGCGAAGCGGCCTTGAAAGACGCCGAGTTCGCGGCTCTCGCCGCCGTAGAACGCGACACTTTCGGCGTGCTCGCGCAGCCGCACCAGGCTGAAGCGGAAATCGGCCTCGTAGCGCTGCTGGTTGAACAGAAGGCCGATCAGCGGCGAGCCGATCTTCTGGGTCAGCCAGGTGCCACCGACTGCATAAAGGATCGCCGCAAATACCATATAGCCGGGAATATCGAAATGCGAGGCGCCGCCTAGCGGAATCCGCAAGGCCCCGGACAGGGTCCACAGGATGAACAGGAACGAGAGCAGCGTGACCGCCGCGTTGAGCAGCCCGATCGACAGGGTGAGCGTGATCGAGGTGAAACGGTCGAGGTCCTCGGCGATGCGCTGGTCGGGGTTATCGGTCGAGGACTGGTCGAGCTGCATGCGGTAATATGCCTGGTCGGCGAGCCAGTCCTTGAGGAACCGGTCGGTCAGCCACCGCCGCCAGCGGATCTGTAGAATCTGCCGCAGATAGAGCTGGTAAACAGCGACGACGATCAGCGCTACCGCGATCACACCGAAAACCGCGAACTGCCACCAGAATTCAGGCCAATCGTAATTCTGGAGAGCGTTGTAAAAATCGTTGTTCCAGGAGTTGAGGCGGACATTGAGCCATACCGAGGCCAGATTCAGCGCGACCACGGCGGCAAGCAGAGCGCGGGCCGACCATTTCTCGTCCCCGGTCCAAAAGGGCCAGGCGAGATTCCAGGACGCTCGCAAAAGTCCCTGCTTCGACAACGCCATTCTTTACCTCCGACTAGGCCGTCCTTTGTATTGCGCTCGATGACCGCCGTTTCATCCCCCGCCGCTGCACTCCTGGCGCGCAGCATCTGCCGGGCGCTCGAGCAGCTTGGGTATGCCAGCCTACTCGAACTCCCGCTCGCCAATGGACGCCGTGCCGACATCCTCGCGCTCGGCAAGACCGGTGAGATCATGATCGTCGAGATCAAGAGCTCGGTGGCCGATTTCCGCGCCGACCGCAAATGGGCCGAATATCGGGAGTTCGCGGACCGGCTCTATTTCGCTGTGCCGAACGAGTTTCCCGCCGCCTTAATCCCCGAAGAATGTGGCCTGATAGTGGCGGACGGGTTCGGCGCGGCCGTGCTGCGCCACGGCGTCACGACCCCGCTCGCGGCCGCCCGCCGACGCGCCGTGACGCTGCGCTTTGCGATGGCGGCGGCGGCAAGGCTGCGGCGCCAACTCGACCCGCAGGCCGGATGGCTTCCCGAGAGCTTCCGAGACCCAACCGAGCGTTGAGCATCGGTTTACGAGCCACCCTGAAAATACGTGTGAATTTTAAGGTGGCTCTCCCGCGCCAGTTGAATGGCGTTGCAACTGCCGGCATGCCACGTCGACGCCTGCCGACCTTTCTCCAGCCGTCTTCGACAGAGTCTAACAAACAACTGTGGCGATTTTCGCGGCGTTGCAGGCGGGGCGCGGGAACAAGTTTTCCGTCGCCGTGCTACTCCGCACCCTCGGATAGCTTCAATCGGCGCAGAAGGACGTAAAGGGCGCCGCTGCCGCCATGCTGCGGCTGGGCTGGAGCGATTGCCAGGAGGTGCCGGCGAATTCCGGCCTCGTTGAGCCAGCGTGGGACCGCCTCCTTCAGAACCCCGCCGCTGAAGCGGCCTCGTCCCGTGATGACCAGCACGCAGCGGCGGCCGGCGCCATGCGAGCCGGCGATAAAGCGCGAGAGCGCCTCGTGGGCCTCGGCCTGGGTCAGGCCGTGCAGGTCGAGACGCGCCTCGATGGCTCGGCGGCCACGTTTCAGCCTTTCGGCATTGGCCCGATCGATCCCGGCAAAGCGATCGAGCGGCGGCAGCGGGGCAGGAGGCGGCGCGACTGGCGGCGCCGGCGAGGTGGCGGGCTTGCCCAGGCGCGCTAGCGCCTCGCCGGTATCGCCGGCAGGATGCCGGCGATCCGCATCCAAGGGAATGCTGCGGCTCGGCAACGGCGCGACATCGCGCATCGCCCGCCGCCACAACCCGATATCGTCAGGACCCGGGCGGCGCATGCTTCTCGTTCTCCGCCGACTCCTCGATCAGCACGACATGGAGCCGGCGCGGCCCGTGCGCGCCGAGCTGGATGCGCTGTTCGATATCGCCGGTGCGTGAGGGCCCGGTGATAAAATTGATCGTGCGCGGCAACGCCTCCGGTACGGCGCGGACGACGTCCCAGCCGTCTTCATAACTCGCCGCGACCTGCCCGGCCCGGACCACGATAATCTCGGTGTCCGGCAGAAAGTTCAGCGTCGTCGGGGTCCCGGGGCCGGAGACCAGCATCAAGGTGCCGGTCTCGGCGATCGCAGCGAGACAAGGGGCAAGCGACACCGCGTCGCCGGCACCGGCGCGACCGCGGCGGATCTGTAGGAGCGGCCGCGAGTCCCACGGGATCGCGGCCAGCGCCGGATCGGGCGCCATGACCAGCTCGGCCGGCAGGTTCTCGGCGGCGAGATAGCGCGCCACCTCGCCCGGGACGTCAGCATCCGAGGCAACCCGCGCGACCGTGGTCTGCACCTCCTCGGCCATCGCGACGAAGAGATCGACTTGGCCCGTATGGTCGAGCGCCGCAGCGCGCGCCGGCACCAGGTTTCGGCGATGCACAGCGACGCGTTCGGCAAGCGCCGACGCCGTTTCGGCCGACAGGGGCCCGCGCTTCAATGCTCGGCGAATGCCGCCGAGGATCGCATCGCGGGCAGAGCTCATCGAGTTGCCCGCCGCTGTCGTTCGGCCCAGAGAGAATGGAAGCTGCGGCCTTCCGGGGCCGGCATGTCGCGCATACGAGTCCAACCGGAGGCGAGCGGCATCGTCCGGAAATGGCCGCGCCGACCGCCGATCCAGCCGAGCATTCGCGCCTTAATCGCGACTATCGCATGATAAAACGCCGGCCGCCGCGCCAGCATCGCCCAGAGGCGCAGCCCCGAGCGGAAGACCGGCGGCGCCAGCCGCTCGACGAATTGCCGCTCGCGCCAGTGCCGCATCATCTTCGGCAGCGGTATCTTGACCGGGCACACGCTCTCGCAGCGCCCGCAGAACGTCGAGGCGTTCGGCAAATGACCGGCCTCGCCGATGCCGACCAGTGCCGGGGTAAGGACGGCGCCCATCGGCCCGGGGTAGACCCAGCCATAGGCGTGCCCGCCAACCGTGGCGTAGACCGGGCAGTGATTGAGGCAGGCGGCGCAGCGCAAGCAGCGTAGCATGTCCTGGAACTCGCCACCGAGCAGCGTGATCCGGCCATTGTCGAGCAGCACGACGTGGTATTGTTCCGGGCCGTCGAGATCACCCGCCCGGCGTGGCCCGGTCGAGACGGTCGTATAGGACGAGAATTCCTGCCCCGTCGCCGAGCGTGCCAGGAGCCGCAAAAATGTCGCCGCGTCCTCCAGCGTCGGCACCACCTTCTCGATGCTGGTTACGACGATATGTACCCGCGGCAGGGTCTGGGTCAGATCGCCGTTGCCTTCATTGGTGACGATGATGCTGGAACCCGTCTCGGCGACGAGGAAGTTGGCCCCGGTGATGCCGACATCGGCAGCCAGGAACTGCGGCCGCAACACCGTCCGGGCCTCGTCGCACAGGGTGCGCGGCTCGTCGAGCACCCGGTGCGCATCGAGGTGGGTATGCGCGGTCCGGAATGTGTCCGCGACCTGCTCCTTCATCAGATGGATCGCCGGCGCGATGATGTGGCTCGGCGGTTCGTGGCGCAGCTGGATGATGTATTCGCCGAGATCGGTCTCGACAGGGGTAATACCGTTCGCCTCCAGGTGATCGTTGAGGGCGATCTCCTCGGCCACCATCGACTTGCCCTTGGTCACCGTCTTCGCGCCGACTGAGCGGCAGATCTCCAGCACCGCCGCGCGCGCCTCCTCCGCGGTCCGCGCCCAATGCACCTTACCGCCCGCCGCAATGGCGTGATTCTCGTAGAGCTCTAGATAGAAATCGAGATGCGCGAGCGTGTGGTCCTTGATCGTGCGCCCCTGCTCGCGTAGCGCCTCGAATTCGGGCAGCCGCTCGATCGCCTGCTGCCGGCGCAGCGGAAATCCGGTGCGCGCCAGGCCAAGCGCCCGCTGCAAGGTCTCGTCGGCGAGCCCGATGCGGGCATTGGCCGGAAAGGCGTGGCTGGTCGGCTGCATGTGGTCTACGCCGCGCTCGGCTCGCCAATCGCGGGCACGGTTTCGGTCATGCCGGCGAGCACCTCGGCGATGTGGCGCGTCTCGATCCGATGCCCGAGTCGCGACAGCTTGCCGGCGATGTTCAAGAGGCAACCGAGATCGCCGGCGAGCACCGCCTCGGCGCCGGTGGCCGCGATATCGGCGGCTTTGTCGGTGACCATCTTATCGGAGATTTCCGGGTACTTGACGCAAAAGGTGCCGCCGAAGCCGCAGCACACCTCGGCCCCCGGCAATTCCGTCAGGCGCAATCCCTCTACCGAGCCGAGAAGCCGGCGCGGCTGCGCCTTGACACCAAGCTCGCGCAAACCGGAGCAGGCATCGTGGTAAGTGACCGCGCGCGGCCAGACGGCGGCGACCGATTCCATGCCGCGGATATCGACGAGGAACGCCACCAGCTCATGGGTCCGCGCCGCCAGCTCTTGCGCCCGCGCGAGGGTTTCCGGCTCGTCGGCAAACAGCTCGGGGTAATGCACCTTGACCATGCCGGCGCACGAGCCGGACGGCACCACGACATAGTCGTACCCAGCGAAGGCGGCAATGACCTGCCGCGCGACCGCCTTGGCATCGGCGCGGTCGCCGGAATTGTAGGCGGGCTGGGCGCAACAGGTCTGCGCTCGCGGCACTTCGACCGTGCATCCCGCTTGCTCCAGCAGCTTGACGGCGGCAAGGCCCACGGTCGGACGGAACAGGTCGACGAGACAGGTCACCAGTAGCGCCACTCGTGCCGGCTCGGCCATTCCACGGCTCTCCACTTACGAACTTGTCGGGAACATAGGGATGCGGCGTCGGCCAAATCAATCCGCTGCGAGGACGGTGCCGAGCCGAGCGGCGACGGAGCGGGGCAGCAGCAGATAGTACCGGCCGCGCGCGTTCATTGCCCCGGCGCCTTCCGCGGCTTCCTTGCCATGGCCCCAGAACAGGTCGCCTCGCACCGGCCCCTTGATCGCGCCCCCGGTATCCTGCGCGATGACGAGCCGCCGGATAACACTGTTGCTGAAGCGTTCCTGCGCCTCCAGCCAGATCGGGATGCCGAGCGGGATGAACGCCCGATCGACCGCCAGGCTGCGGCCGGCGCTGAGTGGCACCCGCTGAGCGCCGAGCGGACCTTCCCCGGTAAGCTCACGGAAGAAGACATAGGACGGATTCTCGCGCCGCAGGGCCGCACCCTCCTGTGGATGCGCCTTCATCCAGGCGCGAATCGCCTGCATTGTCACCTGCTCGCGCGGGATCTCGCCGCGCTCGATCAGCAGTCGGCCGACCGGCACGTAAGCGTGAGCATTGCTCCCGTCATACCCGACGCGGATTATGCCGCCCTCCTTGAGCCGCACCCGCCCCGACCCCTGGATCTCGAGAAAGAAGGCATCGATCGGATCGTCGACCCAAGCGAACTCAAGTCCCTGCCCGGATAGCGCGCCATCCTCGATCTCGGCCCGGCTGAAGCGCTTCGGGTCCACCGGCCGGCGGTAGATCGGGATCTGGAAAGGGCCGCCTCGTTTTCGCGAGCCGCTCAAAGTGACTTCGTAGTAGCCGGTAAATAGGCCTTCGCTCGTGCCGTTGTTACCGGCGAGGAACGGCACGAAGTCGGTCTCAAAGAAATGCCGCGTCGCTGCATCGTCTCCGGCGGGCAGGCTGACCGCGGCCGCACATGGCGCGCGCCACTCGCCGACCGAACCAAAATCCACATCCTTTGCCCGCGGCGCGAGTGGAGCGTCGTCGGCCGCACGCTGAAATGCGGTGCAGGAGCGCAGAAACGCCGGCACGGCGACCGCGACCGAATCGTCGCTCCAGCCAACAAACTGCTCATACCGCCCCGCGGACAGGTTCAGTCGCGCCGGCGGCGGGCGTAGGCCATAGAAGAACAGGCAAGCGAGAACGGCGATACCGATCAGGCCGAGGCCAGCCCAAACGGCGTATCGGGGCCCCGCGAGCCAACCGATTTGCAGGGTCAGCCGCTCGCTGTCGCCACGAGGACCCAATTGGGATCGGACGAGCGGGTATCGCGAGCAAACGTCCAGAAGTCGGTTTTTTCGATGGGGTTATCCGGATCGCCGTCGACCACGCTTCCGTCATGCGCCCGTAGCACATTGATCTGGTCCGAGACCAGCTTGACCGTGATCCGCGCCATCCGCCCGTCGAGACCGGCCTCGACGATGTCAAGACGCTTGATCTGAATGATCCGGGTTTCTAGCGTCTCCCGCCCTGTGTTGCGTTCGTCGATGGCCCGGACAAACGGGGTGTGGACTTCGTCGGCCAGCAACGGCCGCAGCTGCGCCTTGTCGCCGGCGGCGAAGGCGCTGACGATCATCTCGAAAGCGGCCCGGGCGCCTTGCAGGAAGGCCGAAGGATCGAAGCCGAGATCGGTGCCGCGGATTTGGTCCAGCCCGGCGGCTACGGCATCCGCAGGTGGCGCGATCGGCGGCGCTGGCGGTGGGGTCTGGCCGCGCTGGCCAAAGGCGATAACCTTGTCGCCGGTCGGCTCGGCCTGTCGCAGCACCGGCGCCCGCCGGCGCTCGTGCCCGGTGCGCCGACCGAGAACGCTACGCAGCCGCAGCACCAGAAACACCGCAACGAGGGCGAACAGGATGATATCGAAAGAGTGCGGAAAGTCGCCCATCGTCCTCCGGGAGCCCGCGATCTTCCCGGCAATGGTCCGGGGAACGTTTGCAGCGCTCCATCGGTAGATAGGCGGTAACCGATTGGCCGGCAAGCCGCGTCATCACCCGGCGGCCGACGCACAGCGGCGGGATCATTGATGCGTCGCCGCGATCCGTGCTAGCGGGAGCGGTTCCGCGGCGTTGGGATGCTCCGGCCGCAAGCGGAGGACTTCATGGCGCAAGGCCTGACAGGCAACGGCCCCTCGACAGAGCAACCACCCGCTGGGGGTGCGCCGCCGCAGCAGTTGCTGATCAACGCACAATACATCAAGGATCTCTCATTCGAGAACCCACGCGCGCCACAAAGCCTGATGCAGCAGGCCAATCCTCCGTCCGTCGATATCAACGTGGATGTCAAGGCGCAGAGCGTCGGACCAGAGAATTACGAGGTGGTGCTGACCATCAATGCCAGCGCCAAAACGCAAGACGAGACGCTGTTTCTGGTCGAACTCGCTTATGCCGCGATCGTGACAGTGCGCAACGTGCCGCAGCAGATGCTGGGAGCGATCGTGTTGGTCGAGGTGCCGCGGCTTACTTTCCCGTTCGCGCGCAACATCATCGCCGAGACGACCCGCGATGGCGGTTTTCCGCCGCTGATGATCAATCCGATCGATTTTGCCGAGCTTGCCCGGCGCAACGCCGCCGAGCCGGGCACGACCACGGTTGGCGGCGCAGCGAGCGTATGAACCTGCTCGCGCCTAGGCGCCGGCGAGCCACAAGGGCTGGGTGATCGTTGCGAGCATTGCCTGGTGTGCTGCCAGCTCCTCGAGCGTGGGAGCATGTGGGCGCGGCGGGCGCGGCGGTCGAGCCAGCGGTGCAGCGCCGGCATAACCCTCGACGGCGGCGCCGGAAAGTGCGAAATCGAGACCGGGCTGACGGCCGCCAAGAAGCTCGACATAGACGGCGGCGAGCAGCCGACAATCGATCTCGGCGCCATGCGTTTCACGCTCCGACAGATCGATGACGAACCGTCGGCAGAGCGCGTCCAGACTTGCCGGCGCGCCCGGAAATCGCCGGCGGGCAACGGCCAGTGTGTCAACGAAAGGGCAAACGAGCGGGCCTCGCCCAAGCCGTGCCAGCTCGGCATTCATAAAGGCGAGATCGAAATCGGCGTTGTGAATAACCACCCGGTCGCCGGCAATAAACGCGATCAACTCGTCCGCGATGGCCGCGAAGGAAGGATGGTTGGCGAGAAATTCGGCGGTGAGCCCGTGCACCGCAAAGGCGTCAGCCGGCATATCGCGCTCGGGATTGATATAGCGGTGCAGCTTGCGCCCGGTGGGTACGTGGTGAGAGAGCTCCAGGCAGGCGATCTCGCAAATCCGGTGCCCCGCACGCGGGTCGAGCCCCGTCGTCTCGGTATCAATCACTACCTCGCGCATCGTATCACCCTCGCCGACGCCGCGAGCCGCGCGTCGTTCTCATGCGAGACGGCGGCCTCCCCCGGCGCAGGATTCTGACGATCGACTTCAGCTGCTGCAAGGTCGCGCCGCGGCCAAGTGCCGTCGCGACGACGAAATCGGCACGGCACCGCTTCTCTCGGTCGGGCATTTGAGTACGCAGGATTTCGGCAAATCGCTCGGGCGTCATGCCCGGCCGGCGAATCACCCGCTGACGCTGTAAGCGCGCCGGCGCCGAGACGACCAACACATAATCGCAGCGCCCAGTACCGCCCGTCTCGAACAGCAGCGGTATATCGAGCACCACCAGCGGCTCGCGACGGGCGCGGGCACGGGCGATGAAGCGCCGTTCGGCGGCGCGGACCATCGGATGCAGGATCTGCTCCAGGCGCTGAAGGGCCGCCGGATCCCCGAAAACCCGTTGGCCGAGAAGCCTGCGGTCAATACCGCCTGCAGCATCGCGCACGCCCGGAAAGGCTGCCTCGACCAGCGCCACCGCAACGCCGCCCGGCGCGAGAAGACGGTGTACGATCACATCGGCATCGAACAGCGGCACCCCCAATCGCCGCAGCATGGCGGCGGCTGTGCTTTTGCCCATGCCGATCGATCCGGTAAGGCCGAGGATGATCACCGGTGGCCGGAAAACGTCGTCAGGATAGCGGCACGCAGTTCGCGGGTCACCCGCACCGGCGGCCCGAACCACGCCTCAAAGCCGGGACGGCCCTGATGCAGCAGCATGCCGAGCCCGTCCACCGCCCGGTTCCCGCGCCGGCGTGCTGCCGCCAGCAACTCCGTTTCGAGCGGCACGTAGACGATATCGACCACGATCGCCGAAGCCGGCAACAGCGCGAGATCGATCTCCAGCGCCGGCTCATCGGTCATGCCAAGGCTTGTCGTATTGACAAGCAGCGCGGCGCCCCGCAGGACAGAGGCGCGCGCGCTCCAGGGATGGACCGTGATCCGGCTCTGCGGTGTCGCGAGCTCGCGGGCGAGAAGCTCGGCGCGCATCTCAGTGCGGTTAACAAGCCGGACCTCTCCGACCCGCGCCTCGATCAGCGCGGCGACGACCGCACGCGCTGCGCCACCTGCGCCAAGAACGGCAGCCACGGCAGCGGCGGGACCCCAATCCGGGACGGTTTCACGCAGATTCTCCCGAAACCCGAACGCGTCAGTGTTGCGTCCTTCGAGACTCCCGTCAGGAGCAACGACGATGGTGTTGATCGCACCGATCCGGCGCGCCATTGGCTCAACCCGATCGACGACGGACAAGGCCAGCTGTTTGTGCGGGATCGTCAGATTGCAACCGCGGAAGCCAAGCAGCGGCAGCGCGCGCAGCGCCACAGCGAGTTGTTCGGGGCGCACCGGTAGCGGGACATAGACGCCGTCGATCCCCTGTTCCTCGAGCCAGAAATTATGCAGCGCAGGCGAGCGTGAATGCGCGACCGGCCAACCCATTATGCCGGCAATCCGCGTGCGGCCGGTGATCCTCACTGGGCTTGCCTCATACCGGTGCTACGCCTCTCAGCCGAAGGAAATCGAGCAGCTCTAACAGCGGCAGGCCCAGAACGGCGAAATGATCCCCCGCAATCCGGGAAAACAGCTGCACGCCTCGTCCTTCGATGCGATAGCCGCCGACCGAGCTCAGCAGCGATTCTCCTTCGGCAGCAATATACGAATCGAGGAAAGCGTCGCTGAAGTCGCGCATCGTCAGCGTCGGCGCGCTTGTCGCCTGCCATAGCGCGGCGCCGTCGCGCAGGACGCTTACCGCGGTCGCCAATACATGCGAGCGGCCGCGAAGGGCCCGCAATTGCTGCCGCGCTTCGGCAAGGTCACCGGCCTTGTCGAACCATGTGTCGCCAGCAACGAGGATCTGATCGGCGCCGATAATGAGCGCCTCGGTATGCCGAACAGATACAACCCGTGCCTTTTCGACCGCGAGCACGAGTGCACAGGCGCCGGCGCTGTCGCCAGTGGCACGGGCGAGCCGCTTAATCCGAGCTTCCTCAACTGCCGAGGGCTCTATTTCGAACGTCAGACCGGCGGCTCGCAGCAGCGCTGCCCGTGTCGAGCTCGATGACGCCAGTATCAAACGATCAGGCATCGACGCCTTGGCGCCGCATCAACAGCTTGTAGATCGCCGCAGCGGTCTCCTCGATCGAGCGTCGGGTGACGTCGATGACCGGCCAATGATGCTCGGCAAAAACACGCCGGGCCTCACGCACCTCAGCCCGCACCGCCTCAATATCAGTATAATCGGTAGTTTCGTCGTGATCGAGCATGCTGAGCCTGTTACGGCGCAGCAGGATAAGGCGCTCCGGATCATTGGTCAGGCCGACGATGAGGGGCTTCGTTGCCCGTAGCAGCTCCGCCGGCAGCGGTACTCCGGGCACGACGGGAACATTCGCCGCCTTGACCCCGCGATTGGCGAGATAGAGACAGGTCGGCGTCTTTGAGCTGCGCGACACGCCAACCAGACAGACATCGGCTTCATCAATGCCCCAGCTGGACTGGCCGTCATCGTGGTTGATCGCAAAGGTCATCGCGTCGATACGGGCGAAGTACTCGCTGTCGAGCAGATGCTGCCGGCCCGGGAGGCCACTGCTTTGGCGGCCTAGATGCGAGGCGAGCGCTTCGATCACCGGATCGAGCACCGGAATAGCCGGCACTTGCAAGCGGCGACAGCCCTCCTCAAGAGTCTGCCGAAGAATGTCGTTGACCAGGGTAAACAGCACCAAACCGTGGTTTGCCTCAATCCCGGCGATCACCCGCTCCATCTGGCTGCGAGTGCGCACCATGCTCCAGACGTGCTCGATCGCCTGCGCGCCCTCAAACTGCACCAGGCAGGCGCGCGCGACTGAATGAACCGTATCGCCGGTCGAATCCGAGACCAAGTGCAGGTGAAACCGGGTCAGCACTCCGCTGGCTCCAAGGCAACGCTATCACGCAAAAACCTGTGCATCGATTATGACATCCAATGAAAAACTTGCCCGCCTGGGGAAAGAGCCGGCTTTTGCCCTCGCTCAGCTCCGTCTACCAGCGAGCTTACCAACCGCAAAACCACGATATCCCCATCACAACCCAAACCGGAACATAAGCATCGCGACCGCCCTTATCCCGCGCTTTTGCACCCGACCGGATCAGCCAAACCAGCGGATCGAGCCTCGGGTCCGATGCTTATACACAGACAGCCGCAAACCATGCGCCAGCTTCATACCCAGGTGGAAAAGTCGCGGACGATGGTTAATCCTCGTTTTCCCCAGGGATCCTCATCTATCACATCATCCTGATTCATACGTTTAAGAGAAGGTAGAGTGACCGCGATGTCCGGTGCACAAACCAAGCCGCTGCTGCGCGCGCTCGCCGGCGAGATACTCCGACGACCGCCATGGTGGCTAATGCGCCAGGCCGGCCGCTATCTGCCCGAGTATCGGGAGCTGCGATCGCAGGCACCGGATTTTGTGACCTTTTGTCTGACCCCTGCGCTTGCTGCCGAGGCGACATTGCAGCCGGTACGCCGCTTCGGCATGGATGCAGCAATCCTATTCGCTGATATCCTATTGGTGCCGCAGGCGCTTGGACAGCAGCTCGGCTTTGGCGACGAAGGTCCGCTGCTTGAGCCCATTCGCGATAGTTCCGGAGTAAGAAATCTGCGCCTTGATCAGCTATTTGCCTGTACCGAACCAGTTTGCGAGACAGCTCGGCTGAGCCGAGCCAAGCTACCGCCAGAAACAGCGCTGATCGGTTTCGCCGGCGCACCGTGGACGGTGGCGACCTATATGGTCGAGGGCGGCGCGAGTAAGGATTTTCGCCATACCAAAACCTGGGCCTACCGGGATCCCGAAGGTTTCGCCGCGCTGATAGAGCTGATCACCGAAGCGACGATCAACTACCTCTCAGGGCAAATCGAAGCCGGCGTCGAAGTTGTCCAGCTGTTCGACAGCTGGGCCGGGGTATTGCCTCCGGCGGAGTTCGCGCGATGGGTGATCGAACCGACCCGTCGCATCGTCACGGCGCTGAAAGAACGGTTTTCATCATTGCCGATCATCGGCTTCCCGCGCGGTGCCGGGCTGCTCTATGAGGCCTATGTTACCGACACCGGCGTCGATGCGGTTGGGATGGACACGGTGGTTCCGGTACCTTTTGCGCGGGACCGGTTGCAACAGTATGTCGCGGTGCAGGGTAACCTCGATCCGGTGGTGCTCTTGGTCGGCGGTGCGGCGCTGGAGCGGTCTGTGAAGGGAATCCGGGACTCTCTCGGCTGTGGCCCGTTCATTTTCAATCTCGGGCATGGTGTGCTGCCGCAGACACCGCCTGAGCATGTCGCAGCACTCGCCCAAATGCTTTCAGAGCCGTTCGAAAACGGCTGAGATGACGCGGCGGGCGGTGGTCCTAATGAATCTGGGCGGGCCAGATTCGCCCGATGCAGTTCGTCCGTTTCTCTACAATCTGTTCAGCGACCCGGCGATCATCGGCCTGCCCGCGCTGCTGCGATTGCCGTTGGCTTGGCTGATCACGGCCCGGCGCGGCAAGGTAGCCGACGACATCTATGCGCATATCGGCGGCGGCTCGCCGCTGCTCGCCAATACCGAGGCCCAGGCCCGGGCGCTCGAAGTTGAGTTGGGCAACGAGTATCGTTGCTTTGTCGCGATGCGGTATTGGCACCCGATGGTCCCGGAGACGGTAGCTGAGGTAAAGGCCTGGCGGCCCGACGAAATCGTCTTGCTGCCGCTCTATCCGCAATATTCAACGACTACGACGGCTTCATCTCTGGCTGCTTGGGAGACTGAGGCCTCTCGTCAGGAGCTCCATTACCCAACGAGCGCGATCGAATCCTATCCGACAGCGGAGGGTCTCATCGCGGCGTTGGCCGGCTTGATCGGCGATGCGCTGAACGTAGCCGAAGCGGAGCAGAAGGCACGCCTTCGCCTGCTAATGAGCGCGCACGGCTTGCCGTTGAGGACTGTGCGCCGCGGCGATCCGTATCCGCGGCAGGTCGAGAGCACTGCGGCAGCTATCGCGGAGGTGCTCGGTCGTCGCGGGCTTGACTGGCGGGTGTGCTATCAAAGCCGGGTCGGGCCTCTCGCCTGGCTAGGACCCTCGGTGGACGAAGAGCTGCGGCGTGCCGGCCAGGAGGGCACGGGGGTGGTCGTCGCGCCGATTTCGTTCGTCTCGGAGCATTCTGAAACGCTGGTCGAACTCGACCGTGACTACCGGCGTCTGGCTGAGCGTTGCGGGGTGCCGGCTTACCGGCGGGTAGCCACTGTCGGGACCGACCCTCGTTTCATTGCGGCCCTTGCCGGGTTGGTTCGCGCGGCGGCCGGGTCGCCGCAGGCGGCGGCAGAGCTGGGCAAACCTTTGGAACCCGCGTGTTGACGGAGTGGCTCGCCCCTGGCTATCCGTGGCTGAAAGCGTTCCACATCATTGCGGTGATCGCGTGGATGGCGGGCCTTCTCTATCTGCCGCGACTCTTCGTTTACCACGCTGACGTACCCGCGGGCTCGAATCGGGCCGCAACCTTTGAGGTCATGGAGCGGCGTCTCTTGCGCGGCATCATGGTGCCCGCACTTGTAATGACCTATGGCTTCGGGTTGCTTTTGCTCGCGATTCCTGGGGCCGTCGATTGGCGGCAGGGCTGGATATGGGCGAAGCTGTCTTTTGTATTGCTCCTGACCGGTTTTCATTTTGCCTTGGCTGGCTGGCGGAGGGCCTTCGCCGCGGGCCGGATCCCACACACCGCGCGATTCTTCCGGATGGTCAACGAGTTGCCTACAGTGGTGATGATCGCCATTGTGGTATTCGTCGTTGTGAAACCATTTTGACCGCTAATCATCATGCGATGCTGAACCAAGCCCCTTGCAATCGTGTTTGACTTGCATATCTGCATTCGATAAGGGAACCGACATACCGCCTCGCCGGTTTTCTTCATACCTTCCCGTCATTCCCAATTACCCCTAAAGCCTTCCGGACTCCGTCCGCTGCAAGGCCCCCCAAGACGGGCGAACCCTGCCCTCTCACGACGAAAACTTCGATGAATCTCCAGGAACTGAAACGGAAAACCCCGGCAGAGCTACTTGCCTTTGCCGAAGAATTGCAGATCGAGAACGCCTCGTCTTTGCGCAAGCAAGATATGATGTTCGCGGTCTTGAAGCAGCTTGCCGAGAATGACGTGCCCATTTCCGGCGATGGCGTGCTCGAAGTCTTGCCCGACGGCTTTGGCTTCTTGCGCTCACCCGAGGCGAACTACTTGGCTGGCCCTGACGACATTTACGTCAGCCCCAATCAGGTGCGACGCTTCGGTCTTCGCACCGGCGACACGGTCGAGGGGCAGATTCGCTCACCCCGCGACGGCGAGCGCTATTTCGCGCTGCTGAAGGTCAATGGTATCAACTTCGAGGAGCCTGACCGGCTGCGGCACCGGATCAATTTCGACAATCTGACGCCGCTCTATCCCGAAGAGAAGATCGAGCTCGAACTCAACGATCCGACCAAGAAGGATCTGACGACCCGCGTGCTCGACTTGATCACCCCGCTCGGGAAGGGGCAGCGGGCGCTGATCGTGTCGCCGCCGCGCACCGGCAAGACGGTGATGCTGCAGAACATCGCGCATGCACTCGCCCAGAATCACCCCGAAACGTACCTGATCGTGCTATTGATCGACGAGCGCCCGGAGGAGGTCACCGACATGGCCCGCTCGGTCAAGGGCGAGGTCGTCAGCTCGACCTTCGACGAACCGGCCCAGCGCCACGTGCAGGTCGCAGAGATGGTGATCGAGAAGGCGAAGCGCCTCGTCGAGCACAAGCGCGACGTCGTGATTCTCCTGGATTCGATCACCCGCCTCGCGCGCGCCTACAACACCGTCGTGCCGTCCTCCGGCAAGGTGTTGACCGGCGGCGTCGACGCTAACGCGTTGCAGCGGCCGAAGCGCTTCTTCGGCGCAGCGCGCAACATCGAGGAAGGCGGCTCGCTGACGATCATCGCGACCGCACTGATCGACACCGGCTCGCGCATGGATGAGGTGATCTTCGAGGAGTTCAAGGGCACCGGTAATTCGGAAATCGTGCTTGACCGCAAGGTCGCCGACAAACGCACCTTCCCGGCGCTTGACATCACCAAATCCGGCACCCGCAAGGAGGAGCTACTGGTCGACCGCGGCATCCTGGCCAAGATGTGGGTGCTGCGCCGCGTGCTGATGCCGATGGGCACTAACGATGGGCTCGAATTCCTGATCAACAAGCTCAAGGAGTCGAAGAGCAACGCCGAGTTCTTCGACGCGATGAATACCTGACGAATGGACGGCGGGCCACTAGCCCGCCGTTTGACAGAACGCTACACCGTAAACACGGTCGAGCCGGTGGTCTTGCGCTCCTGCAGGTCGCGATGCGCCTTCGCAGCGTTGTGCAGCGGGTAGGTCTGGTTGACCTGGATCTTGACCGCACCCTTCAAAACTACGTCAAACAGCTCGCGCGCTGCTGTCAGCAGATCCTGGCGGGTTGCCGTGTAGGTATTGAGGGTCGGTCGGGTCAGGAACAGCGAGCCTTTCCCGGCGAGGATGCCGATATCGACCGGACCAACCGCGCCCGAGGATTGCCCGAACGACGCCATCAATCCCAATGGCGCGATGCAATCGAGCGATTTGTAGAAAGTATCATTGCCGACCGAATCGTAGACGACCGGCAATTTTTTGCCCTGGGTGATCTCGTTAACGCGGACAACGAAATCCTCGCGCCGATAGTTGATCGGATGGTCGCACCCGTTTTTCTTGGCGAGAGCGGCCTTCTCGTCGTCGCCGACGGTGCCGATCACGGTCGCGCCGAGATGCTTGGCCCACTGGCAGACAATGAGGCCCACTCCGCCGGCCGCCGCATGGATCAGGATCATCTCGCCCGGTTTCACGATATGGGTTCGCCGGATCAGGTACCAGGCGGTCATGCCTTTCAGCATCATCGCCGCGGCCTGCTGGTCGCTGATCCCGTCCGGCAGCGGGACGAGCCGGTCGGCCGGCATGACCCGCTCCTCGCTATAGGCGCCGAGTGGGCCGCCGGCATACGCGACCCGGTCGTCTGGCTTCAGATCGGGAACGCCGGGCCCGACTTCCTCAATGACGCCGGCGGCCTCGGAGCCAAGGCCGCTCGGTAGCGGCATCGGATAGAGGCCGCTGCGCTGGTAGGTGTCGATGTAGTTGAGACCGACCGCGGTGTGGCGGATCCTGACCTGGCCGGGACCCGGCTTCCCAACCTCGACCTCCTGCCATTCCAGGACTTCGGGTCCGCCGGTCTTCGCAAAGCGGATTGCGTGAGCCATTTTCCCTCCTCTCGGATTGATGGCCCGACGATAGCGACCCCGGCGGGCGACGTTAAGCGGCTTTGCGCAATGCGCCTTCGAGCGCTAGCAGGCGCTGCTTCGTCTCAAGCCCGCCCTCGCCGCTATAACCGCCGAGCCCGCTTTTCGCCAGCACGCGATGGCAGGGAATCACGATCGGAATCGGGTTCTTGCCGCAGGCGCCGCCGACCGCTCGCGGAGCCGAACCGACCATCGCGGCGAGATCGCCGTAGCAGCGGGTCTGGCCGTAGCGAATGGCCTGCATCGCCGCCCAGACGCGCTGCTCGAAGGGCGATCCCGCCGGAGCGAGCGGCAGGTCGAAATCGGTAAGACTGCCGGCGAAATAAGCGGCGAGCTGCCGTACCGCCTCGGCAAGCAGCGGGCTGCCATTGCCCAGAGCGCCATTGCCCCAAGAGATCGCGACAATCGCGCCGCCTTCTTCCTGGATCGTCAGTTGCCCAACTGGACTTGGCATTGAAATCGATGGCATGGCGGCCCCTCCATGGGAACACTAAGTGAACATTAGCGCAGCGCCGCAAGACTGTCGAGCAGCGCCTGCGGTTCGATGATCGGCAGCGAGCAGACCGGGCCTTCGCAGACGTAAGCCGCCGCCCGACCTGCGATCAAACCCTTGCCGTGCGCCGGGTGATCTGCAGGCAGATCGTCTCCAGGCCGTACCGCAACGACGATCCGGTTGGGCAGTGATACCCGATAAATCGCCCGGCATAGTTCGGCGACGGCCGTATCGTCCGCCTTCCCGACCACCACGATCTGCACGGGTTTCATCGCCAGCTCGGTGTTGTTGATCAAGGTCGCGAGCGGGAAGAAGTTACGGCCGAGCTCGCCGGCGAAGGTCGCAATGATCGCGTCGGCGCGTTGGCGGTAGCCATCGTCGCCGGTCAATAGCGCCAGTCGGGTCAAGACGCCGACCAGCGTGCCGTTGCCGGCTGGCACCGCTGCGTCGGCGGCGGTCATTGCCCGGGCGATCAGATCCTTCGTGTCATCGGCGGCGAAGAAATAGCCGCCGCCGGCGTTGCCCCAATAATGGCGGTCGAGCACCGTCACCCAATCACGCGCCTGGGCAAGATAGGCAGCGTTGAACGTCGCTTCCTGTAAGGCCAACGCGGCGCGGCACAGGTTGGCGTAATCGTCCACCGTCGCCGGGTTGCGCGCCTGCCCTTCGCGCCAGCTATGGCGCAACCTTCCATCGGCGCCAAGCATCTGTGTGCGAATGAAGCGGAAGGCGCGCTCGGCCAGAACGATCCAATCCGGCCGCTCGAAAACGAGCCCGGCTTCGGCGAGAGCGGCGATCATCAATCCGTTCCAGTCGGCGAGGATCTTGTCGTCGAGCCCCGGACGCACCCGCGGGGAGCGCGCCGCGAACAACAGCTCCCGGCAGTGCGCCAGCTCGGCTTCTGTATCGGCATCGGCGAGCGCCGGATGATGCAGGCGGTTTAGGATGTTGTGCCCCTCCCAGTTTCCCTGGGCGGTCACGTCGTAGAATTGCTTGAACAATGCCGAGCGCTTACCGAGCGCCTGATTGATCTCGGCCTCTGACCACACGTAGAACTTGCCTTCCTCGTGCTCACTGTCGGCGTCGAGGCTGCTGAAGAAACCACCGTCCGCCCCGGTCATCTCGCGTTCCAGCCAGCCGATCGTCTCCTCGACGCGTTGCGCGTAAAGCGGGTCGCGCGTTTCCTGCCAAACCAGCGTCAACAGGCTGACCAACTCGGCATTGTCGTAAAGCATCTTCTCGAAATGCGGCGCCAGCCAGCGCGCGTCGGTGGCATAGCGCGCGTACCCGCCGCCAAGATGGTCGTAGATGCCGCCCTGCGAGATCGTCGTCAGTGTTCGTAGCACGGCGTCGCGATAGGGCTCTTGCCGGGTTCGCTTCCAGGCTCGCCACAGCAGCTCGAAGATGCCGCATTGCGGGAATTTGGGCGCGGTGCCAATGCCGCCGTTGAGCGGGTCGACCTCGCGCAGCAGCCGCTCGGCGACGCGGTCGAAGAGCCCGGTGGAGATTTCCGGCGCGCCGCCTTCCCCGCTCTGTGGCTGCTCGAGGCGGCGCAGGCCTTGGCGCAGCGCGGCGACGTTCTTCGCCACGGTGTCCTTGTCGGCGTGATAGGCGTTCCCAATCGCGGTCAGCACCTGGGGAAAGCCCGGGCGGCCCCAGCGCGACTCCGGCGGGAAATAGGTGCCGCCCCAGAACGGCTCGCCCGCCGGAGTCAGGAACATTGTCAACGGCCAGCCGCCCTGCTCGCCCATCAGCGCCAGCGCGTTCTGATAGATCGCGTCGAGATCGGGCCGCTCCTCGCGGTCGACCTTGATGTTGACGAAGCGCTCATTCATCAGCTCGGCAATCTCGGGGTTTTCGAAGCTTTCATGCGCCATCACGTGGCACCAATGGCAGGCGGCGTAGCCGACCGAGAGGAGGATCGGCTTGTCCTCGGTTTTGGCGGCGGCGAGCGCCTGTGACCCCCAGGGCTGCCAGTGAACGGGATTGTCCTTGTGCTGCAGCAGATAGGGGCTCGTTTCCTCGCCGAGGCGGTTGCGGTCCATCTGCGCTCTCCGATTGACTATGCGACTGACTGGTATGTGCCGCGATTTGTTGCCGCGCGCGGCTCGACGCGGTAGGTTTCGCGCCTATCTTAGATCCACAACGGCGGATCGCGTCAGCCGCTCCGCTCGCGCCACCCGGAGAGACCCGAATGTCAGATGCGCCGGCCGATCCGCGGCCCTTTTATTCGCGGCATGTGTTCTTCTGCACGAATACCCGACCGGAAGGCCATCCGCGCGGCTGCTGCAGCGCCAAGGGCAGCGAGAAACTGCGCAATTACGCCAAGCTGCGGGCCAAGGAAATGGGCTTCGACGATGTGCGGGTGAACTCGGCCGGCTGTCTCGATCGGTGCGAGCTTGGTCCCAATATGGTCATCTACCCCGAGGGGGTGTGGTATACCTATGAGAGCCAGGCCGATATCGACGAGATTCTGGAAACCCACCTGAAGAATAACGGACGCGTCGAGCGGCTGATGCTGCAGCCGGATCAGACGGAGCCGCGCTGAGCCCCTCGCGGCCAGACACCGACACGATATACGCCCCGGCGACCGCGGCGGGGCGCGCCGCGATTGCGATCATCCGCGTTTCCGGGCCCGAATCCAGGCCGGCGCTGCAATCCCTGATCGGCTCCTTGCCGCCGCCCCGCGTCGCACGACACGTCCGCGTGCGCGATCCCGAGACCGGCGAAACAATCGACGATGCGCTGGCGCTGTGGTTTCCAGCGCCCCGCAGTGTCACCGGCGAGGACGTCGCCGAGCTGCACCTGCACGGCAGCCGCGCCGTCATCGCCGCGAGCATGGCGTTGCTGGGTCGGTTGGGCTTGCGCCTCGCCGAGCCCGGCGAATTCACTCGCCGCGCTTTTCTCAACGGCAAGCTCGACCTGACTCAGGCCGAGGCCGTCGCCGACCTCGCTGCTGCCGAGACGGAAGCCCAGCGCCGGCAGGCTCTGCGCCAGCTCGAAGGCGGGCTCGGCTTGCTTTATCGCGGCTGGAGCGAGCGGCTGCTGCGGCTGCTGGCACATCTTGAAGCCGCGATCGATTTCCCGGACGAGGATCTGCCGCCGGAGATCGAAGCGCGAGTCGCCGCCGAGAGCGCGGGGCTGCTCGCCGAGATCGACGCCCATCTCGCCGACAATCGGCGCGGCGAGCGGCTGCGCGACGGTATAGCCGTCGCAATCGTCGGCCCGCCGAACGCCGGCAAATCCAGTTTACTAAATCAGTTGGCCCGCCGCGAGGCCGCGATCACCTCGCCGATCGCCGGCACCACCCGCGATATTATCGAGGTGGCGATGGACCTCGCCGGCTATCCGGTCGTGCTGGCAGACACGGCGGGGTTGCGCGACAGCGCCGATGTCATCGAGCAGGAGGGCCTGCGCCGCGCCTTGGCCCGCGCCGAGGCGGCGGAATTGCGCCTGTTCGTGTTCCACGCGGGTCAGCCAGAAGACGCCGAAGGCGTCGCCGCTTGGCCGGGTCTCGACACCATCCTCGTCGCCAACAAGATCGACCTGGCCCGAAGCGGCGAGCGGCTGCCCCCCGGGGCGCTTGCCATCTCGGCGCTGACCGGCAAAGGCCTGCCGAACCTGATCGAGACCGTGACGGCCCGAATCGCCGAGCGCTACGATATTGCTGCGCCGCTGCTGACCCGGGCGCGCCACCGTGAAGCGCTGGAGACCGCCGCCGCCGCGCTGCGCCGCTCGCTCGCCGCCGGTCTGCCGGAGTTGCGCGCCGAGGACCTGCGTCTCGCCTGGCGCAGCCTCGGCCGGATCACCGGCCGGGTAGATGTCGAAGATCTGCTCGACGTGATCTTCGCCGATTTCTGCCTCGGGAAGTGACCGACGGTGTTTCACGTGAAACGCTCGACACCATCCTGCGGTATTCCTACATTGCGCCGCCATGAATGACATCACGGCAAAGTATGACGTTGTTGTGATCGGCGGCGGCCACGCCGGCTGCGAGGCGGCGGCCGGAGCGGCGCGCATTGGCGCCCGCACCGCGCTGCTGACGCACAGCCGCGCGACGATCGGCGAGATGTCGTGCAACCCGGCGATCGGTGGCTTGGCCAAGGGCCATCTCGTGCGCGAGATCGACGCGCTCGATGGGTTGATGGGCCGCGCCATCGACCGTGCGGGCATCCAGTTCCGCATGCTGAACCGCAGCAAGGGCCCGGCCGTCCGCGGTCCGCGGGCCCAGGCCGACCGCAAGCTCTATCGCCGCGCGATGGCCGAGCTGCTGACCGAGATCCACGGCCTCGACATCGTCGAAGGGGCGGCCGAGGACCTGCTGCTAGACGATAAAGGGCGGGTGCGCGGCCTCGCCCTTGCCGACGGCAGGCAAATCGCCGCCGGGCGTGCGGTGCTGACCACCGGCACGTTTCTCGGCGGCCTTATTCATATCGGTCAGGAGAAGATCCCGGCCGGCCGCGGCGGCGAGGCGCCGTCGCTCGGCCTGTCGCGGACCTTGCGGCGCTGCGGCTTCGCCCTCGGCCGCCTGAAGACCGGCACACCGCCGCGTCTCGACGGCAGCACCATCGATTATGCCGGGCTCAACATCCAGCCGGGCGACAACCCGCCGGCGCCGTTCTCGTTTCTGACTGGTACGATCACCACGCCACAAATCGTCTGCCACATCACCGAGACCAATCCGAAGACGCATGCGGTGATCCGCGGCAATCTCGGCCGCTCGCCGCTTTATGCCGGCGACATAACCGGGGTGGGCCCGCGCTATTGTCCGTCGATTGAGGACAAGGTCGTGCGTTTCGCCGAGCGCGAGCGGCACCAGATCTTTCTGGAGCCGGAAGGCCTCGACGACGACACGATCTACCCGAACGGGGTCTCGACGTCATTGCCGCGCGAGGTCCAGGCGGCGTTCATCGCCACAATCTCCGGCCTCGAAAACGCGGCGATGCGGCGGCCCGGCTATGCGATAGAATACGATTACGTCGACCCGCGCGAGTTGCACCCGAGTCTGGAGACAAGGCGAGTGCCGGGGCTTTATCTCGCCGGCCAGATCAATGGGACGACAGGGTACGAGGAGGCCGCGGCCCAGGGACTGATTGCCGGGCTGAACGCGGCGCTATCGGCGGGCGGCTCGGAACCGATCGTGCTCGACCGCGCCGATGCCTATATCGGCGTGCTGATCGACGATCTGGTGACGCGCGGCACCAGCGAGCCATACCGTATGTTCACTTCGCGCGCCGAATACCGGCTGATCTTGCGCGCCGACAACGCCGATCAGCGGCTCACCCCCATCGGCCTGTCCCACGGCGCGGTCGAGGCCGGGCGCGCCCGCGTTTTCACGACCAAGATGACGGCGCTCGACGATGCGCGCCGGCGCGCCGCTGAATTGCGGCTGACCCCGACCGCGTTGCGCCACCATGGTATTTCGGTCAATGCCGACGGCGTACCGCGCTCCGCCGCTGACCTGCTCACGCTACCGGGCATCGACGTCGCTCGACTCGCCGCGATCTGGCCCGAGCTGGGCGCGATTTCGCCCGACATCGCCGAGCAGCTGGAGATCGACGCACGCTATGCCGGGTATCTCGAACGGCAGGCGCGCGACATCGCCGCGTTCCGCCGCGACGAGGCACTGCTGCTTCCGGAAACGCTCGATTATGGAGTGGTCGGCGGCCTTTCGGCCGAGATCCGCGGCAAGTTCGCTGCGGCGCGGCCAGCAACCTTGGGCGCCGCCGCCCGCATTTCCGGCGTGACACCGGCGGCGCTGGTGGCGCTGCTGCAATATGTGAAGCGCCGGCCGGAACCGCGCGCGGCGTGATCCCTCTGGGTCCCGAGGGCTTTGCCGAGCTGACGAGTGTTTCACGTGAAACACTGGCGCGGTTTGAAGCCTATGCCGAGCTGCTCAAGCGCTGGTCCGGGCGCATAAACCTGGTCAGCGGCAACGCGCTCCACGACCCGTGGCGCCGGCACTTTCTCGATTCGGCGCAACTCCTCCCGTTCCTTCCGAGTAATGCGCAAAGCCTCGTCGATCTCGGCAGTGGCGCCGGCTTTCCAGGGCTCGTGCTGGCAATCCTGGGCGTACCGGGGGTTGCGCTAGTCGAGGCCGATGCCCGCAAATGCGCGTTCCTGCGCGAGGCGGCGCGAATCGCCGCAGCGCCGATTACAATCCACAACACCCGCGCAGAGGCGATGACGCCCTGCCCAGCCGATGTGGTGACCGCGCGCGGCTGCGCGCCGCTCGACCGGCTTCTCGTTCTCTCGCAATGGTTTATCGGCCCAAAAACGGTGTGCCTTTTTTTGAAGGGAGCGGGCGTCGCGGAAGAATTGACCGCGGCGCGCCGAGCCTGGACAATGACCGTCTCGCTTCATCCCAGCCGGTCTGATCCCCGCGGTGCCATTCTTTCCTTGGAACAAATCGCCCCCAGACGAGACGGATGGACAGGCGGCGCTGAAGTCGGCCGCGCTTAGGGCGACAGCGCAGGCGCTGAGTGCGGCGCGATCGGGGCATGTCATCGCCATTGCCAACCAAAAGGGCGGTGTTGGCAAGACGACCACGGCAGTCAATCTCGGCGCAGCCCTTGCGGATGCCGGGCGTCGCGTCTTGGTCATCGATCTCGATCCGCAAGGCAATGCCAGCACCGGGCTTGGCGTTGAGCGGCAGACGCGGCCGGTTACCACCTACGACCTGATGGTTGGCGAGTCCGGGCTCGAAGAAGCCATTGTCACGACCCCCGTGCCCCGATTGTCGCTGGTTGCCGCCTCCCCGGATCTCGCCGGCATCGAATTCGAGCTGACCGGCCGCGAGCGCAGGGAATTCCTATTGTCCGAGGCCATCCGCAGCCGGGTGGCCGGGTTCGACGATGTTCTGATCGACTGCCCGCCGGCACTCAACCTGTTGACGATCAATGCCTTGGTCGCTGCCGATCGGGTGCTGGTGCCATTGCAATGCGAGTTCTACGCGCTCGAAGGCCTGACTCAGCTGATCGGTACGATCGAACGGGTGCAGCGTGGGCTGAACCCGCGCCTCGTGCTGCAGGGCGTGGTGCTGACGATGTACGACCGCCGCAACAATTTGTGCGACATGGTCGCCAAGGATGTTCGCGGCCATTTCGGTGGCAAGGTCTACAACACGATGATCCCGCGCAATGTGCGTATCTCGGAGGCGCCGTCGCACGGCATGCCGGTGCTGGTCTACGACCAGCGCTGCGCCGGGTCGCAGGCTTATCTACAGCTGGCCGCCGAGATGCTGCGCCGAGGCGCGCCGAAAGCGACTGCCGGGGTATCGGCATGAGCGACGGTGCCACGGGGCGCGCCAAGCGGGCGCCGCTCGGGCGCGGTCTCGCTGCGCTGTTCGGCGAGACCGGCGCCAAGGTCTCGGCCGATGCCGGCGCGGCACGCTCGGTGCCGATAGAGACGATCCGCCCATCGCCGTTTCAGCCGCGGCATCATTTCGGCGAGGAGGAGCTTGAGGGTCTGGCGCTATCGATCCGCGAAAAGGGCATCGTGCAGCCTTTGCTGGTCCGGCCGGTAGAGGATGCACTTAGCGGTTCGGAGGCCAATTTCGAGCTGATCGCCGGCGAGCGGCGCTGGCGCGCCGCACAGCGGGTGGGGTTGCACGAGGTCCCGGTGGTGATCCGGTCGCTCGGCGATTCCGAGGCGCTCGAAATCGCGCTCGTCGAGAATTTGCAGCGCGAGGACCTGTCGCCGCTCGAAGAGGCCGAGGCCTACAGCCGCCTGATGCGCGAATTCGACCGCAGCCAAGCGAGCCTTGGCGAAGCGGTCGGCAAGAGCCGCAGCCACGTCGCGAATACGCTGCGGCTGTTATCGCTGCCGCCGCCGGTGCGGCGGCAGCTCGAAGATGGCATGCTGTCCGCCGGCCACGCCCGGGCGCTGCTTGGCGCGCCGGACCCGGCCCTTCTTGCCGGCGAAGTCGTCCGCCGCGGCCTCAATGTCCGCGCAACCGAGGCGCTGGTCCGCCGTCACGCGGCGCAGCCTCGCATGCGAGCACCGCGCCCGCGCGATGCGGACACAGCAGCGCTCGAAAGCGAGTTGGGAGCCGCCTTGGGCCTGCGCGTCACACTCAAAGCAAAACAACGCGGCGGCAGCCTGACCCTGCATTACACGAGCCTCGACCAGCTCGACCGTGTCATCTTCCTGCTGCGACGGGGGTAAGTGCGATTGCAGAGATCAACGGCCGCCGCCTGGTCCTGTAGAGTTAAAGTAGAACTATCGTCCAGTATTTCCCTCAGAGGGATCTAACCGGATCATCATCAAAATCATCCTGTTGGCTCGATAAACCAGAACAGGAGATCTCGATGAAAAGCGCTCTGTTGGTCGCAGCTGCCGGTTTCGCGGTTGTTGCCGCTGGATTTTCCGGTGTCGCCGAGGCGCGATGCTTGCGAGTCGGGCATCACTGGTCCTGCGGACATCACCGCCTGCACTATGGCCATCGGCTGCATTACCGATCGTGGGCGGCCGGATACGGCTATGCCTATCCCTATTACTACGGCTTGAGCTATCCATACTCTGGGTCGAGTTCACTCGGGCCGCGGCCGAATGGCGGCAACGGACCTTAGGCTTGGGCGCTGGCTGTCCTGGCGGTATCCAGCATCGCAGCCCGGCACAGGGTCTCTGCCGGCGAGCCGGTCAGCTTCATGCGGAATTCCGCATCGGCGACGCGATCGAGCGCGTCGCGCAGGCGTACCTCGCTCCAGCGCGAGAGCTGACGGCGAAAGCTGTCCTGCTGCTTGAAGAAGATCGGCGGGCGGGCATTGCGGATCGCCTCCTCGATCGAGCCGCCGCCGCGCATCCGCGTCGTCAGCCGGTGCAGCCGCTGTAAATGCCGCAATAAGGCCCGAACGACCGACACCGGCGATTCACCTTCCTGGAATACCCGCGCAATGGCTCGGTCGAGTGCGGCGGGGTCGCCTTCGGCGGCGGCGAGCACGGCATCCTCAAGCGACAGCGCAGCGCTGTCGGCAACAACGGCGCGCGCATCGTCAAGCTCGATCCGCCCGTTATCGCCCGCATAAAGCGTCAGCTTTTCGAGCTCGGCGCGCGTCAAGAGGCGGTCGCCGCCGAGATGCTCGACGAGAAATTCGACCACGTCGCGACCCGCGGTGATGGAATGGGCGGCGAAAGCTTCGCGGATTACCGCCGCGAGATCGCGCGCCGTGTCGGAATAGCAACCGATCGCGGCCGCGTGCGCCGAATCGTCGAAGGTACGACGCAGCGACGAGCGGCTCGGTAGATCGCCCGCTTCGACGACGACGAGAGCGTCGCTGCGCGTTTCCGCAAGAAATCGACCAAACAACGGTGCCAGCGCGTCGCCCGCCTCACGTATCCGCACGACACGTCGCCCGCCCATCAGGCTGATTTGTGCCGCCTCATCAGCGAGCCGCGCCGGATCGGCGGCAAGGATCGCAGCCGAAAGCTCGGCGACCCGGAACGGGTCGCGCAGATCGGGGCAGACCGCCCGCGCCACCGCTTCGGCGCGCTCGCGGACGAGACCCGCATCCGGGCCGTAGAATAGAACCGCGCGGATCTCCGGATCGGGCCGGCGCAGAAAGCTGTCGACCCGTCCGGCACCAAGTTTCACGGCGTGCCGGCCGGCTTCGTCTCAGCAGCGCGGCGCTGAAAGAACAGCGTAAGCCGGGTCAGCATATCGCGACGCAGCTCTTCGACCGCGCGGGTGCGGGCATCGTCTTCGGCGACAAGGGCGGCATATTCGTTGGCGACGATGTCAAAGGATTCGGCGACGTGGGTTGTGGTGCTCAACAGCTGCCGCGCTGGATTTTGAGTCAGACAGGATAAACGTTGCGGTGGCGTCGAGCTTGCCGCGCGTGCCGATCCCGGTCGACTGAACGCCGAGGTCGGAGCGCACCGTGGTCAGGGTCGTGCGCAGGAGATATCGCTGCGGTGTCGGTATCCCTTCAGGGTTCAACGAATTGCGCAACGCCAGCTCCAGACGCTGTCCGATCCTCTCGGGAATCGCTACGACCCGGACCGCGCGCAATTCATCGTCGGCTGGACCGGTCTCGGGATCTGCGTAAAGCGGGGCCCAGCCGCAGCCCGCAAGCAGTCCGGAAGATGCAAGCGCGCAGAACAGCCCGAAAGCCCAGCCGAGCACAATGCGCCGCTCGGTCATCTTTGCCTCACTCTAGGCGACGACACTGACGATGCGGTTTGGCACGACCACGATTTTTTTCGGGGTGCGGCCTTCGAGAAAGCGCGTGACCTGCGGCAGCGCGAGTGCCGCTTCCTCGACCTCGCGCGTTGCCGCGTCGCGCGGCAGATCGAGGGTGGCGCGCAACTTGCCGTTGACTTGCACCGCGATCGTCACCTGCTCGTCGCGGGCGAGATCGGGATCCGCCTTCTGCCACGGCGTGTCGGCGAGCAACTCCGCGTGCCCGAGCGTCTGCCACATCTCCTCGGCGAGATGCGGCATCATCGGGCCGATGAGCCGGACCGCCGTATCCAGCCCTTCGCGCAAGACGCTGCCAGCGCCGGGATCGCCTGCCGGTAAGTCTTCAAGCGCATTGGTCAGCTCGCGGATGCGCGCCACCGCGCGGTTGAAGCGGAACTTGTCCAGATCGTCGGTGACAGCCGCTATTGTCTTGTGAATGAGGCGGCGAATCGCGTCGAGCGCCGGCGAAATCTGTTCCGGGATCGCGCTCGCCGGCGGCGGCAACGGGGCGTCGCGCTCCGACACTAGGCGCCACAGCCGGTTGACATAACGCCAACTCCCCTCGATCCCGGCATCGGTCCATTCGAGGTCGCGCTCGGGCGGGCTGTCGGACATCAAATAGAGCCGAGCGGTGTCGGCGCCATAGGTGTCGACGATGTCGTCGAGGTCCACCACGTTCTTCTTTGACTTGCTCATCTTTTCGAGCCGGCCGATCGTGACCGGCTGGCCGGTAGAATCGACGAGCCGGCCGCTACCGTCCTCTGTCACCTCCTTCGGGAAAACCCATTCCCCGGCGCTGTTTTGGTAGGTCTGGTGCAGGACCATGCCCTGCGTGAATAGCCCGGCGAAGGGCTCGTCGAGATCGATATAGCCGCACCGCTTCAGCGCCCGCGTGAAGAATCGCGAATAGAGCAGGTGCAGGACCGCGTGCTCGACCCCGCCGATATACTGGTCGACCGGCATCCAGTACTCGGCGGCGGCGCGGTCGAACGCTATCGGCGCGCGGGCCGAGCAGAAGCGCAGGAAATACCAGGACGAATCGAAGAAGGTATCGAGCGTGTCGGTTTCACGCGTCGCCGGGCCGTGGCAAGTTGGACAGGCAACATGCTTCCAGGTCGGATGGCGGTCGAGCGGGTTGCCGGGCTCGTCGAAGCTGACATCCTGCGGCAGCTCGACCGGCAAGTCCTTCTCCGGCACCGGCACGATGCCGCATTTCGGGCAGTGAATGAGCGGGATCGGGCAGCCCCAATAGCGCTGGCGCGACACCCCCCAATCGCGGAGCCGGTACGCGATCGTCCGCTCGCCTCGGCCCAGCTGTTCCAGCCGCTCGCCGACCACGCGCTTTGCTTCCGCGACTGGCAGCCCGTCGAGGAAATCAGAATTGAAGACGATCCCGTCCTCGACATAAGCGGTGTCACCGATCGAGAAATGTGCCGGGTCCTCGCCCGGCGGCAGGATCACCGCAATGACGGGCAGGCCATATTTGCGCGCAAAATCGAGATCGCGCTGGTCGTGCGCCGGACAGCCGAAGATCGCGCCGGTGCCGTATTCCATCAGTACGAAATTGGCGACATAGACCGGAACTCGCCGGTTCGGGTCGAGCGGATGGACGGCTTCCAGCGGAGTGCGGTAGCCGCGTTTCTCGGCTGCCTCGATGACCGCTTCGCTGGTGCCGAGCCGATCGCACTCGACGATAAATTCGGCTAGGCTGGGATCGGCCTGGGCAAGCCGTGCCGACAGTGGATGATGCGGCGACAACGCCAGGAACGAGGCGCCGAACAGAGTGTCGGGCCGGGTCGTGAACACCTCGACCGTCTCGCTCCGACCGGCGATCGGGAACAGCACGCGCGCCCCCTCCGAGCGGCCGATCCACTTCTCCTGCATCAACCGCACCCGCTCGGGCCAGCGGTCGAGTGTTTGCAACGCTGCCAACAGCTCGTCGCTGAACGCAGTGATGCGCAGGAACCACTGTGCCAGGACACGCTTTTCGACAAGCGCGCCGGAGCGCCAGCCATGGCCGTCGATCACCTGTTCGTTGGCCAGCACCGTGTTTTCGACCGGATCCCAATTGACCCAGGATTCCTTGCGGTATGCGAGCCCCGCAGCCAGGAAGTCGAGAAACATCTTCTGCTCGTGCCGGTAATATTCCGGGTGGCAGGCCGCTATCTCGCGCGTCCAGTCGTAGCCGAAGCCCATGCGCTGCAATTGCGCGCGCATCGTCGCGATGTTGTCGCGCGTCCAGTCGGCCGGATGCACCTTGGCGTCGATCGCCGCATTCTCCGCCGGCAGGCCGAAGGCGTCCCATCCCATCGGATGTAGCACGTTATAGCCCTGAGCGCGGCGATAGCGGGCGACGAGATCCCCCATCGTGTAGTTGCGAACGTGGCCGACATGCAGCTTGCCCGACGGGTACGGAAACATCTCAAGAACGTAGTATTTTACCCGCGTTGGGTCCTCGCGCGCCTTGAACAAGCCGTACTCCGTCCAGAGCCGCTGCCATTTCGCCTCATTTTCCCGAAAGTTGTAGCGCGACATGGTTTTTCCTGGCGCCGCATTCTTGCCCGCGGCCGCCATGGTTTACATCGAATCGCGATAGGTCTGGGCGTGAATCTGGCGTGCGCGCTGCAGGATTGCGGATTCCAAATCGGCAATGGTCTGCCGCGCGATCGGGGTTTGTTTCCAATCGCCGCCCGGCGAACGCTCCTCACGCTCGACCGTTATCGCGAACGAGTCGCTTCGCAACGACCGCGACGTAATCAGAACCGTGACTCGCAGCCGCTCGTCGGGTTTTTGCGGCGGCGAGTACCACTCCGTCTTGAGCATTCCGCTCGCCGGGTCTTCCGCCGCGAGCGGCACAAAATTCAGCGTGTCATGCGCCGCGTTCCACAAGCTTGGGCTCACGTCATCTCCGGTCTGCGGTCCCTGGCGGCGCTCAGAGGGTTTTTTCGCGAGACCCAGCACCGTGAAAATACTGGATTCGGTGTCCATTCCAGACTCGGGCGCGACCGGCGGAGGCGTATTGCTCGGGAGCGTCGTCTCGACCGGGATCGAAGCGTCGCTCGGACGGTTTGAGCCGCAAGACGCGGTCAGCAACGAAAGGCTTGCGGCCAGGAGGATCAACAGGCGGTAATGGCGAATATGCATGGCGCGATTCCAGGACCGCGGCGATAGCGGGCTCGCGGTCAGCGGGATATTTTTTGCCAGGAATGGAGCCGTTATGGAAGAGGTGCCGTTTCTAGGAGCAGTTAGCGGCAATCTTGCCGCGGTTTGCGGCCGAATCGAGGTGGCCGCGCGCGCTGCCGGGCGTCCCCCCGAGGGGGTATCGCTGATCGCCGTCAGCAAGACGCAACCGGCCGAGGCGGTGCGCGAGGCGCTGCGAGCCGGGCAGCGCCTCTTCGGTGAGAATCGGGTGCAGGAAGGGCTCGCGAAATTTCCGGGATTGCGCCGTGAATTCCCGGACCTCGTGTCGCACCTAATTGGCCCCTTGCAGACCAATAAGGTGCGCGACGCGGTTGCCCATTTCGACGTAATCGAAACGGTCGACCGGCTCAGGCTTGCCGAGGCAATCGCCCGCGAGATGGAGCGTACCGGTCGTCGGCCGTCTTGTTTCATCGAGGTCAACACCGGCGAGGAGGCGCAAAAAGCCGGTGTCCTGCCGGAAGCGGCCGACGATTTCATCGCCGAGTGCCGCGACCGACTCGGGCTGCCGATCGTCGGCCTGATGTGCATTCCGCCCGAGCGCGAGGAGCCCGCGCTGCATTTCGCGCTGTTGCGCGAGATCGCTCGGCGCAACAGCCTCAATGGCCTCAGCATGGGGATGAGCGCCGATTTTGAGACCGCGATCCGGTTCGGCGCCACGCACGTCCGGGTCGGAACCGCCATCTTCGGCGCCCGCCGCGTCGCTGCGAGTGCAGCCGAGGGCTAGGCGGAGCTCGGCCTACAGCAAGTGGCCGCTGCGGGTCGCCTTGGTGTGCAGGTACCGCTCGTTGTGACCGTTCGCCGGGAAGACATGCGGCACCCGTTCGATGACGTGAATGCCGTAGCGCCCGAGCGCGGCCACCTTTTCCGGATTGTTGGTCAATAGCCGGACCGTGTTGAAGCCTAGCTGGCGCAGCATCTCGGCCGCTGGGAGGTAGACCCGTTCGTCGGCGTCGAAGCCGAGTTGCTCGTTGGCGTCGACCGTGTCGAACCCCGAATCCTGCAACTGGTAGGCGCGCAGCTTGTTGACGAGGCCGATGCCGCGGCCTTCCTGGGCAAGATAGAGCAGCACGCCGCCACCGGCCTCGGCGATCGCGGCGATCGCGCCGCGCAGCTGATCGCCGCAATCGCATCGCAGGCTCCCGAGGACATCGCCGGTGAAGCATTGCGAATGAATCCGCGCCAGAACCGTCACGCCGGGACCGGGATCGCCGATCAGGATCGCGAGATGCTCGCTGCCGCCATCGCCCGGACGGAACGCGACGAGCCGCGCATCCTCGGCATCGGCGAGCGGTACCCGGGCTTCTGCGACCTGGGTCAACGCAGCCATCGCCGCCCGGCGCGTCAACACCTCCTCGATCTCGACAAAAGCGATATCGCTGCGCCGCCGGGCGAGCGCCGCCTCGGCCGGGGCAAGCGGCAGGATCAGCGCCGCCGGCAACAGCGCGGCGAGCTTAGCGAGCGCCACCGCGGCGCGCTCGGCGCCCTCGGCAATAACGGGCTCATGCCCGAGCCCGGGCGGCTCGACGCCGAGCGATGCGGCTGGATCAGCGAGATTGCGGATGACCGCCGCGGAAAGCTGCGGCGGCAGGGTTATCGAGACGGCGCCAGACAATGCATCGCGCCCGGCCAAGCCCAGCGCCACGGCGCGCCGGCGGGTCAGCACCAGGCGGAGCGCGCGCGTCGACACCTCGCAGAGTCGGCGCAGATTGGTCTCGTCGACGAACTCGGCCGCGAGCACCAGCATCGCGTCGCTGCCGCCGGAGAGCTGCACCGGCTCGCCGCGCCGCAACGCGACGATCGCTGCGTCGAGGGCGCGACCGGGTGGCCGCGACGAGTCCAGCGATGCGCCCAACCGTTCAACCACGTCACACCTCTTGTCGCCGTCACTATAGCCCAGGGTGCCGCGCAAATGATCCACCTCTGGCGCATGACTGCCGACCGAACCGCGCCTGAGCGCAAATGCACAAGCGGGCGCGCCTCAGCCAGACCAAAACACCCGGTCGCGAGCGGTACAGTGGGCCGCCCTCGAAAGAGATGGTGCTTAGATTGCGATACGTAACCCGTGCCGACAGGTGCGTCATCTCGGGACGGGCGGCTGGAACAGGGCTAGTATTCCGTCGGGGATAAGGTTCGTCGGAAACGCGAATAAAGAAGCAATCGCTTAACGCGAAGACGTAGGGTTTGAGGATTGCAGGGGGCGCAGAACAGCATGCGGGGTGACCGCAGGATCCTGATTGTCGACGACGATGCGGCCTTGCGCCGCTCGCTGGCCGAGCAGCTGGAGCGACACGCCGAGTTCTCCGCGCTTCTATGCGAGAGTGCCGCGGCCGCCTTGGCCGTGATCCGGCGTGAGCCGTTTGATGCTGTCCTGCTCGGCGTCATCCTGCCGGACATGGATGGCCGCCGACTCTGTCGTCTGATGCGTGCGGCTGGTGTCACCGCCCCGATCATCATGCTGACGGGCGGCGACGGGGAGGCCGATTGCCTGACGCGGGCTGACAGCGGCGCCACCGATCAGCTCGCCAAGCCGTTCCGGCTCGGTACGCTATTGGAGCGGCTGCGGGCACATCTGGGTGAGAGCGCGCCCGCCGATGCGGCGGTTCTGACGATCGGGCCCTACAGCTTCGACCCTATAACCAAGTTGATGAGCGACAAAGACAGCCGCAAGATGGTGCGGCTCACCGAGAAGGAGACCGCGATCCTGCAATTTCTCTACCGGGCCGACCGGACAATCGGACGCGATACCCTGCTCGACCAGGTTTGGGGCTATAATGCCGGGGTGAGGACGCATACGCTCGAAACCCACATTTATCGGCTGCGCCGTAAGATCGAGCGCGATCCCGCCCGTGCCGAAATCCTGGTGACCGAACCGGGCGGCTACCGGCTGTTGCGGTGATCGCGGCGGGGGCAGCGGCCGATCTTATTATCGCCAGCGCTGCCGACGCCGGCTATTTTCCGTTGCTTCAGGACATGGTGCTGTCGGTGCGAGCGCAGCGCTCCAGCGCTGCGATCGGCGTGCTCGATCTGGGCCTCCTGCCGGAGCAGCGCGCCTGGCTTGCCGATCGGGTGACCCATTTGGTTCGCCCGGGCTGGGATCTCGATTTTCCGGGTCGCGACCGCGCCGCGGAGTCGTTCAAAGCGCAGGTCGCACGGCCATTTTTGCCGCGGCATTTCCCGGGCTATGAAATGTACCTCTGGATCGACGCGGACGCTTGGCTGCAGGATTGGCGGGCGATCGAGCTGTATCGCGCTGCTGCGGGCCGCGACCGGCTGGCGATCGTCCCGGAGATCGACCGCGCCTACAAGCGGCATTACAAGCGCCCGAAGCTCTTCGGGCGCACGCTGGCGTGGAAGAATTACCGCGAGGCATTCGGCTGGCGCGCCGCCGACCGGCTCGGCCGCAATCCGATGGTGAACTGCGGGGTCTTCGCGCTACACCGAGAGGCACCGCATTGGCAGGCCTGGGAGCACCTGATCGCCCAGGTTCTGCAGCGCACTCGCTTCTTTTATGCTGAACAGACCGCGCTCAACTACGGGATCTTCGCGGAGAGGCTTCCCGTCAACTTTCTGCCCGCTTATTGCAACTGGCTGGCAGGCGACGCGGTCCCCGCCTTCGATGAGCGCAGCGGCCTCTTCGTCGAGCCCCATGCGCCGCACGAGACGATCGGGGTCATGCATCTCGCGGGCCCAGAACAGAAGACGCAGCGATTTCGTTTGCAGCGGCTCGACGGCGGCACGGTCGAGACCGTGCTGCGCTACGGCGCGACCCGGGAGTTATGCCGGCGGCCATTGGAGCTTACGGCTTGACCCGGCCGTGGTAGCCGCGGGCGATGTAGAGCGCGTAGCTCCTCCCGCCGGCCGGGCCGGAGTCGATCGATATCGTCGCGATCGGCGTCAGCTCAGCGAATTGGGGTCGCATCTCACCGGCGAGCCCGTGTTCGGTCACGGCAAGGAAATCCTCGCCGCGATGGCGGTCGATGTTGTTGGCGAGCCGCCACTGGTCGGTAATCCCTGGGATCGGGCTCCATTCCACTGCGCCGAAAGGATGCGGGCGGACGTAGTAGATCAGAGCGGCCAGCAACTCGCGGTCATCGGCGAGAAGGGTAAGCCCGGGGTGGGTCGCCAGCATCGCGCTGACCCTCTCTCCGAGCATCCGCCAGCCGCGCAAGCGATGCAGTGGATCATATTTCGCAGGGACGGCGATGCCGGCCGCGGCGAGCGCGTCGACCCCTCCGAACAGCACGATTGCTGCCGCTAGGTTCAAGGCGATAGACGCCGGAAGCGCCCGGCGCCAGCCGCCACCAAGAGCCCAGGCGACGACCAGCACGACCGCGGAAACATAGGTCGGCGCCGCCCAGTTTGGCTGCGCCCGCGACAGCAGGCTGACACCGAGCATCATCGCCAGGGTCGGCAGAGCGAAAACTGCAAGGAGGCTGGCGCGCGGGTCGCGTAAAAAGCCCGGGCGGGCGACGATTGCGATCAGCGCGGCAAAGAACAGCGGTCCGAACACCCCAAATTGTGAGCCGAAGAACTCAAGAAGGGCACTCGGGTGGAACAGTGGCCCGGACAGTTCGGCATTGTCGCGGACATGCAGGTAGCTGACGAAACCGTGGCTCCAATTCCACCATAGGTTTGGCAGATAGATCAGCAATGCGAGGCCCGAGGCGGCCAGCAGCAGCCGGAAATAACGTCGCTCGCTACGCACTAACACCACATAGCCGAACGCCGAAAGGAGCCAGTACGCCATCGCGTATTTGGCGAGGAGCCCGACTCCGGCGGCTAGCCCGACCGCGATCCACCAACCGACACCGCCCGCCTCGCGCGCCCGAATAAAGGCATAGAGCGCCACTGCCCAACAGGGCAGCAGGACCGCGTCGGTCGAGATGATGAAGGCCGATAGCGATACCGCAGGCAGGCTGGCGTAGGCCACGGCCGACCAAAATCCTGTCCGCCGGTCGTAAAGGCGCGCTGCGACCGCATAAACAAACAGGGCGGTGCCGGCGTGCAACAGCGGGGCTGCAAGGCGGATCGCGAATTCGCTATCGCCGAAAAGCTCGGTCGTCAGCGCAATGACCCAGGCGACGAGCGGCGGCTTCGAATAATAGCCAAGCGCCGGATGCTGCGCCCAAAACCAATACTGTGCCTCGTCGGGGTACAGATCGGCTGATTGCAGGCCCAGCCAGACGAGCCGAGCGGCGGTGATCGCGGCCACCGCGCCAATCGACCAAGCAAAATAGGCGTGCCGCTCTCGCGCCGACCGCGCGGCGGCGGGCGTCCGGACCGGTGATGTGGAGACACTGAGACCTGGCATAGGTTGGCGGACGAGGTTGCGACCCGCCGCAGCATAAGCGAAAGAGTATGCGGGCAACATCGATGGCGGCTGCCGGTTTCTTGCGGCAAAAAAAGCAAATCGTCCCAGCTGTGGGTTGCGTCGGGGCTAGGGTCTCCTTTATACGCGGGTGCCGGCGCGGCTTGGAGCTGCAACACACGGAGATCGGCACAGAGGGGAGGACAGAATGCGTAAAACGGTAGTCGTTCTCGGTTTTCTTGCGGCGGCGGCGACGTTGCCTTATGCGCAGGCAGCGATGGTCGCCTACAAGGCAACTTCCGGCGGGGCCGCCGAGGTTCCGCCGACGAACTCGCCGGGGAAGGGAACCGCGGAAGTCAACGCCGACAGTACGACCAACCAGCTGTCGTGGCGGGTCGAGTTCACCGGGCTCAGCGGTCCGGCGACGGCGGCGCACATCCACTGCGGCGCCGCAGCCGGGGCCAATGCCGGAGTGGCGGTGCCGCTGGGGAACAATCCTACCAGTCCGATTACCGGATCGGGTTCGATGACTCCTGCGCAAATGGCCGATCTGCAGGCCGGAAAGTGCTACGTCAACATTCACACCGCGGCCAACCCGGGCGGCGAGATCCGCGGCCAGCTGACGCATTAGGCGTCCGGTTTAGCGCCCCGCGGCTCGCGGAGCGCCGCTTGGGGCTGCGCATGCACCCGGATCGTTTTCGGGCGGGCTGATGCGGACAAGCAACTGTCCAGTCAGCCCGCAGGGTCCGAAGACACTCGGATCGCCGGAGAGACAGCCCTCGAAGGCCTCGATTGTCGTGTCTCGAAAAATGGCGCGAATGACCGCGCCATCTCGACGCCATATTCGCTCGGCCGCCGCCTGGTACCCGCTCGCCGGCCCGGGTCCGACTCCGCACATCGCGTCGGGATCGCCGAATTCGGCATCGAGGTCGCTTAGCACGCCACGGAACGCCGGAGGGTTGACGCCGTGCCGCTGCCGCTCGAGCTGGATGCGCTTCAACCCATGCGTGATCTTGTCCATCTGGAAGAAAGCGATCAGCGGATAGCCGCCGACCGGCAAATTCCGCAGCACCACATCGGCATAGCTGTCGCCGAAATCGATCGGCTGCGGCAGCACCGTCGCGCGGTTGCCGAAATGGGCGAGAAGGGCAGCGCTAGGCTCACCCCAGTAGGTACCTGCCCAAAGCCCGCGAATGCCGTCGGCCCGAGCCGGCATTGGCAACAGACCTATAGCGAGCAGGGCCGCTATTGCGGCTTGGATAATCCATCGTGCTGCGATTTTACCCATCGGAACCTCGGCTCGATCAGGGCGACGGCACGCCGGAATTCGAGTTAATTCCGGCCTCGATTGATCTGGCCATTTGCCGGCGGGGGTCAACCACGCTCAGGATTCAATGTCCGAAACCGCATACCAAAAAATTGGACAGTATTACCCGGGGGTGACCGAGGGTCGCGGCCAGGGACGAGCGGCGGATCTGTGCGTTCGCGTACGATGGCCCTGCAAACCGGTGCGGGCTCAGGGGAATGGTTCAGGTCATGAAAATCGCGCAAATCGCGCCGCTTTACGAAAGCTGCCCACCGCAGCTCTATGGCGGCACCGAGCGGGTCGTCGCCTATGTCACCGACGAGCTCGTTCGGATCGGGCATGAGGTGACGCTGTTCGCGAGCGGCGATTCGCAGACGAGCGCGATGCTGGAACCGGGTTGCGACTACGCCTTGCGGCTCGACAGCAGCGTCCTAGATCCGCTTGTCTATCATCTGGCGATGCTCGATCGGGTACGGCGTCGCGTGGATGAGTTCGATATTCTCCACTTCCATACCAACTACCTGCACTTTCCGTTTTTTGCGGAGTTCCCGGACAAGACGGTAACGACCATGCACGGCCGGCTCGATCTGTCCGACCTTGCGGTGATGATGCGCGCCTTCCCCGATCTGCCGTTGGTGTCGATCTCTGCGGCGCAGCAGACGCCGATGCCTTGGGCCAATTGGTGCGGGACGGTGTTGCACGGCCTGCCGCGCGATCTCCATCGGCGTGGCGATGGCAACGGTGGTTATCTGGCGTTTCTCGGTCGGGTAAGCCCCGAAAAGGGAGTCGACCGAGCGATCGCGATCGCCCGACACGTCGGGCTGCCGCTACAGATCGCCGCCAAGGTCGACCCGGTTGATTGCGCTTATTACGAGACCGCGATCGTGCCGCTGTTGCAGGATCCGCTGATCGAGTTTGTCGGCGAGATCGGCGAAGCCGACAAGGGATCGTTTCTCGGCGACGCGGCGGTGCTGCTGTTTCCGATCGACTGGCCGGAGCCGTTCGGTCTGGTGCTGATCGAGGCAATGGCGACCGGCACGCCGGTGATCGCCTTTGGCCGCGGTTCGGTACCCGAGATCATCGAGGACGGATTGACCGGCTTTATCGTCGATTCCGTCGATGCGGCGGCGGCGGCGGTTCCGCTCGCCAGGCAGCTCGATCGGTGCGCGATCCGGCGGCGTTTCGAACAACGCTTCACGGCCGAGCGGATGGTTTATGACTATCTCAGGATCTACGATCAGATTTTGACACCGCAAAGCAGCGTGCCGGAATTTCTCGCTGACCAGACCCAGCGCGCGGCACAAGCTGCCGACTGAACGCCTGCGGCAGGGGGAAATCATCATGGCGGTCGGTGCGACCGAGGAAATCGAGGACGAATCGCAATTCCGCATCGAGGCGACCGAGGCGCTTCGCGAGCCGCGCACCCGCATCTTAAAGCACGGCGAAACCTTCGCCGTGCTGAACCAGTTCGGCGACATGGTCGGCGAACCCGGCAGTCCGGACGGTCTCTATCACCAGGACACGCGGTTCCTGTCGCAGCTGGAATTGCGCCTGAACGGCGACCGCCCGTTGCTGTTGAGTTCCAACCCGGCCGAGGACGGCTCGGTGCTGCCGGTCGATCTGGCCAACACCGACACGACAGCCGACGACGGCAGCGTGCTGCATCGCGAACTGATCTATGTCAATCGGCGCCAGTTCATCTGGCGCTCGGCCTATTACGAATTGCTCCAGGTCCGCAATTTCGATCTGCGCCGCCATGTCGTGACGTTCAGCCTGCGCTTCGCAGCCGATTTCGTCGATGTCTTCGAAGTGCGCGGACAAAAGCGGGCACGGCGCGGCAAACGCTGGGCCGAGCGGCTTTCAGCCGATGCCGTCGCGCTGCGTTATATCGGGCTCGATGACGTCGAGCGCGCCACCATGTTGCGGTTCGCGCCGGCGCCATCGCAACTCGACAAATCGAGCGCAGAGTTCGTCCTCGACCTTGGGCCCGGTCAAGGGTGCCGGTTTGCACTGCGTGCCGGATGCGGCGATCCCGGCGGCGAGGATTGGAACGTCCGCCGCTGTTACCGCGCGCTGCGCGACGCGCGGCATGCACTCAGGAGGTCAAGCGGACGCGCCGCCGCGATCGAGGGCTCAAATGCCGTGTTCAATGAACTGGCTCGGAGTTCGGTCGCGGACCTGTACATGCTGATGACCGACACGGAACAAGGGCCGTATCCGTTTGCCGGCATCCCCTGGTACAGCACCGTCTTCGGACGCGACGGTCTCATCACCGCCTTGATAACTTTATGGCTCGACCCATCGATCGCCAAGGGCGTGCTTGGTTTACTTGCCGCGACGCAAGCAACGGAGACCAACGAGGAGAGCGATTCCGAGCCGGGGAAGATCCTGCACGAAATGCGCAAGGGCGAAATGGCCCGGCTCGGCGAGGTGCCGTTTGCGCGCTATTACGGCACGGTCGACGCCACTCCCCTCTTCGTGATGCTGGTCGGGGAGTACTACGCACGTACCGGCGATCTGAACACCATTCGCAGCCTGTGGCCGAACGTCCTGGCTGCGCTGAACTGGATCGACACGAGCGGCGATCCGGACCGGGATGGCTTTGTCGAATACCAGCGCCGCAGCGTCACGGGGCTCGACAATCAGGGATGGAAGGATTCGGGCGACGCGATTTTCCATGCTGATGGCAGCCTCGCCCAAGGTCCGATCGCGCTCTGTGAAGTGCAGGGTTACGTGTTTGCCGGGAAGAAGCTTGCCGCCGGTCTGGCGCGGGCGCTGGGCGAGGCGGAGACCGCCGCTCGCTTAGACGGTGAGGCAGAAAGGCTGCGGCAGAAATTCGAGGCAGCGTTCTGGTGCGAAGAACTGTCGACTTACGCGCTTGCGCTCGATGGCGATAAACGACCCTGCCGGGTCATCGCGTCGAATGCCGGGCATGCGCTGCTGACCGGCATCGCCGCCCCCGAGCGCGCGGAGCGGGTCGCCGCTACGCTGATGCGGGTCGCCTCGTTTGCCGGCTGGGGCATCCGAACCGTGGCGATGTCGGCCGCGCGCTACAACCCGATCTCCTATCATAACGGCTCGGTGTGGCCGCACGACAATGCGCTGATCGCGCTCGGCCTCGCGCGCTATGGCCACAAGGAGGCGGCGCTGCGGATCTTCAGCGGGCTGTTCGATGCTGCCTCGTATTGGGATCCGCGGCGGCTCCCCGAATTGTTTTGCGGCTTTGCGCGCCGGCATACCGCGCCGACGATGTATCCGGTCGCGTGCTCGCCGCAGGCCTGGGCCAGCGCTTCGGTTTTCGCGCTGGTGCAAGCGAGCCTCGGGCTCAAATTCGATCACGGCGCCGGCGAGATCCGCTTCGAGCAACCGATGCTGCCCGCTTTTCTCGAGTACCTGCACGTTCGCCAGCTGCGGCTCGGTGATGCGGTCGCCGATGTTATGCTGCACCGCTTCGACGGCGAGGTTGCGGCGACCGTCACCCACCGGCAGGGCCAGGTTCGCGTCGTCATCGTCCACTGAAGGACGCGCGGTATCAGGGGACCCGCAGGTTGCGCGCCGCTGCACCAAACCAAGCCTGCGGCTCGGATGGATTTGCCGCAAGCTTCTTCTCTAGCCGAGCCACGCAGGCGGCGGTGTCGGAGAACGCTGCACGCCATGTCGGCGAGCGAGGCAATGCCGCAATCAGGCATTCGTCGAAATAGGTGTAGGTGCGGTCGGCCTGGCAGCCGAAGGATGGCCGATCAGGCCTTGCCGCGGTCAGAATGATACGGTTCGGAGCCCGCATCGCCCCATCGGCAAACGCTCCGCTGTAGCACGCGGAAACGATGATGACGGTCGGCACCCTGGCGCAACCGCTCGACAGGGCGCGCGCCAGGGCCGCGGGCTCCAGATATTCGCGGTCGTACCCAAGCCAAACGCCTTCGTCCTGCCGGCCGTGCGAGGTAATAAAGAAAAGGCAGCGATCGCCCCGGCGTGCGGGTAGCGAGGCGATCCGCGCCAGCAGCCGCTCGGCCGAAGCCGGTTCCGCGCCAGAGTTGCCGGATGTGCCGTTCGCGCTCAGCCGATGAATGTGCTCGGCCGGCACACCACGCGAGGCGAGCTGGCGAGCGATCTTGCCGACCGCGTTATCGAACACCGGCTGGGCATTGTCGCCCGCCGCGAGAACCGCTTGCCAGCGGTGCGCGGGCTTTGCCGCAGCCTCGGCTGGCTGGCCACACAAAATTAGAAGCAGCGCAACAGCGCAGGAGCGGGCTGCGAAGCACGGCCGCATCCAAGTCATGATCGTGTCGTTTGTCGGGTGGCCGGGACCGCGGCGGGCATCGCGTCGGATTGCAAAGCCGGCGCAATATGGCACTGTGGCGCCGTTCCCGTCCAATCCTGCGCGTTTCGGGGAGAGGATCGCGATGGAATCAGCACTCGCCGAGAAGAGCTGCACCCCTTGCCGCGGCGGCATACCGCCACTCAGCCGCGAGGAAGCCGAAGATTATCGCCGGCAAGCACCGGATTGGACGCTTGCCGACGGTGCGACGCGAATCGAGCGGACCTACCGCTTCAAGAATTTCGGCGAGGCTTTCGGGTTTGTCGAGCGAGCGGCCTCGCTCGCCGAAACCGAGATGCACCACCCCGACATCTCTTTCGGCTGGGGCTATGCGACGGTGTCGCTACGCACCAAGAAGATCAAGGGCCTGCACGAAAACGATTTCATCATGGCGGCAAAACTCGACCGAATGGCGGGCGGCCCGCCGCCGCGACAGGGTTGACACGATGATCGATCCCGAGACGCTCAAGGCCTTAGGCCGGCCACGCGGGCTGCCGTTCCGCATCGGCAAGATCGGACACGTCGTGCTCAATGTGCGCGATGTGGCCCACTCGGTGCGGTTCTACATCGAGGTGCTCGGCTTGGAGGTCTCCGATGTCTATCCCGACGAGATGGTGCCGGGCGGCATGGCGTTTCTGCGCTGCAATCCCGACCACCACGGGATCGCTCTGGTAGGCTCGATGACCGCCGCCTCCGAGAGTGTCGAACTCAACCACATCGCATTCGAGGTCGCGACGCTCGACGAGGTGCTGCGCGCCCGCGATCACCTGATCCGACACGGCGTCACGATCGACTTCGAGGGCCGTCGCCGGGCTGGCTGCCAGCTCGCAATCGAGTTCCGCGACCCCGACAATCACCGTCTCGAAATCTATTGGGGCATCGACCAGTTCGGCAGCGACGGAAGGGCGCGCCCCGACGCAGAATGGAAAGGTGTCCGCGGTCTGGAGCAGGCGATCGCCGATCCGGTACGCGGCCAGGACACGACGGTACACGATCCCTCGTTGCTCAAGCGCTGAGACGGATGGCCGGCGCGGACCGCTACACCGTCATCGTCCGTGGCCTCGTGCTGATGTGCAGCATCGGCATTCGCCGAGCTGAACGCGATCGGCCGCAACGCGTGCGCGTCTCGGTTGAGCTGACCGCCACGGAAGAGGTGAGTTTTCCGAGCGAGGACCGCCGCCGGGTCATCAATTACGAGCATGTGGTTGCCGCCATTCGGCAGATCGCCGGCTCGGGGCATATCGATCTCTGCGAGGGTTTTGCTCAGCGCATCTGCGATGCCTGTTTCGCCGATCCGCGCGTCGCGCAGATTCGGGTCAGCGTCGAGAAGCTCGACGTCTTTCCGGAGACGGAGGGTGTCGGCGCGGTACTCGAACGGGTTCGGCCGGTTTGAGCCGATGCCGCGCCCCGTTCTCGTCGGCATCGTCAACATCACCGAGGATTCGTTTTCGGATGGCGGGCGCTTTCTCGATCCAGCGGCGGCGATCGTCCATGCGCGGCGACTTGTCGCCGGCGGCGCCGACATTGTCGAGTTTGGCGCCGCGGCGAGCAATATCGCGGCAAAGCCCGTCGCAGCGGCGGAGGAGATCCGCCGCCTGGAGCCGGTAATCGCTGCGCTTCAGGCAGACAGGATCGCGCTTGCGATCGATACGTATCGGCCGGAGGTGCAGCATTTCGCGATCGACCGTGGCATTGATTACCTAAACGATATCCACGGGTTTCCCGACCCGGCTATCTACGGCGAGCTCGCCGGCGCCCGCTGCCGCCTCGTTGTCATGCATTCGGTGCAGCAGGACGGCCGCGCTCAGCGGGTAGACCTTGCCGCCGATGAGGTGTGGCGGCGGATCGAGGATCTCTTCGGCGAACGCGTGTCGCGGCTAGAGCAGGCCGGGGTCGCGCGCGAGCGGCTGATCCTCGATCCAGGCATGGGTTTTTTTCTGAGCAGCCGGCCAGAGGCCTCGCTGTCAGTACTGGCACATTTCGGTCGGCTGAAGCGCCGCTTCGGCCTGCCGATAATGGTCTCGGTCTCGCGCAAATCTTTTCTCGGCGCGATCACCCGACGCCAGCAGTCGAGCGAACTCGGCGCGGCTACCTTGGCCGCCGAGCTATACGCAGCCGAACACGGCGTCGATTTCATTCGCACCCATGACCCCGTAGCCCTGCGCGACGCCCTCGCCGTGACCGAGGCGCTCGCCACGGTCGGCCGGGGTTGAGGGGGTAGTCTCCCCGTGGCTACGCGGCTTCGAGCGAGATGCCGAGCGAGGCGAGATCGGGATGGATGCGAGGCGTCAGCACTCCGACCTTGGTCAGGTTGCGTACGAGCCCCTGGTGCAAGTCGCGGCGGAAGAATTTGCGGAACGCGGTTTCGTCGCCGCCGGCCGCCCGCTCGCGGCGCATCAGCCGGATTTCCTCGATCTCGCTCCGATCGAAGCCCATGTCCTCGTAGGCGCCGAGCGGGAAGATGCCGCGCAGGGTACGGTTGAGCGCCCAGACCGCGAAATCCTCCATCTCGCGGCGCTCCGAAGCCGAAGCTTCTGCCACGACCGCAGGCAAGGACAGCATGCCGAAACCCATATGGCGGGCCTCGTCCTGCAGGATGCGGCGGCAAACCTGGCGCAGGATCGCGTCCTTGGACGACTCGGCGAGCATGCGGAACAGCGATACCGCAAAGGTCTCGGCGACAAGCTGCAGGCCGATCGTCTTCAGATACCAGGCGGACGTGCCAAGCAGCGTATCGAAGATCTCCTGGACATTTCCGGCGAGCGGATAGGTCTCGCCATCGAGGCGCAACGCGATATAGCGATGCAGCACCTCATTGTGCCGCGCTTCGTCGACGACTTGCGAGGCCTGGAACAGTTTGGCGTCCTGGCCGACGACGTTCTCGACCATCTGGCTGCACACCAGCATCGCGCCGTGTTCGCCATGCATCAAGGTGGTCAGTCGCCAGCGCGCGACCCGGTGATTGAGCTCCACCCGCTCGTCATCCGAGAGGCGGTCCCAGAATTTGGTGCCGTAGATGTCGACGAGATCGTCGGCGATCAGGCCGCCATCGCCCTCCAGCGGCTGCCCCCAATCGATATCGGTCGCCGCATTCCACTGGTCGAGCTTGGCCTGTTCGTAGAGCCGCCGCATATCGGCATGCTCGCTGTCGTACTGGTGGCTGAAATACGCGATGTTGCTGGTTTCGATGTAATGACCGCGTTCCATGCGATCCTCCCGGGAGGCCGAAGCTCAATATACGCCTATTATGCGCATATTGCTTTCACCGCGGTGACTATATGAACATCGGCGATGACGCAAAATTACAAAGCTAGAAACCATTGAGTCCCGGAAGGTTCCGCTGAGCAGCGCGACGGAACGCGGCGCGGTAAAAAATACTCCGATCAAGGGTTTGGCGACGGAACGTTAATTATCTCCCGTGCATCATAGGGCCCAAACCTCGGCGGGGTGCCGCCAATCGGCTTGGGTTAAGGAACGCAACGCGATGGCGGTGACCTTCGCGATATTGGGGCTATCCGTCGCGGCGATCCTGCTCGCGATCGCGCTTGTCCGGGAGCTGCGCCGCCGCGGCCACGCCGAGCGCGTTGCGCTTGACAGCGAGCGCCGTTACCGGCTGCTGGCCGAGAGTTCGTTCGATATGATCGTCCGCTTTGATCCACGCAATCAGCGGCGGACCTACATCTCTCCGGCTTGCCGCCGGCTCTATGGGTATGAGCCGCACGAAGCTCTGGCGATGTCGGCGGTGGACATCATCCATCCGGACGATCTGCCCAAGGTCCATGAGGCGCTAGTGCATCTGGAACAGGGCGATGATGTCGGTCCCGTGACGTATCGCGGGCGACGCAAGGATGGGACCTATATCTGGGTTGAGGCGAGCCTGACGCGCTCCGCCAACCCCGAAACCGGCGTCGTCGAGGTCGTCAGCGTGGTGCGCGATGTCAGCGAACGCGTCCGTTACGAGGCGGCCCTTCGACATGCCAAGGAGCAAGCCGATGCCGCCAACCGCGCCAAATCCGAGTTTCTCGGCACGATGAGCCACGAGCTGCGCACGCCGCTCAATGCGGTTATCGGCTTCACCGAGCTCATGAAAGAGGAGGTAATGGGACCGATCGAGAACGAGCAGTATCGCTCGTACATCGCCGACATCCACTTCAGCAGCACGCACCTCCTCAATCTGATCAACGACATACTCGATGTGACCAAGGCCGAGGCCGGCAAGCTGGAACTGCAGGAAGAGGTCTTCGATCTGCGAGAGGTGATCGAGGCGGTGGTCAGGGTCAGCGGGCCACCGATCGAGAAGGCCGGGCTCGCGGTCGATATCAGGCTCCCGTCGGACCTGCCGATGCTGCGGGCCGACGAGCGCAAGGCCCGCCAGGTTTTCTTCAACCTGATCGGCAACGCGGTAAAGTTCACCCCGGCTGGGGGACAGATCGAGATCTTTGGCGGGTTCGATCATCAATCAGGCGTGGCCATCACGGTAAAGGACACCGGGATTGGCATCGCGCCGGAAGATTTGACGCGGGTGCTCGAACCATTCGTGCAGGTCGGCAGTCCGGTGAGCCGGCAGCACGCGGGAACCGGGCTCGGTCTCCCCGCGACAAAGCGGATCATGGAGCTGCATCAGGGCAAGCTGGTGCTTCAGAGCACGCTCGGCGCCGGGACCGCAGCCATTGTCACCTTCCCGCCACAATGCGCGGTTTCCAGGGCGGATTTGACCGCCTCCCGGCCGGCCGCCTGAGACCGTCATCCATCAGCCGTTCGCCGCCATGCCGCAGCCGCACTGGACATGGAAGACCCGCATCGCGTTGTTGCCGAGAATGGCGCGGCGCTCTTGCTCTGTAAGCGGAGTGTTATCAACGATCCTACATGGATCGAGATCGCCGATTCCGAACGGGTAATCCGAGCCGAGCATGACCTTGTCGGCGCCGACCGTGTCGCACAGAAAGCGTAACGCCCGCGGTTCGAACAACACAGTGTCGAAATAAAGCCTCTGGAAACCAGGAACCGGGTCGGCATAGTCCGGGTGGATCGCGTGGTTGCGCTTTAGCCGGCCGAGCGCATAGGGGAGCGCGCCGCCGCCATGCGACAAGATCAGATTGACTCCCGGAAAGCGGGTCAGGTGCCCGGAGAACAGCAGCCGCGCGACCGCGATCGTCGAATCAGCCAGGCGGCCGACCGCATTGACCAGGTCGTAGCCAGCGAGCCGCTCGTCGCCGCAGATGTAATGCGGGTGCAGAAAAATCGCGGCCTTGCGCGCCGAGGCGAGCTCCCAGAACGGGTCGAGCGAGGGGTCGTCAAGATTGCCGCCCACTCCTTTCGGCTGGGTCGCGATCATCGCGCCCTTGAAGCCGGCATCGAGCGCCTCTTCGAGCACCCGCGCTGCCAGCGCGCCGTCCTGCGATGGTACCGTGGCCAGCGCGGTCAAGGAGGTCAGCGCCGCCGCGTCTCTGGCCATGTGCTCGTTGTAGAACCGCGCCCAATCGGCACCTTCCGCCGCCGGTAATTCGTAGCCGTAGACATCGGTCCAGCCGCCGACCAGCTGATGATCGACCCGTGCTTTCCGAAGCCAATCGCGGCGCTGCTCAAGATCGGAAAGACGCGGCTGAATCGGCCGGCCGGGGCCGCCGCCGGCAAACTCCATGCGGGGCGTGCTGCCTTCATGCAAACGCACCGATGGGAACAGCCGTCGCTCGCTGCGCAAGGCGTCGAGCATCGTGCCGGGCACGACATGCGCATGGGTATCAATAATCATCAGGGCTCCATCATTTATCCGGACAGCCGCCGGTATCGAACAGTGCGGCGCGGCCGCAGGGCGAACCCAGCACCCGCGCCGCATTATGGGCCGCGTCGTCGATCACCCACATTTGCTGCTTGAAGGCACGGCTGTCGCGTTGTTTCAATTGCTGAAAAAAAGATTGTATCCGGGCAAGGCGCATCGACCCTTGCGCCTCGGCGGCGCAGGACTTGTCCAAGAAACGGTGGTTCGGATCATCGTCCCTGGCGCCCACGAGGTAGACGATGTCGCGCTCGATGTAGCGATGTTCGAGCGCCGCCGCGCCGTCCTGCAGCGCGGGCTGGACATAGCGCGGCAGGTCGCCGGCGAGCCCGTATTTCCAATGGTTGAAATTCGGGCACGCCGCCGCCTCGGCGAACGGGCCAAAGCCGCCTTCGGGGCGGGGCCGATCCTCGGTGAAATAAAGATAAGAAGACGGACTGCCGACGACATAGCGCAAATCGATCCCGCCACGTCCGAATGCGCCTTCGCCTCGTCCGACGACGGCATAACGCTGGACTAGCTGACCGCCCGCTGAGAACCCGACGAGCACGATTTGCGATAGGTTCGGCAAAACTCGTCTATCCGCCGCTTTGCCAAGCAGCGCATCCAATGCGTCGAACGCGCTGAGTGGGGCCGGTCCATCGGCCGGGTTGCCGCCCTCCCAAGCTCCGCGCTGCCAGCGCAGCATCGTGTCAGGAAGGTTGTGCGCGGCGACGTCCTCGGCGGCTAGGAACTGCGGCGTCAACACCAACGTAGCCGCCGGGTCCGGGAACCAAACCGAGCATCATCCGCGCATAATCGGCTGCATTTCGCTCGTAGCCATGAACGATGATCACAACGCGACGGATCGCGGACAGCGGCTGGCTCCAGTCCTGCGAGGTATAGATCGACAAAATGCCCGTGCCGGCCGGCTCGCTCACCGAAAACCGGCCATCGCCAACCGCCGCGACCGGAGGCGGTACGGGCGTTTGTCCGGTCGCTGTTCCGGCGGCAAGCGACCACAGGGCAGCGGCAGCGAGCACGCCCGCCGATCTTATCGCGAACCGAAGCACCCGGCTGGTCGGTCTGGCTCGGCTACTTGGCCCCGGCGCCGCGGAACTTGACGGCGGTGGCGAGCGCCTTGTTGGCCTCCTCAACCGTCAGCAATACAGTTGTCCGCGTGTGTACCAAACCGGTCGCCGAGGCGGCGAGCGAGAGGGCACTGGCAGCGACCGCGTCCGGCGCCTCGGCGATGATCACGACGTCGTACTCAGCGAGCGCGTAATGCATCGATTCGAGCTTCCCGCCGACGCTCTCGAGCGCCTGGCGGACGGCGTTGCGGCGCCCGGTCGCCTTGTCCTTGTACAGACCTTTCAGCCCCTCGGCGGTGTATGAGCCGGTGATCAGGAATTTCGCCATGACGTGTTCCTTCCCCGAATGATTTTTTTACGCCGCGTCGGCCTGCTGGCGCAGACAGCAGTATAGCACCGCGCGCTGCACCGATGCGCCGCTTCCGCGTAAGCGTGCCGCGGCAGAACCGCCGTTTGGCGGCATCCAAAGGGGGCGGGCAGAGCCGACCGCCCGTTGCTGTGCGCGGTGGGTGGGCCCGTTTACGATTGACGGAAGGAGTCCGCTACGCCGCTTCGGTGGCGGAGCTGCCGTTAAGCCGCAGCCGCCAGCGCGATGAGCCGGTCTGTTCAGCCGCTGCTTCAGCCGGGGCCTTCACGCGGGCCTCGACAGGCTCCTCGACCGGGCTGTGAGCGCCGATCGGGTCGTTTTCCTCGGTCGCGGGCTCGGTAATCGCCGCCGATTCTTCTACCGCGAGTTCCGTTTCGACCACGAGCTCGGACGCCCCCTCCTCGCCTTTGTATTGCGACATGAACTCCACGGCGGCGCTCTCGAACTTTTCGAGCGTCGAAAGCTCGTCGTCCACCCGTTTCATCTCGTCGTCGTAACGAGCCTTAATCGCGGCGCGCCGGCCCTTGAGCTGCTCCTTGGCTTGCTCGACGTCGTCCCCAGAAAGATTCCACATGGCAGCTGACCGTCGGTTTGGTGGCTCTGATCGCCACATTCATCGGCAATCTGGGTTAATAGATCCATAACATCGGAGAGCTTCGTGAGCATTACGCAACAAATTTTAAGTGTAGGAGAAATAATTTATAAGAAATCAGGGGGGAGCCTCCTGCGCTCGGGCAAGCCTGCCAAGACCCTTCGCTTCCATGGCCATCCCACCATCATCGACCATCTCGCCGAGACCGGGCGCGGCGAGTAGACTGGGCTCGGGAACATCGCCGTCCCAGGTTGGCCGGCGACCAGAGAGGTGCCGCAATGCCCGACGCGAAGATGACCCCGGCCGGCGCACCGCCGGATTTCGCGGAGCTCTTGGCGCGCGCGGAGGCGCTTGCCCCGGTGCTGCGCGAGCGCGCTGGTCGCGCCGAGGAGCTGCGCCGCATACCAGATGAGACGATCGAGGATCTGCACCGCACCGGGCTCTTCCGCATCCTGCAGCCGAAACGCGTCGGTGGCGGCGAGCTGCCGTTCCGCTCGATCGTCGAGCTGGTGTCGATAATCGGCCGCGGGTGTGGCTCGACCGCGTGGGTACTGGCCAACCTCGCCGCGCATCACTGGCTCCTCGGTATGTGGCCGAAACAGGCGCAGGACGAGATCTGGGGACAGTCGCCGGACAATCTGATCGGCTCGGCGCTGATCTTTCCGCGCGGCCGCGCCCGCAAGGTGCCCGGCGGCTATCGCCTCAGCGGTCGCTGGCCGTTTTCGAGCGGGGTCGATGCCGCGGCCTGGAACCTGATCGGTGCGATCATGCAGGACGAGGAGGCCGGGATTGCCGAGCCCCGCATCTTCGTGCTGCCGGCGAGCGACTACACGATCATCGATACCTGGCATGTGATCGGTCTCGCGGGCACCGGCAGCAAGGATGTCGCGGTCGAGGACGTGTTCGTGCCGGCATACCGCTCGGTTGCGGTCGATCAGATCACCGGCGGTCCCAATCCGGGCAGCGAGGTCAACCCGGCGGTGCTGTATCAGCTGCCGGCGATCAGCCTGTTCGCGTTCTGCATCGCCGGCGTCTCGCTCGGCATCGCCCAGGGTGCGATCGAGTATTTCACCCAGACGACGCGCACTCGCACCAGCTACTATACCGGCCGCAACCTTGCTGATTTTGTCACGCTGCAGGTGCATCTCGCCGAGGCGTCGGCGATCGCCGACGCGGCGCGGGCGGTCATTCTGACGGATTGCGACGAAGCAACCCGGATCGTCGAGGAAGGCCGGGTGCCGAACCTCGACCAGCGCGCCCGCTATCGCCGTGATGGCGCCTACGCTGCGACGCTTTGCACCAGGGCGGTCGACGTATTGTTCGGCGCGACCGGCGGTGGCGCGATTTATGCGAGAAACCCGCTACAGCGCGCGTTCCGCGACGTGCATGCGGCGAATGCGCATTACGTGCTGAACTGGGACATCAACGGGGCAATGTACGGGCGCGTGGTGCTCGGCCTATCGCCCGATGCGACGCTCTAGAACCAGTCGGCAGATTCGAGGGACGACAGTGTCAAGGGATCTTCCGGGCAGTCATCAGGCGGCGGTACACGATACCTCGGCCGAGGGGTTCAACCCGCGCGAGCTGCGCAATGCGCTCGGCGCCTTCGCCACCGGCGTGACGATCGTCACCACGCGCAGCCGCGATGGCAAACTCCACGGGATGACCGCAAACTCATTCACCTCGGTGTCGCTGAACCCGCCGTTGGTGCTGTGGAGCAGCTCGCTCTATGCGCAGAGCCTGCCGGCCTTTCAGGAAGGCACGCATTTCGTCGTCAACATCCTGGCCTACGACCAGATCGAGCTGTCGAACAAGTTCGCCAAGCAGAGCGACGACAAATTTATCGATGTCGACCACATCATTCCGGAGATCGGCGCCCCGATCATCATCGGGTCGGCGGCGCATTTCGAGTGCCGCAACGAGTTCCGCCACTACGGCGGCGACCACATCATCTTCATCGGCCACGTCGAGCGCTTCGCCTATACCGACAGGCCGACCCTCCTGTTCGGCCGCGGCAAATACATGCGCGGCGAGCCGATCCAGCCCTGAGCCGGAACATGGCGCCGCCTGTGCGCAATATGGCCGTCATCGGGCTCGGCATCATGGGCGGGGCAATCGCCCGCAATCTGCTCGCCGCAGGCTTCACGGTTAGGGGCTTCGATGTCGATAAGGGCCAGACCGCGGCAGCGGCATCGTCCGGTATTGCGGTGCGAGGCTCAGCAGCGGAGGCGGTCCACGGCGCCGAGCTTGTGCTGACCAGCCTGCCGAGTGCCGCGGCGCTCGATTCGACCGCCGACGCGCTCGTTACCGAGCCGCGGCCGGGCCTCATTCTCGCCGAGATCAGCACCTTCCCGATCGAGGCAAAGGAAAGGGCGCGCGACCGGCTCGCCGCCACCGGTATCACGATGCTCGATTGTCCGCTGTCCGGCACCGGCGCTCAGGCCGTCACTGGCGACCTCGCGCTTTACGGCAGCGGCGACGAGGCAGCGTTTGCCCGGTGCCGCGACGCTTTTGCCGGCTTTGCCCGGGTCAGCCATTACCTCGGCGCCTTTGGTAACGGCAGCCGCATGAAATTCGTCGCCAACCTGCTGGTCGCCGTGCACAACGTCGCCGCCGCCGAGGCGATCGTGCTCGGCACCAAGGCCGGGCTCGATCCCGAACGCATCCTTGAGGTGATCGGCAGCGGCGCCGGCACCTCGCGCATCTTCGAATTGCGAGGCCCGATGATGGCGAAGGGGGTCTATACCCCGCCGACTGCGACGATGCATGTGTTGCAGAAGGACAGCGCGATCATCGCCGAATTCGCCCGCGCGCTCGGGGTCGACACGCCGATGCTGGCGGCCGCCGCGCCGCTCTATGACGAGGCCGAGGCGCAAGGTTATGTCGCGGAGGATGTTGGCGCCGTGCACGCGGTGCTCGCCCGCCGCGCCGGCCTGTCAACGAAGGGATAAGGAGGCCCAACCGATGCTTTCCGCCGCGCAGCATGCTGCCTACGACCGGGACGGTTTTATCGTCGTGCCGAATGTCTTCTCGGCCGCCGAGATCGACGAGTTGCGCCGGGTCACCGACGAGTTCGTGCGCAACGCCGCGTCCGTCTCCGCCAATGACGAGATCTATGATCTTGAGGACTCGCATTCGCCGACCGAGCCGAGGGTGCGGCGGTTGAAGGCGCCGCATCTTCACCACCCGGCCTATTTCCGCGCCAGCCGCAACCACAATGCCGTCGCGATCCTGAAGGACCTCTGGGGCAGCGTCCGCTTCGACACCGGCAAGCTCAACATGAAATCGGCCGGCTACGGCGCGCCGGTCGAATGGCACCAGGATTGGGCGTTCTACCCGCACACCAACGACGACCTCGCCGCGGTCGGGATCATGCTCGACGACATGACGATGGAGAACGGCCCGATGCTGGTCGTGCCAGGCAGCCACAAAGGGCCGATCTGGGACCATCACGGCCCGAACGGCCGGTTCTGCGGCGCGATGGACCCGGCAAATTTGGCTAAGGGCGGGGGCGGCATCGATTTGTCAAAAGCGATGCCCTGCCTCGGCAAGGCCGGCTCGATCACCGTGCATCATGTGCGCGCTGTGCACGGCTCGGCGACCAATTTCTCGGGCCGGGAACGACGCTTCCTATTGTTCCAGTACCGCGCCGCCGATGCCTGGCCGCTGCTCGGCTTTCCCGGCGGCATCGAGAAATTCGACGAGCTGCTGCTCGCCGGCGCGCCTACCCTGGAGCCGCGGCTCGCGCCGGTGCCGGTGCGCCTGCCGCTGCCGGCGGCCGAGCATCAGGGCTCGATCTACGAGAACCAGCGCGCCAGCGGCCGCCGCTATTTCGAGACCGCCGCGGCGGCTTTGCAGCCGGTTGCGGCGGAGTAGGCCCGGATCTCGATGCTCCGAACATGAATTGACCTCCGTCAAGGCGTGCAGCGCCCGGGCCGACTATCTGGTTCGATGCGCACGGGCGTTTGGTACGTCATTGAAGGAGGTCCTGATGCGTGTCGCTGTCTCTGCATTGCTAGGAGCATTTGCCTTTGTGGCGCTGCCGCTTGCGGCGAATGCTGTCCCGAGCGGGCCGGCTGTGCCGGAATCGCTGCCCGCGCCCGGTGTCCAGTTGGTCGCCGGCGGATGTGGGCCTGGCTGGCATCCGGTCCCCCCGCATTTCACGCCGTGGGGACACTGGATTCCGCCCGCACCGCATTTTTGGTGACCCTGAACGGCACGGCCCGCAACTAGTCTAGCAAAATTCCTCTCACCTGCGTGGTGTTGACGGTCTGAAGGACGGGCTAACCGATCGCGTCTTACCAAATCGCGCACCCGCCGCCGGAAGCCCTGTTCTCCCGCGGGGCTTCTGCGCGATTTTGCCCGCAATACGGAGGTGCAACGCCCTCAAAGGCGTTGCGTATCGATCGAGATCGAAGCGGGGATATTGCTGCCGGCAAAGATTGGCCGGAGCGGGAACTGATGGGCGTCAGAACTCCAGCAAATTGTCGCGGAACTGCGGGTATGTGTACGCTTTGCGCGCGAGGCCGCGGCGCTGCAAGGCCGGCACAAGCCCGTCCTCGATTTCCGCGAGGGTGCGGCGGCTGACGTTGGGGAGCGAAAACAGGTAGCCGTCGCCGCCGACCTCGGCCATGACCTCACCCATGCGTGCCGCGACCGAGTCGGGGGTGCCGACCAGTTCGACCGAAAGCCCGGTGGCACTGTAATCGGCCATTACCTGGCGCAGGGTACGGTTCCCCGCCATGCGCAGGAATTGCTCGAGGTTTTGCTGATGGCCGTTGGTCGTCAGCTCGACGCCCTCCATCGATTGGTCGAGGTCGAACACCGAAAAGTCTATGTTGAGGGTCTTACCGAAATGGGCGAGGCGCTGCTCGATCTGCACTGCCGCCCGCGCCGCCCGCATCCTCTTGTGCTCCTGGGCTTCGGCCTCCGTTTCGCCGAGGATCGGCGCCACGAGGTACAAGACCTTACAGCGGTCGGGGTCGCGGCCGTGCGCCGCCATGCGGCAACGGACATCATCGCGATACGCCTTCATCGCGCCGATGCCCTTCGGGTGCGAGACGATCGTGTCGGCGTGACGAGCAGCGAATTCGCGGCCGCGGGGCGAACCGCCCGCCTGGGCGATGACAGGACGGCCCTGCACGCAAGGGCCGGAATTCAGCGGGCCGCGGGTCTTGAACCATTGGCCTTCGTAATTGACCGCATGAACCTTCGCCGAGTCGACGAGAGTACCGGTCTCGCTGTCGGCGATGATCGCGCCCGGCTCCCAGGAATCCCACAACCCGTTAACGACCTCCAGGTATTCGTCGGCCATGTCGTAGCGCAAATCGTGCTCCGGCATTCCGGGCATCCCGAAATTCATCGCCGCGTAATCGGAACTGCCGGTCACCATGTTCCAGCCCGCGCGTCCGGCCGATACCTGGTCGAGCGTCGCCATCAGCCGGGCCAGCAAATAGGGCGGATAGGCGTAGGTCCCAAAGGTCGGCACGATGCCGATCCTCGACGTCACCGCGGTCATCAGCGAAGCCACAACCGATGGATCCTGGCGCGGGACGGCGATCCCGCTCTTCAGATAGATGTCGGTCGAGCCGGCCCAACTCTCGCCGACATAGGACGAGTCCTCGATCAGGATGTAATCGAAACAGGCTCGTTCCAGCGTTCGCGCCAGGTCGAGAAACAAGGTGGGCTGCATCCAGGTCGTGCCGATATGGCCGGTCCAGGCTTCGCCCCAGGCCTGGGCGCTCGACCCTTGCAGAAACCACCCGAGATGAAACGGCTTGCCCATCGCTCATTGCCCCTTGAAACGGTGCCGTCGCCCCTGCAAATCCGGGACCGCAAGCCGAGGTTGGCCACGCTATCCCGTTGAACGAAGTACCCTTCCGTCAGCAGTAATATCAGACAAATATTGGCGTTACGCGCGCCCCTAAATGGGGTTCATTTCGGGCTGCCGAGTAGCCGATCGAGCCTACCTTGCGCAAAACATCGCCGCCGGCTGATTTTCACGAAGGAAGCATGGTCGGCGAAATACACGTCGCTCTTCCGCCCGACGGGCTACGTGGTAGGCTTTGCACGGCGGGAGGAGCCGATGGACACGATGGTCGAAGAGACGCGCTTGCCGGTGGATGTCGAGGCGCAGCCTTTGGTCGAGGCGGCGACCGCCCTGCAGCCGGTGCTCCGTGCTCACCGTGATGAGATCGAGCGCGAGCAGCGCATGCCGCCGGCTCTGGTCGGGCAATTGCGCGAAGCCGGTTTCTACCGAATGGTGATCCCGCGCACACTCGGCGGATTGCAGGTCGACACGCTGACCTATCTCCGCGTCGTCGAGCGGTTGGCCGAGGGCTGCGGCTCGGTCGGCTGGAACCTCGGCAATGGCGGCGTCGGCCAACTGGTGACGCTTGGGCTGCCAGACGAAGGAGTCGGAGAGATCTACGGAAAACGTGCCGACACGATCATCGCCGGCACTGCGGTGCCCGGCGGCGGGCAAGCGGTGCCGGTCGCGGGCGGCTATCGCGTCAGCGGGCGCTGGCAGTTCGGCAGCGGCTGTCAGGAGGCCTCCTGGATGCTGGGAAGCTTCCAGGTGATTGGCGATGACGGCCAGCCGCGCCGCCACCCGGATGGCGGCTCGCTCTATTGGCGCGGCGTGTTTGCCCGCTCCGAAGCGGAGATCGTGCCGGGGAGCTGGGACGTCGCCGGGCTGCGCGGCACCGGCAGCTTCGACTGGACGGTCAAGGACGTGTTCCTGCCGGAGCGGCGGACGATGCCGCAGATCGGCATCCCGCTCGAGAACCAGTGGGCGCGCTGGCCGGGGGTGATGTATCAGCTGCCGGTCCAGTGCTGGGTCGGGCCGCACCACAGCGCGGTGATCACGGGCATCGCACGGGCCGGCCTCGACGCGCTGATCGACCTCGCCGGCGGCAAGACACCGCGCGGCCGCACCGGTGCGCTGTTGTGCGAGAACCCGCAGGTCCAGGACGCGATCGGCCGCGCCGATGCGATATTGAATGCCGGGCGCACCTATCGCAGCGCGCAGATCGCCGAGCTGTGGGCGACGGTCGCGGCCGGCAACGAGACCACCCTCGAGCAGCGGGCGCGCTGCCGGCTCGCCGCGATCTACGCCGGCGACAGCGCGCGCGAGGCGATGGATCTGGTGTACCGGCATGGCGGCAGCACCTCGTTCAAGCGCGAGAGCCGCCTCGCCGAATGCTGGCGCGACCTGCATGTCGTCGGCCAGACCGTGACGATCGCGCCGGAGTGGTATCCGATCTGCGGCCGGGTGTATCTCGGGATGGATCCGGGCCCGCGCCTGCGCTAGCCGACCTAGCTGGCCGAGACGGGGCCCGGTTAAGCGTATCTTGTCGTCAAAGGAGGGCCATATGCTGGCGATGTGGGTCAAGGTCCGCGTCAAGCCGGAGGGGCGCGAGCGCTTCCTCCAGGCGATCGAGGTGGATGCCCTCGGCTCCGAGAAGGATGAGCCGGGTTGCCTGCGCTTCAACGTGCTGCATGATCAGCAGGACCCGAACGTCTATTACTTCTTTGAGGTCTACCGGGACGAGGCGGCGCTGGAGGCGCATCGCGCCGCGCCGCACTATGCGGTCTGGCGCGCGGCCGCGGACACGCTGGACGGCCCGCCCCAGGCGACGCGCTGCGATACGGTATTTCCCGCGGCGGCCGACTACTGGCTGCGCAAACGCTGACCTTCGGGTAGAGCGGCGAGGAATTATCGCCTCACGCGCTGGCCGCGTCGGGCGCGGCGTTATAGTCGGCCACCAGCTCGCGGAGGCGCGGGATCAGTTCCTCGCCATACTGAACGGCGTCCGGCCGGGGATCGTAGCCGCGGATCAGCAAACTGGTGGCGCCCAGCTTGTAGTATTCGAGCATCGCCTTCGCGACCGTGTCGGGTGTGCCGACGAGGGCCGTTGAGTTGCCCGAAGCGCCGGTCGCGGCGGCCA